>NZ_BCTL01000015.1 GCF_001571265.1 Cedecea neteri NBRC 105707 = ATCC 33855 | reverse complement strand
CCTTAGCCGATCCAACACAGACCTTAGCCGATCCAACACAGACCATAACCGATCCAAACCGTATTCGCTGCTACAGCAACCCCCCCAGATTCACGTACTTAGTCTCCAGATACTCTTCCAGCCCGCAGTCAGAGCCCTCGCGGCCGAGACCCGACTCCTTCACGCCGCCGAAAGGCGCCACTTCCGTAGAAATTATGCCTTCGTTAACACCAACCATGCCGCTTTCCAACTGCTGGGTGACGCGGAAGGCGCGAGCCAGATCGCGGGTGTAGAGATAGGCCGCCAGGCCAAACGGCGTGGCGTTAGCGCGCTCAATCGCCTCCAGCTCACCGCTGAAGCGGAAGCAGGCCGCCAGCGGGCCGAAGGTTTCCTCGCGGGCCAGCAGCATGGCTTCGGTGGCGTCGGCCAGCACGGTAGGCTGGTAGAACGATGCGCCGAGAGCGTGACGCTCGCCGCCGCACAGCAGGCGTGCGCCATGCTCAAGGGCATCCTTCACGTGAGCTTCCACTTTCTCAACCGCTTTCTGGTGAATCAGCGGCCCCTGCTGGGCGCCCGGCGTCAGGCCTGGGGCAACTTTCAGCGCCCGTGCGGCGGCGGCAAGTTTCTCAACAAACTGCTCATACACGCCTGCCTGGATGTAGAAACGGTTAACGCACACGCAGGTTTGCCCGCTATTTCGGAACTTAGCCGCCATCGCGCCTTCCACGGCAGCATCAATGTCCGCATCGTCAAAGACGATAAACGGGGCGTTGCCGCCCAGCTCCAGCGACAGTTTTTTCACGGTATCCGCCGCCTGACGCATCAGCAGCTTGCCGGTTGGCGTGGAGCCGGTGAAGGAGATTTTACGTACCGTCGGGCTTGCCATCAGGGTGCTGCCGATCGCCACCGTGTTGCCGGTCACGGCATTGATTACGCCCGCCGGGACGCCAGCCTGTTCAGCCAGTACGATAAGCGCGAAGGCAGAGAGCGGCGTTTCGTTTGCCGGTTTAATCACGGCGGTACAGCCTGCCGCCAGCGCAGGGCCGAGTTTGCGGGTCAGCATCGCTAACGGGAAGTTCCACGGGGTGATCGCCGCCACGACGCCAACCGGCTCTTTAAAGGTGAGGATTTGGTTTCCGGTCTTCGGCGACGGAATGGTTTTGCCGTTGGCACGTTTGGCTTCTTCGGCAAACCATTCGATAAAGCTTGCGGCATAGGCCACTTCGCCTTTGGCTTCCGCCAGCACTTTGCCCTGTTCGGTCACCATCAGCTCCGCCAGCTCGGCCTGATGCTCCATGATCAGCGCGAACCAGCGCTGGAGGATTTGCGAGCGGGCTTTGGCCGTTAATGCGCGCCAGGCGGGCAGGGCGGCATGGGCGGCGGCAATCGCCGCCTCGGTTTCTTTTGCTCCGGCGTTTGCCACTTGGGCAACAACGTCATCGGTGGCCGGGTTCAAAACGGCGTAGCGCTCGGCGGTATCTCGCCATTCACCGTTGCAATACCAACCGGTGCGAACCAGGGCGTCAAAGTTGCTCATGCGATATTCCTTGTCGTTACGTTATCAATAAACAAGCCGCGTGCGGCACGGCCTTCTCGCGCGATGCGTTTGCCTGCGGTGTAGTCGTTGATGACGTCGCACGGCGTGTAGTTGCGCTCCAGCTCGTAGCGCTCGTCTTCAGCGAGCGAGGTGCCGAGAGCGGCAATGGCGCTGTCAATTTGCTGCACGGAATCTGCGCCAACCAGCATGCAGTCCACGCCTGGATGGTTCAGTACCCACGCCTGAGCAATTTGCGCCGGAGGCAGGCCGCGTAGCTGAGCGACATGGCTGACCGACTGGGCGACGTTGCGGGAGGTGGCATCCGCATACATTTCCTGGGTGAAGAAGTCGGTCTGATTGCGCACGGAGGTAAAGTCGCAGCTCAGCAGGCCGCGGGCGAGCGGGCTGAACACCGACACGCCAAGCCCCTGGTCGCGGCAGAAGGGGATCATTTCCCGCTCTTCTTCGCGGTAGGCGCAGTTCAGCTGCAGCTGCATGTTGATAGGTTTCGCGTAGCCGTTGCGCTCACAGCACCAAAGGATTTTCGCCAGTTGCCAGGTGTACATGGTGGAAACGCCGACGTAGCGCGCTTTACCGCTGCGCACGATGTCGTTCATCGCCGCCCAGGTCTCTTCGACAGGTGTATTCACGTCGAAGTAGTGCAGCATGTAGATATCGACGTAGTCGGTGCCGAGGCGCTTCAGGCTGCCGTCGATGCTTTCCATAATGTGCTTGCGCGAATGGCCCTGGTTGTTAAAGCCTGTGCCGATCGGGTAACCCACTTTGGTGGTGAGAACCAGGTCGTCGCGGCGGGCAATGCGTTTTAACACGTTGCCGACCACTTCTTCCCCGGCGCCGCTGGAGTAAAAGTCGGCGAGGTCGATAAAGTTAATGCCGGACTCCAGCGCGTGGCGGATCAGCGGCTCGCTTTGTGATTCGTCAAAAATCCACGGCTTCCACTGTTTGCTGCCCATGTTCATGGTGCCGAGGCACAGGCGAGAGACTTTCAGGCCGCTGTGGCCCAGGTTGACGTATTCCATTTCGCCTCCTCAGGCTTTTGGGGTGTAGAAAGGATTGCCGAGCTGCGGCAGGGCGTCAGCAATCTGGCTGCGCTGCGGCAATTTGCCCATCGCTGCGCGAATGGCCTGACGGCAGGCGCGGTAGTTGTTGTGGTAAACCTCGTCGATGTCGTTACAGCCGGGGTTCACCCAGTTAGCGGTGACGATGCACCATTCGTCTTCCGCTTCCGCCGGCAGCGTGCCGTCCAGCAGCGCTTCGGTTACCGCTTTGGCGATGGCGGCCTGGGACGCGCCCCAGGTCGCATTGCCGTGCAGCTCGCCGCTGATTTCCGCTTTGTTGACGTATAGCGTCATCGGTTTGGCCGGAACGTTAGGTTTGATCACCACCATAAACGGGCAGTGGCCCTGGCTTGGTGAAGCGAGGCTGCTGGAAAACGCCTGGCCGACGACGCCGCTGCGCGGGCCAATCATGATGTTGATGTGCGAGGCGTTAACGCCGTTACCTTCAAACCCTTCTCCGATATACATTTCCACGAGACTTCTCCTGTTAAGCGTGAGCGTTATTTAGCCGGTTCAGCGGCGGCATTGCCGTGGCGCTGGGCCGGGTCGTGAGCGGCATCAACCAGGGTTAGCCCTTTGGTTTCAGGCGCCCAGGCGAGAGAGACAATGGCACCGATGACGAGCACCAGCGCCAGCATGCCGGTGGTGGCCTGCATGCCGTAATTCAGAATGGCCAACGGCAGTAAGCCGGTGCCGATGGCAGAGCCCAGGCGGCTCATGGAGGTGGCAAAGCCGACGCCCATCGACCGCACTTCCGTCGGGAAGCTTTCGGCCGGGAAGACGCCCACCAGATTACTGACCGCCGACATCACCAGCGTGAAGGCGGCAAAGAACAGAATTAACCAGCCGGACTGGCTGACCGGAATAATGCTGAGCATCACCAGGCAGGCGGCGAGGAAGACAAAGGAACCGATCAGGAAGCCACGGCGTGAGCAGACCACGGTGAGCAGGATCCCGAGCAGCGCGCCGACGATCAGCAGGGCGTTCAGCAGCAGGTCGGTGGTGAAGTTATTGTTCAGCCCCATCACCTGCAGAATCGACGGCAGGAAGGTGTAGATGGCGAAGTAAGGGATCACCAGGCAGACAAAAAACAGACTGTTGAAGGCGGTGCGGCGGCGGTATTTCGGCCCGAACAGTGACATAAAGCGCTGCTTTGAGGCGACCGGGGCTTCGTCTACCAGCAGCACGTTAGGGCCGAAGTATTTATGGACGATAGCCATCGCCTGTTCTCGCCGTCCTTTGCCCATCAGCCAGCGCGGAGATTCCGGCGTGCCGATGCGCATCAGCAGAATAATCAGCGCGGGCAGGGCAGAAGAAGAAAGCAGCCAGCGCCAGGCATCCGGGCCAAGTGCCGTTAGGAAGTGCCCGGCGAAGCCCGCGGCCACGTAGCCAAAGGTCCAGATCACGCTGAATGAGCCGAGCAGCACGCCGCGATGTTTACGCGGAGAGAACTCCGCCAGCATGGTGTGGCCGACGGAGAAATCGCCGCCGAGGCCGATGCCGACCATTACCCGCAAGAAGAACAACTGTTCTGGCGTGGTCGCGAAGAACTGCAGCGCCGAGGCGAGCGTGATAACGACGAAGCTGAAGCAGAAGATCTTCTGGCGGCCAACGTAATCGGAAATCCAGCCGAGCACCAGGCTGCCGAGAAACAGGCCGATCAGCGCCGAGCTACCGAGCATTCCTTCCCAAAAGGGGGTCAGCCCCATTTGCGGTTTGATTTGGGCCAGCGCGAAGCCGATGACGCCGAGCACGTAGCCGTCGGTAAAGTGTGCCCCGAAGGTCAGGCCGGCGATTTTGATATGGAAACGGTTTAACGGCACGTCATCCATCCGGGTGTACTGTTGTGTCAGGTGGGACATAACGCCTCCTCCTGTGAGGGGATTTTTGTAGGGTATTTGTATTTTTTATGTTTCAGGTGCGTTAACAATGTGGCAGCAAAGTGCGCTGACAGGCGAGTGCGTTTTAGTCATACCCCCAGGCAAAAAACGCATGTGATCCTCCTCCTGTTTTGCAGAAATAGGTGCGCGAGGGGATGGCGTTCCAGGGCAGGTTAATAACATATTATTAACATGACAGGCGCTTGCCCGTGGATAACGACAATAATGAGAAAACTCCCGTCACTCAGTATGTTAAGGGTCTTTGAAGAGACCTGCCGGACGCTTAGCTTTAGTAAGGCAGCCCAGGCGCTGTGCATTACCCAGAGCGCGGCCAGCCGGCAAATCAAGCAGCTTGAAGCGTTTCTAGGCAAACTGCTGTTTGTGCGTACCCACAGCGGACTGGAGCTGACCCAGGACGCGATGCTGCTGTTGCCCGTGGTGCGCCAGTCGCTGGATATACTGGAAGAAGGGGTATGCCACGTTCAGCTGCGCAACCCTTTACAGCACCTGCGCCTGCAGGTGGCGCCGACCTTTGCCACCCGCTGGCTGGCACCACGACTGGTGGCGCTTCGCCAGCGCAACGGCCAGCTACAAATTGCCCTTATCAGCGAAACCCGGCAGAAATACAGCGATTTTGACTGCGCCATCCGCTTTGGCACCTTCCAGGAAAGCGAAGGGCGGGGGCAGTGGCTGTGCCATGAAAAACTGCTGCTGGTGGCCAGCCCGCTGCTGATGATTGACGGGGTTTTCCCGCCGCTGGCCTCGCAGCCGCAGCTGCATATTCTTAACGGCGATATCCGGCTGGATAACTGGTCGCGCTGGCTTGCGGCTACGGGAGAAAACGACAGTCTGCTTTCCGGCGGGCTGGAGTTCAGCACCGAGGATCAGGTGATCAACGCCTGTGTGACCGGCGCGGGCTATGCGGTGCTCGATCGGATGATGATCCGCAATGAGCTGCGTGGAGGGTTATTGTTACCGCTTGCGGAGCTGGAGCTTGAAAGTGGGAACGGCTACTGGCTGGAGATCCCACAGGGCAAGCGGGAACTGCCGAGGGTCGGCTATTTTTGTGACTGGGTTCAGGCTGAGATCGCCCGGTTTTGGGGTGAGGAGGAGTTGGTTATTCCTCAGGTAAACATTTTTCCTCCTTCCGAGGAGCCCATCGCCCTTTCTCACTAATTCATCAATCTAACAGCTAACATTTAATTATCATTTGCTGATGTTTTTCAACGTTGCGTAAGTGCACATCGCCACAACCCCCCGTAATGCCGTACTCATCCACAAGAAAGGGTGCGCTGGATCTCATTTCTATTTTTGCGAAAAAAAACAAATCTCAATATTGGTTGGTTGTTTTTCGGATTATTCTTGGTGATAATGCCTAAAAATCCTCCTTTTTATAAAACTACGCGCGGTGCTATGAACGCCTGGCGTTAAATACCAGTAATTAAATTGTTGTTATTTTGCTCTGTGTTCAATCTATTAATTCCCTAGCGGAATAATTTCATCTGGCACCTATTATGAGTTGGTTAACATGTCCGCAATTGAATTAAAAAGTGCTCCACTGGAAGATATTCGTGCTTTTCCTTTAGTGACTGAAAAAAAACAGGAAATTGATCTGCTCGAACTACTGGGGACGCTTTACGCAGCAAAAAAAACGGTTGCTTTCATCACGGTTGCTGCCGCGTTTTTTGGGGTGATGTTTAGTTTCCTGTTGCCTCAAAAATGGTCGAGCCAGGCCGTTGTTACCCTACCGGAATCGTCTCAACTGATTGAACTTCGCCGTGCTACGGTCCAACTGACCGTTCTGGACGTGCCTACCAATATTGATGCTGAGCATACTTATCAAAATTTCCTGAAGGATTTTGATTCCCAGGCATTGCGTGAAGAGTATTTGACTAACTCTGACTATGTTAAACAGCTCGTTGATGCAAAAAATGCGGGTAATAAAGCCATATTGCATCGTGCCATTCAGGAGACGGCTGCAAAATTTAAAGCGGTGAATAATGCGGATCCTAAGATCAGCAATGCGACATCCTATTCTTCATGGACTTTAAGCTTCACCGGGCCGAATGCAGAAGAATCCCGGGAGGTACTAAGCGGCTACATTGATTTTATTACTCAGCGTGTCAATCAAGATACGGTGCAAAACTTACGCTATGCCGTTGAATTGAAAAGTGCAGTGGAGAAAGACAAGCTGCAGCTGGATAAGGTAAAACTTGAGAATCAGCATAAAGTGAATATCCAGCGGCTGGGTTATTCGCTGGAAGTTGCCAACGCGGCTGGCATTAAAAAGCCGGTATACAGTAACGGGCAGGCGGTTAAGGACGATCCTGACTACTCGGTTGCGTTAGGCGCTGATGGCCTGGCCGAAAAATTGAAAATCGAGTCGTCGCTTAAAGATGTGGCGGAATTAAATGCCAGCGTTCAAAACCGTGAGTACTATTTGACTAAGCTGGCGCAGGTCAAAGTTAACGACGTAAACTTCCAGCCGTTCCGCTATCAGATGAACCCTTCTTTACCGATTAAAAAAGAAGGGCCGGGAAAATCCATCGTGGTTATTCTGGCTACTCTGATTGGCCTGATGGGAGCATGCGGTTTTGTCCTGCTGCGCAACCTCGTCGCCAGCAGAAAGGCCAGGCTGGACGTTGTTTAAACCCGATATGTCGTCGCCCTGAGCCTCCTGATGGAGGCTTTTTTATTCTCTGGATACGGGTTATAACCGGAGGGAAACAGCAAACAGGGGATAAGAATGAAAACGATTGGGCTGCTGGGCGGTATGAGCTGGGAATCTACGATTCCCTACTACCGGTTAATCAACGAAGGGATCAAACAGCGTCTGGGTGGGCTTCACTCGGCCAAAATTGTGCTGCACAGCGTCGATTTTCACGAGATTGAGGTCTGCCAGTCTGCCGGCGAGTGGGATAAAGCCGGTGAGATGCTGGCCGAGGCGGCTTTAGGGCTGCAAAAGGCCGGGGCCGAGGGCATTGTGCTGTGTACGAACACCATGCATAAAGTCGCAGAGCACATCGAGTCCCGATGCCCGCTGCCGTTTCTGCATATTGCCGACGCGACCGGGCGAGTGATTGCGGCTCATGGGGTAAGTCAGGTGGCACTATTGGGAACGCGCTACACCATGGAGCAGGACTTTTATCGTGGCCGCCTGCAGACGCAGTTCGGTATCCGCTCGATTATTCCTGACTCGTCACAGCGCCAGCGTATCAACCAGATAATCTTCGATGAGCTGTGCCTCGGGGTGATTAACCCTGAGTCGAAGCACTATTACCAGCAGGTGATTCAGGCGTTGCAGGCACAGGGAGCGGAAGGGGTTATTTTCGGCTGTACCGAAATTGGCTTGCTGCTCAGCCAGCAGGATTGCTCGCTGCCGGTGTTTGACACCGCTGCGATCCATGCCGACGATGCAGTTCGCTTTATGTGCGGTGAAGAGTAGGGTTTTTTCTTTTTATATCAATTGAATAAGTGAAATTGCTGTTTTGCCCCCACGACGGGCCGGGTCATGCCCGGCCGCTAATGTGTTATAAATTTGTTATGTAGCGCACATTATTCCAAAAAGCTACTCCTCTGAAATCCTCACACTACAGGCGATTGCGCCCAGCAATGGCTTTTCATCATGTCTGCAACCGGAGTTATACAATGCCTGTTTCATTACTGGCGCTGGCGATGAGCGCGTTTGCCATCGGCACGACTGAGTTCGTTATTATGGGGCTGTTGCCCGAGGTGGCGGGGGATCTTCAGGTCTCCATTCCCGTTGCCGGCTGGCTTATCAGCGGCTATGCGCTTGGGGTCGCCATCGGAGCACCCATCATGGCTTTGCTCACCGCTCGTTTGCCGCGCAAACTGTCGTTAATTTTGCTGATGGTGATTTTCATCGTCGGCAACCTGCTCTGTGCCCTGGCGCTTAGCTACAATTTCCTGATGTTGGCGCGCGTTATTACGGCACTGTGCCACGGGGCGTTCTTCGGGATTGGTGCCGTTGTGGCGGCAAGTCTTGTCCCGGCCGGACGCAAGGCCTCGGCGGTGGCGTTAATGTTCACCGGCTTAACGCTGGCGAACGTGCTGGGCGTGCCGATTGGCACCTGGTTCGGGCAGCTTTACGGCTGGCGAGCCACTTTCTGGGGCGTCGCCGTTATTGGGGTGATTGCGTTCCTGGCGCTGGTGGTTAGCCTGCCGTCGCAGAAGGATGAAGAGGCCACCGACTTAAAAAGCGAAATCAAAGCGCTGGCACACGGCAAGCTTTGGTTGTCCCTCAGTATGACGGTGTTCTTCTCGGCGGCGATGTTCGCGCTGTTCAGCTATGTGGCGCCGATGCTGCTGCAGGTCACCGGCATTACGCCGAGGGGCGTGAGCTGGACGCTGTTCCTGATTGGCGCGGGGCTGACGGTGGGGAACATTCTGGGCGGGCGCCTGGCGGACTGGCGGGTATCTTTCAGCCTGATCCTTAGCTTTAGCCTGATTGCCATCTTCTCGCTGCTTTTCCGCTGGACCAGCCACGGCGCATGGCTCGCAGAAATCACGCTGTTCCTGTGGGCGATGGCAGCGTTTGCCACCGTACCTGCGCTGCAAATCAACGTGGTGCTGCACGGCAAAGAGGCGCCTAATCTGGTGTCCACGCTGAATATTGCGGCCTTTAACGTGGGCAATGCACTCGGTGCCTGGGTCGGCGGTACGGTCATTGAACGTGGTTACGGCCTGACTGCGGTGCCGGTGGCCGCCGCCGGATTAGCGGTTGTCGGGCTAATTATTTGCCTGATTAACTTCAGCAATGGTTCCGGCCACCAGCAGCCGGTAACAGAGCAATAAGCTAGCGGTTGAGCAGCGCGTTGAGCGGGTCGCTATACAGATGCATGTTGTGCTGTAAGTGGTCGCTGAACGCGCTGACCAGCGCTGATGCCGGGCGGTGCAGGGGCCGAATCAGGCTGACGGTAAAAGGCACCGCCACGCTGAACGGACGTACCACCACGCCGCGTTCGTGGTAATCCAGCGCGGTTAACGGGTTGACGATAGACACGCCAGCCCCCGCCTGAACCATCGCGCAGACGGACGCGGCGCTGTGCGTTTCCACCACCATTCTTCGCTTTACGTCATGTTCCTGAAACAGCGAGTCCAGTAGCTGGCGGTAGCTGTCGGTCCGCGACAGGCTGATGTAATTCTCCCCGGCAAAATCCTGCGGCGTGAGCTCTGCTTTTGCGGCGAGTTTGTGCCCGGCGGGCAGCACGCAAACTTCATTCAGAGTGAGTAAGGTCTGGCGTTCCGTTCCGGCAGGCGTGGTGATGTTTTCCGTCAGCCCGAGATCGTGGCGCTGGGCTGACAGCCACTCTTCCAGCAGCGGGGATTCCTGCGGCACGATGTTCAGGCTGAGATCCGGGTAGCGTGCCAGAAACGGCTGCATCAGACGTGGCAAAAAGGACTGAGAAAACACCGGCAGACAGGCGATGGACAGCTCGCCCTGACGGAATTCGCGCAGGCTTTCGGCGGCATTAAGAATACGATCCAGCCCGTACCAGGAGCGCTGAACCTCTTCAAACAGCCGCAGCCCCTGCACGGTGGGGTAAAGACGGCCCCGGCTGCGCTCGAACAGCTGCAGGCCGATGAGCTTTTCAAAGCGCGCCAGCTCCCGGCTGACCGTGGGCTGGGAGGTGTGCAGCAGGCCAGCGGCTTCGGTGAGGTTGCCGGCGGTCATCACGGCGTGGAAGATTTCGATGTGGCGCAGATTGATGGCTGGCATGGTGTTGTTCCGCTGAGGGGGCATGCTTTAAACCATATCACATTTGAATAGACTCGCTAGAAAACGATATTTTTTATCACTCACGCTCTATGGCGTAATAGAGGCAAATGACAGTTATCCGGAGTTCACCATGCCTCGCTCGCTGCACGACACCACCACCGCGCTGAATGCGCAAAATCTGCTGACCCTGCCCGCCGAATTCGGCTGCCCGGTATGGGTTTATGACGCTGAAATCATCCGGCAGCAGATTGCCCAACTGCGCCAGTTCGATGTGATTCGCTTCGCCCAAAAGGCATGTTCGAATATTCATATCCTGAAACTAATGCGTGAGCAGGGTGTGAAGGTGGATTCGGTGTCGCAGGGTGAAATCGAGCGTGCGCTGGCGGCGGGCTATAAGCCGCTGGAAAATCCGGACGATATCGTATTTACCGCCGACGTGATTGATAACGCCACGCTGGCGCTGGTGGCTGAGCAGAAAATCCCGGTCAATATCGGATCTGTGGATATGCTGCATCAGCTCGGTGAAGTTTCTCCGGGACACCGCGTCTGGCTGCGTATCAACCCGGGCTTTGGTCACGGGCATAGCCAGAAAACCAACACCGGCGGTGAGAACAGTAAACACGGTATCTGGCTAAGCGATATGCCGAAAGCGCTGGAAGCAATGCAGCGCTACGGCATCCACCTGGTCGGTATTCATATGCACATTGGTTCCGGCGTGGATTATGGCCATCTTGAGCAGGTTTGCGGTGCAATGGTGCAGCAGGTTATCGACTTCGGCCAGGATCTTGAGGCGATTTCGGCCGGGGGCGGGCTGTCCATTCCTTACCGCGAGGGGGAGGAAACGATCAATACCGACCACTACTACGGCCTGTGGAATACCGCGCGCGAAAAAATTGCCGCTCATCTGGGGCACCCGGTGAAGCTGGAGATCGAGCCGGGGCGTTTTCTGGTGGCTGAAGCCGGGGTGCTGGTTTCACAGGTGCGCGCGGTGAAAGATATGGGATCCCGCCACTTTGTGCTGATCGATGCCGGTTTTAACGATCTTATGCGTCCGTCTATGTACGGCAGTTATCACCATATTTCTGCGCTGGCGGGCGACGGGCGAGATCTGTCTGCGCTGCAACCAAAAGAAACCGTTGTGGCGGGGCCGCTGTGCGAGTCCGGGGATGTGTTTACCCAGCAGGAAGGCGGCAAGGTAGAAACCCGCCTGCTGCCGCCGGTTAAACCAGGTGATTACCTGGTGCTGCACGATACCGGCGCATACGGGGCTTCTATGTCGTCCAACTACAATAGCCGCCCGCTGTTGCCGGAAGTGCTGTTTGATAACGGCAGCGCGCGCCTGATTCGCCGCCGCCAGACGATTCAGGAACTGCTGGCGCTTGAGCTACTTTGAGACTTTCCGTCCGGCCTCGAAAAAGGGGCCGGGTGCAACGGAATCTCTCAGTACCAGCGTCCCCACAAATGGCGGGATCGGTGCTAACGGCTCGCCGCTCGCCAGCTTGATGGCCTGATCGATAGCGGTGATGATCATGTTGTCGATGGGCAGATAGACGGATGACAGCGCCGGCTCGAGCCACTGTGCGCTTGGTGCGTCATCAAAACCAAACAGCGAGATATCCTGCGGAATGCGAATCCCGGCCTGGTGCAGCGCTTTGGAGGCGCCTAGCGCCATATCGTCGTTGCAGGAGAAAAGAGCGCTGAAGGTCACGCCGCTGGCCAGCAATTCCTGGCACAAATGGTGCCCTTCTGTCATGGTCGAATCCCCGTACTTTACCCGGTTTTCATCCCACACAATCCCATGTTTTTGCAGCGCTTTGCGGTAGCCCATCAGGCGCGCCTTGCCGGTTGGCGTGGAGATAGGCACGGTAATGCAGGCTATCTCTCTGTGCCCCTGCTGAATCAGATATTCGGTGGCCTGAAAGGCGGCATCCTGCTGTTCGAAGAAGACGCAGCGTTCACGGGCCTGGGTGACGTCCCGGTTAATGACCACCAGCGGCACCTGAATGGCATCCATCAGCGACATCAGCGCCCGCTCGCTCATAAAACGCGTGTAGAGAACGATAGCGTCACAGTGCCGGTCCGCCAGCATTTGTACGGCGTCCAGCTCTTTTTCCGGTGTGTCATGCCCGTCGGTGACGATCAGCTGTTTACCGTAGAATTCCGTGCGGCGTGAAGCCTGCTGTAGCAGGCGACCAAAATAAAAGCCATCAAAGGTGGAGACGACCAGCCCGATGCTGTTGCTGCTGCGGTTTGCCAGCGATCGTGCCAGAAAATTAGGCTTATAGCCCAGCTCTTCCATGGCCTTAAACACCTGTTCGCGGGTGCTTGCTTTAACCTGTCCGGTGCCGTTTAACACGCGAGATACCGTCGCTTTGGAAACCCCTGCGCGTAACGAGACATCTAACATTGTTACCATTGTTTCCTTCCCGATCTGGACGCTGTCGCGATTTTCCAGCAGTTTATCACAGGAGTTTCGCTCACAAGCGGCCTTGCCGTTTCGCCGTGCAAATTGTCGTACCAGATCACGCTTTCAGAATTTGGTGTGGTTTTTTAGGAGTATATCGTTGTGAAAATTGTCCCGTTGTACCAGGCCCCTCAGTACGCAGAACAGGTGACGGAGTGGCTTTGGCAGGCGTTTGGCAGTAAGGAAAGCCGAGGCTTTTTTGCGTCTGTTGTTGCCACCAGCCAGCGGGAAGGCGAAATGCCCTTGACATTTATTGCGCTGGACGGAGAAAAGATGGTGGGAACCGTCGGGCTGTGGCGCTGCGATCTGATTAGCCGGCAGGATCTCTGGCCCTGGCTAGCGGCGCTGTATATTGATGAAAGCCAGCGAGGGAAGGGGCTGGGCGAGCTTTTACAGCGGCACGTCGCAGAATATGCCCGTGGGCTGGGTTTTGGGTCGTTATATCTCTATTCGGCCTGTAAGGCCTATTATGAGCGGTTTGGCTGGCGTTACATTGGCGATGGGCTGGATTACCCCGACCAGCCCGTACATCTTTATCAACTTACGCTTTAACTGTTGTCGCCAGGAGAAACGACCGAGTGGCGTCGCACCAGCGTTGGGCTGAACATGTGGGTAATCTCCGGCAGCGGCAGGTTTTCGGCCAGCGCCAGCGCGAGTTCTGCTGCCTGAGTCGCCATGGTCACAATCGGGTAGCGAACCGTGGTCAGCTTCGGCCGCACGTAGCGTGAAATTAACACGTCATCAAAGCCAATCAGAGAAATCTCACCGGGAACATCAATCCCGTTGTCGTTCAGCACGCCCATCGCCCCGGCGGCCATTGAATCGTTGTAGCAGGCCACTGCGGTGAAGTTTTTACCGCGCCCCAGCAGCTCCGTCAGGGCCTGCTCGCCGCCGCTTTCATCGGGTTCGCCAAAGGTCACCAGGCGTTCGTTAATCGGAATATTGTGTTCGCGGAGCGCGTCGTAGTAGCCCTGAAGGCGGTCTTCTGCGTCCGATATCTGGTGGTTGGAGCAAATATAACCAATGCGGGTGTGCCCCTGCTGAATCAAATGGCGCGTAGCAAGCCAGGCACCGTAGCGGTCATCCAGCGCGACGCAGCGTTGCTCAAACCCTGGAACAATGCGGTTGATGAGCACCATGCCGGGGATTTGTTTCATCAGCGAAATGAGCTCCTCATCAGGGAGTTTTTTGGCGTGAACGACCAACGCCGCGCTGCGGTGGCGAATAAGCTGTTCGATGGCCTGACGCTCTTTTTGTTCGCTGTGGTAGCCGTTGCCGATCAGCAGGAAGTTGCCGGTACGGTAGGCCACTTGTTCAACGGCTTTGACCATCGCGCCAAAGAAAGGGTCGGAAACGTCCCCCACGATCAGGCCAATGGTTTCAGTGGCTTGTTGGGCGAGCGCTCGCGCATTCGCGTTGGGATGATAATTCAGCGCTTCCATAGCGCTATTCACCGCCTGCTTCGAGGCATCGCTGGCTTTTGGGGAGTGGTTGATGACGCGTGAAACCGTGGCGACAGACACACCAGCCAGCCGAGCCACATCCTTAATTGTCGCCATGAAAAGCCTTCCTGTTCGGGGTAATCGTTTACACTGCGTTTAGTTTTACGGAAATCCCTGATGACTGCAAGGCAACAACTGCTGGATATATCGCAAACTGGAACAAAATCAACGCGAAAGCGTGTAACGGTTACACCTGTCTCAGCAGGTTGCCTCTTTTTAGTGCATGTTGCGGATTTTTAAACGTTTCTGCTCAAATCTTTGCTTACATTTTGCAGTCGGCTGTTGCGATTTCAGCGTAGCTTAACGGAGGGCTCCGCTGCTACATTTGTGGTCCCAGAGGTATTGATAGGTGAAGTCAGCGATTATTTGCTGATCCTATGAATTACACCAACCTGCGCGGATGCGCAGGTTTTTTTTTGCCTGAATCCCACCGCCTGTAACAAGAATCGAGAATTTAAACACCTGGTTGCACTTGGGCTCATTCCCTTGCTTTTTGCCGCTGGTTTCACCGCGGGTGGCGCGAGACAATTCAGATCCCAGAGGTATTGATTGGTGAGAATTCCTGGTACTCTGCTGAGTACAATTCTTTTGCACCAACCTGCGCAGATGCGCAGGTTTTTTTTTGCCATTTTTTGAGCCCCCTCCCGCACTTAACGCAACTGGTGTACTCTGCGACTCTACACTTAATGCTTACCGACAGACGACAAAGAGAGTCGCTATGTTTTTTGCTTTTTTCCGCGCGCTATTTCGCATTCTGTTCCGGGTAACCCTTTCCGGCGATCCGCAGGTTCTTCATTTACAGCGGGTGCTGATTGTGCCGAACCACGTCTCGTTTCTGGACGGGATCCTGGTTGCACTCTTTCTGCCGGTGCGCCCGGTGTTTGCGGTCTATTCATCGATCAGCCAGCAGTGGTATATGCGCTGGCTTAAGCCGCTAATTGATTTTGTCCCGCTCGATCCCACCAAGCCGATGTCGATTAAGCACCTTGTTCGCCTGGTGGAGCAGGGGCGTCCGGTGGTGATTTTCCCGGAAGGGCGCATCAGTGTGACGGGCTCATTGATGAAAATCTACGATGGCGCCGGGTTTGTGGCGGCCAAAGCCCAGGCAACGGTTGTGCCTTTGCGCATCGACGGCGCGGAGCTGACCTTCTTTAGTCGCCTGAAAGGCCTGGTAAAACGCCGGGCTTTCCCGCGTATTAGCCTGCATCTTTTACCGCCAACCTCCATTGCTATGCCGGAAGCGCCACGGGCTCGCGATCGCCGCAAAATGGCCGGAGAGATGCTGCATCAGATAATGATGGAAGCGAGAATGGCGGTGCGCCCGCGCGAGACGCTTTTCGAGGCGCTGCTGGCGGCGAAGGATCGCTATGGTTCGCGTAAAAACTGTATTGAAGACATTAACTTCAAGCCAGATACCTACCGCTCTCTGCTGACAAAAACGCTTTTTGTCGGCCGAATTCTCGATAAATACAGCGAACAGGGTGAAACCATTGGTTTGATGCTGCCGAATGCGGCGATCAGCGCGGCGGTAATTTTTGGCGCTTCTTCACGCGGCCGCATTCCGGCGATGATGAACTACACGGCCGGGGTAAAAGGGCTGACCAGCTCGATTACCGCGGCGAAAATCAAGACGGTCTTCACCTCTCGCCAGTTCCTGGATAAGGGCAAGCTGTGGCATCTGCCGGAACAGTTGACGCAGGTGCGTTGGGTGTATCTGGAAGATTTGAAATCTACGGTTACCACGAAGGACAAAGTTTGGATCTTTGCCCATCTGCTTGCTCCGCGTCTGGCACAGGTGAAACAGCAGCCGGAAGATGCGGCGATGGTGCTGTTTACCTCCGGCTCGGAGGGCAATCCAAAGGGCGTGGTGCACAGCCATAAAAGCCTGTTGGCCAACGTAGAGCAGATTCGCACCATCGCGGATTTCACCGCCGATGACAGGTTTATGTCCGCGCTGCCGCTCTTCCACTCTTTTGGCCTCACGGTGGGTCTGTTCACGCCGTTGCTGACCGGGGCGGAAGTTTTCCTTTACCCAAGCCCGCTGCATTATCGCGTGGTGCCGGAGCTTATTTACGATCGCAATTGCACGGTGGTATTTGGTACTTCGACGTTCCTCGGCAACTATGCCCGCTTTGCTAATCCGTATGATTTCTTCCGCCTGCGCTATGTGGTCGCCGGGGCAGAAAAACTACAGGAAAGCACGAAGCAGCTGTGGCAGGACAAGTTCGGCCTGCGCATTCTGGAAGGCTACGGCGTGACCGAGTGCGCGCCGGTGGTGTCTATCAACGTGCCGATGGCGGCGAAGCCGGGCACCGTGGGCCGTATTCTTCCGGCAATGGATGCTCGCCTGCTGGCGGTGCCCGGCATTGAGCAAGGCGGAAGGCTGCAGCTTAAAGGGCCAAATATCATGAATGGCTATCTGCGGGTGGAAAATCCGGGCGTGCTGGAGAAACCTGAGGCTGAAAATGGCCTGGGTGAGATGGAGCCCGGCTGGTACGACACCGGTGATATCGTGACCTTTGACGAGCAGGGCTATTGCGTGATCCAGGGGCGTGCGAAGCGCTTTGCCAAGATCGCCGGGGAGATGGTGTCGCTTGAGATGGTTGAGCAGATGGCGATCGGTATTTCGCCTGACAAGCTGCATGCCACGGTGGTTAAGCACGATGCGGCCAAAGGCGAAGCTTTGGTGATGTTTACCACCGACAGCGAGCTTAACCGCGAAAAACTTCTGCACTATGCGCGTGAGCATGGTGTGCCCGAGCTGGCGGTGCCGCGCGATATTCGCTTCCTCAAACAGCTGCCGGTGTTAGGCAGTGGAAAACCAGATTTTGTCACGCTAAAAGCGCAGGTTGATGAAGCGGAGAAGGCCAATGGCTGAACAGGCTGGCAATAACGGTTCTTTGTGGTCCCGGGGCATGATGGCGGTGACCGCAGCGCAGTTTTTATCGGCTTTTGGTGATAACGCGCTGCTGTTCGCCACGCTCGCGGTGCTCAAGCAGCAGTTTTATCCGGACTGGAGCCAGCCGGTGCTGCAGATGGTGTTTGTTGGCGCTTATATCCTTTTCGCGCCGTTTGTGGGGCAGGTGGCCGATAGCTTCGCCAAAGGACGAGTGATGATGCTGGCGAACAGCATGAAGCTAATTGGTGCAGCGGTGATCGCGGTCGGGCTGAATCCCTTTGTCGGTTACACGCTTGTTGGCATTGGCGCTGCGGCTTATTCGCCGGCGAAATACGGCATTCTCGGCGAGTTAACTACCGGGGACAGGCTGGTGAAAGCCAACGGCCTGATGGAGTCCTCTACCATTGCCGCTATCTTGCTTGGGTCAGTGGCCGGTGGGGTGCTGGCGGACTGGAACCTGACGGCGGCGCTGGTGGTCTGTGCGCTGGTTTATGGCGGGGCGGTGATAGCCAACGTCTTTATCCCTAAACTTGCCGCCGCGCGGCCCGGGCAGTCATGGCGCTTTAAGCCGATGACGCACAGCTTCTTTTCCGCCTGCCGCAGCCTTTGGCGCAGCGGAGAAACGCGCTTTTCGCTGGTAGGCACCAGCCTGTTCTGGGGAGCTGGCGTGACGCTGCGCTTCCTGCTGGTGCTGTGGGTGCCGGTGGCCTTGGGGATCACGGATAACGCCACGCCAACCTATCTGAATGCGATGGTTGCGGTTGGGATTGTGGTGGGTGCCGGGGCTGCCGCGAAGATGGTGACGCTGGAAACCGTCGCCCGCTGTATGCCTGCCGGGATTTTAATCGGCGTTGGCGTGCTGATTTTTGCTCTCCAGCATTCTATGCTGCCTTCTTACGCTTTGCTGGTGTTGATTGGCCTGTTGGGCGGTTTCTTTGTGGTGCCGCTTAACGCGCTGCTTCAGGAGCGCGGCAAGCACACGGTCGGCGCAGGTAATGCGATTGCCGTGCAAAACTTGGGTGAAAACACGGCCATGCTTTTGATGCTGGGTCTGTTCTCGCTGGCGGTGAAAACCGGAGCGTCCATTGTGGGAATTGGCATTGGATTTGGGGCAGTGTTTGCGCTGGCGATTGGCGCGCTTTGGCTGTGGCAAATCAAGCAGAAATAGCAAAAAGGCCCTCTTTTGGAGGGCCTGACTTTCTTACGGAGCCGGATAAGTATAAATCCGATGCACCGCTTCAATCTCCTCAATCACCTCTTCGCTCAGCGTCAAATGTAGGCTTTCAAGGTTGGTTTTCAGCTGTTCCAGCGTAGTGGCACCGAGCAACGTGCTGGCGACAAACGGCTGACGGCGAACGAAGGCCAGTGCCATCTGCGCCGGATCGAGATTATGGCGTTTAGCTATCTCAACATAGGCCGCAACAGCTTTTTGCGACTGTTCACCGCTATAGCGGGTAAAGCGGCTAAAGAGCGTGTTGCGAGCGCCTTCGGGTTTGGCTCCATTAAGATACTTGCCCGACAGCACGCCGAAGGCGAGGCAGGAATAAGCGAGCAGCTCAACGCCTTCGTGCTGGCTAATCTCAGACAGGCCAACTTCAAAGCTGCGGTTTAACAGGCTGTAGGGGTTTTGAATAGTCACAATGCGCGGCAGATCGTGTTTTTCAGCAAGTTGCAGATAGCGCATTACGCCCCACGGCGTTTCGTTCGAGACGCCGATATAGCGAATTTTTCCGGCACGTTGGCATTCGGTCAACGCTTCGAGCGTTTCCAGAAGGGTTACCGGCAGTGAAGTTGTGTCGCTCCAGGTGTAGCCAAGTTTGCCAAACATATTGGTCTGGCGCTGCGGCCAGTGCACCTGATAGAGATCGAGATACTCGGTTTGCAGGCGTTGCAGGCTGGCATCCAGTGCTTCGCGGATGTTTTTCCTGTCGAGGATCTGGTTCGGGCGGATGCCCGCGTCGTTGTTGCGGGTTGGGCCAGTAACTTTGGAAGCAATGACCAGCTTTTCGCGGTTGCCGCGAGCTTTAAGCCAGCTACCGACATAGCTTTCCGTTAAGCCCTGAGTTTCCGGGCGCGGCGGCACCGGGTACATTTCCGCGACATCAATCAAATTAACGCCCTGACTGACGGCATAATCGAGCTGCTGGTGGGCATCGGCCTCGCTGTTTTGTTCACCAAAGGTCATGGTTCCCAGCCCCAGCGTGCTGACTTCAAGTGAACTGTGGGGGATACGGTGATAGTGCATAGCCGGCTTCCTGTTGTTCTTTTGACTCGTCAGGCATCGTTACCCGACAAAAGGTCTATAAACATGGCAGAGGCCGGAGCAAAGCGAAAGAGGGGAAAGTAAGAAAAATCCTCAGGCCAGCCGATGGGCTGACCCTGCGAGATTAGCGCTCAATAATCTGGGAGACGTCGTTGCGGTTGATCTGCATTTCATTCCCTTGCTGGTCACGATAGCTCACCAAACCGGTATCTTCATCGACCTTCGGTTTGCCTTCGGTCAAAATCATTCGTCCATCTTTCGTGGCCATTACATAGTCACTGCTGCAGCCTGAAACGGCAAAGGCAAAACCAATGGCGGAGATTGCTACTGCCCATTTAGTCATCGTTATGTTCCTCGTCAGGAAGGGATCTCGTTAATAAGTCTAGTAATAACCTGATGAACAGGGGAAGGAAAGCAGCAAATTCTTAATAGGGCGAGGGAAATGTAACATTCTCCGGCACTTGCTGACAGAAACCTGGATTCGCTTCTCTCTGCTTATTTTAAAGCGTAAAGTGCCGTGCGAGCAGGGCTGCGGTGAAGTTCTTCTTTAAATAGAAGCCGCGCGGTAGCGTGAGGATCGGCGAGCCATCGGCGCCAATGGCGTCCGTTAGCGCCCGGCTGTTGGCGGCTTTTGGCCTCAGCTGGAGCACTTCGCCGTGACGGGCGGTAATGCGCTCGACCTGGCCCAGCACAATCAGATCCATCAACTCTTCCCAGTCCAGACGCAGCTGCTGCTCTTCCTCTTCTGAAGGACTCCATAGCAGCGGAGAGCCGACGTGCCGCTCGGCAAGAGGGATCTGCCTTTCACCTTCTACCGGGATCCACAGCACGCGCTTGAGCTTATGCCGCACATGACTGGATTCCCAGACGACCCCGCTATTGCCGGTTAACGGCGCTACACAGACGAAAGTGGTTTCCAGCGGGCGGCCAAGGCTATCCACCGGGATCGTTTTCAGTTCGATCCCAAGTGCGGCAAAGTCTTGTTCGGGTTTGCTGCCCGCGCTGGCACCCAGCCACAGCTCCAGCAGCACACCAATCCAGCCTTTATCTCGCTTCAGGTCTTTTGGCGTCTGTAAGCCAGCCCTGGCTGCTAGTTCTCCCAGGGTATAACCTGCGACGCATTGTGCCTGCTGGAGAAGCTCGGCTTCACTGCGTGGGGGCGTGATGAGCGGACGTATTGGTTGCATAACTCTTTGATGTTTTTTGGTTAAAAAATGAACGCACTTTGTTCACAGCGAAAGCTTAGTTTAGTCGTCTGAGGATAAGATTAACAATATTCTGATTTATAATGAGTTTTTAAAGACAGCCGTTTCGTTGCTGCGGTATTAAAAAGGCTTTTCCAAATCTGGTCACTGACAATGAACAGGATCTTACACCATGTTATCCACAGAAAAGTGGGATAACTGGGAAAAAGCGCGACTACTGGTTCCATTTACAGCCTTGACGGGGCGCTATAAACCAATTTATCACCGATTTGTGACTAACTTGTTGGCACAATCTGTGGATAAAAACGACATTGTTCGATCTTTCATCAGCAGGCGATCTTCATATGTGACGATCATCACATTATGAAGCTCATGTGTCATTTTTATAGTATTATGATTATGAAATATAAAGGCTTTAATGTGTGCCCGGATTACTCCTGATTTTACTTGTCCCGAGTTGTCCCGATGTAATTCGGTAGTTCTTCACAGTTATATCCACAGAAAAAGTGAATAAAACCGCCGATTTTGACCGACCCCTGTTCATAACCCGGCTATCTTTTGTGAGTTATTCAAATGTTATTCCATGCAAACGCCGCCGAGAGAGTGGTTTACCGCCTGACACTTGTATGAAACAATCGATGCAATCTAAGTTTGTTTTGAGGTAGTCCGGTGATCGATGATGATGGCTACCGCCCCAACGTTGGGATCGTAATATGTAATCGGCAGGGACAGGTGATGTGGGCGCGGCGCTTTGGCCAACATTCCTGGCAATTTCCTCAGGGGGGCATCAATCCTGGCGAGTCCGCTGAACAGGCAATGTACCGGGAGCTTTTCGAAGAAGTCGGCCTACAGAGAAAAGATGTTCGCATTCTTGCCTCGACCCGAAACTGGTTGCGTTACAAATTACCTAAACGTTTGGTGCGTTGGGACACAAAGCCGGTTTGTATCGGCCAAAAACAAAAATGGTTTCTTTTGCAGTTGCTGAGCAGCGACGGTGAGATCAACATGCAAACCAGCAGCACGCCGGAATTTGATGGCTGGCGCTGGGTCAGTTATTGGTATCCGGTCCGTCAGGTTGTTTCTTTCAAACGCGATGTCTACCGCCGCGTGATGAAAGAATTTGCCAGCGTGGTGATGCCACTGCAGGAAGTTACGCCACCACGCAATAACTCGCCGGCATGGCGACGTAAAAGAGGTTAAGTCACGCGAAAAATGCTCACCCGTCTGCGAGAAATAGTCGAAAAGGTCGCTAGTGCCCCGCGCCTCAATGAGGCGCTGGACATTTTGGTGACTGACATCTGCCTTGCGATGGATACCGAGGTTTGCTCGGTTTATCTCGCCGATCATGAGCGCCGCTGTTTTTATCTTATGGCGACGCGTGGGTTAAAGAAACCGCGCGGTCGCACCGTCACGCTTGCCTTTGATGAAGGCATTGTTGGCCTGGTTGGGCGGCTTGCGGAGCCGATTAACCTTGCCGACGCGCAAAAACACCCCAGTTTTAAATATGTGCCCGCCGTAAAAGAGGAGCGTTTTCGCGCTTTCCTCGGCGTGCCTATTATCCAGCGCCGTCAACTTCTGGGGGTGCTGGTTGTCCAGCAGCGAGAACACCGGCAGTACGATGAGAGCGAAGAGTCTTTCCTCGTCACGCTGGCGACGCAGATGGCTGGGATATTATCGCAGTCTCAGTTAGCGGCTCTGTTTGGGCAATATCGTCAGACGCGCATTCGCGCGCTGCCTGCATCGCCTGGGGTGGCCATTGCTGAAGGTTGGATGGACACCACCGTCCCGCTGATGGAGCAGGTATTTGAGGCGTCGACTCTGGACACGGCACTCGAACGCGAGCGTTTGACCGCCGCGCTCGAAGAGGCTTCCGGGGAGTTCCGCCGCTACAGCAAGCGTTTTGCCGCCGGGGCTCAGAAAGAGACTGCGGCAATCTTCGATTTATACTCTCACCTGCTGACCGACGCGCGCCTTCGCCGTGAGCTTTTTGCAGAAGTGGATAAAGGCTTGGTAGCAGAATGGGCGGTGAAAACGGTGGTGGAGAAGTTCGCTGAGCAGTTTGCCAGCCTCTCAGACAGCTACCTGAAAGAGCGAGCGGGTGACCTCAGGGCGTTGGGGCAGCGGCTGCTTTTCCACCTCGACGACACGATTCAAAGTCCGAATACCTGGCCTGAGCGCTTTGTGCTGGTGGCCGATGAGCTTTCAGCAACCACGCTTGCCGAGCTGCCTCAGAACCGTCTGGCGGGCGTTGTCGTTCGCGATGGTGCTGCAAACTCTCATGCCGCCATTATGGTACGTGCGCTGGGCATTCCGACCGTTATGGGCGCGGATATTCAGCCTTCGGTGTTGCATCGTCGTATGCTGATCGTGGACGGCTATCGCGGTGAATTGCTGGTGGATCCTGAGCAGGTTCTGCTGCAGGAATACCAGCGGCTGGTGACCGAAGAGAACGAGCTCAGCCGCCTGGCGGAAGATGATGTAGAGCAGCCGGCGGCGCTAAAAAGCGGTGAGCGGGTGCAGGTGATGCTGAATGCCGGACTCAGCCCTGAGCATGAAGAGCAGCTTGGCAGCCGTATCGACGGCATCGGGCTGTATCGCACCGAAATCCCGTTTATGTTGCAAAGCGGTTTCCCGTCAGAAGAAGAGCAGGTAGCGCAGTACCAGGGCATGTTGCAGATGTTTAACGACAAGCCCGTGACTCTACGAACGCTGGACGTTGGGGCGGATAAACAGCTTCCATATATGCCAATCAGCGAAGAGAACCCGTGCCTTGGCTGGCGAGGTATCCGTATTACGCTGGATCAGCCTGAGATCTTTCTGATCCAGGTTCGCGCCATGCTGCGGGCGAATGCGGCCACGGGGAATTTGAGTATCCTGCTGCCGATGATCACCAGCATTGACGAGATCGATGATGCGCGCAGACTTATCGATCGCGCAGGCCGGGAAGTTGAAGAAGAGTTAGGCTATCAACTACCCAAGCTGAGGCTTGGGGTGATGGTTGAGGTACCTTCGATGGTGTTTATGCTGGGGCACCTGGCCGGGCGTATTGATTTTATTTCCGTTGGCACAAACGACCTGACTCAGTATCTGCTGGCGGTGGATCGTAACAATACGCGCGTAGCTAGCCTCTATGATAGCCTGCATCCGGCAATGCTGCGCACGCTGAACCTGATTGCGCGTGAGGCGGAGCGTTATGATATTGATCTTTGCCTGTGTGGTGAAATGGCCGGTGACCCGATGTGCGTCGCGATTCTGGTAGGGCTGGGGTACCGTCATCTCTCAATGAACGGCCGTTCCGTCGCACGTATTAAATACCTGTTACGCCATATTCAGCTTGAGGAGGCCGAAGTGCTCGCCCAGCGTACCCTTGAGGCTCAAATGGCGACGGAAGTGCGCCACCAGGTTGCGGCCTTTATGGAGCGGCGTGGCATGGGTGGCCTGATTCGCGGCGGGCGTTGATCCTTTCACAATGTCCCGTTATCACCGGGACATTATCCTCACCTGACAGCAAGGGATAAAACGTGGTTTTTCCCTTGCTGTGGTTTATCAGCCGAAAACCCTGAGGGGTTTTCCCCGTTTTTTTCTTTGATGCCTGTGGCGTTTTAATTTCCCACGGCAGTTGTGCCTTGTCTTAGGTGTCCCGTTATCACCGGGACATTACACATCTTTTACAACTTCCGTAATCAATCACTCTGGCCGTTTGTGCTATGATCCGCTGCTTTCGGAGCGCATCGAGAGCGGTGCGTACTTGCCACTCACCTTTTATTTTGGGTGAGGTAACAATAGCTTGTGGTGACAGATGAATAGTGGCTATCTGCGTTTCCCTGAATTTGATCCGGTGCTTTTCTCCATCGGGCCGGTTTCCCTGCACTGGTACGGGCTTATGTACCTGGTCGGGTTCGTGTTTGCCATGTGGCTTGCCGGGCGCCGCGCCAGTCGCCCAGGCAGCGGTTGGACAAAAAATGAAGTAGAGAATCTGCTGTATGCAGGGTTCCTCGGCGTGTTCCTCGGTGGGCGCCTGGGCTATGTCTTCTTCTACAATCTTCCGGTTTTTCTCGCCGACCCTCTTTACCTGTTCAAAGTCTGGGACGGCGGTATGTCCTTCCACGGCGGTTTGATCGGTGTAATTTGCGTAATGATTTGGTTTGCGCGTCGCACCAAACGTACTTTCTTCCAGGTTTCTGATTTTATTGCTCCGCTGATCCCATTTGGTTTAGGGGCCGGCCGCCTCGGCAACTTCATTAATGGCGAGCTGTGGGGCCGCGTTGACCCGAACTTCCGCTTCGCCATGTTGTTCCCGGGCTCGCGCAGTGAAGACGTTGGTCTGCTGGCAACGCATCCGGAATGGCAGTCGCTGTTCAATACTTACGGCGTGCTGCCGCGCCATCCGTCGCAGCTTTATGAGCTGGCGCTGGAAGGGGTTGTACTGTTCATCATCCTGAACCTGTTTATTCGTAAGCCTCGCCCTATGGGGTCGGTCTCCGGCCTGTTCCTGATTGGCTACGGTGCGTTCCGCATCATCGTGGAATTCTTCCGCCAGCCGGATGCGCAGTTCACCGGTACCTGGGTGCAGTACATCAGCATGGGGCAGATCCTGTCGATTCCGATGATTGTTGCCGGTATCATTATGATGGTTTGGGCTTACCGCCGTCCGCAGCAGCAACTTTCGTGAGGTGACATGAAACAGTATCTTGATTTGATGAAAAAAGTGCTCGAAGAGGGCACACCAAAAGCGGACCGTACCGGTACCGGCACGTTGTCGATTTTTGGGCATCAAATGCGCTTTAACCTGCAGGAAGGTTTCCCGCTGGTTACCACCAAAAAATGTCATCTGCGTTCGATTATTCATGAGCTGCTGTGGTTCCTTAATGGCGATACCAATATCGCGTACCTGAAAGAAAACAAGGTGACGATTTGGGACGAATGGGCGGATGAAAACGGCGATCTCGGCCCGGTTTACGGTAAGCAGTGGCGCTCCTGGGCTGCCCCTGATGGGCGTTATATTGACCAGCTAACCACCGTTCTGAACCAACTGAAAAACGATCCCGATTCCCGGCGGATTATTGTCTCTGCGTGGAACGTGGGTGAGCTGGATAAAATGGCGCTGGCCCCTTGTCACGCGTTCTTCCAATTCTATGTGGCAGACGGCAAGCTCTCTTGCCAGCTCTACCAGCGCTCCTGCGACATTTTCCTTGGTTTGCCGTTCAACATCGCCAGCTATGCGCTGCTGGTGCATATGATGGCGCAACAGTGCGATCTGGAAGTGGGTGACTTTGTCTGGACCGGCGGCGATACGCACCTGTATAGCAACCATCTTGAACAGACTCGCCTGCAGCTAACCCGTGAGCCGCGCGCGCTGCCTAAGCTTGTTATCAAACGCAAGCCGGAGTCGCTGTTTGACTACCGTTTCGAAGACTTCGAGATTGAAGGCTACGATCCGCATCCGGCGATCAAAGCGCCTGTCGCTATTTAACTTGCCGACAGAGTGACAGAACCGGTGCCTGAGTGCGCCGGTTTTTTTTGCCCTGATTTTGCTTCTTCAGCCTTGATTCCAGAGTGTATGTAACCCTCCGTAACGCCGTAATTTTCTTCCGGCATGTGCCGCATCGCCCGATTTGCGAGCTGGCTGATTGAATCTCTGTTGCCCACACTCTCGCTCATGAAAATCAACCAACGTGGTTTTAGCGTGATTGAGCTGATGGTGGTGATGACCATTATTGCGACACTCAGCGCCGGGGGGCTTCACGGCTGGCAGCAATGGCAGCAGAAGGTGCAGTTGTGGCAAACCGCTCAGCAGCTGAGGCACTTTCTCTCGCGACTGAGAAATGATGCTAACTGGCATAACCAAACCCATCTTTTGGTGCTACATCAACTAGGGAAAAACTGGTGCCTGACAAGCCGTGCCGCTGAAGAAAACTGTGCAGCAAACCCAGGGCTGACGTTTACCCCTGAGTTTGGCGACATCGTCGTGGAGGAGATGACCGCCGGGTTGGGTTTTTACGGTATCCGCAACACGACCTGGCCGGGTCACGTTATTTTGAAAAGTAAGGCCGGGCGCTGGAAGGTGACGCTATCTGTTTGGGGGCGAATCCGTCTGTGTGAAATGTCCGGAGACAAGCTATGTTGAGCGTTCAGAGAGGGTTTTCGCTACTCGAAACGCTTATTGCAATGGCGCTGAGCAGCGTGCTGTTGCTTGGCACTTCGAGGCTTTTCCCTGCTTTGCAGGGGGAGGTTTTACGTCAGTATAGCTACGTTGCCCAGCAGGAAGCGCTTTGGCAAATGGTTTTCACCGTTGGAAAGCATTTACAGCGAGCGGGCTATTGCCGCGGGCAGTGCAAGGGTGAGGCGGTAAAGCTCATGAACAACGGAAGCTGTGTGGTATTTCAGTGGGATGCCAACGGTAATGGTCGGTGGGACTCGACCCCTGGTAGTCAAAATGAACAGACAGGCTATCGCTTGCGTAATGGCAGCCTGGAGACTCAAAAAGGCGTAGATCGATGTGAAGGTAGCGGCTGGGAAAGAATGTCCGATCCGACACAATTAACGGTGCAGCATTTTTCCGTGATTCGCCAGAATCGCAAATCACGCAGGCCTTTATACCATATCCGGCTTACCGCAAATGTGAAGCAAGGTGGCCGTTATGCTGAAGTGAGCTATACGGTGAGTGGAGAGAATTTATGAGCGGCAATCTAGAAAAAGGGAGCACCTCTCTACTGATGGTATTGATGCTGCTCGCTGTGGGCTCTCTGATGCTGAGTGGACTCTCCCGGCAGCTTAGCGCTCAGAGCCTTGAGGTGGCCGCCGAAATTCAGTTTATTAAAAATCAGACTGTTGCAAGATCCGCATTGGCATGGGGAGAAAAACAAAGCTGGCAGGCGCTGAAAGCCTGGCAGTGCCAGATTGAGCCACGTAATCACTGGCAGGCATGCCTGCATCTCACCGATAAAGGTGAAGCTTTACTTGCCGCTTCTGGCTCGATTTCAGAGAGCGCGTTACCGTTCACACTGTGGCGCTGGGGTTTACTTCAGGGAAACAGGTTGGTGGTTTCTGAACAGGGCTGGCTGGATTTTTGCCCTTTACTGGACGATGACTTATGCAAGCTGCCTCTATAGTGCCCCGGCAGGATGGGTTCAGCCTCCCGGAGGTGTTGTGTGCTCTGGCGCTGTTTGCCATTGTGATGACGGCGCTGCTGAGCTATCACCGCGTATTGCAGCAGGGTTTCACCAGCCAATGGCAGCTAAGGCACCTCTGGCGCGTGGTGCGTGAACAGACCGAGCCTGAAGTTCCGCCGCTTTCTGATGCATGGAATGTACATCAACAGCAGACATCGTCTTTGGGATGTGTCAGCATCGACGTTACTGTAACAAGTCCAGAGGGCCGGATAGCGCAGCTTTCAAGGCTCGAGTGCCCACGGTCAGAACAACGTCAGGAGTAGCGATTTCATGTTGCGTGTCTACCATTCCAACCGGCTTGATGTGCTGGAAGCTATCATGGAGTTCATCGTGGAGCGGCAGCCGCTGCCGGACCCTTTTGAGCCGGAAGTGGTGCTGGTGCAAAGCACCGGGATGGCGCAGTGGCTGCAAATGACGCTGGCACAAAAGTTTGGCATTGCGGCGAATATTGAGTTTCCGCTGCCGGCCAGCTTTATCTGGGACATGTTCGTGAGGGTGTTGCCCGACATTCCAAAGGAAAGTGCGTTTAATAAGCAAAGCATGAGCTGGAAGCTGATGACGCTTATCCCGAACATGCTCGACAAACCGGAATTTACCCTACTCAGCCACTATCTGCGGGAAGATGACAGCAGTCGTAAACTGTTTCAGCTTTCTTCCCGGATTGCCGACCTTTATGACCAGTATCTTGTTTATCGTCCCGGCTGGCTAAGCCGTTGGGAGCAGGGAGAGCTGGTCGAAGGTGCAGGAGAGTCTCAGCTCTGGCAGGCTCCGCTTTGGGCGGAACTGGTGCGCTACACCGCTGAGCTGGGGCAGCCTGAATGGCATCGTGCCAATCTGTACCAGCGTTTTATTAGTGCTCTTGAGAAAAGTGAGGTTTGCCCGCCTGGGCTTCCACCTCGTGTCTTTATTTGTGGGATATCCGCTCTGCCGCCGGTGTACCTTCAGGCCCTGCAGGCGTTGGGTAAGCATATCGACGTTCATGTGCTGTTTACCAATCCCTGCCGCTACTATTGGGGCGATATTAAAGATCCGGCATTTCTTGCTCGTCTTGTCAGCCGTCGACGCCGTTTACATCAGGCCGACCGGGAACTGGCCTTGTTTAAGGACAATGACAACGCCTCCTCGCTGTTTAATGAGCTTGGTGAACAGAATGTGGGGAATTCCTTGCTGGCCTCTTGGGGCAAGCTGGGGCGCGACTACGCCTTTTTACTTTCCGAACTGGAGCGTTTTGAAGAGATCGATGTTTTTGTCGATGTAGAACCCGATAACCTTCTGCACGGCCTGCAGCATGACCTGCTGGAGCTGAAAGATTCGCAGGTGTTGGGGCTCACCGCTAAAGAGTATGAACGCAGCGACGGCAAACGGCAGTTGGATCTTCAGGATCGTTCTTTGACGTTCCATGAATGTCACAGCCCGCAGCGCGAAGTTGAAGTTTTGCATGACCAACTGCTGGCGATGCTGGAGGCGGATCCTGAACTTACGCCACGCGATATCATCGTGATGGTGGCAGATATTGATAGCTACAGCCCGTTTATTCAGGCGGTATTTGGTAGCGCGAAGGATGAGCGTTGGTTGCCGTTTGCCATTTCTGACCGTCGGGCGCGCCAGGCTCATCCTGCGCTGCAGGCGTTCATTTTATTGCTTGGCTTACCGGAAAGCCGTTTTGCGGCAGAAGATGTACTGGCGCTGCTGGAAGTGCCTGCGCTGGCTACGCGCTTCTCTATCGATGAAGAAGGGCTGCGCTACCTGCGTAAATGGGTGAATGAGTCCGGAATTCGCTGGGGCATTGATGATGACAACGTACGTGAGCTGGCGCTGCCGGCTACCGGACAGCACACCTGGCGTTTCGGCCTCACCCGTATGCTGCTTGGCTATGCAATGGAAAGCCAGGCTGGAGTTTGGGATTCGGTCCTGCCCTACGATGAGTCCAGCGGCCTGATTGCCGAGCTGGTAGGGCAGCTTGCAGAGTTGCTGATGCAGCTCAACCGCTGGCGTCTGCTGTTAACTCAGGATCGCCCTTTAGATGAATGGTTGCCGCTATGCAGAGAAATGCTGAACAGCTTCTTCTTGCCGGATAGTGAAACAGAAGCGGCGCTGGCGCTCATTGAGCAGCAGTGGCAGGAGATGATTGAAAAAGGCACTGATGCTGCCTACCAGCAACCCGTGCCATTAACCTTACTGAGAGATGAACTGGCTCAGCGTCTTGACCAGGAGCGTATTAGCCAGCGCTTCCTCGCCGGGCCGGTAAACTTCTGTACCCTGATGCCAATGCGTGCCATTCCCTTTAAGGTCGTTTGTTTACTGGGCATGAACGACGGTGTTTATCCACGAACGCTTGCGCCATTGGGCTTTGACCTGATGAGCCAACATCCGCAACGTGGCGACCGCAGCCGCCGGGACGATGACCGTTACTTGTTCCTGGAAGCACTTATTTCGGCTCAGCAGCGGCTTTACATCAGTTATATCGGCCGGTCGATTCAGGACAACAGCCGGCGCTACCCGTCGGTGCTGGTGGAAGAACTGCTCGACTACGTTGCCCGCAGCCACTATCTCCCCGGAGATGCTGAATGCAATGCAGATGACAGCAGCGAGCATGTGAGAAAGCATCTGGTTACGCTTCATGCCCGAACGCCTTTCGACAGCAGTAACTACCTGGCCGAAGGTGAGCAGCAGAGCTTTGCTCAGGAGTGGCTGCCCGCGGCCAGCGGCACCGGTGAGGCGCATGCTCACTTTATTAAACCTCTGATTGCTGAGCCCTGTGACGAAATAACCCTTGAGCAGCTACAGCGCTTTTGGCGGCACCCGGTGCGGGCTTTTTTCCAAATGCGTCTTGGGATTAACTTTCGCCTTGAAGATACTGAATTGCCGGATGAAGAGCCCTTTACCCTGGACGTACTCGATCGTTTTCAGCTAAACCAGCACCTGCTTAATACCCTGGTCCAGCAAGACGATCCGCATCAGCTGTTCGTGCGTTACCGCGCTGCTGGCGTTCTGCCGTACGGCGCTTTCGGTGAAATCTTGTGGGATAACCAGCGCAATGAAATGCAAACGCTGGCTGAAAAGGTGCTGGCAGAACGGCAAAAAGGGGAAAGCCGTGAAGTTGATCTTCACCTCGACGGAACCAGAGTAACGGGCTGGCTGTCGGACGTACAGACAGATGGGCTATTACGCTGGCGCCCTTCGGTGCTGAACGTAGCTCACGGTATGCAGCTGTGGATTGAGCACCTGGTCTACTGTGCCAGTGGCTATGTTGGCGAAAGCCGGATGTACGGCCGCAAAGATTCGCAGTGGTGCTTCCATGCGATGAAAAGTGGCGAGGCAAAGGCCTGGCTGCTGCAACTGATTGAGGGTTATAAAGAAGGCCTCCGCCGGCCATTACTGCTGCTCCATAACAGCGGCGGCGCGTGGATAAAAACCTGTTATGACCCACAAAATAATGCCATTTTATGGGATGAGGAGACGCAGCAGAAAGCCCGCACGAAGCTGCTTGCTGCCTGGGAAGGAAACCATATGGTAGAAGGGGAAGGGGCTGATATCTGGCTGCAACGTTTATACCGTACCCTTGACGCCGAATACTACGAAGCGATTATCGCAGAGGCCGAGCGCTTCCTGCTTCCTCTGTTCCGATTCAACCAATCCTGAACAAGGATTGTATAAAAATTGCACAGCCCTGTGAGTTCAATTATGATGCGTTTTCTTGCTCAGGGCTGGCGAAGTATAACAACGGCGTTCTACGGATTGCTTAGAAAAGTTGTTAATGATGAGTAAGTTAGTGAAGACGAGGTTTGTGAATGCCTAAATGCAGCACCTGGTTTACCGCGCTTTTCTTGTTCGTTGCTCTTTGGGCACCCTGCAGTCAGGCAGATAACGGATGGCAACCGATTCAGGACACCATCCGTAAAAGTGAAAAAGATCCTCGTCAGTATCAGGCTATTCGTTTAGATAACGGTATGACCGTGCTGCTGGTTTCCGATCCGCAGGCGGTGAAGTCGCTGTCTGCACTGGTGGTGCCCGTCGGCTCGCTGGAAGATCCTGACGCCCACCTTGGGCTGGCTCATTTTCTCGAACACATGACGCTGATGGGTTCCAAAAAATACCCGGACCCGGATAGCTTGTCTGAATTCCTGAAAAAGCATGGCGGTAGCCACAACGCCAGTACTGCCACCTACCGAACCGCATTTTATCTTGAAGTGGAAAACGATGCGCTCGCGGGAGCCGTGGACCGCCTGGCAGACGCCATTGCTGAACCTAACCTCGCAGCACAATATGCCGAGCGTGAACGTAACGCGGTAAACGCCGAACTGACGATGGCCCGCGCGCGTGATGGGATGCGCATGGCGCAAGTCAGTGCCGAAACGATCAACCCCTTACACCCGGCGGCGCGTTTCTCCGGCGGCAATCTTGAAACTCTGCGCGATAAACCCGGCAGCAAGCTGCTCGATGCGCTGGTGGCGTTCAGAAATAAGTACTACTCCGCAAACCTGATGAAAGCGGTTATCTACAGCAACAAGCCTTTGCCTGAACTGGCGAAGATTGCCGCTGAAACTTACGGCCGTGTCCCTAACAAAAATATCGAAAAGCCGGTTATCGACGTGCCGGTGGTGACTGATGCGCAAAAGGGTATCTTTATCCATTATGTACCGGTCATGCCGCGCAAGGTGGTTCGTGTAGAGTTCCGCATCGATAACAATAGCGATAAGTTCCGCAGCAAAACCGATGAGCTGATTGGTTATCTGATCGGCAACCGTAGCCACGATACGCTGTCGGATTGGCTGCAAAAGCAGGGGCTTGCGGAGAGCGTGCGCGCGGATTCTGACCCGATGGTGGCCGGCAATAGCGGTGTTTTCGCTATCTCCGTCTCTCTGACCGATAAAGGCCTTGCTAACCGTGACCAGGTGGTTGCGGCGATATTCAGCTATCTCGATCAGTTGCGCGCCAAAGGTATCGATAAACGTTACTTTGATGAGCTTGCTCACGTACTGGATCTCGACTTCCGTTACCCGTCCATTACCCGTGATATGGACTACATCGAATGGCTGGCGGATACCATGCTGCGCGTCCCGGTCAGCCATACGCTGGATTCCGCGAATATCGCAGACCAGTACGATCCTGATGCGATAAAAGCGCGTCTGGATATGATGACGCCGCAAAATGCTCGCGTGTGGTATATCAGTCCGCAGGAGCCGCACAATAAAACGGCCTATTTTGTTGATGCACCTTACGAAGTCGACAAAATCCCTGCCCAGACCTTTACCGACTGGCAGCAGAAAGCGGATGCCATCAAGCTTGAGCTGCCTCAGTTGAACCCCTACATTCCCGATGATTTCACGCTTTATAAGCCGCAGAAGCAGTACGACCATCCTGAGCTGCTGATCCACGAGCCGGATCTGCGTGTGGTGTATATGCCGAGTCGCTATTTTGGCAATGAGCCAAAAGCGGATGTGACGCTCGTGCTGCGTAATCCGCAGGTGATGAACAGCGCAAAGAATCAGGTGCTGTTTGCCATCAACGATTATCTTGCAGGCATTGCGCTTGACGAGCTGAGCAATCAGGCGTCGGTCGGGGGTATCAGTTTCTCTTCGAACGCCAATAGCGGATTGATGATCAATGCCAACGGCTATACTCAGCGCTTGCCGCAGCTGTTTGAGGCGCTGCTGAAGGGCTACTTTAGCTACACGCCAACACAGGAACAGCTGGATCAGGCTAAGTCCTGGTATGCGCAGATGATGGACTCGGCTGAAAAAGGTAAAGCCTTTGAACAGGCTATTTCGCCGGTGCAGATGGTTTCGCAGGTGCCTTATTTTGAGCGCAGTACCCGCCGCGCACTGCTGCCTGAGTTGACGCTGAAGGACGTGCTTGATTACCGTGCAAGGCTGAAAACCAACTCTCGCCCTGAATTTATGGTCATCGGCAACATGTCTCCAGAGCAGACCAAACGGCTGGCTGAAAATGTCAAAGCGCAGCTGGCGCCGAAGGGCGGCGAATGGTGCCGCAATGATGATGTGCTGATTAATAAGCAGCATCTGGCGATGTTTGAAAAGGCCGGCAGCAGTACGGACTCAGCGCTGGCGGCGGTTTATGTACCCAAAGGCTATAACGAGGCTACCAGCACGGCCTACGGTTCAATGCTGGGGCAAATTATTCAGCCATGGTTCTATAATCAATTGCGCACACAAGAGCAGCTTGGCTATGCGGTGTTTGCTTTTCCAATGTCCATTGGTCGCCAGTGGGGCGTGGGTTTCCTGCTGCAAAGCAGTGATAAGCAGCCAGCTTACCTGTATGAGAGGTTTAAAGCGTTTTACCCGGTTATCGAGAAAAAGCTGCGAGGCATGAGTGACGCCGAATTTGCCCAAATCCAGCAGGGGATGATTGCCCAGATGCAGCAGGCACCTCAAACACTAGCGGAAGAAGCGGCGCAGCTTAGCAAAGATTTCGATCGCCGAAACATGGCGTTTGATTCCCGTGATAAAGTGATAGTCGAAATTAAGAAATTAACGCCGCAGAAGCTGGCTGATTTCTTCCATCAGGCGGTGATAGCTCCCCAGGGGATGGCGGTGCTGTCACAGATTTCCGGCAGCCATAATGGCAAAGCAGAGTATGCGGCTCCAAAAGGGTGGAAAACCTGGGAGGGGGCACGCAGTCTGCAGCAGACGTTACCACTAGTAAGCGAGAAATAATGACCGATGTAACCGCGCAGCCCCTTGATCCTTTAAGTTTGCCGCTGTTCGGCGAACGGTTGATAGAAGCTTCTGCGGGGACCGGTAAGACTTTTACCATTGCCGCACTTTATTTGCGGCTGCTGCTGGGCTTAGGGGGAGAGAATGCTTTCCCCCGTCCGCTCGGCGTAGAAGAATTGCTGGTGGTAACTTTCACCGAAGCGGCCACGGAAGAACTGCGTGGCCGTATTCGGGCGAATATCCACGAATTGCGTATTGCCTGCATCCGTAACCGAAGTAAAAACCCACTAATTCAGAGCCTGCTTGCCCAAATTGCGGACAAGCAGCTCGCTGCCCGTACCCTGCTGTTAGCCGAGCAGCAAATGGATGAGGCCGCTATCTTCACCATCCACGGCTTTTGCCAGCGAATGCTTAGCCTGAATGCTTTTGAGTCCGGCATGCTGTTTGAACAGCAGCTTCTCGAAGATGAGTCCGTGCTGCGCCGTCACGCCTGCGCAGACTTCTGGCGGCGTCACTGCTATCCGCTGCCAAAACCGGTGGCGCAAGCGATGAGTGAGGAGTGGTCTGGCCCGGAAGCGCTTTTAAAGGACATCAATAGCTGGCTTCAGGGTGAACAGCCCCGGTTGAAACAGCCCCCGGCGGATGATGAAACGCTGCTGGCCCGCCATGAAAAGATTATTTCTGCCATTGAGGGAGTAAAAGCCCAATGGCGGGAAGCTGCGGGTGAGCTGGCAAGCCTTATCGGTGATTCCGGCGTGGACAAACGCAGCTATAGCAGTAAAAATTTGCCGAACTGGCTGGAGATTATTGGCCAGTGGGCGCAGCTGGAAACCACGACCTATCAACTCCCTGAGGCATTGGCGAGGTTTTCACAAAGCACGCTTGAAGAGAAAACCAAGAAAGGTGAAGTTCCCCGGCATAGTCTGTTCGCCGCCATAGAGGCATTGCTTGCAGAGCCGCTGACGTTGCGCGACCTGGTGATAGCCAGAGCGATGGCCGAAATCCGCTACATCGTGCAGCAGGAAAAGCGCCGCCGCGGCGAGCTGGGCTTTGACGATATGCTGAGCCGGCTCGATGAGTCTTTGCATCAGCCCGGTGGCGATGCTTTAGCTACGGCAATCCGTGGGCGTTTTCCGGTGGCGATGATCGATGAATTCCAGGATACCGACCCGCAGCAGTACCGTATCTTCCGCCGGCTGTATATCAAGCAGCAGGGCACTGCGCTGCTGCTGATTGGTGACCCCAAGCAGGCGATTTATGCTTTCCGCGGTGCCGATATTTTTACCTACATGAAGGCGCGTCAGGAAGTTAGCGCTCACTACACGCTGGATACTAACTGGCGCTCGTCTCCCTCGATGATTCAAGGCGTAAACACGCTGTTTCAGCAGGTTGAGAATCCGTTCTTATTCCGCCAGATTCCGTTCCTGCCAGTCAAATCTGCGCCCCGTAACGGTGGGTTACGGTTTACCGTCCGTGGTGAAAGCCAGGCGGCGGTAAAAATGTGGCTCCAGCCGGGCGATGGCGTCGGTGTAAGTGATTACCAACAAGCGATGGCAGCGCAGTGCGCCCGACAAATTCGCGACTGGCTAACCGCCGGGCAGCGCGGGGATGCGCTGCTTTGGCAGGGGGATGACAGCCGGCCGCTCAGGGCGTCAGACATGACGATTCTGGTCCGTAGCCGGGGTGAAGCGGCCATCGTGCGCGATGCGCTTGGTGCACTGAATATTCCATCGGTGTACCTCTCTAACCGCGATTCGGTGTTTGCTACCGTTGAGGCGCGTGAGCTGCTGTGGGTGTTACAGGCAGTGCTGACGCCTGAAATTGAGACCGCCATGCGCAGCGCAATTGCGACGGGCATGTTAGGGCTGGATGCCCAAATTATCGAGTCCCTGAACAAGGATGAGCTGGCCTGGGATAACCTGGTTGAAGAGTTTTTCGGCTACCGCGAACAGTGGCTCAAGCGGGGCGTGATGCCAATGTTGAGGGCCTTAATCGGTGCGAGAAATATCGCTGAAAATCTTCTGGCTACGCCGGGCGGAGAGCGCAGGCTGACGGATATTCTGCATATCAGCGAGCTGCTGCAGGAAGCCTCCGCAGAAATGGAGAGCGAGCATGCGCTGGTGCGCTGGCTCGCGCAGCGCATTGCCGAGCCGGACAGCAACGCCTCCAGCCAGCAGCTGCGGCTGGAAAGCGATAAGCATCTGGTGCAGGTGGTGACTATTCACAAATCCAAAGGGTTGGAGTACCCGCTGGTCTGGCTGCCGTTCGTGGCCAACTATCGCCCACAGAGCAGCGGCCTGTATCACGACCGGACCACCTTTACCTCACTTCTGGATTTAAGCAATGATGCAGAAAGCCTGGGGTTGGCCGAAGAAGAACGTCTGGCGGAAGACTTGCGTCTGCTCTATGTGGCATTGACCCGCTCCGTCTGGCACTGCAGCCTGGGCGTCGCGCCGTTGTTCCGTGGTTCCAGGGCAAAAAAAGGCAGCAGCGACCTGCACCTCAGTGCGCTGGGCTATTTACTGCAGAAAGGAGAAGCGCTCGATGCAGAGGGACTGCGCCAGGCGCTTGATGGTCTGATAAGCGAGGCCATCGACGTTGAAACACTCTCTTCCGGGGACGATACACCGTGGCAGCCGCGGCCCGATGCTTTGCCTGAGCTTGCCGCTCGCCAGCTCAAGCGTCGAATCTCGGATAACTGGCGCGTGACCAGTTATTCTGGTCTGCAGCAGCACGGCAGCAGTCGGGTACTGGATTTAGTGCCACGTCTTGACGTCGACGCGGTAGGGGAAGCCCCGGAGAAAAGTGAGCCGTTACTTACGCCGCATACTTTCCCACGTGGCGCTTCGCCGGGCACTTTCTTGCACAGCCTTTTCGAAGAGGTTGATTTTACTCAGCCGGTAGATATTGAGAAAACGGAACAACACCTGCTTGCCAACGGGTTTAGCGTCGAATGGGGGCCGGTGGTGAGCCGCTGGCTGGAGGAGGTGCTGGCTGCGCCGCTCAATGACACCGGCGTTGCCCTGAAACTGCTTTCTGCGAAGGAAAGACAGGTGGAGCTGGAATTTTATTTACCCATCGACAATGAGCTACAGGCCCCGGCGTTAGACGCACTGATTCGCCATTACGACCCGCTGTCTGCTGGTTGCCCGCCTTTGGACTTCCGTCAGGTGAAGGGAATGCTGAAGGGGTTTATCGACCTGGTGTTCCGCTGGCAGGGGCGCTACTACCTGCTGGACTATAAATCTAACTGGCTGGGCGAAGACAGCAGCGCCTACACCCAGCAAGCGATGGCGGCGGCGATGCAATCCCACCGTTACGACTTGCAGTACCAGCTTTACACGCTGGCGCTGCATCGCTACCTGCGCCACCGTATGGCCGGGTATGACTACCAGCAGCACTTTGGCGGGGTCATTTATCTGTTCCTGCGCGGCGTGGAGCAAGGTAAACCGGAGCAGGGTATTTTTTCTACGCGGCCGGACGTCAGGCTGGTTGAAGCAATGGATGCGCTGTTCGCCGGGACAGCAGAGGAGATCAAACTGTGAGTATGTCTCAGTTACTCAGCCAGGCGGTGGCGCTGAAAGCCCTCAGGCCGCTGGACTCGCAGTTTGCCATGATGGTGGCTAACGATAATCAGCCTGCCGTCATGCTGGCAGCGGCGCTGCTCAGCCGTGAATCAGGCGAAGGGCATGTCTGTCTGCCGCTTGAACGCATCAAGCCCGAATATGCCTTTGCTGGCAAACATCCTGACCTTGTGGCCCAACTTTTTGCCGAGGCGGAACCCGCTTCAGGCTGGCCCAGCGCGTTACTGGCTTCCCATTCGGTCAGTTCGGACGACGAACCCACGCCGCTGAAACTCATCGATAACCGCCTTTATCTCAACCGTATGTGGAGCAATGAGCAGCGGGTGGCGGCTTTCTTTGGCGAATATAACCAGCCTGTTGCGGTGGATGAGGTCCGGCTTCGCGAGAGCCTCGACGCGCTGTTTGGTATCAGCCAGCAGACGGACTGGCAGAAAGTGGCCGCGGCGGTGGCGCTGACTCGCCGTATCTCGGTTATTTCCGGCGGGCCGGGGACGGGTAAAACCACAACGGTGGCAAAACTGCTGGCCGCGTTGGTTCAGCTTGCTGATGGCCTGCCCGTGCGTATTCAGCTTGCGGCGCCCACGGGCAAAGCGGCAGCACGTTTAACGGAATCATTGGGAAGTGCGCTGCGCCAGCTGCCGCTGAGCGATGAGCAGAAAAAGCGCTTGCCTGAAGAAGCTTCCACGCTGCACCGCCTTTTAGGGGCGCAGCCGAACAGCCAGCGTCTGCGCCACCATGCCGGTAATCCTCTGCATCTGGATGTGCTGGTGGTGGACGAAGCCTCGATGGTGGACCTGCCGATGATGTCCCGGCTGATTGATGCTTTACCGGAGCGGGCAAGGGTCATCTTCCTCGGAGACAGAGATCAGCTGGCATCAGTGGAGGCGGGGGCGGTGCTGGGCGACATTTGTCATTACGTGAATGACGGTTATTCGGCGCAGCGTGCAGAACAGCTACAGCGCCTGACGGGATGCGAGGTTCCTGCTGGGGAGAGTACCCGGGCAAGCGCGCTGCGTGACGGGCTTTGCCTCCTGCGTAAGAGCTACCGGTTCGACAGCCAGTCCGGTATCGGTCAACTGGCATTTGCCGTTAATGCCAGCGACAGCCGGCAGGTGAAAGCCGCATTTGGGCAAGGATTTACCGACATTTCGCTGCAGCCGCTGCTTGAACCTGAAGATTACACGGCGATGATTGCTGACGTCGTCAGCGGCTACGGAGAGTATTTGCAACTGGTGCGTCTGAAAGCCGGGCCAGCAGAGATCATTGGTGCTTTTGGCCGTTATCAACTGCTGTGTGCATTACGTGAGGGGCCTTTCGGTGTCAGCGGCCTGAATGAGCGTATTGAACAGGCACTTGTACAGGCGCGTTTGATTCAGCGACCTTCCCAGGCGCTGTCGCGCTGGTACGATGGGCGTCCGGTAATGATTGCCCGTAATGACAGCTCTCTTGGCTTGTTTAACGGTGACATCGGCATTGCTTTGCTGCGTGAAGAGGGGCTTCGTGTCTGGTTCCCGATGCCGGATGGTTCGGTAAAATCCGTTCAGCCCAGCCGCCTGCCAGCGCACGATACGGCCTTTGCCATGACGGTGCATAAATCTCAGGGGTCTGAATTTGATCACGCCGCGCTGGTGTTGCCGAATCAGTTTGTGCCGGTGGTAACGCGTGAACTGGTGTACACCGCCATTACACGCGCCCGCAGGCAACTGTCGCTTTATGCAGATGAACGCGTTTTGAATAAAGCGATAGCCACGCGTACGGAACGCCGCAGCGGGCTAATGGCGATTTTCTCCGGGGAATAAAAGAGAAGGGAAGGCTAATGCCTTCCCTTTTTTCAGGTCAGGTCAGCCATCAGCACTTTTGATTTGCGCTGATAGTTGTACATCTCTTTTTTGCTTGCAGGCAGTAGCTCAACGTCCACCGGCAGGAAGCCACGTTCCTGGAACCAATGGATGCTGCGGGTGGTCAGCACAAATAGCTTGCTCAGCCCCATTTGCCGCGCCTGGTTGGCGACGCGGTTAAGCAGCTCTTCACCTCGCGACGAACTGCGATAGTCAGGGTGGACCGCGACACAGGCCATTTCGCCAATGCTTTCTTCCGGGAATGGATAGAGTGCGGCGCAGGCAATTGTCAGGTTATCCCGCTGAATAATCGTGAACTTGTCGATCTCCATTTCAAGCTGCTCACGGGAGCGGCGAACCAGAATACCTTGCTGCTCCAGCGGGCGAATCAGCTCGAGAATACCGCCGATGTCATTGATGGTGGCGCGGCGGATCTGCTCGGCGCTTTCCATCACAATCTGCGTGCCGATCCCGTCGCGTGAGAACAGCTCCTGCAGCAGCGCACCGTCTTCCTGGTAGCTGAGCAGGTGGCTGCGGCGCACGCCGCTGCGGCAGGCCTTCACCGCCCCGCGCAGGAAGCGTACGGTGCCGGAGTGATAGTCGCCGGCGCTTTCCAGGGCTTCAATGCGCTGCTGGGCCTCGTTCGGGAACAGTTCGGAAATCACGTTACCCAGATCGTCGGTCACGCCCTGAGCGGAGCAGAACCCGATCATCTTCTCGGCCTTCAACTTAACCGCAAGCTGGGTGGCCACTTCTTCAGAGGTGAGGTTAAAGCTTTCCCCCGTCACGGAAACCGCGACCGGCCCCATCAGCACAATCGCGCCGCTGTCCAGCTGGCGGTGAATGGCTTCCTCATCAATACGGCGGACGCGCCCGCTGTGGCAGTAGTCCACGCCGTCGTCCACGCCCAAAGGCTGCGCAATGATGAAGTTCCCGCTGACCACGTTGATATGTGCTCCCTGGAGCGGCGTATTACCCAGGCTCATGGAAAGCCGTGCGGTGATATCTAGCTGAAGGAGCCCTGCGGCCTGCTTCACTAGTTCGAGGGTTTTGGCGTCGGTGACTCGGGTGTGTTTGTGGTAAACCGGCTCGTGGTGATGCTCGGCCAGATTTTCGTCAATCTGCGGGCGTGCTCCGTACACCACCACCAGGCGAATGCCCAGGCTGTGAAGCAGGCCGATATCGTTGACGATGCTGGAAAAGTTTTCATGTTCAATGGCTTCGCCGCCGAGCATGATGACAAACGTTTTTCCCCGGTGGGCATTAATATAGGGAACAGAATGGCGAAATCCCTGGACCAGTTCAGTTCTGCGTTCCTTTACCACGGCACACCCTCATTGCATGATTATTCGTAATTTGTGTATTTTTATTCTTTTATGGTGTTTGGTGCAAGTGCCAATTTTCATCCAGGATAAAATTCCTTCCCCCTGGCTTTTGATGACCTTTTCTGAACGTTTACCCTTTTATAGATGACAGTAACCGCGTGTTTCGCTAAAGTTTTTGGCTCAAAAAAATAAATTCATCCATTTAGTGATTATCGCTCAGGGGAGCCATGTCAGATTCCAGTTCGTTAATGAGTCGCCGCCGTTTACTTCAGGGTGCTGGGGCCATGTGGTTGTTGAGCGTCAGCAAGGTCGGTTTTGCTGCCTCAAGCCAGGTGATAGCCGTGCGCGTCTGGCCGGCCTCGTCTTATACCCGCGTGACGCTGGAATCTAACCATCAGCTGAAGTACCGCCAGTTTGCGCTCAGCAACCCGGAGCGAGTTGTTGTGGATATCGAAGGGGCGCATTTAAATTCAGTTTTAAAAGGTATCGGTAGCCAGGTTCGCGGCGACGATCCCTTTATTAAATCCGCCCGCGTGGGGCAGTTCGATCCAAAAACCGTGCGCATGGTTTTTGAATTGAAGCAAAACGTGACCCCACATTTGTTTGCGCTGGCCCCGGTTGCCGAATTTAAAGAGCGCCTGGTGATGGATCTTTACCCCGCCAATATGAATAGCGAACAAGATCCGCTGTTGGCGTTACTGGAAGATTACAACAACGGCCAGCTGGATAAGAAAATGCCGGCGGAGAAAGGGCCGCAGCCGGGGAAAGCCGGGCGAGACAGGCCGATTGTCATTATGCTTGACCCGGGGCACGGCGGCGAAGATCCCGGCGCGATTGGCCCGAACAAGACCCGCGAAAAAGATATTGTGCTCAGCATTGCGCGCAGGCTAAAGGCATTGCTCGATAAAGAGGGCAATATGAAGGCCTACATGACGCGTAATGAAGATGTGTTTATCCCGCTGAAAGTGCGCGTTGCCAAGGCGCAGAAGCAGCGTGCAGACCTGTTTGTGTCTATTCATGCGGATGCGTTTACCACCGCGGCAGCTCGCGGCTCGTCAGTCTTTGCGTTGTCCACCAAAGGGGCAACGAGTACGGCGGCGAAATACCTGGCGCAAACGCAGAACGCCGCGGACTTAATTGGCGGCGTGGGCAAGAGTGGAGATCGTTATCTCGACCACACGATGTTCGACATGGTGCAGTCGCTGACCATCAACGACAGCCTGAAGTTCGGGAAAGAGGTGCTTAACCGGCTGGGGAAAGTGAATAAACTGCATAAAAACAGCGTCGATCAGGCCGGGTTTGCGGTGCTAAAAGCGCCGGATATTCCCTCTATTCTGGTGGAGACTGCGTTCCTGAGTAACCCTGAAGAAGAGCGAAAGCTGCGCACGGCTAAGTTCCAGCAGGAGGTCGCGGAGTCAATTCTGGCGGGGATCAAGGCGTACTTCTCGGACAGCTCGCGGCTGGCAAGACGAGGCTAAAATATCTGATAAGGGCGGGGGAAAACCTGCCTTATTTTTTATCAACGGCAGAAACAAAAAAACACCCGTAAGGGTGTTCTCAATG
>NZ_BCTL01000014.1 GCF_001571265.1 Cedecea neteri NBRC 105707 = ATCC 33855 | reverse complement strand
ATTGGTTGCGGGGGCCGGATTTGAACCGACGACCTTCGGGTTATGAGCCCGACGAGCTACCAGGCTGCTCCACCCCGCGTCCGTCATACTTCTTAATGATTATTCATCATTGCGCCGTTAAATCAGCGACTTTTTAGTTGGTTGCGGGGGCCGGATTTGAACCGACGACCTTCGGGTTATGAGCCCGACGAGCTACCAAGCTGCTCCACCCCGCGTCCGTGGATGCGCACTATACTCTGCTCGCTTTTTGTTGCAACCCTTTTTTGCCAGAAATACCTGAATTTCCCATTGATTGTTGAATTTACCCGCACAATGACGCGAAACAGACGTTTTTGCTACGCAGGCCGTTCAACTCGTTTAATTCTCGCGGCGCGTTTGCTATCTTCGGCGAGGCATATAGAGGCAACCAGCAGGGCTAGAAAGTAATGAAAGGACGTTGGATTAAGTATATAGCAGCGGGAGCCATGTTAACCATGCTGGCTGCCTGTTCATCAAAACCGACCGATCGCGGTCAACAATATAAAGACGGGAAATTCTCCCAGCCTTTCTCACTGGTGAATCAGCCCGATGCAGTGGGTGCGCCGATAAATGGCGGCGACTATGCAGAGCAGGTTAACCAGATTCGTTCCGCTTCTCCGCGCCTCTATAATAACGGCAGCGATATCTATAATGCGGTGCAGCAGTGGCTCCGTGCGGGCGGCGATACTCGTCAACTGAAGCAGTTTGGCCTTGATGCCTGGCAGATGGAAGGGGCTGATAACTACGGCAACGTCCAGTTTACCGGCTACTACACGCCGGTGATTCAGGCTCGCCATACTCGCCAGGGCGAATTCCAGTACCCTATTTACCGCATGCCGCCAAAACGTGGGCGTCTGCCGTCCCGCGCGGAAATATACAGCGGCGGGCTGAGCGACAGTTACGTGCTGGCCTACAGCAACTCCCTGATGGATAACTTCATTATGGACGTGCAGGGCAGCGGCTATATTGATTTTGGCGATGGCCAGCCTTTGACCTTCTTCGGCTATGCCGGGAAAAACGGCCACGCTTACCGCAGCATCGGCAAGGTGCTGATCGATCGCGGCGAAGTGAAGAAAGAAGATATGTCGATGCAGGCGATTCGCCACTGGGGAGAAACCCATAGCGAAGCGGCAGTACGGGAGCTGCTTGAGCAGAACCCTTCTTTTGTCTTCTTTAAGCCAGCAAGCTATGCGCCAGTGAAAGGCGCGAGCGCAGTACCTTTGATTGGGCGTGCCTCCGTGGCGTCTGACCGTTCCATCATTCCCGCAGGCACCACGCTGCTGACCGAAGTCCCGCTGCTGGACAATAACGGTAAATTTACCGGCCAGTACGAGCTGCGGGTGATGGTGGCACTCGACGTGGGTGGCGCGATTAAAGGCCAGCACTTCGACATCTATCAGGGCATTGGCCCGGATGCCGGGCACCGCGCGGGTTGGTACAATCATTACGGGCGCGTGTGGGTACTGAAAGCGGCACCTGGCACGGGCAGCGTTTTTAACGGTTAATGCTGCAACGTTTCCACCCTGAACAACGGGCTGTATAATCAGCCCGTTTTTTTATTTCTGAGGATTTCCCCGATGTCTGTCGTTCTCTCTGATGCCTGGCTGCAACGCTTTGGCGGCACCGCTCGTCTGTATGGCCAGGCGGCGCTACAGCTTTTTGCTGAAGCTCACGTTTGCGTGATTGGCATCGGTGGGGTGGGCTCGTGGGCGGCAGAGGCGCTGGCGCGAACCGGCATTGGGGCAATAACGCTTATCGACATGGATGATGTTTGTGTCACCAACACTAACCGTCAAATCCACGCGCTAAAGGGCAGCGTTGGCCTGGCGAAAACGGAAGTGATGGCGGCGCGTATTAAAGAGATTAACCCGGAGTGCCGCGTCACGGTGGTGGATGACTTTATTACCGCCGATAACGCCGCTGAGCTTCTGAATCAAGGGTTTAGCTATGTTATTGACGCGATTGATAGCGTTCGCCCAAAAGCGGCGTTAATCGCGTATTGCCGTCGCTACAAGATCCCGCTGGTGACCACGGGTGGTGCTGGCGGGCAGATCGATCCGACGCAGATTCAGGTTAGCGATCTGGCGAAAACCATTCAGGATCCGCTGGCGGCCAAACTGCGCGAGCGCCTGAAAAGTGACTTTGGTGTGGTGAAAAACAGCAAAGGGAAGCTGGGCGTAGAATGCGTATTTTCCACCGAAGCGCTGGTGTACCCGCAGGCTGATGGTTCAGTTTGCGCCATGAAAAGTACCGCTGAAGGTCCAAAACGGATGGATTGTGCTTCGGGCTTTGGCGCTGCAACAATGGTGACTGCCAGCTTTGGTTTTGTGGCGGTGTCTCATGTGCTGAAGAAGATGATGGCGAAGGCGGCGCAAACCGCCTCCTGATTAATCCTTTTGCGCGACCTGTTGAACGGCCGCAGCCAGAGCCGTAAGCCCGCTGCTGCGGGAAGCGCTTAGCTGATGGCGCAGCCCCAGATCGTCAAACAAGCTAAGCGGATCGTTTTCCAACAGCTGCTGTGCTGTTTTCCCTTCAACTGCGGTCAACAGCACCGCCAATAACCCGCGAACGATGCGTCCTTCGCTGTCGCCATAGAAGTGCAGCGTGCCGTCCGGCAGGCGTTCGTGGCCTAGCCAGACGCGGTTTTCGCAGCCGCTGATTTCAATACTCTCGGTTTTTAATGCCTCCGGCAGCGCCGGCAGCTTCTTGCCCAATAAAATTAGCTGCCGGTATTTGTCTTCCCACTGCCGCTGTGCCTCGAACGTGGTACGCAGCATCTCTGCGTTAATCTCTGTACCAAAAGGATGATTAGTCTGCATTCAGTCCACCAGAATATCGAGGGCGCGATCGACTGCGGCGAGCAGGTCGTGCACATCCTGCTGTGTGTTGTAAGGGGCAAAAGAGGCACGAAGCGTACCGCTAACCCCTAATGCGGCCATCAAGGGTTGTGCGCAGTGCTGGCCTGCCCGCAGCGCAATGCCTGATTCGGCCAGCAGTGTGACCATATCGTTATGGTGAACATCAGCAAAATCAAATGCCAGCAGGCTGGAGTCCTGACAGCGGAAGCTACGAAAACCAGGGCGTTTTGCCAGTTCCGACTCCGCGAGCGTGGCCAGGCTACGGCTCCAGTTTTCCGCCTGCTGTAGATCAACAGCGTCAAGCCACTCCAGCACGGCGCTAAGGCCGATGACCCCCGCAACGTTTGGCGTCCCGGCTTCAAAGCGATAGGGCACTGGCTGAGTTTTAAAACCGTCGAACGAGACGTGGGTGATCATTTTACCGCCGCCGAGCCACGGCGACATTTGCTCCAGCAGTTCAGGTTTACCGTAGAGCGCGCCGATGCCGGTTGGGCCATAAAGCTTATGGGCCGAGAAGGCGTAAAAATCGATATCCAACGCCTGCACGTCCGGCGGGCTGTGAACGATGCCCTGTGCGCCGTCGACCATCACGATAGCCCCCGCTTCGTGAGCAAGCTTGATGGCTTTTGCAAGGTCAGGGCAGCCTCCGGTGACGTTAGACATCTGCCCAATCGCCAGGATACGTGTGTGGTCATTCAGCAGTGCCGGGAGCTGGTTAAGGTCGGGCAGAGCCTGGTCATTCAGCGGCAGTCTCACCACCTTCGCACCGGTTTGCTCTGCCACCATTAGCCACGGCACAAAATTGGCGTGATGCTCTGCTTCACTCACGATAATTTCGTCCCCGGCCCTGAGGCGAGGGCGGGCATAGCACTGTGCAACCATATTAATGGCTTCTGTTGTGCCACGGGTCCAGACCACAGATTTACCGCTTTCGGCATGGAGCATGCGTGCGACAAGGTCACGCGCCGCTTCATAGCGCGCCGTAAGACGCTGCGCTTGCGGAAACTGGCTGCGGTGAACGTTCCCGGCGCTCAGGCTGTAAAACTGCTGGGTGGCATCAATCACGGCTTGGGGTTTAAGCGCCGTGGCCGCGCTGTCGAGATAGACGCCTGCATCTGCCAGCGCGGGAAATTGCGCACGAAAATGGGCGGGGTTAAATGCTGTCATGGGGATCCTCAGTTCAATGCACAGATCGTCGCGCAAAACTGACGTTGGCACAAGGTTTCCCTCTTTCTCGGAATTGTCTGTTTCTCCTGGCAGAATGGGAAAAGCAGGTTATGCTAATTATTGTTGGACTAATATTTAAGCATGTTAGTAGAAGAGATTTAAGTAGCATTAAACTCTATCCACAAGGAGAAGAATAATGAACAAAGCAACCGCTATCGTTTCTGCCTGTATGATGACCTTTGCACTTGCAGCCTGTTCCAGCCCGAACTACATCATGCATACCAATGACGGGCGCGCCATTGTCTCCGAAGGTAAACCGAAGACCGATGACGAAACCGGGATGATCAAGTACAAGGATGCTAACGGTAATATGCAGCAGATTAACCGTTCTGACGTGAAAGAGATGGTTGAGCTGAAGAAGTAAACCTGCAGGCAAAAAAAAGCACCGCATTCGGCGGTGCTACATTAATCACTATGGACAGACAGGGTAAATGTACAGGAAGTGAAAAGGGGTAGCTAAGCTACCGTGGTCCGAAATGTCAGACCAATTGCAAACACAACAACACAACATCACAACCGTAAGCCAAAAGCCCTCCAGAACACGCATTCCAGACAACTTTTCGTTCCGACTCAGGAAGTGCCGCCACTATAGGTATTTGCTGGTGCATCCTCAACGGACAATTTATAATGGCTCAGATAAAAAAAACTAATAGGTAAACAAACGCTATCTGTTTGTTAACTGTTATTAACACTTAAGCCAAATAACCCCATGTCTAAGCGATTACCCCCTCTGAATGCGCTGCGCGTTTTTGACGCTGCGGCTCGTCACTTGAGTTTTACTAAAGCGGCTGAGGAACTCTTTGTTACCCAGGCTGCGGTAAGCCACCAGATCAAGTCACTGGAGGATTTTCTTGGCCTGAAGCTGTTCCGCCGTCGCAACCGTTCGCTGCTGCTGACGGAAGAGGGGCAGAGCTATTATCAGGATATTAAAGAGATTTTTTCCCAACTGACCGAGGCTACCCGCAAGCTGCAGGCGCGCAGTGCAAAAGGCGCGCTGACGGTGAGTTTATTGCCGAGTTTTGCCATTCACTGGCTGGTGCCTCGTTTAACAAGCTTTAACTCAGCTTATCCGGGCATCGACGTGCGTATCCAGGCGGTGGACCGTCAGGAGGACAAGCTGTCCGACGACGTTGACGTGGCGATATTCTATGGCCGAGGAAACTGGCCGGGGCTAAGGGTTGAGAAACTTTATGCTGAATATTTGCTGCCGGTGTGCTCGCCTATGCTATTAACCGGCGACAGGCCGATTAAAACGCCGGAAGATTTGGCAAAGCACACTTTATTGCATGACGCTTCACGCCGCGACTGGCAGACTTATACCCGCCAGCTTGGCGTGAGCCATATTAATGTCCAGCAAGGGCCTATTTTCAGCCACAGCGCAATGGTGCTGCAGGCCGCTATCCACGGCCAGGGCATTGCGCTGGCCAATAACGTCATGGCCCAAACGGAAATCGAAGCGGGTCGTTTGGTATGCCCGTTTAATGATGTGCTGGTGAGTAAAAACGCCTTTTATCTGGTTTGTCATGACAGTCAGGCAGAACTGGGTAAAATAGCCGCGTTTCGACAGTGGATCCTGGCAAAGGCGGCCAGTGAGCAAGAAAAATTCCGTTTTCGCTACGAACAATAAGCAACCTTCGCGTGGCGCGGCCACGCTCTACTTTAGGGTTACACCATGACCAGCCGATTCATGCTGATTTTTGCCGCCATCAGCGGTTTTGTTTTTGTTGCCCTGGGCGCCTTTGGGGCGCACGTATTAAGCAAATCTCTGGGTGTTGCGGAGATGGGGTGGATCCAGACCGGGCTTGAGTATCAGGCGTTTCACACGCTGGCTATTTTTGGCCTTGCGGTGGCGATGCAGCGCCGGATCAGCATCTGGTTCTACTGGAGCAGCGTCTTTATGGCGTTAGGCACCGTATTATTTAGCGGCAGTTTGTACTGCCTGGCCCTGTCGCACCTGCGGCTGTGGGCGTTTGTTACCCCGGTGGGCGGCGTCAGCTTCCTCGCCGGCTGGATATTGATGTTAATTGGTGCTGTGCGCCTGAAACGTAAGGGCGTAAGCCATGAATAAAGTGATTTTGTACTGCCGCCAGGGATTTGAGAAAGAGTGCGCGGCGGAGATAACCGACAAAGCCGGCCAGCGCGGTGTCTATGGCTTTGCCCGCGTGAAAGAGCAGAGCGGCTATGTCGTTTTTGAATGCTACCAGCCGGAAGAGGCGGATAAGCTGGCACGGGAACTGCCGTTCAGCGATCTGATTTTTGCCCGCCAGATGTTTGTTGCCGGGGAGCTGTTAAAAGATTTGCCGCCGGAAGACCGCATCACGCCCGTTGTCGGCATGCTGCAGGGCGTGGTCGAGAAGGGCGGCGATCTGCGGGTTGAAGTGGCTGACACCAACGAAAGCAAAGAGCTGATGAAGTTCTGCCGCAAGTTTACCGTGCCGCTGCGAGCCAGCCTGCGTGAGGCCGGGGTGCTGACCAACTACGAAACGCCGAAGCGCCCTGTTGTGCATGTGTTCTTTATCGCGCCGGGCTGCTGCTACACGGGTTACTCTTACACCACCAACAATTCGCCGTTCTATATGGGTATCCCGCGCCTCAAGTTCCCGTCAGATGCGCCAAGTCGTTCCACGCTGAAGCTGGAAGAGGCGTTTCATATCTTTATTCCCGCCGATGAGTGGGACGAACGCCTGGCCAACGGCATGTACGCCGTGGACCTGGGGGCCTGCCCGGGCGGCTGGACCTATCAGCTGGTGAAACGCAATATGTGGGTTTCATCCGTCGATAACGGCCCGATGGCGCAGAGCCTGATGGACACCGGGCAGGTCACCTGGCTGCGTGAAGACGGCTTCAAATATCGCCCAACGCGCACTAACATCTCGTGGATGGTGTGCGATATGGTGGAAAAACCGGCAAAAGTGGCCCATCTGATGGCGACCTGGCTGGTGAACGGCTGGTGCCGTGAGACTATTTTTAACCTCAAGCTGCCGATGAAAAAGCGCTACGAAGAGGTGTCGCAAAACCTGGCGCAGATTCGGGAAATACTCGAAAGCAGCGGGATTAACGCTGAGATCAAAGCCCGTCAGCTATACCACGATCGCGAGGAAGTGACCGTTCACATCCGCCGCTGGTGGGCGGCAGTCGGTGGCCGTCGCGACGAGCGCTGATGGCTTTGCCCCTCGCCTGTTTTCGGTGAGGGGCTTCCCTTCTTCAGGTAGAAGGCGATGCACCAGGCAGCCTTAGCTGCTGTAAATTCCCGTCGAGCTGTAAATCCGTCTCTAGCCTTGCGACCTGGCGGCTGATAAACGCACTTTCTCTGTGCTGTGCCAGCTTCTTGCGCCATTTCTCCGGGACTTCATCCAGCCGTTGATACAGCGTTTCCAGGTCAGAAAACTGGTTTATTAGCTGCGTGGCGCTTTTGGGCCCGATGCCCGGAACACCAGGAATTTTGCTACTGCTAATGCCCGCCAGCCCCCAGAAGTCTCCCAGCTGTTCCGGCTGAACGCCATATTCCTGGGCAATGAAGGGCGCATCCAGCCAGCGTTTTTGGAAGTAATCCCGAATTTGCAGCGTAGGTGCCAGAAGCTGGCAATAGCCTTTATCGGTGGAGACGATCGTTGCCCGGTGGCCGCTGGAAGCGACTTTTACCGCCAGCGTGGCCGCAAGATCGTCCGCTTCGTTGCCTTTTGAATGCCAGCATTGCACGCCACGGCGGGTAAACGCGTCCCGCAGGGCGGGCATTTCGGCATGCAAATCGTCAGGCATCGGCGAACGGCCCGCTTTGTAGTCGGGCAGAACCTGGTGCCGCCAGCCTTCACGACGCTCTTCGTCATCAAACACCGCCACCGCATGAGTAGGTTGGCTGTGGCCGATAAGCTGGTCGAGCGCATGCAGGCAGGTGTCGACGCAAGGTGAGCTTTGCACCGCGTGTATGCGGCGAATAAGGTTCAATGCATCGACGATAAGTAAATGAATAGCCATAAGAAATTAACTCGTCACTCTGATGGGCCTACCCTAACACTTCCCGCCATGATGAGCTATTCTCATCACAGAATTCAGGAACCTCTCTCGCAAAAACCTTGTTAGTACGGGGTGGAAAGCCATTGCGTAGTTGTTAGCGGGCTATGTATATTTCTAACGCATATAAAAATAGAGAATATCAATATGAGTAATACTAAACACCTTGCGCAACGCATTCAGAACCTGCAACCCTCGGCCATCCGCGAACTTCTTAAGCACAGCAAAATGCCCGGCGTGATTTCACTGGCTGGCGGCATTCCTTCCAGCGAGCTGTTTGACAAGCAAGGCCTGGAGCTGGCGACCCGTAAAGTCCTGGAAGAGAGCTTTAACGATGCTTTTCAGTATGGCCTGACAGAAGGTAATACCGAGCTGCGCGACCAGCTGGTTGAGCTGTGCAAGGCACGCGGGATTACTACGCGCAGCGACCAGTTACTGATCACCTCTGGTTCGCAGCAGGCGCTGGATCTTCTGATTCGCGCCCTTGCGGATGAAGGCGATGTTTTTGTTGTTGAGCGCCCAACCTACCTGGCCACGCTGCAAATTCTCAGTTTGACCGCCGCGAAAGTGGAGTCCGTGGGCGGGGATGAGCACGGCATGATTGTCGATGAACTGGAAGCTTTGCTGAAAACCACGCGTGTTAAAGGCGTTTATCTGGTGCCAACCTTTGGCAACCCAAGCGGCACAACGCTGAGCGCGGAGCGTCGTGAAAAGCTGGTGAAACTGGCCGCTGAATATGATTTTGTGATTATCGAAGACGATCCGTACGGCGCAATTAGCTTTACCGATCGCCGCGAGAAGACTCTGATTCAGGTCGCGAAAGAATTGGGGCATGAAGACCACGTGGTCTATACCTCAACGTTCTCTAAAATTCTGGCGCCGGGCCTGCGCGTGGGCTGGATTATTCTGCCGGAATGGATGAAGCAAAAGGTCGCCATCATTAAACAGGCGACGGATTTGCACGCCAACTCGTTTACCCAGGCGCTGGCGGCGGCTTACTTGAAGCTGGGGCGTCTTGAGCCGCAGATTGAGCTGATCCGTGAGGCTTATAAGCAGAAGTGCCTGACGCTGTCGCGTCTTCTGGAAGAGGAACTGGGCGAGCATATTACCTTTAACCAGCCGCAGGGCGGGATGTTCCTTTGGGCCTCTTTCCGCTACGACTTTGATACCACGGCGTGGCTACAAAAAACGCTGGAGAAAGGTGTGGTATATGTGCCGGGAGAGTTCTTCTTTAGCGATCATGCGGACAAACGCACGCTGCGATTCTCTTATGCTACCGCCACCGATGAACAGCTGGTGGAAGCCGTGAAGCGTTTGAAAGCGGCGCTCTAAGAAAAAGGCTCCCGATCGGGAGCCTTAATTTTTTAGTCGCAGGCGACAATTTTTAGCGCCAGGCCACCGCGAGAGGTTTCGCGATATTTGGCGTTCATGTCCTTGCCCGTTTCATACATCGTCTCGATAACCTTATCCAGGCAGACGCGCGGCTCGCTGGTACGGCGCATGGCCATACGTGCAGCGTTCACTGCTTTAACTGCCGCAATGGCGTTACGTTCGATGCAAGGAACCTGTACCTGACCGGCTACCGGGTCACACGTCAGTCCCAGGTTATGCTCCATGCCGATTTCCGCGGCGATGCACACCTGAGTTGGGCTACCGCCCAGCAGTTCAGTCAGGCCGGCCGCTGCCATCGAGCAGGCTACGCCCACTTCACCCTGACAGCCCACTTCGGCGCCGGAGATAGAAGCGTTCATTTTGTACAGCGAACCGATAGCACCAGCGGCGAGGAAATAGCGGGCGCAGGAGTTAGCGTTCACCTGACGAATGAACTTGTCGTAGTACGCCAACACCGCTGGAACAATGCCGCAGGCACCGTTCGTTGGTGCTGTTACCACGCGGCCACCGGCAGCATTTTCTTCGTTTACCGCCAGCGCAAACATGTTGATCCAGTCCACAACGGCCATTGGATCTGAGTTGTTTTTATCGGTGGTAACCAGCATGCGGCGCAGCGCGGCTGCACGACGTGGAACCCGCATTTTACCCGGCAGCACGCCTTCCGTGGTGATGCCACGTTCAATGCCGCTGCTCATGACTTCCCAGACCGCTGCAAAGTGGGCATCGATCTCTTGCTGGCTGTGCAGGGCTCGTTCGTTCTGCATCATCAGGCCGGAGAGCGATAAACCCGTTTCGAGGCAGTGTTTTTGCAGGTCTGCAGCATTCTTATACGGATACGGCACGCTGACCGGGTTTTCACTCTGTACACCAAAATGCGCTTCATCAACGATGAAGCCGCCGCCGATGGAGTAGTAAGTCTGGGAGTACAGAACGTTGTCGCCCGCCAGCGCGGTAATGCGCATGCCATTCTCGTGAAGCGCCAGGTTATCGGCATGGAAGTTCATGCAGCAGTCCACCGGGAATTCAACTTCATGCTGGCCGTTGGCCAGCATCAGGCGTCCGTGGGTGTTTACATCCTGGATGAAGTGCGGAATGGCGTCGATATCGACGGTGTCCGGCAGGTTGCCCGCCAGGCCCATGATAATCGCAATATCGGTATGGTGGCCTTTACCGGTCAGGGATAGCGAGCCGTAGACGTCCACGACAACACGGGTGACGTCGCGCAAGATCCCTTGCTCAATCAGGTCATCGGAAAATTGTTTACCGGCCTTCATTGGGCCAACGGTATGGGAGCTGGAGGGGCCAATACCAATTTTGAAAATGTCGAATACGCTAATCATAAGATTTCCCTGCGTAAGTGACTTGAGAGAAGAGAGCCGCCCAGGCGGGCGACTCTTTAGCTTGCTTAGCTGAACAGCGAGTAGAAGATAGCGGAGATAGCAATCAGGCCCATAATCACAACGAAGACGTTGCTGATATGGCCGCTGTATTTACGCATTGCCGGTACTTTCTGAATGGCATACATCGGCATCAGGAACAGGATCATCGCGATAACCGGGCCGCCCAGAGTTTCAATCATCCCCAGGATGCTTGGGTTCAGCGTAGCTACTGCCCAGGTTGTCACCAGCATGAACAGCGCGGTAATTTTGTTCAGTTTACCGATTTCAATGCTTTTGCCTTTGCCGCGCAGAGACTTAATGACCATACCGTTAAAGCCTTCACGCGCGCCGAGGTAGTGGCCGAGGAAGGATTTGGTGATGGCAATCATCGCAATGATTGGCGCCATCCAGGCGATAACCGGTGCGTTAAAGTGGTTAGCAAGGTAAGACAGGATAGAGATGTTCTGCGCTTTTGCCGCCGCCAGGTCGGCCGGGCTCAGGCTCAGCACGCAGCTGAACACGAAGAACATCACGGTCAGTACCATCATGATGTGAGCGCGAGCCAGGATGCTGGAGCATTTTTTCTCTGCGCCATCGCCGTACTCTTCACGCTTCGCTACCGCGAAGGAGGAGATGATAGGGGAATGGTTGAAGGAGAACACCATGACCGGAATCGCCAGCCACAGGGTCATCCACAGGCCGCTGCCGGTTGCCGGGGTTGCGCTGAAGGACAGGGTTTCAAATGCCGCACCGCTCCAGTTAGGAATCAGATACAACGCCAGAACCATCAGAGCCGCAACAAACGGGAATACCAGGATGCTCATCGCTTTGACGATCATCTGCTCGCCAAAGCGCACGATGGTCATCATGCCGACAATCAGAATCAGGGAAAGGATAGCGCGTGGTGGCGCAGTCATGCCCAATTGGTGGGTGATGAAGCTGTCCACGGTATTGGTGATAGCCACGCTGTAAACCAGCAGGATCGGGTAAATAGCAAAGAAGTACAGCAGGGTGATCAGCTTACCAGCCCCGACACCAAAATGCTCTTCTACAACTTCGGTGATGTCTTCGCCCGGATTTTTACCGGACAGCACGAAGCGGGTCATACCGCGGTGTGCGAAGAAGGTCATTGGGAAAGCCAGAATCGCCATGATGAACAGCGGGATCAGGCCACCAACGCCGGCGTTGATTGGCAGGAACAGAACGCCTGCACCGATAGCCGTGCCGTACAGGCCCAGCATCCACATGGTGTCGGTCTTGCGCCATGCGCCTTTTTTCTCAGCAGAGACAATACTGCCGGTTTGAGTGGTTTCCATTTACATCTCCAAAGGAATGTTTCGTGCAATGTTTAAAAATTCGCAGTTAAAGCGATGTGTGTGGCTTAACTGCTGAAACTAAATTCTGGCCTGGGGCATTTTTGTAGTAGTTGTGGCCCGTAACTATCGGCGGGCGGAAAGATACATTTATGTCATCTATGTATCAGTGATCGCGATCCCAAATGCGATAATCTACGTTTGTTGCGCTACAAATCCGCATAACAGTCTGTTCATTAGCATCAACATGATATTTATGGGCGCGAAGCCTAACACTTGTGGATGATGCAATAAATTAAACCCGACCAAATAACTCGGTTTTTGCCAAAGAAAATGCCTAAAACAGCATTTTTCAACGAGTATTTGCCTCAGGTCGCAATGTTTGTGCTTTTAAGTGTGAGCGCAATCGATTAAATGGCTTTGGGAAGGGTAAAAAAGAAGGGCGACCGCTGGGGCGCCCTGGAAGGTTAACGTACGATTTCGTAGCAGGGGATATAGGCGCTGCCGGGTAGCTTCATACGGTGCTGGGCGACAAAGCCCTGTAGCAGAACGTCCATGCGTTTCATCATGTCCGGGTCCCCGTGCAGTTTGTACGGGCCGTATTTCTCGATGGCATGAATGCCCGGCTCCTTCACGTTGCCGGCAACGATGCCTGAGAAGGCGCGGCGCAGCGAGGCCGCCAGCTTTTCCGCAGGTTGATCCGGATAGAGCTGGAGGTTAGCCATATTTTCGTGAGTAGGTTCAAACGGCATTTGCAGATCGGGTGAAATACGAATGGACCAGTTGAAGCCGTAGGCATCGCCGGTTTCACGGCGGTTCTCTTTCACCTGTGGCATCGCCTTTTTCATCAGGCGGGCGACTTCTACCGCGTCATCGATGATGATTTTGTAATGGCGACGCGCCTGCTCGCCCAGGGTGTTAACGATAAATTCATCCAGCACGCGGAAGTAATCAGCGCTCTCTTTCGGCCCGGTGAGGATCAGCGGCAGCACCTGATCGCGGTTGTGCGGGTTCATCAGGATACCTAGCAGGTAAAGCAGCTCTTCTGCGGTACCAACCCCGCCAGGGAAGATAATAATGCCGTGGGCAATGCGCACGAATGCCTCAAGCCGTTTTTCAATATCCGGCATGATGATCAGTTCGTTAACCAGCGGGTTAGGCGGCTCGGCGGCGATGATAGAAGGCTCCGTCAGGCCGATAAAACGCCCTTCTTTGTAGCGCTGCTGGGCGTGGCCGACGGCGGCACCTTTCATTGGTGCTTCCATCGCACCCGGCCCACAGCCGGTACAGATGTTCAGCTCGCGCAGGCCAAGCTGAGTGCCCACGCGGCGAGCATAAAGGTATTCGTTTTCGTTAATGGAGTGGCCACCCCAGCAAACGACCAGGTTCGGTGCTTCACCCACGTGCAGTGCACGGGCATTTCGTAAAATAGAAAACACCATGTTGGTGATATGAATAGAGTTTTCTTTATTCAAATGCTGAAAACGACCTGCGTTGGCAATTTGGCCATTAACAAACAGAATATCGCGCAATACTGCAAAAAGGTTAGCCTGTAGTGCGCGAATGATTCGGCCGTCAACAAAGGCGTCTTCCGGGGGATTAATCAGTTCGAGTTTCACGCCACGTTCACGGCGTAACACATTGATGTCAAAGTCCTGATAGCGAGAGAGCAGCTCTTTGCTGCTGTCGGTTTGACTGCCGGAATTAAGGACCGCCAGTGAGCAGTTACGAAACAGTTGATAAAGGTCGCTGCTGGCGGTGCGTTTAAGCATATCGACTTCCAGCTGCGACAACATATCCATTGAGCCAAGCGGGCTAATATGTGTAATCAAGTGAACTCCTTACGGAACGAAAAGTGCCGTTCTCACAGATTACAATAGCCCTGGCTTGTTCACTTTAACAACCCGTAAACCACTTTCACTTTTGGCGCTGGGAGCTATTTCGCACTTATTGACGGGGCAGGCGGCCAAAAGCGGGATGGAAATCGGTATTCGTCCGCCACGGGTTAATGTCCAGGCCGCCCCGGCGCGTATAACGTGCGTAAACGCTCAGCGTTTGCGGCTGGCAGAAGCGCTGCAGATCGTTAAAGATGCGCTCCACGCACTGCTCGTGAAACTCGTTGTGATGGCGGAAGGAGACCAGATAGCGAAGCAGCTTTTCACGGTCGATTTTCGGGCCGCGATAGCGAATCTGTACGGAACCCCAGTCTGGCTGGTGGGTTATCAGGCAGTTGGACTTCAGCAGGTGGCTAACCAGCGTCTCTTCCACGATGTCATCGCCCGCGGCCTGCTGCAGGTAATCGGCGCTAAAGTCGTAGCTATCGATAGTGATGTCCTGCTCGTCAATGCATTCTCCTGCAAAGGCCGCGATTTCCTGGCCTTCCAGCTCATGCAGGCGGAACAGCACCACGCTGACGTCACCTTCGGCGCAGGCGCTTAAGTCACGCTTGAGCGTTTCCTGGACGGTTTCCCAGTCGGCGAAGCGGGTCTGGTTAAAGCTGTTCAGGTAGAGCTTAAAGCTTTTTGACTCCACAAGATTGACGCTGTTGGCGTCTAACTGCACATGGCCCACGGCAACCTGGGGCAGGCCGTTACCGTTAAGCCATGATAGTTCGTACAGCGTCCAGATGTCGCCGCCGCTGAACGGCAGGCTGTCGGCGTGGAGGCCAAGCGGGTCGCGATTCAGGCTGCGCGGTACGGCCTGCAGCAGCGATGGCTGGTATTGATCCTGATAAGCGGTTGGCTTACCTAGCGTCAGGCCACTCAGAGCCTGGTGATTTTCGTAGGACATGTTTCACCGAGATAAAGGTACAATTGGCTTTTATTGTACCCCAGCCTACGCGAGTGAGAAATTAATGAACGAAGTCGCCTTTGCCCTTAAAGAGTTTACCCGCCGTTTTTGCGACCAGTGGCAGGAGGAAACGGGAGGCTGGCCAGCCAGTGAAGCGCTATACGGTATTCCGTCTCCGTGTATTGTGACGACCACGGGGGGAGACGTGCGCTGGCAGCCCCAGCCGTTTACGCCAGAAGCGGATTTAAGCGGCGTGGAGCGGGCATTGGATATTTCTCTTCAGCCTGCCGTTGAGGCGTTTTACACCACGCAGTTTGCCGGCGATATGCCCGCCGTACATGGAAATACTGCGCTGACGCTGCTGCAGGCGTGGAGTGAGGACGACTTTGTTCGCGTGCAGGAGAACCTGATTGGGCACCTGGTGACGCAGAAGCGTTTGAAGTTATCTCCGACGCTGTTTTTAGCCACTACTGAAGATGAAATGGAAGTCGTTTCACTATGCAACTTGACAGGTGAAGTGGTGATTGAAAGAATCGGCACCCCGCAGCGCACCGTGCTTTCCGCCTCCCTGTCCGACTTTCTTAATGCCTTAACGCCACAGGTGATTTAGCTTTTTTGCCCAAAGCTTTGTGAGAGATCTCTTACAAGCCGTGTGAGAGATCGCTACATTTGACGGCAGATGAAAGCGACTCTCATTTATCGATGCCTTTATAAAACAATAGGTTATTTTTATTTTAGGAAAGTTCCGAATGAAAGTTTTTGCCCGCAGCACCGCTGCATCCCTTGTCACAAGCGGGCAAATAGGGGATTCTATATTCATCGACAGGATGTCGACGTAATGAAGGAGACATTAGGATGATGTCGCTTCTTACCAAAGGAACCCGCCAGGATGGCGTACAAGGAAGGCTTCACAGATGAAGCACGGATAACTCAGGCAGAGTTAATGGACACCTCCAGGACGGAGAATGAGAGCCGTAACAGGAGTACGGTGGGTCAGGAAGACTCAAGGATTTAGCGTCAGGATGATGTTGGACACCCATCAGGATGATGGTAGCAGGAAGCCCTGGCGATGGATTGCTGGTCAGGAGACCAGAGGACAAAGTTGTCATGGATGAGCAGGGAGCATGAAAAGTAGCCGGATTAGCTGCGAAACGAACCGGGAGCACTGTGTAAACAGTGCTCCCTTTTTTTATGCCTTTTTCACGCGCAGTGAAGAAGTGTTATTCTGTACCGCTCTTTTCCACTGACGTATGAGGTTTTCATGGAGCGCCAGACGCTGGTTCGCCGCCATTTACTCAACATTGAGCAGATCCTGCGCGATCATTCCCTCTGGCAGGGCCTGCCTCCCGATCCCACTGCATTTGAGAGCACGCAGCCTTTCTGCATGGATACGCTGCAGCCTCACGAATGGCTGCAATGGGTTCTAATCCCCCGCATGAATGCGCTGCTGGAAAGCCAACATCCTTTGCCGAATGCGTTTGCCGTTGCGCCTTATTACGAAATGGCGCTGGATGCTACGCATGCCGTACGCGAACCCCTTCTCGCCGTGCTGTTTGAGCTGGACGCCTTGTTTGAGGCGGAACAGGACTGATGCTGGAGATTATTTACCAGGATGAGTGGCTGGTTGCGGTAAACAAACCGTCCGGCTGGCTGGTGCACCGTAGCTGGCTGGACAGGCACGAAAAAGTCGTGGTGATGCAAACCGTTCGCGACCAGATTGGCCAGCACGTTTTTACCGTGCATCGCCTTGACCGGCCAACCTCTGGCGTGCTGCTGATGGGGTTATCCAGCGAGGTTGGGCGCCTGCTGTCGCAGCAGTTTGAGCAGCACCAGATGCAGAAGCGCTACCATGCCGTGGTGCGTGGCTGGCTGCAGGACGAAGCCGTGCTGGATTATCCGCTGGTAGAAGAGCTGGATAAAATCGCCGATAAGTTTAGCGACCAGGACAAAGGGCCGCAGCCTGCGGTGACGCACTATCGTGGCTTAGCGACGATCGAGATGCCGGTGGCCGTAGGGCGTTATCCTACCGCTCGCTACAGCCTGGTAGAACTTGAGCCAAAGACTGGCCGCAAACACCAGCTTCGTCGGCATCTGTCGCATCTTCGCCATCCTATTATTGGTGATTCCAAACACGGCGATTTGCGCCAGAACCGGGGCGCAGCGGAACATTTTGGCTGTGAGCGTCTGATGCTGCATGCCAGCCAGCTCTCGCTAAACCATCCGGTTACCGGAGAGCCGCTGACGATCCGGGCGGGGCTGGATGAAACCTGGATGCAAATGCTGACACAATTTGGCTGGCGTGGTCAGCTGCCGGATGTTGAAAATAGTGAGTTTGATCCGGCGAGCTGCCAGGATAAGCCTTGTCTCTAATTCTTAAGGAGTTACCGATGGCCGAAGTGGGTATTTTTGTAGGTACGATGTACGGCAATGCGCTGCTAGTGGCTGAAGAAGCCGAAACCATTCTGAAAAAACATGGCCATCAGGCAAAAGTGTTTGAAGATCCCGATCTGACTGAGTGGCAATATTACCGCAACCATTATGCGCTGGTGGTCACCTCCACGACCGGGCAGGGCGATCTGCCGGACAGCATTGTCCCGCTGTTCCAGGCTATCAAAGATCAGCTGGGTTATCAGCCTGAGCTCCATTACGGACTGATTGCGCTGGGTGACAGCAATTACGACCACTTCTGCGGCGGCGGTAAGCAGTTTGACGCTTTATTGCAGGAGCAGGGCGCAACCCGCATCGCCGACGTTTTAACCATTGACGCTAACGACCATCCGGAGCCTGAAGTGGTTTCGGGCCCGTGGGTTGAACAGTGGGCGACTTTACTGAAGTAAGTGAGAACTGAGTGGGTAAGCGGCGCATACCCACTCAGAAAAGATCTTAATTAAGCGGTTGTTCATGTTCGCGGCGGTAGGCGCCGGGAGAGGTATTGAACCGTTTTCCAAACGTGCGGGTAAAAGATTGCTGCGAATCAAAGCCGTAGCGTACTGAGATATCGAGGATTTTGTCCTCGGTATTTTTCAGATCTTCCGCCGCCAGCTGCAGCTTGCGTTCACGAATGTAGGCGCCGAGGCTTTTCCCCGCCCAGTCTGAGAACATCCGCTGCAGGTACCACTTCGAGTAGCCGGACTGCCTGGCGACTTCTTCAATACGCAGCGGGCGCTGCATATTGCCATCGACCCACTCAAGCAGAGATTCCATAAAATCTTTAGGCATGGACATATCACCTCCTTCTACATCTTGCTCGTTCGATAATTGATAAATCTATTCCCACCAGGCATCGAAGGCCTGACGTGGTTGACTGACGTCCAGTATTTGCCCCATTTCAGGTGTTAGCAGCTGATAGCTGCGGCCTGCGCTGGCGGCAGAGATGCGACGGAAGGGCTCGTCCCAGCTGTGATTCGCCAAAGCAAACCGGCCTGCGTGCCCTGGCACCATGGTTTTCGCCCCCAGTTCTTCCGTCGCCTGAGCGGCTTCTTCCGGCATCATGTGGATGTATTTCCAGCCTTCGTCGTACTGGCCGTTTTCCATAATCGCGAGATCGATATCGCTAAACTGTTCGCCGATTTGCTTGAAATGAGGGCCGTAGCCGGTATCGCCGCTGTAATAAACTTTTCGCTGTGGCGTGACGAACATATAGCTTGCCCACAGCGTTTTGTTGCCGGTCAATCCTCGGCCAGAGAAATGGCGGGCCGGCAAGGCGTGGACCGTTAACCCGCTATCAATAGCGACTTTTTCCTGCCAGTCCAGCTCATGGATAAGCGCAGGATCGAAGCCCCAGGCTTCAAAATGTGCGCCGACGCCAAGCGGGGTGACGATCTGCTTAATCTTTGGCTTAAGCGCTCGCAGCGTGGGGTAGTCCAGGTGATCCCAGTGATCGTGAGAGATTACCAGGGTGTCGATGTCCGGCATATCTTCCGCTCGCCACGGATAATCGCCCGCAAACGCTTTGTTCAGAAAGGCGAACGGCGCGGCGTAGTGGCTGAACACGGGATCGATAAGAATGCGCTTGCCGCCGAGCTGGATAAACCAGGAGGAATGACCCAGCCACACCACCAGATCCTGCTGTTTATCAAGCTGAGCAAGATCGGTGTTGATCAGCGGCAGAGGGCGATCGGGTTTTACCGTATCTGGCCGGGCGAAAAAGAAATCCCACAGCGCCGCAATACGACCGCGCTTGTCGGTCATCATTGGCGTGTCCTGTTGATTATGGAACTTGCCGTCGCGGTACTGGGGCGATTGCTGGATGCGCTCAAGACGGCTGCCCTGCGGCAATTTGCCAAATTCAGTCATCGGGAACAGCGCAGCGCTAGTGGCAGTAAGGCCTAATAACATAATCACGACCATGAATTTTAGGGTTAACGAACGCTTGCCAGAATGCGCGGCAGCCATAAAGGATTCTCTTTGAAACTGTGCGGGTAATGTTGCTATTGAGTGAGTAAACACTCATTATAGGCAGGCAAGGTCAACCGTCAACAAAATTTACGGTATGATAAAGAACATGACATTCAGCGATCGCGGCGATCCCGATGGCTGAAATCCTATCCACTCAGATAACTGGCTTGTGAGGAACCGTGGCTCGTCCAAAAAGTGAAGATAAACGATTAGCATTACTCGATGCAGCAACCGACGCGATTGCGGAGCTGGGATTAGGGGCGGCGACCTCTTTAATTGCCAGAAAGGCGGGCGTGGCCGAAGGGACGTTGTTCCGTTATTTCCCCACTAAAGACGAGTTGCTGAACGCCGTTTATCTTCATCATAAGCAAGATCTTGGCAGCGAGCTGATGAAAACCTACGACCGACATGCGCCCAGCAAAGAACGCTCAAGAACGGTATGGGGAAATTACATTGACTGGGGGCTGGTGAACGTCAATGCCCGCAAAGCGATGCGCCAGCTGGCGGTTTCCGGCAAGATCACCCCTGAAACGATGGAACAGGTTTACCAGGCTTACCCTGACCTGCGCGATCTGTCGAAAGAGTGCGTGACTAACGAGGTACTGACCGGTATTGAATCGGCGTTTGCTGATGCTATTTTCTTTGGCCTGGCTGAAACCACGATGGAATTTGCCGGACGCGACCCTTCACGCAGGGATGAATACAAATCTGCCGGGTTTGACGTGATGTGGCGCGGCATGACGAAAGGCTAACATTTTTGCTAAAAAGCGAAGAGGGAGTGCGGATCTCCTCTTCGCGCCTGACTTAAGTTCAAATCTGATACTTCTTCGCTTCCCGCACAACGTTATCCATCTCGTCCAGTAGCTCCAGAATTTCAGGCTCCATTTCCTCAGGCGCTACGCCGTGGCGCAGCTCGTGCTCCAGCGTCTGGCAGAGCTTTTTCATCCGCGGGACGCCGCTGTAACTGCAGCTCCCGTGCAGTTTATGAACGATATCAATCAACCCTTCGGGCTTATCGCCGACCAGCTGTTCTTCGAGGACATTTCTCACTTCTGGCAGAAACTCCAGCAGCATTTCAAGCATCTCTCGGGCGAGATCGGCTTTGTTGGCGGCCTGGCGCAGCGCCAGGTTCCAGTCCAGCGTTTTATTGATGTTAATCGCCGGTGGCGCGGGCTCTTCCTGCTGCACGGGAAGCTGGCCGATATTGCCCGGATGGTAACGCATCAGCAGGCGATGCAGCTTTTCTTCTTCAATTGGCTTGGCGAGATAGTCGTTCATACCGGCGCTCATGAGCTTCTCTTTTTGCCCTGCCAGCGCGTGTGCGGTAACGGCAATTACCGGGGTTTGCTGGTGATGCGGCAGCTGGCGAATCAGTTCGCAGGCGCGGATGCCGTCCATTTCCGGCATCTGAATGTCCATCAGGATAATGTCGATGTTCATTTGACGGGCGCGTTCCAGCGCCTGCGTGCCGCTTTCACACAGCACAACTTGCTGAACCCTGTCTTCCAGTAACGCGCCAATTAGTTTCAGGTTGGCCGGGTTATCATCCACCGCCATGACGGCCATCGGCAGCTTATCGTTATGCTCAATGAACGGCAGAGCCAGGTTAGCTTTAGGGCAGCTTTTAAGCAGCATCGGGAACAGGCGCGTTGAGGTAATCGGTTTTAACAGGCAGCCCGCCACGCCCTGACGCTTCAGCTCTTCTGCGCCGACCTGGGTATGGCAGGGCAGTGCCAAAATCAGGCAATCTGCCATGGTGACCGCTTTGGCGAGCTTAGGGTTTGCCAGCGTAAGCGTTTCTGTAAAGGTGACGGGAATGCCGCACAGCAGAATATCATAGTGCTCATCGGGCAGCCCAGAGAGCGACGGACTGTGCACGACTTCCAGCGGTGTGTTTTGCAGCAAATTCAGGGTGCTCTGCGCGGCGGTTGCGTTTGGCTCGACGTAGCCCAGGCGTTTGCCTGCCAGCTTGTCCAGCAACTGTCGGTCGTTCACGGCATTAGGGTTCAGGTCCAGGCTAATGTGGAACCAGAACGTTGAACCCCGATTCGGCTTGCTGTGGAAAGAGATATCGCCGCCCATTTCATTCACCAGTTTCTGGGTGATCACCAGCCCCAGCCCGGTACCGCCGTGGCGGCGTGAAATACTGGCATCCGCCTGGCGGAAGGCCTGGAAGAGGCGAGATTGTTCCTGCTCAGGAATGCCGATGCCGGTATCGTGGATCTGCATTTCAATCTGAACTTTGTTGTTCCCTTCCGCCCGTTTTTCCACCAGCAGGTCGATGTTGCCGGTTTCGGTGAATTTAATGGCGTTGCCCACCAGATTCGTGATGACCTGCTGCAGGCGTAAAGGGTCACCAATCACATTATCCGGCACGTCATTCTTGATATTTAGCGTTAGCTCAAGGCCTTTGTCGTGGGCGGAATGTGCCAGCAGAGTCACTACCTCATCCAGCGTATTGCGCAGCGGGAATGGAATAGATTCCAGCAGCAGCTTGCCCGCTTCTAATTTGGAGAAGTCCAGCACGTCATTAATGATGGTGAGTAAGTTATTGGCCGAGCGTTCAATCGTGTAAAGGTGGTCTCGCTGGGTTGGCGTCAGATCGGTTTTTAAGGCGAGGCGAGTGAAGCCAATGACGCCGTTTAGCGGCGTGCGCAGCTCGTGAGACATGTTTGCCAGAAACTCAGATTTTATACGGGCGGCTTCCTGCGCCCGCTTCTTGGCAAGATCGAGCTCCACGTTCTGAATTTCCATCTGCTCAAGGGTTTCACGCAGATCGGATGTGGCCTGATCGACGTTGTGCTGCATCTCCTCGTGATACGCCGTCAGAGACATTGCCATCGAATTGATGCCGTTTTTCAGCATATCCAACTCGCCTAACATAAACCCTTCCACGCGGCTGTCGAGCTGACCGCGGCGGATGCGGTCCACGGTATTCACCATATTGCGGATCGGCCCGGTCACGTCGCGCATCAGTCGATAGGCAAACAGCATCGCGATCCCGATGCAGAACAGCATCATCAACGTTGAGATGAAGATCTCACGGTATTGCTGCAGGCGAACTGATTTGAGATCCAGCTCCATGGCGACGTAGCCGAGGGTGCTGTTGCTCTGCTTGACGTTGGTTTCAGCGGATTCATCCGGCGAATATCTTTCGGAAACGATCGGCATACGCAGGATCATGATGTCGCCCGCGCGGGTGACGGTGAGATCTTTTGGTGGCTTTTCCCCATCGGGCAGCCTCAGGCGAGTGGCGTTATGCTGAAAATTCGAGGTGACGAACAGCTTATTACTGTCATCGTAAATCGAAATACCGCGCACGATATCCGAATGGCGGCGGTGCAGCACGCTGACCAACTGGCGAATCGACTCCCGGCTGTGGAAGTTCATACCGTACTCGCTGGAGACCGCCAGCGGCTCAATAATACTGGCACCGGCATCTTCCAGCTGGCGCTGTAAGTCATTGTAACGATGGACAACGAAAAAGATGCTGAGCAGCAAACCGACCAACAGCGTCGGGGCCAGAATCAGGATCATCATACGTGCGCGCAGGCTGTAGTTGGTCATGGGGTTCCGATATGGGACAATAAAAGCAACAGTGACATTTGAGAACACATCTACTTACATCATGGCGCAATTCTACTCTGCAAAGCGACGCGATACGAATCGTGAATTACTTACCGTGACCGTAACCGACCTTGATCCGTTCGGTCAGGGCGTCGCACGTCACAAAGGCAAAGCGCTCTTTATTCGCGGCGCACTCCCCGGCGAACAGGTTGAAGTTCGCATTACCGAAGATAAGCGTAGCTATGCTCAGGCAGAGGTAAAGCGCCGCCTAAACGACAGCCCGGAGCGCGTCAAGCCACGCTGCCCGCACTTTGGCGTTTGCGGCGGCTGCCAGCAGCAGCACGCGAGCGTGGCGCTGCAGCAGGAGGCGAAGTCTAAAGCCCTTGGGCGCATGATGGGCGAGCGCGAACATCCTCGCCAGGTGGATGAAATTATTTCCGCCGGGTCATGGGGATACCGCCGTCGCGCACGGCTGGGGTTGAATTATCAGCCCCGCACGCAAACCTTACAGATGGGGTTTCGCAAGGCGAGCGACAAGGTGCTGGTGGATATTCATCATTGCCCCGTGCTGGCGCCCCGGCTTGAAGCATTACTGGAACCTTTACGCCAGTGCTTGTCTGAATTAAGTGTTGTTAACCGATTAGGGCATGTGGAGCTGGTGCTGGCCGACGGTGGGCCGCTGATGGTGCTGCGTCATTTGTCACCGCTCAGCAACGATGATCGGGAAAAACTGGAACAGTTTTCGCATTCTCACGAGGTGGCATTGTTCCTCGCCCCGGACAGCGACAGCCTGGAATCCCTGGCGGAGGAAGAGCCCTGGTATCATTCAGACGGGCTACGCTTAACCTTTAGTCCACGAGATTTCATCCAGGTCAACGATGCGGTGAATCAGCAAATGGTGGCCAGGGCTATCGAGTGGTTGGAGGTGCAGCCTGAGGATCGGGTGCTAGATTTGTTCTGCGGAATGGGGAATTTTACCCTGCCGTTGGCAAAACGAGCCGCCGCGGCCGTGGGGGTCGAAGGCGTTGCTGCGCTGGTGGCGAAAGGTGAATATAATGCTCAGCGTAATGCGCTGAAAAACGTGACATTCTTCCATGAAAACCTGGAAGACGATGTGACGCGTCAGCCCTGGGCGCAACAAGGATTTACTAAAATATTGCTCGACCCGGCGCGTGCCGGTGCGGCGGGGGTTATGCAGCACGTCATCAAACTGGCGCCAAGCCGCGTGGTGTACGTTTCCTGTAACCCCACCACGCTTGCGCGTGACAGTGAAACGCTACTGGCCGCCGGGTATCACATTAAACGACTGGCCATGCTCGATATGTTCCCCCACACCGGGCATCTGGAGTCTATGGCGCTCTTTGAGCGTAATTGAAAGGGTTAATCAGGCGCATTGGCCTTAGTATTAGCCCGACAGGAGAGGATAATGGTTGCGGTAAGAAGTGCACATCTCAACAAAGCTGGCGAATTTGCGCCCGAAAAATGGATTGCAAGCCTCGGGATTTCCAACCAGCAGTCGTGTGAACGCTTAGCCGAAACCTGGGCGTATTGTGAACGCCAGACCAAAGGACATCCTGACGCTGAATTACTGCTCTGGCGTGGCGTGGAGATGGTCGAAATCCTCTCGATGCTGAGCATGGACAACGATACGCTGCGCGCCTCGCTGCTGTTCCCGCTGGCGGATGCAGGCGTGGTCAGCGAAGAAGTGATGCTGGAAAGCGTCGGCAAACAGGTGGTGACCCTGATTCACGGCGTGCGCGACATGGACGCGATTCGCCACCTGAAAGCGACCCATAACGACTCTGTTTCTTCTGACCAGGTGGATAACGTTCGCCGTATGCTGCTGGCGATGGTGGACGACTTCCGTTGCGTAGTCATTAAGCTTGCGGAACGTATCGCCCATCTGCGCGAAGTGAAAGACGCGCCGGAAGATGAGCGCGTACTGGCGGCGAAAGAATGTACCAATATCTATGCCCCGCTGGCGAATCGCCTGGGCATTGGTCAGCTCAAGTGGGAGCTGGAAGATTACTGCTTCCGCTACCTGCATCCGGAAGAATACAAGCGTATTGCGAAGCTGCTGCACGAGCGCCGTATCGATCGCGAGCAGTACATCGACGATTTTGTCGGCACATTACGTTCTTCGATGAAAGAAGAGGGCGTAAAGGCTGAAGTCTATGGCCGACCAAAACACATCTACAGCATCTGGCGCAAAATGCAGAAAAAACATCTCGCGTTTGATGAGCTGTTTGACGTGCGTGCGGTGCGTATCGTCGCCGAGCGCCTGCAGGATTGCTACGCGGCGCTGGGGATAGTGCATACTCACTTCCGCCATTTGCCAGATGAGTTTGACGACTATGTCGCAAACCCTAAACCGAATGGCTACCAGTCTATTCACACCGTGGTGCTTGGCCCGAACGGCAAAACCATAGAGATTCAGATCCGCACCAAGCAGATGCATGAAGAGTCTGAGCTGGGCGTGGCCGCGCACTGGAAGTACAAAGAAGGCAATGCGCGCAGCGGCAGTTCCGGCCATGAAGACCGCATTGCGTGGCTGCGCAAGCTTATCGCCTGGCAGGAAGAAATGTCCGATTCGGGCGAAATGCTCGACGAAGTCCGCAGCCAGGTCTTTGACGACCGCGTGTATGTGTTTACGCCGAAAGGGGACGTGGTTGACCTGCCTGCCGGCTCGACGCCGCTGGACTTTGCCTACCATATTCACAGCGATGTCGGGCACCGCTGCATCGGGGCGAAAATCGGCGGGCGCATCGTGCCGTTCACCTATCAGCTGCAAATGGGGGACCAGATCGAAGTCATCACCCAGAAGCAGCCGAACCCGAGTCGTGACTGGCTGAATCCTAACCTGGGGTACATCACAACCAGCCGCGGGCGCGCGAAAATCCATAACTGGTTCCGCAAGCAGGACCGGGACAAGAACATTCTTGCCGGACGCCAGATCCTCGACGACGAGATTGAGCATCTGGGTATCAGCCTGAAAGAAGCAGAGAAAACGCTGCTGCCGCGCTACAACTTCAACGAAATTGAAGAGCTGCTGGCGGCTATCGGCGGCGGGGATATTCGCCTCAACCAGATGAGCAACTATCTGCAGGCGCAGTTTAATAAGCCCAGCGCTGAAGAGCAGGATGCCGCCGCGCTGCGCCAGCTGACGCAAAAAACGTATTCGCCGCCGCAGTCGCGTAGTAAAGACAATGGCCGCGTAGTCGTTGAGGGCGTGGGGAATCTGATGCACCACATCGCCCGCTGCTGCCAGCCGATTCCGGGGGATGAAATCGTGGGCTTCATTACCCAGGGGCGCGGGATCTCTATTCACCGGGCGGACTGCGATCAGCTTGCCGAGCTGCAGTCTCATGCGCCAGAACGTATCGTTGATGCGGTTTGGGGGGAGAGCTACTCCAGCGGTTATTCGCTGGTAGTGCGCGTCACGGCGAACGATCGCAGCGGCCTGCTTCGCGACATCACCACGATTCTGGCGAACGAAAAGGTCAACGTGCTTGGCGTGGCCAGCCGCAGCGATACAAAGCAGCAGCTTGCCACTATCGATATGACTATCGAGATTTACAACCTGCAGGTGCTTGGCCGCGTGCTGGGCAAGCTGAATCAGGTGCCGGACATTATCGATGCTCGCAGGCTGCACGGCTAATTTATGGCCCCTCACTCCTGAGAACAATTCTACTCGATCCAGTTCCCTCTCCCTTTTAGGGAGAGGGTTAGGGTGAGGGTAAAAAACAAGGAATCACAATGAATCAAATCGACCGCCTGCTCGGGATCATGCAACGCCTGCGCGATCCTGAAAACGGCTGCCCGTGGGATCGTGAACAAACCTTTTCCACCATCGCCCCGCACACTCTCGAAGAAACCTATGAAGTGCTCGATGCCATTAACCGCGAAGATTTTGACGATCTGCGCGATGAGCTGGGCGACTTGCTGTTCCAGGTGGTGTTTTACGCCCAGATGGGGCAGGAAGAAGGGCGCTTTAATTTTGAAGATATCTGTCGGGGCATCAGCGACAAGCTTGAGCGCCGCCACCCGCATATCTTTGCTGACGGCGACGCTGCGACCAGCGGTGAAGTGCTGGCGAAGTGGGAGCAGATCAAAATTGAAGAGCGCGCGCAGAAGGCACAACACTCGGCGCTGGACGATATCCCAGAGGCGCTGCCCGCCCTGATGCGAGCGCAAAAAATCCAGAAACGCTGCTCAAACGTCGGCTTCGACTGGAAGACGCTTGGCCCGGTGCTGGATAAAGTGCACGAAGAAATTGACGAAGTCATGTTTGAAGCCCAGCAGGCCGTGGTGGATGAGGCCAAACTGGAAGAGGAAGTGGGCGATTTATTGTTCGCTACCGTCAATTTGGCTCGTCATTTGGGCACCAAAGCCGAGGTCGCTTTACAAAAAGCGAACCGAAAATTTGAAGCTCGTTTCCGAAAAGTGGAAGCGATTGTTGCCGCCCAGGGGCTGACCATGGAGCAGGCGGGGCTGGAAATTATGGAAAAAGCCTGGCAAGAAGTGAAACGCCAGGAAACTGATATCTAAAGCGTTTTTGCTATCAGGTGCACTTTTTAGCGCTTTTTATTTAACAAGCGATTGATTTGCGTCAAAAACATTTATCACGGAAGGGCTATTTTCTTAGCCTGACTGTGGGGCCGGATTGATTTCCGGGGAACAGAATGAATGTTTGTGGCGCCCATGCTGTTCGGGTATACTACTTTCCCGTCCTGGTTATTCCATCGTCTTTAAACCTAACTTCTCAGGTTCAGCATGACAACGAACTATATTTTTGTGACCGGCGGGGTCGTTTCCTCTCTGGGTAAAGGCATTGCCGCAGCCTCCCTCGCAGCTATTCTTGAAGCCCGTGGCCTCAACGTATCCATCATGAAACTCGATCCGTATATCAACGTCGATCCGGGTACCATGAGCCCTATTCAACATGGGGAAGTGTTCGTTACCGAAGACGGCGCTGAAACCGACCTGGATTTGGGTCACTACGAGCGTTTTATCCGTAACAAGATGAGCCGCCGTAACAACTTCACCACCGGCCGTATCTACTCTGACGTTCTGCGTAAAGAGCGCCGTGGTGACTATCTTGGCGCGACCGTGCAGGTTATCCCGCACATCACCAACGCCATTAAAGAACGTATTCTGGAAGGCGGCGAAGGCCACGACGTGGTGCTGGTTGAAATCGGCGGTACCGTCGGTGACATCGAATCCCTGCCGTTCCTTGAAGCGATTCGCCAGATGGCGGTAGAAGTGGGCCGCGAGCACACCCTCTACATGCATCTGACGCTGGTGCCTTACATGGCCGCAGCCGGTGAAGTGAAAACCAAGCCGACCCAGCACTCCGTAAAAGAACTGCTCTCCATTGGTATCCAGCCAGACGTGCTGATTTGCCGTTCTGACCGCGTTGTTCCGGCCAACGAACGTGCGAAGATTGCATTGTTCTGTAACGTTCCAGAGAAAGCGGTAATCTCTCTGAAAGACGTCGATTCTATCTATAAAATTCCAGGCCTGTTGAAATCACAGGGGCTGGACGATTATATTTGTAAACGATTCAGCTTGAACGCGCCGGAAGCCAATCTTGCAGAATGGGAACAGGTTATCTATGAAGAAGCCAACCCAACGGGCGAAATCACTATCGGTATGGTCGGCAAGTACATTGAACTGCCGGATGCCTATAAGTCGGTGATTGAAGCGCTGAAACACGGCGGGCTGAAAAACCGTCTGACCGTGAACATCAAGCTGATTGATTCACAGGATGTTGAAACTCGTGGCGTTGAGCTGCTGAAAGGTCTGGATGCTATCCTGATCCCTGGCGGCTTTGGCTACCGCGGCGTTGAAGGCAAGATTGCCACCGCGCGCTATGCCCGTGAAAACAACATCCCGTACCTCGGCATTTGCCTGGGTATGCAGGTTGCGCTTATCGAGTTCGCCCGTAACGTGGCGGGCATGGATAACGCCAACTCCACTGAATTTGTGCCAGACTGTAAGTACCCTGTGGTGGCATTGATCACCGAGTGGCGCGATGAAGAAGGCAACGTTGAAGTGCGCACCGAGAAGAGCGATCTGGGCGGCACCATGCGCCTCGGCGGGCAGCAGTGCCAGCTGACCGACGGCAGCCTGGTTCGTCAGATGTACGGTGAGCCAACAATCGTTGAACGCCATCGCCATCGCTACGAAGTCAACAACATGCTGCTGAAACCGATTGAAGCAGCTGGTTTACGTGTTGCAGGTCGTTCCGGTGATGACCAACTGGTGGAAATCATCGAGGTGCCAAATCATCCATGGTTTGTTGCCTGCCAGTTCCACCCGGAATTCACTTCGACTCCGCGTGACGGGCACCCACTGTTTGCAGGCTTCGTGAAAGCCGCCGGTGAGTACCAGAAACGCCAGGCGAAGTAAGCAGAGTTAGAACGGCAACGCGCGACATTATCGCGCGTTGTTTGTCTGGAGTTTTAGTTTAACGTTGTGACTTGAGGAAAACCTACTATGTCCAAAATTGTGAAAGTGATCGGTCGTGAAATCATCGACTCCCGCGGTAACCCGACTGTTGAAGCCGAAGTTCACCTGGAAGGCGGTTTCGTTGGTCTGGCAGCTGCACCATCAGGTGCTTCTACCGGTTCCCGTGAAGCTCTGGAACTGCGCGATGGCGACAAATCTCGTTTCATGGGTAAAGGCGTACTGAAAGCTGTTGCTGCGGTTAACGGCCCGATCGCTGAAGCTGTGCTTGGCAAAGATGCTAAAGACCAGGCTAACATCGATAAGATCATGATCGATCTGGATGGCACCGAGAACAAATCCAAGTTTGGCGCTAACGCCATCCTGGCTGTTTCTCTGGCTGCTGCTAAAGCTGCTGCTGCCTCTAAAGGCCTGCCGCTTTACGCTCACATCGCTGAACTGAACGGCACCCCAGGCAAATACTCTATGCCTCTGCCTATGATGAACATCATCAACGGCGGCGAGCACGCTGATAACAACGTTGATATTCAAGAGTTCATGATTCAGCCTGTTGGCGCAAAAACTCTGAAAGAAGCAGTACGTATCGGTTCTGAAGTGTTCCACAACCTGGCTAAAGTGCTGAAGTCCAAAGGCATGAACACTGCTGTTGGTGACGAAGGCGGCTACGCGCCTAACCTGGGTTCCAACGCAGAAGCGCTGGCTGTTATCGCTGAAGCGGTTAAAGCAGCAGGCTACGAGCTGGGCAAAGATGTTACCCTGGCAATGGACTGTGCAGCGTCTGAATTCTACAAAGACGGTAAATACGTTCTGGCTGGCGAAGGCAACAAAGCGTTCACCTCCGAAGAGTTCACTCACTTCCTGGAAAACTTGACCAAAGATTACCCAATCGTTTCTATCGAAGACGGTCTGGACGAATCTGACTGGGCTGGTTTCGCATACCAGACCAAAGTTCTGGGCGACAAAATCCAGCTGGTTGGTGACGATCTGTTCGTAACCAACACCAAGATCCTGAAAGAAGGTATCGAAAAAGGCATCGTTAACTCCATCCTGATCAAATTCAACCAGATCGGTTCCCTGACCGAAACTCTGGCTGCGATCAAAATGGCGAAAGACGCTGGCTACACTGCGGTTATCTCTCACCGTTCAGGCGAAACCGAAGACGCTACCATCGCTGACCTGGCTGTTGGTACCGCTGCTGGCCAGATCAAAACCGGTTCTATGAGCCGTTCTGACCGTGTTGCTAAGTACAACCAGCTGATTCGTATCGAAGAAGCACTGGCTGCACAGGGCACCCCAGCGCCGTTCAACGGTCTGAAAGAAGTTAAAGGCCAGTAAGTTCTTACTGCTGCTGTAGACTTTGAAAAACCCGCTTCGGCGGGTTTTTTTTCGTCTTAAATTTAAAACCTTTCACATCAAATGCTTAATTAACGCTTATCTATTGCGTCCTTTGGCTCGCTGGGCCAGGCTTGTCGGGTTATTCACATCAGGTCAGGAGACCGCATATGAAAGCAGCAGTTGTAAGTCAGAACCATTCAGTCGATATCATTGATAAACCCGTGCGTTCGCTGGAGCATGGTGAAGCACTGTTGGCTATGGAATGCTGTGGCGTTTGCCATACGGATTTGCACGTAAAAAATGGCGACTTTGGTGATGTCACCGGCACCACGCTGGGGCATGAAGGCATCGGCATCGTGAGGGCGATTGGGCCGGGTGTCAGCTCGTTGAAAGTGGGCGATCGGGCAAGCGTGGCCTGGTTCTTCCGCGGATGCGGCCACTGTGAATACTGTAATTCTGGTAATGAAACCCTGTGCCGCAGCGTAACCAACGCGGGCTTTACCGTCGATGGCGGTATGGCTGAAGAGTGCATCGTGGTGGCCGACTATGCGGTAAAAGTGCCGGATGGCCTGGCTTCTGCAGAAGCCAGCAGCATTACCTGTGCCGGGGTAACGACCTACAAAGCGGTAAAAGTATCCCATATCAAGCCGGGCCAATGGATTGCTATCTATGGTTTGGGTGGCCTCGGTAACCTCGCGCTGCAGTACGCCAAAAACGTCTTTAATGCTAAGGTCATTGCCGTTGACGTCAACGATGCCCAGCTCGAATTTGCCAAAGAGAGCGGGGCCGATCTGGTGATCAACTCCCGCAACGAAGACGCGGCAAAAATCATTCAGGAAAAAACCGGGGGCGCTCACGCAGCGGTAGTAACCGCCGTTGCGAAAGCTGCTTTTAACTCCGCCGTTGACGCTGTTCGTGCTGGAGCTCGTATTGTGGCCGTTGGCCTGCCACCGGAGTCCATGAGCCTGAACATTCCTCGCCTGGTACTGGACGGCATTGAGGTTGTTGGCTCGCTGGTCGGTACGCGTCAGGACCTGGCTGAGGCATTCCAGTTTGCAGCGGAAGGAAAGGTCACGCCTAAGGTGACGCTGCGTCCCCTGGAGGACATCAATACCATTTTCCATGAAATGGAGAGCGGCCAAATCAAAGGCCGCATGGTGATTGATTTTAAACTGAAAAAATAGTGAAGCTGGCCGGGAAGACCCCGGCCTTGTTTTACAGCGAGCGGATAACCTCGCGCAGCAGCCGAACCCGAGGTTCGATACTGTTCAGCTCCAGATATTCGGAAGGGGAATGGAAGCCGGCACCTACAGGGCCAAATCCGTCCAGGGAAGGCACTCCCAGCGCCGCCGTGTGGTTAGCATCCGAGCCACCGCCCACCGCCCACCGCCTGCCAGCGGACGTCCACGTCGACAGCCTCACCGGCCTTTTCCACCAGCTTCATCAGCTTTTCCGTTTCGGCGGAAGGCGACATCGCTGGCGTTTGTGCCTGCTGTTCGACGGTTGTTAACACATCGGGCTCGAACTGGCACTGGCTGAACGACTGAACGGCCTCGTTAACCCGCAGATATTCATCGTTATCATTGAAGCGGAGATCGACAATCATCTCCGCGCTATCCGCCACGATATTCGCCCCGACACCGCCGGAAATAACACCGGTGTTCAGCGTGGTGCCCTTCGTGATATCGGCCAGATCGCTGATTGCCAGCACCGCGTGAGCGAGCGCTTTCACCGCAGAGCGGCCTTTTTCCGGATCGTTGCCCGCATGAGCGGCTACGCCTTTAAAAGCCAGCCGGTAGCGGGCCATGCCTTTTCTGGCTTTCACCAGGGAACCGTCGGCTCTTGCAGCTTCGCATACCAGCACGTACCGACTGCGCTTCGCTATGCCACCGATCCATTCGTGCGAATGCACCGAGCCCGTTTCTTCGTCCGGGTTCATGGTTACGGCGATAGCCAACCGCTCAAGATCGGCTTTGTCCAGGCCGCGTAAAGCCCAAAGGATAGAGAGCAACCCGCTTTTCATGTCTGACACGCCAGGCCCATAGGCGCGATCGCCTTCAATGCTGAAAGGGCGCTCTGAAACGGTTCCCGGTGGGAATACGGTATCCATATGCCCCACCAGTAAAACGTCGTACCGTGTGGCATTGGGTTTATTGGTGGCAAACAAACCCGGCCCCACTTTGTTTCCCAGATCAACGCTGTCACAGTGCCAGTTTTCTGACAGATACCATTGCTGAAAGATATGGCTGACCTCTTCCACGCCAGCAAGGGTAGCGGTGCCGCAGTCGATATTCACGACTCGTTTTAACTCTTGAAGATACTGTTTCAGGTCCATGAATTACTCCAGAATAAGCACGCGCATGATCAACATGGCGCAAAATGCGTTGAGTACGGAAAGGGCTATCATCAGTGGAATGCGTTTCGCAGGAATGCCAACGACGCCGAGAATACGCCCGGCATACTGCACCTGAGAGCCCATCAAATAGATGGCCGGCGCGAGGATAGCCAGGTGTTCACCGCTGAGAATTCCTCTTTCAAACAGACTAATAGCGACGCCTACGCCCCCGCCCATCGACATCCAGCCGCCGATGAGTACCGCCGCGGCTTCACCGGGCAGCCCAAAGAGTTTCATTACCGGGCCAAACAGCCACGCCATACCCTGCAGCGCGCCCGTCAATTCAAGCGCATAGATAATAATGAATGCCATCAACACATTAGGCAGCGTGCTGGTTGTGGCTATGGTCCAGCCTTTACGCGCTCCGGCTACAAAGACATCGGTGATCATCGGTTTTGCTGCATCAGCCATGTTGCACCTCTGTTTTTGCTTTGCGCTCTGTGACGTTCAGGATCAGGCGCATCATGTTTGCCCCCACAATTTTCATAATGAACATCACGGCGACGCACATGCCGATAGAGCTTGGCACGGCCTGACTGCCATCAACGGCGATCAGCGTGAAAAGCACCGCGCCGGAAGAGAAGAAGTTGGTGATCATCGCTCCGGCGGAAAACTGGAACATGGTGAACACGGTTTTTTCTTTTTCGGTAATCTGGCCTTCATCCGCCAGAACCCGGGTCAGCGACGCGCCAACGTCGGTACTTTGCAGGCTGCCAATTAGCGCAAGGCCAGTGGCGCCGGGAATGCCCATCAGGGGCCGAAGAAGAGGCGTCAGCAGTTTTCTTGCGGCACGCAGCGCGCCGTAGTGTTCCAGCACGTTAATCATGCCCAGCGCAAACATCACGGCAGGAATCAGGCCGAAAGCGAAAAGAAAACCGTCCATTGCGCCATACCCGCCGTTGCCGCGAAAGGCACTTTTGGCGACATCCAGCGACTCACCCGCCGGGCTTACGCCGCTAACGACCTTGCCGAAGGCACCGTTTAACGTGGTGAAGTCGAAGACGCCGTACCAGTTTTTTCCGCCCAACAGGCCGGAGAAAAAGACCATCGCAAACAGCAGGCTAAACCAGGCGCCGGGCCCAACTCTTTGTTGTCCGGGAACAGAAGAATCATCCATTTATCATTTCCTTATGTGATTACAGGGGGAAAGCCACAGGGATGCTAGAAGTTAGCAATACGTGCTGTTATGACGGTGATCAACATGAGGGGCGAACGTTTAATCACCATAAGAAAGTTGGGAGCTGGCACACAGTAGCCGTGAAAACGGAGGCTCTGTGCGCGGCCCGAGCATCATGCATCGCTGCGGCGTAGCCGCTTTCGCATGATCTCCCTCGCCAGTTCTGCGATAATTACTTTTTGTGACTATGACTGAGATGATTATGCAGTACCCGATTAACGAGATGTTCCAGACCCTGCAAGGGGAAGGCTATTTTACCGGCGTGCCCGCCATTTTTATTCGCCTGCAGGGTTGCCCGGTAGGTTGCGCCTGGTGCGATACCAAACATACCTGGGATAAGCTCGCAGATCGTGAAGTGTCGCTGTTCAGCATCCTGGCTAAAACCAAAGAAAGCGATAAATGGGGCGCGGCAAGCGCTGAAGATCTGCTGGCGGTTATTGGCCGTCAGGGCTATACCGCGCGGCATGTAGTGATCACCGGCGGTGAGCCGTGCATTCACGATCTCAAGCCGCTGACAGATTTGCTCGAGAAAAACGGGTTTAGCTGCCAGATAGAAACCAGCGGTACTCACGAAGTGCGTTGCACGGCAAACACCTGGGTGACGGTTTCCCCGAAGGTGAATATGCGCGGCGGGTATGACATTCTTTCCCAGGCGCTGGAGCGTGCGGATGAAATTAAGCATCCGGTTGGACGTATGCGTGACGTTGAAGCGCTGGACGAACTGCTGGCTACGCTGACGGATGAGAAAAGCCGTATCATCGCGTTGCAGCCTATTAGCCAAAAAGACGACGCGACGCGCCTGTGCATTGAAACCTGCATCGCGCGAAATTGGCGCTTGTCGATGCAAACGCACAAATATTTGAATATTGCCTGATGAGCAAAGCCGGGTGCGGTTATCACACCCGGCGTAAACCGTTAGTTAAGCGTTGGACCAGCTTTGAATCGAGTCCGTGTTATCTAACTCCCCGTGCAGTACCTGATACGATTTTTTCAGAATGACGTCAGTATGCTGCGTTAACTCCCTGAAAATCCCCTTGTTTAGTGCCTCATAGCGTTTCGCGTTGTTTTCTATCGGCATAAACACATCTTTGACCCGCACCATTTTTTCGACGGCGGTTTCATAGCTGGTATACAGCCCCAGCCCAACGGCGGTGTTGATTGCCGCCCCCAGACTTGCGCAGCCGTTGATCGCGTTACGTCTGACCGGCAGGTTGAACACGTCGGCAAAGATCTGCATAAACAGATCGCTATTAGAGCCGCCGCCTGTGATTATCACGTGTTTGGCAAAGTGGTCCATTTCATGGCACATATTGTCGTAGTTGTTTTTCAGCGTCAGGGCGATGCTTTCGAGAATCGAACGGTAAATCCACGCGTAGTCCATGCTGGAATCAAAGCCGATCATGATCCCGCGCTTGAACGGCTCCCACGGATTGGTCAGCCAGTCCAGCACGGTCATCAGGCCGTTGCAGCCCGGCGGCACCAGCGCCGCTTTCTTGTTCAACAACCCTTCCGGAGAAAGATTCTGTGCTTTCGCGTCCTGAATCAGCGACTCGCCCAGCATGTCCCGCAGCCAACTCACCGTCCACATCCCTTTGCGGATGCCGTAGCCTTCATACAGCAGCGTTTCAGGAATAGACGACATAATGGGCCAGTAGGCCACCGGGGCTTTCGGCAGCGCTTTACCGTTCATCATCAGCGCGATATAGGTGCCGAGAGAAATCACCGCCGTTTCGTCATCCAGCAGCCCGCCCCCAAGCGCTTCTACCGGCTTATCGCTAGTGGTACAAACTACCGGTAATCCGGCCGGGAAGCCCGTAGCCTTCGCCGCATTTTCGGTAAGATGGCCAATGACCGTGCCAGGCATCTGAACATCAAACAGCATGGTGCGTGGAATATTAAACTTTTTAAGCACTTCGCCGTCGTCGCTCCATGACCACGTTTTGTAGTCCACCGGCCACTGGCCAAAATAGTTGGCGATATTGTCTTTGAACTCGCCGGTTAAGCGGTGGGACAGGTACCCGGAGAATGAAGTCACCCATGCGACATCAGGATTTGTGTGCTCATAGGGGCGCGTGACGCGAGCATCCTGCCAGCTGATCAGTGGCTCAGCCGGCGTCCCGTCGGCCTTTAATAACGCACGGCAGCAGCGTATAGAGCCGAGGCCAATCCCGACGATGGCATTCTTGTCACCCGTGAAGTGGCTCATTAAATCCTGTCCGGCGCGGCACAGTGAGTCCCACAGGTCGTCGTCAGGGTGTTCGGCGGTATCTGCATCCGGCGTGTGCATCGGCTGGAGCTGCCCTTTGCCTTCGCAGACGATATTGCCTGCCAGATCGTACATCACGACTTTTGTACTCTGGCTGCCACCATCAATCCCAATGATGTATTTCTTTGACATTGCCTTTCTCCTTCAATTTTCCCTCATCACTCGCCTGTTGCGGCCAGTGATGCCAATTTTTCCTGTGCCACATCGGCTGCGCGAATTTTGCGAATCAGCAAAAAGGCAAACACGATGACCATGCACAGCGCGGCTAATCCCATCAGCCACATGTTACGGTAGGCTTCCTCAGCCGGCAGGGTGTCCTGCCAGTGGCCGACAAGCGGGTAAACAAACACGTCCGGCAGGAAGCCTATGACCGAACAGATACCCACGGTTGTGCCCATAATATAGGGCGGCGTTCTGGCTTCGCCGGGGCAGGCCCAGTACAGCCCACGTGAGGCGTAACAGGTGAAGCCCAGCAGCAAAATAAGCCCAATGCCCATCGCAACGGACTGAGGGTTGGCATTGGTCGCCAACAGCGCCATCAGTGCAACTGCGCCAACAATAGAGAGCAACTGTACAACGCGAGTGGGCGATTTGATTCTGCTGTAGGTCGTAATAATGCCGCCCAGCGGGCCACAAACGGCGCGGAAAATTTTATTTATCACGATGCCCATGTAGCTGGCGGCCACCAGCGACATGCCGTACATCTCGGTCAGATAGTTGGTGGAATAACTCAGGATTGCATAGATGGTGTAGACCCCAAAGATAACCATGCTGCAGTACCATGTGGTGCTGATTCGTAAAACGGACAGGATATCTTTGAGCTGGAACGCCGGTTTTTTGGCTTCCTGAGCATCCTCCGTACGGCCGGTATAACCGTCGCTAACAAAGAACCAGCACAGCACGCCGAGTGCAATATAAACGCCGCTGTAGATAAGAATAACGGCTTTAAGGCTGTTGGCATCTTCCGGCGCGAAGCGTGAGAATACCCACATGGTGAAGACCGCCAGCGCCATGACTCCCACGCCTCTCAGGCCTTCCATCCAGCCCATGATTTTCCCCTGTTCGCTGTGATCGCCCAGCAGGGAAGCGGCTTTAATGGAGACTGACCACAGCATCAGAATCGTCGTCACGGCGAAGGCGACCTGAATGACGATCATCACCCACAGCGGCGGGTAGAAAGCCATCACAATCCCCAGCAGACCGGTGGCAATCATCGCCAGCGTCATCATTAAGCGGTGGGAGAATTTGTCAGCAATAATTCCACTCGGCGCATAAAGGATAATTGCGGTTATTCCGAAAGTACTCATAATTAAGCCTATTTCGGTATTGCTAAATCCCATGAATTTTGCCATTGGGATTTGGTAAATATACCTTAAATAAGCCAGGTCAAAACTTACACCACCACTGATGCTTATTATTGCCAGCGTTAGCCAGCGACGAAAATTTGAATCACGCATGGTGTGCTCTCAGTAATTAGGATTGTTAAAAGCAAAAAAAAGAGAAAAGTAACCAATCCCTGCTGGGGGCTGATTACTTTTCTCATGGGCTCTAGTAATTGCGGAGATTATTAACATGTGGAGCGGTTTTTTAGTGTGAGAAATATCACGCTATTGGTTTTCATGGTGAATAATTTAGTGATAAAACCTTCCCGTTAATGAGTTGTGACATTGATCACACAACGCGATTCCTCGCTATGATACTTATTTTAGCCAGTTACTAGAGACGATGAGAAAAGTAACTTCCCTTTCGGGGGGAGCTTGCTTTTCTCATTTTTTTTGCGTTTAAAAAATTTAAGGAGTTCATCATGTCGCTCAGCGCACTCAACGAATTCTCACTGGACTTCTTCTCGCTCAAAGGGAAGACGGCGATTGTCACCGGCGGTAACAGCGGGCTGGGGCAGGCGTTCGCTATGTCGCTGGCTAAGGCCGGGGCAAATGTGTTTATTCCAACGGTGGTGGAAGAGAAAGGCGAAACGCGCCAACTTATTGAACAGCAAGGTGTAAAAGTGGCGTTTATGACCGTGGATATCACGGAGAAAGGCGCTCCGGCTCAGGTCATCGCCCAGTGCCTGGAAACCTTTGGTTCGGTGGATATTCTGGTCAACAACGCCGGGATTTGTAAGCTCAACAAGGTGCTGGACTTCGGGCGCGCCGACTGGGACCCGATGATCAACATTAACCTGACCGCGGCATTCGAATTAAGCCACGAAGCGGCCAAAGTGATGATTCCGCAACAGCACGGAAAAATCATTAATATCTGTTCGCTATTTTCTTATCTTGGCGGGCAGTGGTCTCCTGCTTATTCCGCCACAAAACACGCGCTGGCTGGCTTAACGAAAGCGTATTGTGATGAATTAGGTCAATATAATATTCAGGTGAACGGTATAGCGCCTGGTTATTATGCCACCGACATTACTACTGAAACCCGTAAAAACCCGGAAACCAATAAGCGCGTGCTTGATCATATTCCAGCCAATCGCTGGGGTGAAACGCAGGATCTTATGGGGGCAATGGTTTATTTATCCAGCCGTGCTTCAGATTATGTGAATGGTCATTTATTAGTGGTTGATGGTGGTTATTTAGTCAGGTAATTCTCGCAGGGTGGTTCCTGCTTTCTCTTATTGTTATCCGTATTCCCTTATTTGTCAGGAAGGAGTTGTCATGTCTTTATCTCGCGAAGCAATTGTGGACCAATTAAAAGAAATCGTTGGCCCGCAGCAGGTTATTACCGATGAAAAAGTATTGCAGAAAAACAGTATCGACCGGTTCAGAAAATATGCGGATATTCATGGCGTGTACACTCAGCCGCTGCCGGCCGCGGTAGTGAAACTGCAGAGCACTGAGCAAGTTTCCAGCGTACTGGCGTTTCTGAACAGCAACCGCATCACCTGTATCCCACGCACCGGCGCTTCCGCAACGGAAGGCGGCCTGGAAGCCGTGGTGAAAAACTCCGTGGTGCTGGACGGCTCCGGGCTGAACAAGATTGTCGATATCGATATTGAAAACATGCAGGCCACCGCTCAGTGCGGCGTACCGCTGGAAGTGCTGGAAGATGCCCTGCGCGTGAAAGGCTACACCACCGGCCACTCTCCGCAATCCAAGCCGCTGGCGCAAATGGGGGGCCTCGTCGCAACCCGCAGCATCGGCCAGTTCTCAACCCTGTATGGGGCGATTGAAGACATGGTCGTTGGCCTCGAAGCCGTGTTCCCGGACGGCAGCATCACGCGCATTAAAAACGTGCCACGCCGTGCCGCTGGCCCGGACATTCGCCACGTGATTATCGGTAACGAAGGGGCGCTCTGCTACATCACCGAAGTGACGGTAAAAATCTTCAAATACATGCCGGAAAACAATCTGTTCTACGGCTACATCCTCGACAACATGAAAACCGGCTTCAACATCCTGCGCGAAGTGATGGCCGAAGGGTATCGTCCGTCGATTGCCCGCCTGTATGACGCCGAAGATGGCACTCAGCACTTCACCCATTTTGCGGACGGTAAATGCGTGCTGATCTTTATGGCGGAAGGCGTTAAACGCCTGGCGGAAGCGACTGGTGCGGGCATCGAAGAGATTGTTGCCCGTCATCCTGAATGTAAGAAGGTGGACAGCAAGCTCATCGAAACCTGGTTCAACAACCTGAACTGGGGCCCGGATAAAGTAGCCGCTGAGCGCGTGCAGATCCTGAAAACCGGCAACATGGGCTTCACCACCGAAGTTTCCGGCAGTTGGAGCTGCATCCATGAGATTTACCACAATGTGATCGAGCGCATTCGTAATGAGTTCCCTCATGCGGGCGACATCACTATGCTGGGCGGCCACTCCTCCCACAGCTACATCAACGGCACCAACATGTACTTTGTATACGACTACAACGTGGTGGACTGTAAGCCGGAAGAGGAGATCGACAAGTACCACAACCCGCTGAACAAAATCATCGTTGAAGAGACGATTCGCCTCGGCGGCTCGATGGTGCACCACCACGGGATCGGTAAGCACCGCGTGCACTGGTCTAAGCTGGAGCACGGCACCGCCTGGCCAATCATGCAGGGCCTGAAAGATCAGTACGATCCGAACGGCATCATGAATACCGGCACGATTTGGCCGATTGAAAAATAACCGTACAGGTAGGCCGGCTCTCTGGAGCCGGCTTCTTTACTTACGGGTCGACAAAGGAAAAAGTATGCACGCCGAACCGGTTCGTATGGATGACCTGCCGCTTAATCGCTTTCATTTACGCATTGCCGGGCTGACCTTCGGCGCTCACCTGACGGACGGCTACGTGTTGGGCGTGATTGGCTTTGCGCTGGTGATGATTACGCCGCAAATGGGCCTGACGCCGCTACAGGAAGGATTGGTAGGCGGTTCGGCGCTGTTTGGGCTGTTTCTTGGCAGCCTGGTGCTGGGCTGGATCTCCGATCATATTGGCCGCCAGAAAATCTTTAACTTCAGCTTTGTGCTCATCACGCTGGCCTCTTTTTTACAGTTTTTCGTGAGCAACGTGGAACAATTGATCGTGCTGCGGGTGCTGATTGGCATCGGGCTGGGCGGCGACTATTCCGTGGGCCATACCATGCTGGCCGAATTTGCCCCTCGCAAACATCGCGGCCTGCTGCTAGGCGCGTTCAGCGTGGTCTGGACGCTGGGCTACGTGCTGGCAAGCCTGATTGGTCATTTAATGGTGGACAGTGGGCCGGATGCCTGGCGCTGGCTGCTGGCTTCCGCGGCGTTTCCCGCGCTGTTAATCACTTTCTTACGCTGGGGTACTCCGGAATCACCCCGCTGGCTGATGCGCCAGGGGCGAGTGTCCGAGGCTCACCAGATTGTGCGCCGCTGCTTCGGCGAACATGTTGTTATCAGCGATGAAATTGCGGTGCCGACTTCCCGCCATCTCCGCACGTTGTTTTCCGAACAGTACTGGCGGCGCACCGCGTTTAATAGTCTGTTCTTTGTTTGCCTGGTTATCCCCTGGTTTGCGATTTACACCTGGCTGCCGTCCATTACCGGGCTGCTGGGCATGCAGGATGGCCTGACCGCCAGCCTGCTGCTGAATATGGTGTTGGTGATAGGGGCGATTGCGGGCCTTGTGCTGACCCACCGCTGTTCAAGGCGCGGCTTCCTGATCGGCGGCTTTCTGGTGCTGTTCTTCAGCCTTACCGCGCTGGCGCTGGTGCCGGCACAGCACGGTACTATCATCCTGCTGCTGTTCTTCATTTTTACGCTGACCATTTCGGCGGTCAGCAACCTGGTCGGCGTGCTGCCGGCGGAGAGCTTCCCGACGGATATTCGATCGCTGGGCGTAGGATTTGCAACGTCGATGAGCCGACTGGGTTCGGCTATCAGTACCGGCCTGCTGCCGTTGGCGCTGGTCTCCTTCGGCGTGCAGAACACCATGCTACTGCTGAGCGCGGTCCTGATGTTGGGCCTGCTGGTTTCAGTTTTCTGGGCACCGGAAACACGAAACATGAGCCTTGTTGTCGCATCTGGGAATAAAGAACAGTCGCCGGGAGTGAATCATGAACATTCTGTTAGCCTTTAAGGCCGAGCCAGACCTCTCCATGCTGGCGGAGAAGGACTGGCTGGCTGCCGGGCATGACAGCCTGGACACTTCGATAACGCGCCCTTGCCTGGGGGAAGATGAGCAGGCCGCGGCAGAGATGCTGCTGCGCCAGCCAGAGGGACTGCATCTTACCGCAGTAAGTATTGGTAACGAACGTGCTGACAGCTTTCTACGCCAGTTTAAGGCGCTGGGGTTCCAGCGAGTCATACGATTACAGCCGGACGACGAGCTGACTTTTGCGCCTGCCACGGTGGCTGCTGTGCTGGCGGCATGGCAGCAGCAACATCCTCACTCGTTAATGGTCATCGGTTCGCGAAGTGCCGAAGGTAATAGCGGGCAGACGGGGTTCTATCTTGCTGAACAGCTGGGCTGGCCGTGTTTCAGCCAGGTTTATGATTTTTCGGTGAATCAGGCGCTGCAGCAGGTTGAGCTAAAACAGCGATGTGCTACCGGAAAACGCCGCCTTACCGTGCGGTTGCCTGCGGTATTGATGATTGAAAGCCGGGGAGATTATTGCCTGAGAACGCCGGGCCTGCGGCAAAAGCTGGCGGTAAAGGCCTCGGATGTTGAAGTTTTGCCAGTGAAAGCTCTGGGCGTTGAGGCCGCTGTATCTCCGCTAGTGGGGCTGGAGCACCCTCAGCGGCAGCGCGGTGGCTTAATTATTCAGGGAAGCGACGTGCGCGAAAAGGCTCGTAACCTTTACCGTGACTGGCTACGCAAAAGGATGAAATCATGAAAATTGCCGTGATTCTGCCTGAAGCCCGGAAAATGTCGGTGCTCAATGAGGTAGGGCATTTCATTTCTCGCAGTGGAATGGCCCAGGAACATTTCGAAGCCTGGCTGCTGCCGGAGCACGAATACTGCGAGCCGCTGCTGGATGGTTTGCATACCCACTTTGCCAGCGCTCCGGTAGATATGCTGTTATTCCCTTCTGGTTGGCAGGGCGCGGAGCTTGCAACCCGGCTGGCGCACCGCCTGGAAGGGGAGGCCTGGGGGGCGGTTAGCGAAGCGGATTTTACCCAGCCGATGGTGCGCAAAAATGCCTACGGCGGCGCGCTGGTAGCCACTCTCCGGCTGCACAATAAACCTTGGTGCCTGAGCGTAGCCGCCTCGCCAGGAGCCAAAACCTGGCAGCCAGAAATGGAGTATGTACAGATTCCCGTGGCAGCACAGAAACCTGGCTGGCTGGTTGAGTCTGCGGCAATTGCCGATGAAGCCGAATCTGGCCTGGCTGAGGCCAGGCTTGTGCTGGCGGTGGGGCGGGGAGTTGGCAGCCCGCAGGTCATGACGCAGGTGGAAGATATTGCCTGTGGGTTGGGAATGGAAACCGGCGCCAGTCGCGAAGCGGTGATGCACGCCTGGTGCAGTATGGACAAGCTGTTGGGGATGTCCGGCACCCAGGTTGCCGCCGACGTTTGTATTGCGGCGGGTATTTCCGGGGCACCAGCTTTTATCAGCGGCATTGCCCACAGCCGGTTCATTGTTGCCATCAATAACGATCCGCAGGCGGCGATTTTCCGCCATGCTGATGTAGGGATCGTAGATGATTTGCTGCCGGTGCTCACCGAGCTGCAAAACTGCGTCAGGGAAGATATTTAGCCAACTGCCAGACGCCGGTATTGGTGGTGGAGATAGCCAATGCTCCGGCGCTGAGCGCGTTGTTGGCATCCTCCGCGTCGCACACCAGGCCACCGGCAATCACCGGCAGATCGATTTTTTCAGTGACCCATTTCATCACTTTCGGCATACAGCCCGGCAGGATTTCGATGCAGTCCGGGTTTGACTGGGCCACCTGTTTATCGATGTTGTGATAAGAGATGGAGTCGACGATAAACAGCCGGTGAATGGCAAAGAAACCCTGCGCCCTGGCCGCCTTCACCATCGGCGCCTTGGTGCTGATCACACCGTCGGCCTGGGTCACCAGCTTCAGGAAGTTAATCACAATCTCTTTATTAGACGTCCCTTCCAGTAAATCGACGTGCACCAGCGCATACTTATTGGCCTTCTTAATTTGCTGCACGATGCCGGTAATCGTGCAGATATTGCCGTACAGCACGGAAATGACCTGGCAGTCGGACTCCAGCGCCAGCTGCAGGCTCTGGTTATCTTTTACCGCTGCAATCAGCGGGTGTTGCTTGAGTAGGGACATCAGGGACACAGCTTGAACTCCATTAACCAAAGCGTAATTGGATGCCGCAGCCGGCGGGCGGATAACGCCAGCGGCTGAGGGTTTGTTCATCGCACAGCAGGCGGCAGGTGCCGCATTCCAGGCAGCCGGTGATATCAATGTGCAGGCTGCCGTCTTCTTTCTGGCGGTATAACCCGGCGGGGCAGGCGCGTACCAGCAGGGCAAGGCTTTCTCTGTCGGGACTATCCGCAGGAACAATGTGCGGTTTCTCTGCGGGTTGCCAGGCATTTTTGGCCAGTTTCTCATGCAGATTCACAGGCTGCGCCCTCCGCGAACAATGTCTTTCACCAGCCTTGAGATACCAGCCCTGCGGGCGTGCTTCCACAGCAGGCTGCCGAGCCGTGGCGGCGGTGAACTTTGGGGATCAAAGATATCACGCTGCAGCTCGGCCAGCAGGTGCGGATAGTCCTGAAACAGCCCCGGCGTTTGTAAAAAATCGGGCATTTTGCGGTAGCGGTCCATTACCGCCCACAGAGAAGTGCGCTCCAGCTGTCGGCGGTATGCCTGATGAAGATCGACACTTTCATTTTCCTGCAGCGCTTGAATCAGCGTTTGTGCCGCAGCTTTTGCCGAAAGCGCAGCCAAATCCATGCCGCGCACGGTGAAGCCGGTATTGATACAGAAACGGGCGCTATCGCCCACCAGCAAATAGCCGGGGCCGGCCAGGCGTTCGGGGAGCCCGTTCAGGCCACATTCAGGAATGAGATGGGCGCCGTATTCCACCAGCTCGGCGCGGCGTAAAAGCGGGCGCAGCGTTGGGTGCTGTTTGAAGTTTTCCAGCAAGTCAGGAAGCGCTGCGGAGGAAGCCCGGAGCGAAGAGAGCGGACAAACAATGCCGACAGAAAGCGTATCGTTATTGGTATAGAGAAAACCACCTGCGGGCTGCTCGCCGCAGACGCCACCGATGAACAGCCAGGCCGCGCCTTCGTTCCCTTCGAGGGCAAAACGGTTTTCGAGATCTTCTTTCGGCAGCGCAAGCACTTCCTTAACGCCAACGGCAACGTCGTGCTCGGGTAATTTGTTCAATAGCTTGTTTTGCTCAGCCAGTAAGGTATTGGCACCTTCGGCGATAACGACGGCTTTGGCGCTCAGCACTTCTCCATCAATCACTACGCCGCTAACCACGCCGTTTTCAACATGCAGGCTATCAACCTGAGTCGCCGTCAGGCACTGGGCGCCAGCTTGTTCAGCCTGCAGGAATAGCCACGGATCCAACCGGGCCCGCAGCACGCTGTATGACGCCGCCGAAGGGTGCTGGAAACTCAACGTCGTTGACGTTTCTGCCGTCAGCGCGGAGAGCTTTTCATGGGTGATACAGCGCTCGAGCGGGGCAGAGCGAGAAAAGTCAGGAAAGAGAGCATCAAACGCGGCGGTGTAAAGCCTGCCGCCCGACAGATTTTTGCCTCCGGGCTGATTTGCCCGCTCAACAAGCAGAACATTTAGCCCGACGCGCGCGCACTCTACCGCGCAGCAGGAGCCTGCGATCCCTGCGCCAACGACGATAATATCGAAATCTGTAGTGGCCATCCCGTGCACCTTTTAGTTGCGACAGAGTAGCTTACCAAAGCGGGAAGAAAATTAGCTTGATGAGGAGCGCAGACGGGAAAAGTCCGGGGTGATTTCCGGACTTTTTTTCATTCTTATTCGCCGCGATAAACGCAGCCTGCGGTGCAGGTTTCTTTGATCATCACCGCGCTCAGTAGCGGCACGACAGGCTTCATCTGATCCCAAATCCATTTCGCCAGCACTTCGCTGGTGGGGTTTTCCAGCCCTGGGATATCGTTCAGATAATAGTGATCGAGGCGATCGTAAGTCGGCTTAAACGCTGCTTTCAGCTCGGAAAAGTCCATGATCCAGCCGGTATACGGATCTACCTCGCCGGTAATTTCCAGCCGCACCATAAAGGAATGGCCGTGCAGGCGGCCGCATTTGTGGCCTTCCGGGACGTGCGGCAGGCGGTGGGCGGCTTCGAAGGTAAAATCTTTAAACAGGGTGGTGGACATCATTCGACTCTCTGGAATTCAAAAAACCGCCGCATGATAGCGGAATGGACTATTTTTCGCATTAACTAAACGGCGCATTGCCCGGCAGAACGCTGTAAGTAATGGTGAATGAGAGAAAATCATTTACTCATCAGTGGGTTAGGTAATCACTTTTAACACTATGATTTACCTGAAAAAACGATTAGTCGTTTTAGTTATTTATTATTTCCATCCCTTCTTTAATTGTTGATAACCTGCTGGTTAACCTTGACTCATTACAGTCTGTAAGCCCTTTTTTTGCCCTTTGCTACTGGAAGCTAAATACATATGACTTCTCAGGTTCCACCGAGCGCTTTGCTGCCGCTAACGCCGGACCAGCTGGCACGCCTTCAGGCGGCGACCACTGATTTTTCAACCACTCAGTTGGCCTGGCTGTCCGGCTATTTCTGGGGAATGATTAACCAGCAGCCTGGCGCTGTCGCGGCGGCTCCGGCCCCTGCGGCAGAAGTGCCGGTTATCACGCTGATTTCCGCTTCGCAGACCGGCAACGCGCGCCGCGTGAGCGAGCAGCTGCGTGACGACCTGCTGGCGGCAAAGCTGAACGTTAACCTGGTGAATGCGGGCGACTATAAATTCAAACAAATTGCCCAGGAAAAGCTGCTGATTGTCGTCAGCTCCACGCAAGGGGAAGGGGAGCCGCCTGAAGAGGCCGTGGCCCTGCACAAATTCCTGTTTTCGAAGAAGGCTCCAAAGCTTGACGGTACCGCGTTTGCGGTCTTTGGCCTTGGCGACAGCTCGTATGAATTCTTCTGCCAGTCCGGCAAAGACTTCGACAGCAAGCTGGCAGAATTAGGCGGTGAGCGTCTGCTGGATCGCGTCGATACCGACGTAGAGTATCAGCCTGCGGCGCAGGAATGGCGCGGCAAGATTGTCGAGCTGCTGAAATCTCGCGTGCCGACGGAAACCCCAGCTCAGGCTACCGCGACGGCTACGGGCGTGAGCAACGAAATCTTCACCAGCCCTTACAGCAAAGAATCACCGTTAACCGCCACGCTCGCGGTTAACCAGAAGATTACCGGCCGCGATTCCGATAAAGACGTGCGCCACATCGAAATCGATCTTGGCGATTCTGGCCTGCGCTATCGGCCGGGCGATGCGCTTGGCGTCTGGTATCAGAACGATCCGGCGCTGGTGAAAGAGCTGACGGATTTGCTGTGGCTGAAAGGTGATGAAAGCGTCACCGTTGACGGCAAAACGCTGCCGCTGAGCGAAGCCCTGCAGTGGCACTTTGAACTGACTGTGAACACCGGCAATATCGTCGAAAACTACGCCCAGCTGACCCGCAACACGGCGCTGCTCGAGCTGGTGGGCGATAAAGCAAAATTACAGCATTACGCGCAGACTACGCCGATTGTGGATATGGCTCGCTACGCCCCGGCGGAGCTGACGGCTGAACAGCTGGTTGGCCTATTGCGCCCGTTAACGCCGCGTCTTTACTCTATTGCCTCTTCGCAGGCGGAAGCTGAAACCGAAGTCCACATTACAGTGGGCGCGGTGCGCTATGACATCGAAGGTCGTGCCCGCACGGGCGGGGCTTCCGGCTTCCTGGCCGATCGCCTTGAAGAAGATGGCGAAGTGCGCGTGTTCATTGAACACAACGATAACTTCCGCTTACCGGCAAACCCGGAAACTCCGGTCATTATGATTGGCCCCGGCACCGGTATTGCCCCGTTCCGCGCCTTTATTCAGCAGCGCGACAACGACGGCGCAGGTGGCAAAAACTGGTTGTTCTTCGGCAACCCACACTTCACCGAAGATTTCCTGTACCAGGTGGAATGGCAGCGCTACGTCAAAGACGGCCTGCTGACGAACATCGATTTAGCCTGGTCCCGCGACCAGCAGCATAAAATATACGTACAAGACAAACTGCGCGAGAAAGGCGCGGAACTGTGGCGCTGGATTCAAGAAGGTGCCCACATTTACGTCTGCGGTGACGCCAACCGTATGGCGAAAGACGTTGAACAGGCGTTACTGGAAGTGGTTGCCGTCCACGGTGGCATGGACACCGAAGCGGCAGATGAATTTTTAAGTGAGCTGCGCGTTGAGCGCCGTTATCAGCGAGATGTCTACTAATGAGCGAAAAACACCCTGGCCCTCTGGTGGTCGAAGGCAAACTGGTCGACGCCGAACGACTGAAACGCGACAGCGATTTCCTGCGCGGCACCATTAAAGAAGATCTGCAGGATGGCCTGACCGGCGGCTTCAACGGCGACAACTTCCTGCTGATCCGCTTTCACGGCATGTATCAGCAGGATGACCGCGATATTCGCGCCGAGCGTGCTGAGCAGAAGCTGGAACCGCGCCACGCGATGATGCTCCGCTGCCGTCTGCCGGGCGGGATCATCACCACCCAGCAGTGGCAGGCCATTGATAAGTTTGCTGAAGATAAGACTATCTACGGCAGCATTCGCCTGACCAACCGCCAGACGTTCCAGTTCCACGGCATTCTGAAGAAGAACGTCAAACCCGCGCATGAAATGCTGCACGAGGTCGGCCTGGACGCGCTGGCGACCGCTAACGACGTGAACCGCAACGTGCTGTGTACCTCTAACCCGGTGGAGTCTGAGCTGCATCAGGAAGCCTACGAATGGGCGAAAAAGCTTTCCGAGCACCTGCTGCCGCGCACTCGTGCCTACGCCGAGATTTGGTGGGATAAAGAAAAAGTCGCCACCACGGACGAAGAGCCAATTCTGGGGCCGACCTACCTGCCGCGTAAGTTTAAAACCACGGTGGTGATCCCGCCGCAGAACGATGTGGATCTGCACGCCAATGACATGAACTTCATCGCGATTGCGGAAAACGGCAAGCTGGTTGGCTTTAACCTGCTGGTCGGCGGTGGCCTGTCCATCGAGCACGGGAATAAAAATACCTATGCCCGCACGGCAAGCGAATTCGGCTACATTCCGTTGGAGCATACTCTGGCGGTAGCGGAAGCGGTGGTGACGACCCAGCGCGACTGGGGGAACCGTACCGACCGTAAAAACGCTAAAACCAAATATACCCTTGAGCGCGTCGGCGTGGACGTGTTTAAGGCGGAAGTTGAGCGCCGTGCCGGCATCAAGTTTGAGCCGACCCGCGCGTACGAATTCACCGGCCGTGGCGACCGTATCGGCTGGGTGAAGGGCATCGACGACAAATGGCACCTGACGCTGTTTATCGAAAACGGCCGTATTCTGGATTACCCGGATCGCCCGCTAAAAACAGGCCTGCTGGAGATAGCCCGGATCCATAAAGGCGATTTCCGCCTGACGGCAAACCAGAACCTGATCGTCGCCGGCGTGCCGGAAAGCGAAAAGGCTAAAATTGAGAAACTGGCTACCGAGCACGGGCTGATGAACGCGGTCACCCCGCAGCGCGAGAACTCGATGGCCTGCGTGTCTTTCCCTACCTGCCCGCTGGCGATGGCGGAGGCCGAACGCTTCCTGCCTGAGTTTGTTACCAAAGTTGAGCAGGTGATGGATAAACACAAGGTGCCGGATGAGCACATTGTGATGCGTGTCACCGGCTGCCCGAACGGCTGTGGCCGCGCGATGCTGGCCGAAATTGGCCTCGTGGGGAAAGCGCCTGGGCGCTATAACCTGCACATTGGCGGCAACCGTATCGGGACGCGTATTCCCCGCATGTATCGTGAAAACATCACCGAGCCGGAAATCCTCAGCTCGATTGACGAGCTGGTGGGGCGCTGGGCGAATGAGCGTGAGGCCGATGAAGGCTTTGGCGATTTCACCGTGCGCGCCGGGATTATTCGCCCGGTGCTCGACCCGGCCAGGGATTTGTGGGACTAGTTTTTACCCCCTCACCCTAACCCTCTCCCCAAAGGGGAGAGGGGATTAACAGACAAAGAATACTGAATCTGGCTTTCTCCTCTCCCTTCCAGAGAGTGCAGGGGAGAGGGAATAATTCGGTTTCCCCCCTCTCCCTTCCAGAGAGAGGGCCGGGGTGAGGGTCATTTATCACTAAGTGAGGCACGTATGTCCGTACTCGATCTTACCGCGCTGAACGAATTACCGAAGGTCGAACGCGTCATGGCGCTCGCCGAAGTTAACGCTCAGCTGGAAAAACTTAGCGCCCAGAAGCGCGTGACATGGGCGCTGGAAAACCTGCCGGGTGAATTTGTGCTTTCGTCCAGCTTCGGCATTCAGGCCGCCGTGTGTCTGCATCTGGTTACGCAGCAGCGCCCCGACATTCCGGTGATCCTGACCGATACCGGCTATCTGTTTCCGGAAACCTACCAGTTTATCGACGAACTAACCGACAAGCTGAAGCTGAACCTGCAGGTGTTTCGTGCGACCGAAAGCCCGGCATGGCAGGAAGCGCGTTACGGCAAACTTTGGGAGCAGGGCGTGGAAGGTATTGAGCGCTACAACGACATCAACAAAGTAGAACCGATGAACCGCGCGCTGAAAACGCTGGAGGCACAAACCTGGTTTGCCGGCCTGCGTCGTGAACAATCCGGCAGCCGTGCCCATTTGCCGGTACTGGCGGTACAGCGCGAAGTCTTTAAAATTCTGCCGATCATCGACTGGGATAACCGCACGGTGTACCAGTACCTGACCGAGCACGGACTGAAATATCATCCGCTGTGGGATCAGGGCTATCTTTCCGTCGGCGATACCCACACCACTCGTAAGTGGGAACCGGGCATGGCAGAAGAAGAAACCCGCTTCTTTGGCCTGAAGCGCGAGTGCGGCTTGCACGAATAAAGTCCTTCAATCTCTTCTTTTAAAGCGCGGGTCTTGTTCCCGCGTTTTTCTTTTCTGCTTTCCACACCTCGTCTGCATGAAACTCCCCATCAAGTTTGCTCCCCAAAATGGGCTATTCATCACAAAGAAAGTTGCGATCGGATATTGATCATTTTTTTGTTGAGGCGATAATTTCATAAAACCTGAAAACGTTTTCAGGTTTGGATGATTCAAGAGAAATAATAAACGTCCAGGCCAGTAAAAAATGGCCATGAGGCGAATGATTTTATTACCAGGGAAAGCATCCGGACTCGGGAAATACCGCCGGGAAAGGGCTTAATATTAGGGAATTATTAATGTCTATTTTACCTCTTTGTACAAAGAAGCACGCCACAAAATGCATCCTGCTGCTGTCAGGCATGTTTTCTGTCATTCCGGTCGCGCCTGCGATGGCAGCGGGTTTTGTGGATGACAGCCTGCTAACGGGCTCGCTCTATTACTGGCAGCGCCATCGTGAACGCAAAGAGATGAATCCTGGCAGCCCGCATTACGGGCAATACCAGACCAACCTTCACCACAGCACCACAACCGCCCGGCTGGACTATAGCTCTGGTTTTTATGACGAAACCGTTGGGGGCGATCTTGGGGCATTCGCGACGGTGGATTTATTTGAAGGCAGCACGGCACATCCCAACGAAATAAGCTTCAGCGACGGTAAATCCATGTGGCGCGACCGGGGAACCGGAGAGGCTAATGCGGTGGATCTTTATCTGGCCGCGCTCAAATTCAAAAAGGACAATTACTGGCTCAGAGCCGGTTATATTCAGCCCATTGGGCAGGGTTTATTAGCCACCCAATGGGGCTTCTTACCCGGAACCTATCAGGGCGTTGAAATGGGGGCAGTTTATGATTTAGGGCAGCAGGGAACATTTTCACTTTCTTATTTCTGGGCCAATAAATATAAAGCTCCGTGGTATCGCGAGATGTATGACTTTAAGGAAATAGACAAGAAAACGAAAATTCCTTATTTGCACTCGCTGGGCGGGAAATTTGATTTTAAAAATGGCGTGATTTGGGAGCTGGCCTTTGGTCAATCCCAGGGCTACCTGGATAAGTATTTTACCAAAGTAGGCTGGCGTCTTGGTGAGGCAGATAACCAGCTCAGAACCAGTTGGCAGTTTTACGGCTCGCATGATGCTACCGGGCGCCATGATGTCTACGACGAGTTTGCCTGGCAGCAGGGCGTTACCGCTGAATACCAGCGAGGACGCTGGCAGTTCCGGTTAGAGGGGAGCCTGGTCCATGCGCCGGGCAAGCAAGGATATTACACCGTCAGCGCAACGCCCATTTACCCAAACTCGGCGGGGCGTATCGATATGTGGTGGGATGCCCGTTCTGACTACAACGCCGACGGTGAAAAGGCGGTGTTTTTCGGCTCGATGGTCGATTTAGGCGACGTCATTTATCCGGGTATCAGCGCCGGGGCATCGCTGGCCTGGGGCTGGGACGGCAAACCGGCTCGGGGAGGAGAGTGGTCGGCCAGACAGCGTCTGACAGAAAGCGCCTGGAACCTGGATCTCGTCTGGCAAGTCCAGCAGGGCTGGGCGAAAGATGTGATGTTTAAGCTGCATTACACCCGCTACAACAACCATTCCGACAATCCTGACTGGAGCGGCGGCTATGCCAACGTTTTCCAGGATGAAAAGGATATCAAATTCATGATGATTGCTCCGTTCTCAATTATTTAACGCGACCCACGCTAAGGAAAAATAATGTTGATTCGACAGGCAGGCCTCGGGCTGGCGCTTTCGTGCTGCGCGCTTTTCGTCCATGCAGAAACGCATGTGTTAATTAACCAGGTTGGCTACGACCTCAATGGACCCAAATCCGCCGTTATTCAATTAAGCGATGGCGCGAAATTTAACGCTGGCGACCAATTTGAGCTGCTGGATAGCGAAAGCAACAAAGTGGTGTATAGCGGTGAATTAGTCGGGCAGGGAAGCGTCCCGAGCTGGGAGAATCGTACTTTTTATCAGGCCGATTTTAGCGGCTGGCATAAAGCCGGGCGTTATGTGGTCAAGGTGGTCAGCAGCGACGGCGATGTGCGTTCTGGGCCGTTTATCATTAATAAAGATTTGCTTGAACGCTACACGCTCTCCGATGTGATTGCTTATTTCAAAAGCCAGCGCGTAACGGGGCTTTTTGACAAGGCCGATCGCAAACTGCCGAAACCGTGGGGGGAGAAAGGCACGGTGGATGTGCACGGCGGCTGGTATGACGCGACCGGCGACTATGGCGTTCACCTTTCCCATCAGAATTTAACTTCCTGGTTTAACCCTCAACAAGCCCCTTTGGTGGCCTGGAGCCTGCTGCAAAGCTACCAGCGCCTGGGCGCGCGTAACGACGTCAATTTCTCCGAGTACCGTCGCCGTATGCTCGATGAAGGTCTTTATGGCGCAGATTTTCTGGTGCGTATGAAGCAGCCGGGGGAATCCTTCCTGCAGGCGATATCATCGCCGGGTAAAGACAAGCTGGCGCAGGACCGCGTGGTCGCGAACCCGAACTGGCGCACGCAAATTAAAGAAAAAGAGTCTGACTCCACCATTGTCGAAGAGTCGGCGGTTGGGCGGCTGGCTTATCAGGCGAGCTTCCGTTCAGGCGCTGGGATGTCGATTGCTGCGCTGGCGCTCGCCAGCACTCAGGATGAGGACGGGCAGTTTACCCGCGCGCAATATCTTCAGACAGCGAAAGAGGCTTTTGCCTTCCTTGAGAAAAATAACCTGAAGATGGTGAACGACGGCAAAGAGAATATCGTCGATGACTATAACGTCCTGCTGGCCGCCACCGACCTGTATAAAGCGACTAAGCAATCACATTACCTGGAGGTGGCTTCCCTGCGGGCAAAAAGCCTGATGGCCCGCCAGATTTCGGAAGGCCAGTGGAAACATTACTGGCGTGCAGATGACGCCAGCCGGCCTTATTTCCACCCTTCAGATGCCGGGCTGCCGGTTATCGCGCTACTGGAATATCACGCCGTTGCGCCTGACAATCAGCGAGCGGATATTCTCTCCTCGGTAAAACAGGCACTCGATTTTGAACTGACCACCACCGCTGATGTTAATAACCCGTTTGGCTATGCGCGTCAGCTGGTCCAACTGAAGGACGGGACAAAGCGCACTAGCTTCTTCTTCCCGCATGATACGGAAGCAGCGCCCTGGTGGCAGGGGGAAAACGCCCGTATAGCGTCGCTTGCGGCGGCGGCCCGGCAGGCGATGCCGCTGTTCGCCGACGATGCCAATTTTACCCATCGGCTTAACGCCTACGCCTGGAACCAGTTGGACTGGATCCTCGGTAGAAACCCGTTTGATGTCAGCATGCTGACCGGCAGCGGCTACCGCCACATCAGCTATCTGTTCTTCAATTCCTGGCGCTATACGACCTTGCCTGGCGGGATTGTGAACGGCATTACCGCCGATCCGCAGCAGAACGTAGACGGGATCGCGTTTGACCAGGGTTATGCGGTCACCGGGAAAGATGACGACTGGCGCTGGGCCGAGGGCTGGCTGCCTCATTCAGCGTGGTACCTGTATGCCGTGAGTCTGCCGGTACAGCAGTAATAAATAAGGAGGAGCGGTGCTATAGCCGCTCCTGCCCGATCACTTCCCGGCCTTCGCCAACTCTTTCACCAGCGGGAGCAGTATACGCACCGTGTCATGGCTGCGGCGCTTAATTCTCCCCGGCAGTGCCTTATCCAGATACTCAAGGTTATCGAGCGTGGCGTTATGCCAGCTGGTGCCGTTTGGAAATGCCTTGTTTTTACTGCGCTGCTGATAACCGTCTTTTGCCCCAAGTGCCCAGTTGGTGGCTTCCACGGATAGCACCGGGATCCCGGCTTTATCAAACGGTTCAGCATCGCCACAGCAGCCGGTGCCTTTCGGGTATTTCGTATTCAGCCCCGGATTGCTGGTGGCCTGAATCCCGGCACGATGGGCAAGCGTAAGCGCGCGGTCGCGGGTCAGTTTGCGCACGGCCGCAGGCGTTGATACGCCGCTATTGAAATAAAGCTTATCGCCCACGATCAGGCTGTCCAGATTGATCACCAGCAGCGTGTTGGCCTGCTCTTCTTTGCTCATGCGCTCCAGAATGTTTTTCGCGCCCAGGGAGCCAATTTCTTCTCCGCTGGTAGCAATAAAGTGGATGCCGTAGCGGGTAGGAATATCTTTCAGGCGCTCCGCCAGCTCCAGCATGACGCCAAGGCCGGAAGCATTATCGTCCACGCCCTGTAGCGTCAGGCCGCCGAGATTATTGTCCACGTCTTTATCATTGAGCGGCGTATAGGTGTCCAGATGCGCCATGATAATAATTTGCTGCGGCTGTTTACCTTCACGGGCGGCAATCACGCTGCTGGTGGTGACGTTATGCCAGGTCTGATGGCCCGCTTTCGTGGTGTAGATATAGCGAGTATTAAACTGGCGAATATCGCTCTGGTATCCCCAGCTTTTAAACTGTTGCTGAATATAGTCTGCGGCCAGCATTTCGGCAGGACTGCCGGTCATTCGGCCGGGAAAATAAGTCGCGATGTGGCGGGTTTGCTGGTCGGCAATGTCGCCTTGCTGCGTGACCTTCGCCCCTGCGGGAAAGCTAAAGCACGCGCCCAGCGCCAGGCAAATCACCGAGCGGCGCAATGCGGAAAACATAGTACGTCCTTATTCATCTTTATTAGTCGGAAGCTTTAAGCGCCGTTAGTATGAAACTGTGAGCCAGGTTAAACAATTTCATTTGCTCTTAAACCCGCGAAAAAACGACAGGTTAAGCACATTTTGTTGTTAGCTTTGCCGTGGCGTTATTCTTTTCGGGAACTAGTCATTCCAATTCGTAATTTCATAACAAATAAGCCCAAGACTTATAGTCCCCTTAGATTAAATCTCAAGCGGCTGCGATGAACGGCCGCGGCGTATCTGCTTAAGGGAAGGTTATGGACCAAAAACGACTCACTCACTTGCGGCAACTGGAGGCTGAAAGCATCCATATTATCCGTGAGGTCGCTGCCGAATTTTCTAATCCGGTGATGATGTATTCCATTGGGAAAGACTCTTCGGTCATGCTGCATTTGGCCCGTAAAGCTTTCTACCCAGGTACGCTGCCGTTCCCGCTGCTGCACGTTGATACCGGCTGGAAATTCCGTGAAATGTACGAATTCCGTGACCGCACGGCGAAAGCCTACGGCTGCGATCTTATCGTGCACCGCAACCCTGAAGGCGTAGCAATGGGCATTAACCCGTTCGTTCACGGCAGCGCTAAACATACCGATATCATGAAAACCGAAGGCCTTAAGCAGGCGCTGAATAAATACGGTTTTGACGCAGCCTTTGGCGGTGCGCGCCGCGACGAAGAGAAATCTCGTGCGAAGGAACGTATTTACTCTTTCCGCGATCGCTTCCACCGCTGGGACCCAAAAAACCAGCGGCCTGAGCTGTGGCATAACTACAACGGCCAGATAAATAAAGGCGAAAGCATTCGCGTGTTCCCGCTGTCTAACTGGACCGAGCTGGATATCTGGCAGTACATCTACCTGGAAAATATCGACATCGTTCCGCTATATCTTGCGGCTCCGCGCCCAGTGCTGGAACGTGACGGCATGCTAATGATGATTGACGACGATCGTATCGATCTGCAGCCGGGCGAAGTGATTGAACAACGTATGGTGCGCTTCCGTACCCTGGGCTGCTGGCCGCTGACCGGTGCGGTGGAATCTACCGCGCAGACGCTGCCGGAGATCATCGAAGAGATGCTGGTTTCCACCACCAGTGAACGCCAGGGACGCATGATTGACCGCGACCAGGCCGGCTCTATGGAGCTGAAAAAACGCCAGGGTTATTTCTAAGGAGCCGCCAGATGAACACCACTATTGCACAACAAATCGCTGACGAAGGCGGCGTAGAAGCTTACCTGCACGCCCAGCAGCACAAAAGCCTGCTGCGGTTTTTGACCTGCGGCAGCGTCGATGATGGCAAAAGCACGTTGATTGGTCGCCTGCTGCACGACACACGCCAGATCTATGAAGATCAGCTCTCGTCGCTGCACACCGACAGCAAACGTCACGGCACTCAGGGCGAGAAACTCGACTTAGCGTTGCTGGTGGACGGCCTGCAGGCCGAGCGCGAGCAGGGCATTACCATCGACGTGGCCTATCGCTATTTCTCCACCGAGAAGCGCAAATTTATTATTGCCGACACGCCGGGGCACGAGCAGTACACCCGCAATATGGCGACCGGGGCATCAACCTGTGACCTGGCGATCCTGCTGATCGACGCCCGTAAAGGCGTGTTGGATCAAACCCGTCGACACAGCTTTATCTCTACGCTGTTGGGGATCAAACACCTGGTAGTGGCGATCAACAAAATGGATCTGGTGGCGTTCAGCGAGCAGACTTTTGAGCAGATCAAACAGGATTACCTGACCTTCGCCCAGCAGCTGCCGGCGGACCTGGATATTCGTTTTGTGCCGCTTTCCGCGCTGGAAGGGGATAACGTCGCCAGCGCCAGCGCTCAAATGCCGTGGTACAGCGGCCCGACACTGCTCGAAGTGCTGGAAACGGTAGAAATTATTCGCGGCGTGGAGCAGCAGCCAATGCGCTTCCCGGTGCAGTACGTGAACCGTCCCAATCTGGACTTCCGTGGCTATGCGGGGACGCTCGCTTCGGGCACCGTGAGCGTAGGCCAGCGCGTCAAAGTGCTGCCATCTGGCGTGGAATCCAGCATTGCCAGAATCGTGACTTTTGATGGAGATTTGCAACAAGCCGGCGCGGGGGAAGCCATCACCCTGGTGCTGAAAGATGAAATCGACATCAGCCGGGGCGACCTGCTGGTGGAGGCGACGGAATCGCTGGCTGCAGTGCAGAGCGCTAAAGTGGATGTCGTCTGGATGGCGGAGCAGCCGCTGGTACCGGGCCAGAGCTTTGATATCAAAATTGCCGGGAAGAAAACGCGCGCGCGGGTCGACAACATTCAGTACCAGGTCGAGATTAACTCGCTGACTCAGCGCGTGGTGGAAAACCTGCCGCTGAACGGCATTGGGCTGGTGGATTTGACCTTTGATGAGCCGCTGGTGCTCGATAAATATCAGTCCAACCCGGTGACCGGCGGGCTGATTTTGATCGACCGTCTGAGCAACGTGACCGTCGGCGCTGGTATGGTGCGCGAGCCACAGGCGGACGTTTATCAGGAACCTTCGGCATACGGTGCGTTTGAACTTGAGCTTAACGCCCTGGTGCGCCGTCACTTCCCACACTGGGGCGCGCGTGACCTGCTGGGAGGCAAATAATGGCCGACCATGATGAAAACGTGGTCTGGCATGCTCACCCCGTTACGCGCGAGCAGCGTGAAGCATTGCACAAACACCGCGGGGCGGTGCTGTGGTTCACAGGCTTGTCCGGCTCCGGGAAATCAACCGTGGCCGGCGCGCTTGAGCAGGAACTGCATAAACTTGGCGTAAGCACGTATTTGCTTGACGGCGACAACGTACGCCACGGATTGTGCAGCGACCTGGGCTTTAGCGATGGGGACCGCAAAGAGAACATCCGGCGAGTCGGAGAAGTGGCTGGCCTGATGGTGGATGCAGGCCTTGTCGTGCTCAGCGCTTTTATCTCTCCGCACCGGGCTGAAAGGCAAATGGTGCGTGAGCGAGCTGGAGAAGGGCGCTTCTACGAAGTGTTTGTGGACACGCCGCTGGCGATTTGCGAAGCGCGCGATCCTAAAGGGCTTTACAAGAAGGCCAGAGCCGGAGAGCTGAAGAATTTTACCGGTATTGATTCGGCGTATGAGGCGCCGCTGCAGGCGGAAATACACTTAGACGGCGAACAATTAGTAACAAATTTAGTGGCCCAAATATTAGACCTGCTGCGTCGCGACGATATCATCAATTGCTGAAGACGCCCGGAAGCACAACGCTTCCGGCCATCAGGGTTATGAAATCAGTTATGCGCAACAGCACGAATATCGTTATATCACCGGCTGAACCCAGCCCGACGGTCGAGGAAACCACCTGGTCATTGCCCGGGGCGTTTATCGGCTTTTTGTCGTGGCTGCTGGCGCTAGGCATTCCCTTTTTGGTCTATGGCCCCAACACGCTCTTTTTCTTCCTCTACACCTGGCCATTCTTCCTGGCGCTGATGCCTGTCGCGGTGGTGGTGGGTATTGCTTTGCACTCCATTTTGCGTGGCAAGCTGCTGTTTAGCTGTGTGGCTACGCTGCTCTCCGTGGCGCTGATGTTCGGCGTGCTCTTCATGTGGCTAATGGGGTAGCCGTGCCGAACTGCGTCAAACCGTAACAGACTATTTATGGGCAACGTTAAGCTAAACTTGCTGCAATCGCGCATGAATTCGCGTTATGTGGTAAATTCTGGCGCGATTTGGCGCGCAGGGTCGCTTGCCGCAGTGGAGTCGACGAAAAAGTTGTGGGATGATTGTGCCGTTTTTCAGGGGGCAGGATGGGTAAACTAACGCTGCTGTTGCTGGCCTTGCTGGTCTGGCTTCAGTATTCGCTGTGGTTCGGAAAAAACGGCGTACACGATTACACGCGCGTCAGCGAAGATGTCGCTGCGCAGCAGGCAACCAATGCCAAACTAAAATCTCGCAACGATCAGCTTTTTGCCGAAATTGACGACCTCAACGGCGGCCAGGAAGCGATTGAAGAGCGCGCTCGCAACGAACTCAGCATGACCAAACCAGGGGAGACTTTCTATCGCCTGGTGCCGGATGCCTCCAAACGCGCAGCCAACGGTAATACCTCCAACACCGGGCAAAATAATCGATAACTCAGCATAAGTGAAAGGCATGGCAGACTCCTCCCCGGACGTAATTGCCGTGGTACCGGCCGCCGGTATCGGCAGCCGTATGCAAACGGAATGTCCTAAGCAGTACCTACACATCGGCGACAAAACAATTCTCGAACACGCGGTGGCCAGCCTGATGTCGCATCCGCGTGTGGGCCGGGCGATCGTGGCTCTCAGCCCCAACGACACGTATTTTTCCTCTTTGCCGCTGGCGACCCATCCTCGCGTTACCGTGGTGACTGGTGGCAAGCAGCGCGCAGATTCCGTCCTTGCTGGCCTTCAGGCCGCAGGTGATGCTGAATGGGTGCTGGTGCATGATGCCGCACGCCCTTGCCTGCATCGGGATGATCTGAATAACCTGCTGGCGATAACCGCCACCAGCAAAGTCGGCGGCATTCTGGCGGCGCCGGTTCGCGACACCATGAAGCGGGGCGAGCCTGGCAAAGGGCTGATTGCCCATACGGTTGATCGTGAAGATCTCTGGCATGCCCTGACGCCGCAGCTTTTCCCACTCGAACTTTTGCGCAGCTGCCTGCTGCGCGCGCTGGATGAAGGTGCCACCATCACCGATGAAGCCTCGGCCCTGGAATATTGCGGCTTTCATCCAGAACTGATTAGCGCCCGGGCGGATAATATCAAGGTGACTCGCCCTGAAGACCTTGCCCTGGCGGCTTTCTATCTTACGCGGTTAACCCAAACGGAGAATTTATAATGCGTATCGGACATGGTTTTGATGTTCATGCTTTTGGCGGCGAAGGCCCGATTATTATTGGCGGCGTTCGTGTCCCTTATGAGAAAGGGCTGCTGGCTCATTCCGACGGTGACGTTGCTCTGCATGCCCTGACCGATGCGCTGCTGGGTGCGGCTGCGCTGGGGGATATTGGCAAGCTGTTCCCGGACACCGATCCGGCCTTTAAAGGTGCTGACAGTCGCGAACTGCTGCGCGAAGCCTGGCGCCGTATCCAGGCCAAAGGTTTTACCCTCGGTAACGTCGACGTCACGATTATCGCCCAGGCACCGAAAATGGCTCCGCACATCCCGCAGATGCGCGTGTTCATTGCCGAAGATCTCGGCTGCCATATGGATGACGTCAACGTCAAAGCAACCACCACCGAAAAGCTCGGCTTTACCGGCCGGGGTGAAGGTATTGCCTGCGAAGCCGTGGCGCTGCTGCATAAGGCCAGCAAGTAATGGATATGCAAAACCTGACGTGGCTGCACGGCAAACCGCAGGGCAGCGGCGTTATCAAGGCCAGCCCGGAAGATTTCGTGGTGATTGAGGATTTGGGCTTTGGCCCGGACGGTGACGGTGAACATCTGCTGTTGCGAATTCTGAAAAGCGGCTGCAATACCCGTTTTGTGGCCGATGCGTTAGCGAAATTCCTCAAGGTTCATGCGCGCGAAGTCAGCTTTGCCGGGCAAAAAGATAAACATGCCGTGACCGAACAGTGGTTCTGCGTTCGTCTGCCGGGCAAAGAGATGCCGGACATGAGCGCTTTTACGCTCGAAGGTTGTCAGGTGCTGGAGTTTGCTCGTCACCGCCGCAAGCTGCGCTTAGGGGCGCTGAAGGGAAACCGCTTTACCCTCGTGCTGCGCGAGGTGAGCGATCGCCACGAGATGGAGCAGCGCCTGCAGGCCGTAGCCGGGCAGGGCGTGCCTAACTACTTCGGCAGCCAGCGTTTTGGCATTGGCGGTAACAACCTGCATCAGGCGAAGCGCTGGGCAGAAAGCAATGCGCCGCTGCGCGACAGAAATAAACGCAGTTTTTGGTTGTCGGCAGCCCGCAGCGCGTTGTTTAATCAGATTGTTAGCCAGCGCCTGAAAAAAACAGACTTTAATCAAGTTGTTGATGGTGATGCGCTACAATTGGCAGGACGCGGCAGCTGGTTTGTGGCGACCCCGGAAGAACTCCCAACCTTGCAACAGCGAGTGAATGACGGCGAACTGCTGATCACCGCTTCGCTGCCGGGTGATGGCGAGTGGGGAACGCAAAATGCAGCGCTGGCTTTTGAGCAGCAATCCGTGGCGGAAGAAGAGCTTCTGCTGGGGTTGTTGAAGCGTGAGCGTGTGGAAGCGGCGCGCCGTGCGATGCTGGTTCAGCCCAAAGGGCTGAGCTGGAACTGGTGGGATGATGTCACCGTCGAGCTGAATTTCTGGTTACCGGCGGGGAGCTTCGCCACCAGCGTTGTCAGGGAACTCATGAACACAGCGGGTGATTATGCGAATATTGCTGAGTAACGATGACGGAGTCCATGCGCCTGGCATTCAGGTGCTGGCGAAGGCGTTGCGTGAATTTGCCGAGGTGCAGGTGGTGGCACCGGACAGAAACCGCAGCGGCGCATCAAACTCGCTGACGCTGGAGTCATCGCTTAGAACCTTTACCCTCGCCAACGGAGATATCTCCGTTCAAATGGGCACGCCGACGGATTGTGTCTATCTCGGCGTCAATGCTCTGATGCATCCGCGCCCGGATATTGTGGTATCGGGGATCAACGCCGGGCCCAATCTCGGTGACGACGTGATTTATTCCGGCACCGTGGCGGCGGCGACGGAAGGGCGTCATTTAGGGCTCCCGGCGCTGGCCGTCTCGCTGGATGGTCATCAGCATTATGAGACCGCGGCGGCGGTTACCTGCTCTATTCTCCGGGCGCTGGCCCGGGAACCGCTGCGCACCGGGCGCATTCTGAACATCAACGTCCCAGATTTACCGCTTGACCAAATCAAAGGCATTCGCGTGACCCGCTGCGGTAGCCGCCATCCGGCAGACCAGGTGATTCGGCAAGAAGATCCGCGTGGCAACACGGTTTACTGGATTGGCCCGCCGGGGGAAAAACTGGATGTTGCGCCGGACACCGACTTTGCCGCCGTTGACGAAGGTTATGTGTCGGTGACGCCGCTGCACGTCGATTTAACCGCACATAGCGCCCATGAAGTCGTTGGCCACTGGCTTGAAAAGGCCGGAGTTGAGGCGCAATGGTAAGCAAACGCGTACAAACTCTTCTCGATCAATTACGTGCTCAGGGCATCAAGAATGAACAGGTTCTTGAGGCTATCGCGCAGGTGCCGCGCGAGAAGTTTGTCGACGAAGCGTTTGAACACAAAGCCTGGGAAAATACCGCGTTACCGATTGGGTCTGGTCAGACTATCTCTCAGCCGTATATGGTGGCGAGGATGACGGAGTTGCTGGAGCTGACGGAGCATTCAAAGGTGCTGGAGATTGGCACCGGCTCGGGCTACCAAACCGCAATTCTGGCGCATCTCGTGGGGCATGTTTGCTCCGTAGAGCGCATCAAAGGGCTGCAATGGCACGCCAGACGTCGCCTGAAGCAGCTCGATTTACACAATATTTCGACCCGTCATGGCGATGGCTGGCAGGGCTGGCAGGCAAAAGCGCCGTTCGACGCTATTATTGTGACGGCGGCCCCGCCGGAAATTCCGACTGCGCTACTGTCGCAGCTGGATGACGGTGGCATTCTTGTTTTACCCGTGGGCGACGACCAGCAGTTTTTAAAACGCGTCCGTCGTCACGGAGACGAATTTTCAATCGACACGGTAGAAGCTGTTCGCTTTGTGCCCTTAGTGCGCGGCGAATTAGCATAACCCGGAAATATCCGGTTTTCTTGCTGTTGATTCGGCGTAACGTAGCCGAATTCAGCAAAAGCTGGCGTGGTTTACGCCGCTTTTCTACAGTGTTTTATGAATATCTGGTGGTTATCATTTTGGGGGATAAATGAGCACGGGAAGCCCAACTTTCACTTTACGCCGGGCGGCGATGTTAACGCTAACCAGCCTTTGGCTGGCAGGCTGTACAAGCAATAATAACACCCAGGCACCAATCAGTTCCGTTGGCGGCAACGGCAACCCTTCAGGCTCCTCAAGCGGCAGCCTGCTGGTGACTAAGCCACCGACAATGTCCGCCCCGATTCAGCAACCTCAGATCCAACCTGTTCAGCAACCGCAGATTCAACCGGTTCGCCAGCCTCAGGCCCAGCCGGTCGTTTCTGAGCCCGTGCATACCGAAAATGGCCGCATTGTTTACAACCGCCAGTACGGCAATATCCCTAAAGGGAGTTACGCGGGCGGCAGCACTTACACCGTTAAACGTGGCGATACTTTGTTCTACATCGCGTGGATCACCGGGAACGACTTCCGTGACCTGGCCCAGCGCAACAACGTACCGGCCCCATACGGTCTGGAAGTGGGGCAAACCCTCCAGGTCGGTAACGCCTCCGGCACGCCAATCACCGGCGGGAACGCGGTAACCGCCGCCGATGCCCGCGCGCAGGGCGTCGCGACGCCAGTTGAACAAAACTCGACCAGGGTAGTTGCTTCTAAACCGACAATTACGTATTCTGAGGATTCAGGTGAACAGAGTGCTACCAAAATGTTACCGGGCAATAAGCCAGCTGGGACTGTTGTCACAGCACCGGTGACGGCACCTGTGGTTAGTTCTACCGAACCTACCGTCAGCAGTACGTCTAACAGCTCGCCAATCTCCACCTGGCGCTGGCCGACCGACGGTAAGATAATCGAAAACTTTGCGGCAACCGAAGGGGGCAACAAAGGGATCGATATCGCAGGCAGTAAAGGACAGGCAATTATCGCGACTGCCGCAGGGCGCGTGGTATACGCCGGTAACGCGCTGCGCGGTTACGGTAATCTAATCATCATCAAACACAACGATGATTATCTGAGTGCCTACGCCCATAACGATACAATGCTGGTCCGGGAACAAGAAGAAGTTAAGGCGGGGCAAAAAATAGCTACCATGGGTAGCACCGGAACCAGTTCTACACGATTGCATTTTGAAATTCGTTACAAGGGGAAATCCGTAAACCCGCTGCGTTATTTGCCGCAGCGATAAACCGGCAAAACATTCATTGAGTGTATTGCCCAGGGATCACGGGTAGGAGCCACCTTATGAGTCAGAATACGCTGAAAGTTAACGAGTTAAACGAAGACGCGGAATATGATGAGAACGGAGTTGAGGCTTTTGACGAAAAAGCCCTTGTAGAAGAGGAACCCAGTGATAACGACCTTGCAGAAGAAGAGCTGCTGTCACAGGGTGCAACACAGCGTGTACTAGATGCGACTCAGCTTTATCTTGGAGAGATCGGTTACTCTCCATTACTAACAGCCGAAGAAGAAGTTTACTTTGCTCGCCGCGCGCTGCGCGGTGATGTAGCCTCCCGCCGACGCATGATCGAAAGTAACCTGCGTCTGGTGGTAAAAATTGCCCGTCGTTACAGCAATCGTGGTCTGGCGCTGCTGGATCTGATTGAAGAGGGCAACCTGGGGCTTATTCGTGCGGTTGAGAAGTTCGATCCGGAACGTGGATTCCGTTTCTCAACGTACGCCACATGGTGGATTCGTCAGACCATCGAACGGGCAATCATGAACCAAACCCGTACGATTCGCCTGCCGATTCACATTGTGAAAGAGCTGAACGTTTACCTGCGTACCGCTCGCGAACTCTCCCACAAGCTCGATCACGAGCCGAGTGCCGAAGAGATTGCCGAGCAGCTGGATAAACCGGTTGATGACGTTAGCCGTATGCTGCGTCTCAACGAGCGCATTACCTCGGTAGACACCCCGCTGGGCGGTGACTCTGAGAAAGCGCTGCTGGATATCCTCGCGGACGAGAAAGACAACGGCCCGGAAGACACCACGCAAGACGATGATATGAAACAAAGCATCGTGAAGTGGCTGTTCGAACTGAACGCTAAGCAGCGTGAAGTGCTGGCCCGTCGTTTTGGTCTGCTGGGTTATGAAGCTGCAACGCTGGAAGATGTGGGTCGTGAAATCGGCCTGACTCGTGAACGCGTTCGTCAGATTCAGGTTGAAGGCCTTCGCCGTCTGCGTGAAATCCTGCAGGCTCAGGGGCTGAACCTCGAAGCGCTGTTCCGCGAATAATCGACTCTTCAAATAAAAAGCGGTGATTGATATCACCGCTTTTTTTATGCCTGTCGTTCGGTAAGCGCTACACCAAACTCTTCAGCCGGTAAATCCATTCCAGCGCCTGGCGAGGAGAGAGCGAATCCGGGTCCAGATTTTCCAGCGCTTCAACGGCCGGAGATGTCTCTTCTGCCGCAACCAGCAGCGACATTTGCGTCCCGTCCACCTGGCTTGCTGCGGCATTGCCGGAAATGCTTTCCAGCTCGCGCAGCTTCTGGCGCGCACGTTTAATCACGTCTTTTGGCACGCCCGCCAGTGCGGCCACGGCCAGACCATAGCTTTTACTCGCCGCGCCGTCCTGCACGCTGTGCATAAAGGCGATGGTATCGCCATGCTCCACGGCATCCAGATGGACGTTAGCCACGCCTTCCATTTTCTCCGGCAGCGTGGTCAGCTCGAAATAGTGGGTGGCGAACAGCGTCAGCGACTTAATACGGTTTGCCAGGCTTTCGGCGCAGGCCCAGGCCAGCGACAGGCCATCATAGGTCGACGTCCCGCGGCCAATCTCATCCATCAGCACCAGGCTATGTTCAGTGGCGTTGTGCAGAATGTTGGCGGTTTCTGTCATCTCCACCATGAAGGTTGAGCGACCAGAAGCCAGATCATCGGCAGCGCCTACGCGGGTAAAGATGCGATCAACCGGGCCGATTTCTGCCTGCTGCGCCGGCACAAAACTGCCGATATAGGCCAGCAGCGCAATGAGCGCGGTCTGGCGCATATAGGTACTTTTACCGCCCATATTCGGGCCGGTAATGATCAGCATTCTGCGCTGAGGAGAAAGGGTCAACGGGTTAGCGATAAACGGTTCGCTGAGGACTTGTTCCACTACCGGATGGCGGCCACCGACCAGCTTAATGCCGGGCTTGTCCGTCAGCGTCGGGCAGGTGTAGTTCAGGGTATAAGCGCGCTCGGCCAGGTTCACCAGCACGTCCAGCTCCGCCAGCGCGGTGGCGCTTTTTTGCAGCGCTTCCAGGTGCGGCAGCAGCAAATCAAACAGCTGGTCGTAAAGCTGTTTCTCCAGCGCCAGCGCTTTGCCTTTAGAGGTTAATACCTTGTCTTCGTACTCTTTCAGCTCGGGAATAATATAGCGCTCGGCGTTTTTCAGCGTCTGGCGGCGAACATAGTTGATCGGCACCAGATGGCTTTGACCGCGGCTGACCTGAATGTAATAACCGTGTACGGCGTTAAACCCGACTTTTAGCGTATCGAGGCCCAGGCGCTCGCGCTCGCGAATTTCAAGTCGATCCAGATAGTCAGTGGCGCCGTCGGCCAGGGCTCGCCATTCGTCCAGCTCTTCGTTATAGCCGGGGGCGATAACGCCGCCGTCGCGCACCAGCACCGGCGGTGATTCGATAACCGCGTGCTCGAGTAATTCGCGCAGCTCTGCGAACTCGCCCATCTGCTCGCGCAAGGTTTTCACATAGTCGGTGCTTACGTCCGACAGGGTTTCACGCAAGGCGGGCAGCTGCTGGAAGGCATAACGCATACGTGCCAGATCGCGTGGGCGGGCGGTACGCAGCGCCAGGCGGGCAAGAATACGCTCAAGGTCGCCGACCTGGCGCAGCGTAGGCTGAATATCTGTGGTGCGCTCCTGCAGGGCCGCAATAGTTTGCTGCCGCTTAGTGAGCACATCGACGTTGCGCACCGGCATATGCAGCCAGCGTTTGAGCATACGGCTGCCCATCGGCGTCACGGTGCAGTCCAGCACCGAGGCGAGCGTGTTCTCCACGCCGCCGGACAGGTTCTGAGTGATCTCCAGGTTACGCCGGGTGGCGGCATCCATAATGATGCTGTCCTGCTGCCGGTCCATGGTCACGGAACGAATATGCGGCAGGGAAGTGCGCTGGGTATCTTTGACGTACTGCAGCAGGCAGCCGGCGGCGCAAAGCGCATGGTGGGCGTTTTCGACGCCGAAACCGGTCAAATCACGCGTGCCGAACTGCAAATTCATTTGCTGGCGCGCGGTTTCAATCTCGAATTCCCAAAGCGGACGGCGACGCAGGCCTCGGCGGCCCTCAATCAGGCTCATCTCGGCGAAGTCTTCCGCATACAGCAGTTCAGCCGGATTGGTACGCTGAAGCTCGGCAGCCATGGTTTCACGGTCTTCTGGCTCGGTCAGACGGAAGCGCCCGGAGCTAATATCGAGCGTCGCATAACCAAAGCCTTTGCTGTCCTGCCAGATAGCCGCCAACAGGTTATCCTGACGCTCCTGCAACAGCGCTTCGTCGCTGATGGTACCCGGCGTGACGATGCGCACGACTTTACGTTCAACCGGCCCTTTGGTGGTGGCCGGGTCGCCAACTTGTTCGCAGATAGCCACGGACTCGCCGAGATTCACCAGCTTCGCCAGGTAGTTTTCCACCGCGTGATGAGGCACGCCCGCCATCGGAATAGGCTCGCCTGCAGAAGCCCCGCGCTTGGTCAGCGAGATATCCAGCAGCTGAGAAGCGCGTTTTGCGTCGTCATAGAACAGTTCGTAGAAGTCACCCATGCGGTAAAACAGCAGGATGTCACGATGCTCGGATTTAAGACGCAGGTACTGCTGCATCATTGGGGTATGGGCGTCGAAGGTTTCGCTAGTGCTCATGGAGTAATGATATCCATTTCGTTGAATTTTAAGTGGTTAGTGATGTTTCTGGTTCTCATTATCGCTCACTAATACGGCGTAAACTGTGCGTGGGAATCGTCCCTCAGATGGCCCATGATAACGGAGTATCAAAGGCAGGAAAACAGCAGAGGTTTTCGTGGATCGGGGCGTCGCGTTTAGAAACATATTTTTCGCCGTTCGGCCAGGAACTGAATTTTTTGCCAGCCACTCACCAGAAAACATCCCAACATCGGAGATAATCATGTTTTCTGCAGTCGGTCAGTCAAATCGCGTTCAGCCCGCCGCCCTTAACGCCAGCGGAAGGATCCATCCTGATATTAAAATTAAGCCGCCGGTAAACGATCCCGTTCAGGCCCTGGCTAACCTGTTCCGTGATAACAAGCTTGCTTACCTGGGCGATGTGCATGGTCAGCTTGCGATCCCGGAATTTGTCGGCCATGCCATTCCCGAGTTGAAAAAGGCTGGTGTGGATCTGCTGGCGGTGGAGTTTGTGAAATACAGCGATAACGCCTTGTTTCGCGAAGCGCTGGCTCATGGCAAAGAGGCGACCAAAAACTTCATCATGAATGCCTGGTCAAAACACGGCGAGGCCTGGGTGGATAAGGTTGCCGGGGCACTTTATGAAGCGCACAAAGCCGGCATTTCCGTCGCCGGCATTGACCGCCATATTCCCGGTGCTGCGCCCAAAACGCCTATGGAAGCCATCAAGTATATGAACAAGCGGCTGGCGCTCAATATTGCCTGGAATGCTGCGGCAGAAAAGGAAGAGCGTGCCATTGGTGCTCGTAAAGCGCTGGTTTGGGGCGGCGGCGGTCATTTTCATCATAGCCGTGAGCAAGGGCCTAAAGATATGCGCCCCGGCCCCGTGGTTTCCTTCAGTGCGAGCGATAAAGCCCCGGGCTGCTCGCTGAATGATAAGGACGACAACAGTCACCTGGTGATTAATTTCCCGAAATAAACTAACGGGGAATGGCGATTCCCCGTACCTTTTTGTCTCAGGACGCCACCTGGAAAACGCTGACGGTTTCTCGCAGAACGCGGGATTGCGTATCGAGAGCGGTTGCCGTCGAGGAAGTCACCTCGACCAGCGCGACGTTCTGCTGCAGGTTTTTATCCATCTGTGCAACGGCCTGAGCAACCTCATTCACGCCGGTCGCCTGTTCGGCAGAGTTGTGCGCAATTTCGTTGACGATGCTGTTCACCTGGCTGACGGTGGTCAAAATCTTGCTCATGGTTTCCGCCGCCTGATCTATCTCCTGCGCCCCGCTATTCACCCGCTGCACTGAGCCAGTAATCAGGCCTTTAATTTCTTTCGCGGCGCTGGAAGAGCGTTGGGCGAGGGCGCGAACCTCAGTGGCGACAACGGCAAAACCCCGACCCTGTTCACCCGCCCTGGCGGCCTCAACGGCGGCGTTCAGCGCCAGGATATTCGTCTGGAAAGCAATCCCTTCAATCACCGACGTGATGTCCGCAATACGCACGGATTCCTGAGTAATTTCCTCCATGGTGCTGACGATACCCTGCACCATTTCACTCCCCTGGGCGACTTCGCTGGCGGCAGAGCTGGCAAGTTTGCTGGCGTATTGTGCGCTTTCCGCATTGTTTCGCACCGTGCTCGCCACCTGGTCCATCGCCGCTGAAGTTTGCTGCAGCGCCGCGGCCTGGTTCTCGGTCCTTGCAGAAAGTGAGCTACTTCCTTTGGCTATTTCTGCGCTGGCGCTCGCCACACCCTCAGCGTTCTGGCGTACTTCCAGCACCAGCTGGCGCAGCGCATTTTGCATATGGCTGAGCGAAGCCAGAATACTGCTGGAATCTTTTTTACGCAGCTCGGGCGTTTGCGTCAGATCTCCGGCGGCGATGGCGTTGGTCATGCGCAGCAAATCAACCGGCTCACCGCCGAGGGAAAGCGTAATTTTGCGCGTGGTTGACCAGGTGATGAGCAGGCCAAGCGCGACGGCAACCAGCGCCAGCGTGAGCATCAGAAGGTGAAATGTGCGCGCGATACCGCGTGCTGTATTAGCCAGCGCATCGTTAAGCTGCGTCTCCATGTCAATAAAACCGTTAATGGTGGCCAGCCAGTTAACAAATGCAGGGCGAGCCTGATTGAGGATGACCTGGCGTGCGCCTTCCACATCGCCTTTTTGCTGCAGAGCGATAATTTCATTCACCAGCGGCAGCGTTTGCTGTTCGGCTTCTTTTATCTTTTTGTATTGCGCACGCTCTTCTACGGTAACGTCGTTGCCCAGAGCAAAAATACCTTCCATCGGCTGGACGGAGGCCTGGTAATCCCGCTCTAGCTTGCGGATGTGCTCGATCACCCCTTGCAGCTCGCCTGCCGGAACCAGCGTCACGTCGCGAATGGCAATAGAGCGGTCATGCACGCTGCCACGGAAATTAACGGCATAGCGCTGTTTAACGTTATTGACATCATTGATGGCGATCAGCGCATTATTTATTTTATTCACCTGCATAATTGCCACCAGCGTCAGCACAATCAGTGTGAATAAAATAATGATAAAGCTGCCGCTAATGCGCGAGCCTACGGAAAGGTTTTTAAACATAATAACTCTCTTTTAATTAATATTGAGCGTGATGTTAATGGTGTTATTAGAGTATTTTCCCGCAGCGAATACAGGAGGGTAAGTTGTCATGCAGGTTATCAGGTTGGAAAGAAAATTAATCTGCAGGCAAAACGTTGTCAATAGGGCGGTTTTGTACCGATGGGTGCAGTGTTGACGAGGGTGGAATGCTTTATTTCATAAATAACAATGGCGTTTATTTTTGTTCTCCCTAAGCCAAATGGTTTTGCTTTTCATTTGTGATTTCACTTTGTTTTTATGCTTTAAACCTGGTGTCCAGGGCTTGTAATAATTCCCCAGGTACGTTCGTTACGTCTGCTAACAAATGTTTATTATTTATTTAAGATTTAAATTTTTAGCTATTAATGAAAAAGGCTGAGCCAATATTTTAAAATCTAGCCCCCGGATTATATGAAAGTTAATTACAGCAATCTCCCTGTTTTTGATGGTGGAATACAGGTGGCAAAAAAACTTTAAGGCCTGGGAATAAATGTTCATTTCGTTCGTCCTATGTGCTCAAAAGCCAAATGCCGTTTCATCATTGTGAGCCGAACCTATGCGAGAACCCCGTCCTTCTTTCTGCGCGATGTTTAAAAATTTGCGCTACCCGCAGCAATTTTTACTGCGTGGCGCCGTGATAGTTGCTATTCCGTTAGCCCTTTGCCTGCTGTTTGCCTGGGCGTGGGGGGCTCTGACGCCGGGGCGTTTATCCCCCGATAAGCTGGTTAATGCGCTGGAAAAAACGGGAGGAGAGCACCCCGGCTATCGTCGCAATCATGCCAAAGGCGTCTGCGTGGTGGGGTATTTTGACTCCAACGGCAGCGGCAGCGCCCTGTCAAAAGCAACGGTGTTTCTGCCTGGCAATACGCCAGTTATTGGGCGTCTGGCGATTGCCGGCGGTAACCCCAACGCGCCCGATGGTGCAGTTCCGGTGCGCAGTATGGCGCTGCAGTTTATTACCCGCGATGGCCAGGAGTGGCGTACGGGGATGAACGCGCTGCCGTTCTTTAGCGTTGCTACCCCTCAGGGCTTCTACGATCAGCAAATGGCGGGTATTCCCGATCCTAAAACGGGCAAACCCGATCCGGCCAAAATGAAAGCGTTTATTAGCGCTCACCCGGAGGCAAAGCCTTTTTTTGCTTGGGTAAAGAGCTATGTGCCAACGTCCAGCTGGGCCAGCGACAGCTACAACAGCCTGAATGCCTTCTTGTTTACCAACAAAGCAGGGGTCGTTCACGGCGTACGCTGGAGTATGCAGGCGCAAACGCCCGGCGTGCCGGTGACGGCGCAGGACAAAGCGAATCCTTTGTTCCTTCAGCAGGACATCAAGCAGCGCCTGCAGCAGGGGCCGCTAAAATGGGATTTAATTATCAGCGTGGCTGAGAAGGGCGACGTGACTAATGACGCGACGAAACCCTGGCCCGATAGCCACCAAAAGCTTAACGCAGGCACGCTGGTGCTAACTTCCGCACAAGATCAGGCCGACGGCAACTGCCGGGACATTAACTACGATCCGCTGATACTGCCAGAGGGTATTTCGGGCTCGGACGATCCGCTGCTTAGCGCGCGCTCTGCGGCTTATTCGTCATCCTTCAATCGCCGTACGCATGAAGAAGCTCAGGTAAATAAAGGGGCCGGGTTATGAGTAAAGCAGCTTATTTTCACCCTTTGCTGCGCGTCGTTCACTGGGCGATGGCGCTGATGATCGTGGCGATGTTGTTTATCGGCGTGGGGATGGTGTCCACGGTATCGGAACTGCATGCCTTTTTATACTCGTTGCATAAACCGCTCGGCGTCGCCATTCTGCTGCTGGTTATTCTGAGGGTATATCTTCGTCTTCGCTATAAAACGCCGTCGCTCCCGGCGCATCTGCCTGGCTTTCAGGTGGCGCTCGCGCATTTATCCCACTGGCTGCTCTATCTTCTGATGGTGGCTCAGCCGCTGGTGGGCTGGGCGATGCTCTCTGCGGCGGGCTATCCCGTGACGCTGGGGGCCGGCATCACGTTACCGGCGCTGGTGGCCAAAAATATTGAGCTTTATGCCATGCTTCGGCCGCTGCACACCTGGCTTGCGCTGCTGCTGTTCGTCACCGTGGTTCTGCATCTGACCGCCGCATTATTCCATGCGCTGCTATTGCGTGATGGCGTGTTCAGCAGCATGTCGGGCTACAAAGGCCGGGACTAACATCGCCAGTGGAGTAAATCATGTCAAAACTGAGCGAACAGGAAATACGGGAAATGCTGCCGCATTTGCAGCGTTTCGCGCTATGGCTCACGCGCAATCCTCACGCCGCAGAGGATCTGGTGCAGTCCTGCCTTGAGAAAGCGTTTACCCGCGAGAGGGATCTGGCGGCCAGAGAAAGCCTTCGCAGCTGGCTGTTCTCCATTCTCTATCGGCAATTCATCGACGGCGAGCGGCGAAAAAGACGCTATCAGCGCATTTTGTCGCTGTTTACCGGCGATGAAAACCCGGTGGCAGCATCAACGGAGGAGATGCTGATTAACGACGATATGCTGGCGATGTTCAGCCAGCTTCCCGTGGAGCAGCGCGCGCTGCTGCTGCTCATCAGCGTGGAAGGTTTGAGCTATAAAGAGGCGGCTGAGTCGCTGGATATTCCGTTGGGTACCGTGATGTCGCGTTTGTCCCGCGCCAGAAAACAGCTGCAAAAATGGGATGAGGGGACGTCATCGGCCCCGGCGTTAAGGAGGTTGAAATGAAATCGCGCATACCTGACGAACAGGATCTCCATGCCTGGGTTGACGGGCAACTGGACGAAGAACATAAAAAGTGGGTTGAGCACTATTTGCTGCAGCACCCCGAGCAGGCTGCACAGGTCAGAAAATGGCAGGCGGATGCCCGGCGCTTACGTCTATCACTGGATGAATTTGTGCCGCAGGTTTCTGCCCCTGCCTCGGAAGTGCAGCGGGCGCGCCAGCAAATCCGGCGTACTCAGCGGTGGCGATTAGCCGTTGCTTTTAGCCTGCTATTCTCCGTTGGCATGGGGGGCGTTGCCGGATGGCAGCTGCATGCCAGCGAAGTCCTGCGGCAAATCTTGCCGATGGAAGATGCCGTGCAGGCCTATCGTCTGGTGAACAGCGGCAGCGTGAAAGCACTGGACGTCGTGGCCAGCGATCGCGCTGAGGTGAACAACTGGATGGGCCGCTATTTTATTAACGGGGCGCTGGCACCAGACCTGGGTAATTACGGTTTTACGCTAGTGGGCGGGCGCTTAATGGTGACCGAACAGGGCCCGGCAGCGCTGGTGGTCTACCAGGATGCTCAGGGCACACGCGTGGCTTATTATATTCGGCCTTCCGGCATGTTTACGCTAGGGAAAGGAGAGCGACAGGCCGATAACCTGACCGCGCAGTACTGGAGCGATCGTCGCTATAACTACGCGATGATAAGCCCGGCTAATGATAGCCAGACGGCGAGGTTACAAAAGGCGGTGGCGCAGTACGCGGGGGATGCGAGATCGATTTAATGCTGGAGAGCGTTTATTCGCCAATATCAGAAAAAATATACCATTTTTGCCTGAAGGTCTTATCCTGAATGGAGTGAGGCGGCGACCGGATCCCCCGAAACCGCCTCCGTCATTCCTGAAGGATAAAACATGGTATCTACACATATTGGTTTCCCGACCGAAACGGTAGCGGTATTTCTTGCGCTCTCGGTAGGGGCCATTTTCATCGACCTCTTTATGCACCGCAAAGACGAGCCCATCTCGCTAAAAAGTGCCGCATTGTGGTCGGTGTTCTGGGTTGCAGTGGCAATGCTTTTTGCCGGTTTTTTATATCTTCATCACGGGGCGGAAGTCGCCAGCCTGTTTGTCACCGGCTACGCGCTTGAGAAGGTGCTTTCGGTCGATAACCTGTTTGTGATGATGGCGATTTTTGCCTGGTTTGGTATTCCGGACCGCTACCGGCACCGCGTGCTGTACTGGGGCGTTATCGGGGCGATTGTTTTCAGAGGCATTTTTGTGGCTATCGGCACGGGGCTGCTGTCGCTGGGGCCTTATGTTGAAATCGTGTTTGCGCTAATTGTGGCGTGGACGGCGGTAATGATGCTCAAAGGCAACGATGGGGAAGACGAAGTTGAGGATTACTCTCAGCATCTGGCTTATCGGCTGGTAAAACGCTTTTTCCCTATCTGGCCAAAGCTTGCCGGGCGCAAGTTTCTGCTTAGCCAGGCCGAAGTCGACCGGGAGCTGGAGAAGCCAGAAAACCAGGCCATCACCGTTGGGCGAGTCAAAAAAGCCGCGCTTTATGCTACGCCGCTGATGCTGTGCGTGGCGGTGGTTGAGCTTTCTGACGTGATGTTTGCTTTTGATTCCGTCCCGGCCATTATTGCCGTCAGCCGCGAACCGCTTATCGTCTACAGCGCAATGATGTTCGCGATACTTGGCTTGCGTACGCTCTATTTCGTACTGGAAGCGTTAAAACAGTATCTCGTTCACCTGGAAAAAGCGGTGGTGGTGCTGCTGTTCTTTATCGCCGTTAAGCTTGGGCTTAATGCCAGCGAACACATCTGGCATCACGGCTATAGCATTTCGGCCACCGCCAGCCTGTACGTCGTGTTGGGCGTGCTGGCCGTGGGTATCATTCTCAGCGTGATGTTTCCGGCGAAAGCCGAATCAAGCGACAGCAAGAACTAAGCAATTGAAGGACGCCTTCAGGCGAAGGCGTTAGGTTGCTGACAAAGAGGGAAAAAACGTGGTTTTTCCCTCTTTGTGGCTATCAGCCGAAAATCAATAAATTGATTTTCCTGTTTTTTGACGAGCCGTCTGGCATTTCTTCTTTCGTCAGAGGTATGTCAGCAGTCTGACTCCTTCGGGTGATGGCGTCTTGTTCACCTGACTCAAAGATGTTTGTCGAGGCGTAATCTTTCGATAGGTGAGCTACGGCGAGACCAGGAACGATGGAAGTGGCGCCAGTGGTAATCCCTGGCTGCGGTCAGCAGTTCATAATCCCCTCTTGAATCCCCCCAGGCTCGCAAATGCAGCTGGTTGAGCGGGCCATAAACCTGCTCCAGCCGCTGAATTTTCTGATCGCAGCGGCAGTTATGGCCGTTAATGCGGCCTGTCAGCATGCCATCAATCACTTCAAGCTGAGTGCCAATAAGCTTTACGCCCAGGCGTTCGGCGAACGGTTGCAGCACGATGGCCGGCGACGCGGAACACAGCGTCACTTCGGCACCAGAACGCAGCTCTGCGGCAACCGCCATCAGTCCACGGGGACGCATCATTTTTTCGAAGTTTTTCGCGCAATAAACTTCGGCTTTCTCTTTAACCCACTGCTCGTTGACGCCGGTTAAGAAGGTTGAAATCAGCACTTCTTTTAATTCATCACGGGTCAGCTTCCGACGCAGGCATTTGAGCGTAGGTAAGACCATGCGCATCATTTTGCGCGCAAAGGTTCTGCGCCCGAAGGCAAACCGCAGGAACGGGACAAAGCTATCGCTATGGGTCAGCGTGCCGTCAAAATCGAAAACCGACAGTACGCCAGGCGAAGGATCATTCATAACAACCATAGTTTCCCAAATTTCCCTTTTATCTGTACGTCGCGAGGGGATCTTGCGAACGATAGTGAAATTATAAACTTTTAAATCCCACTACGGAAACCACTGCGAAATGTGGTAGGGTAGCGCAATGAACAGAAAACACACCGCCTTTATCGTTACCCGCTGGTGGCTGTCTCTTTAGAGGCGGCAGGAATTCGTTCACCCTTTTCTAATAGCCGCCGGAAGGCGGCTATTTGGTTTTATCCGTTCGCCCTCCGGCCAGATTTATCAGCCTCAGGAGGCATTCATGAACAGTTCACACCCTTTGCAGCAAACCATTCTTACCGGCGATCGCCCAACCGGGCAGCTTCATCTTGGGCATTATGTCGGTTCACTCCGCCAGCGCGTTCAGCTTCAACATCAGCACCAGCAGTACATTCTGGTCGCCGACCTTCAGGGATTAACCGACAACGGCAGTCGTCCTGAAAAGGTTGCCGGTAATATTCTGGAGGTGATGGCGGACTATCTGGCGGTAGGCATTGACCCGCAGAAAACGACTATCTGCCTGCAATCCTCGCTGCCTGCGCTGGCCGAACTCACCATGCTGTATATGAACATCGTGACCGTCGCTCGCGTAGAAAGAAACCCGACGGTAAAAAGCGAGATTGCGCAGAAGGGTTTTGCCCGCTCTCTGCCTGCCGGATTCCTTGTTTACCCGATAAGCCAGGCTGCCGATATCACCGCTTTTAAAGCCAGCCTGGTGCCGGTGGGGGACGATCAACTGCCTATGATCGAACAGACCAATGAAATCGTGCATAAGATGAATAGCCTGACGGCGACGCCGCTATTAACCAGCTGCAAAGCGCTGCTTAGCCCGGTCAGCCGCCTGCCTGGCGTTGACGGCAACGCCAAAATGTCAAAATCCCTGGGCAATACGCTCACCCTTTCCGCCAGCGAACAGCAGATTCACCTGGCGGTGAGCGCCATGTTTACCGACCCGGATCATCTGCGCGTCAACGACCCGGGAAAAGTCGAAGGTAACGTGGTGTTCACCTATCTGGATGCATTCCATGAAGACAAAGAGCAAGTGGCGGCGATGAAGGAGCACTATCAGCGTGGTGGGCTTGGCGACCGGCAGTGTAAAAATGAGCTGGAAACTTGCCTGCAAAACCTGCTGGCGCCAATCAGAGAGCGGCGGAATCGTTTTATCGAGGATAAAGCGTATTTGCTTGAGGTGCTTAAGGCCGGGAGTGAAAAAGCGCGAACGCTGACGCAGCAAACGGCCGATGAAGTGAAACGTGCGCTTGGTCTTCCGGTGTTATTTTAAAGGCAGAAGGGCGCGAGAGGCATACTCAGATGAGTGATTATGGATTACCATTATTGCGAAACTTTCGCGAACATTCACAGGGACAGCCCATCAGATGCGTTATTCAGCCGCAGCACTTCTTCCTATGCTGGTTTTACTCTCCGCCTGTAGCAGTAAGCCGAAAACCGCCGAACAGCAGCAAACCAGCGGCACGCCGTCTGGCGGTTTCCTGCTGCAGCCGCAGCACGATGTCTTTATGCAAACCGGGGACTTCGCTAACAACCCGGAAGCAGAGAAATTCATCGACAAAATGGTGAATGACCATGGTTTCGACCGTCGCCAACTGCATGAAGTGTTGTCCCAGGCTAAACGTCTGGACTATGTGCTGCGCCTGATGGATCAGCAGGCACCGACGACGGCGCCGCCTGCAGGGCCGAACGGGGCGTGGTTACGCTACCGTGGTAAATTTATCACGCCGGATAACGTGCAAAACGGCGTTAAGTTCTGGAATCAGTACGAGTCTGCGCTGAACCGCGCTTACCAGGTTTATGGCGTGCCGCCGGAGATCATCGTCGGGATTATCGGGGTTGAAACCCGCTGGGGCCGAGTGATGGGGAAAACGCGCATTGTTGATGCCCTGGCTACGCTTGCCTTTGCCTTTGCCTATCCGCGCCGCGCGCAATACTTTGCGGGTGAACTGGAAACCTTCCTGCTAATGGCGCGTAATGAAGGGGACGATCCGCTGGCGCTGAAAGGCTCCTTCGCCGGGGCAATGGGCTACGGGCAGTTCATGCCGTCCTCATTTAAAGAGTACGCGGTGGACTTCAACGGCGACGGCCACGTGAATCTGTGGGACCCGGAAGATGCTATCGGCAGCGTGGCGAACTACTTCAAAGCCCACGGCTGGGAGAAGGGCGACATGGTTGCCGTTCCGGCTAACGGCCAGGTACCGGGGCTGGCTAACGGCTTCAACACCAAATACTCCGTTGCGGCACTTGGCCAGTCCGGCTTGAGCCCGCAGGGCTCTTTGGGCAATCATCAGGAAGTGAGCCTGCTGCGCCTGGATATGGGCGACCGTTATCAGTACTGGTACGGGCTGCCGAACTTCTACGCCATTACCCGCTACAACCACAGCACCCATTATGCGATGGCGGTGTGGCAATTAGGGCAGGCCGTGGCGCTAGCCCGCGTTCAATAAGTGATTTTATCGCCCTCGTTTGAGGGCGATAAGCACGGACTATAAAATGCCTGCCTGATGAAAATCATGCAGGTTAATCGCTCCCAGCAGCCGGCCGTTTTCATCCACCACCGGTGCCGCGCTAATGCGCTTTTTCATTAGCATTTCTTTGGCGTCAATCGCCCGGGTTTCAGCGTTCAGCACCGTGCCATTCTTCGTCATAGCTTCTGTGATGCCGGCTTCCAGCTTGCCACCACCCACCAGCCAGCGGCGCAGGTCACCATCGGTAAAGACGCCCGCTACTTGCTGCGTTTTGTCACAGACGGCAACCAGCCCCAGCCCCGTGCGGCTTAGCTCCAGCATGGCGTCCATTACGGAGGCGCTGTCCGCCACCTGAGGTAGCTGCTCGTTGGTTCGCATCAGGTGATGAACCCGGTTTAACAAGCGGGCGCCTAACGCACCGGCAGGGTGTGAGCGGGCAAAATCCTCTTCGTCAAAGCCGCGCTCCTGCATGACGGCCATCGCCAGCGCATCCCCCATCATTAACGTATTCACCGCGCTGGACGTCGGCGCAAGGCGCATCGGGCAGGCTTCACGCTCTACTGAAATATCCAACGTGGCAAAGGCCGCTTTCGCCAGCGGCGACTGAGCTTTGCCGGTAATCGCAATCAACGTCACGGCCTTTTCCTGCAGACGAGGAATAATTAAATCCAGCTCTTTCGCATGGCCTGAATAGGAGATAAACAACAGGATATCGCGGCTTTCGATCATCCCCAGATCGCCGTGTAAGGCTTCAGCGGGGTGAACGAAGAAGGCTGGTGTGCCGGTACTGGCAAAGGTGGCGGCGATTTTCTTGCCGATATGCCCGGATTTGCCCATACCGGAGACAATCACTTTCCCCTGGCAGGTGAGCACGGCATTGGCTGCGGCAACAAAATCCTCTCCAAGTCTGTCCGGCAGGCGGCTCGCTTCCTGTAACTCCAGCAGCAGGGTTTCTCGTGCCGCGTTAATCATTCGCTGATTCATCTTCTTCTCCGGTGACAATCACTTTCACGCCCTTTTCGCGCAGCGCGGTGAGGAATTCATGGCTAATGCCGCTGTCGGTGATAATGGTATCGACGCTTTCCAGGCCGCAGACGATGTTCGGGCTTTTACGACCAAACTTTGAGGAGTCGGCCATCAGAATCACTTCGCGCGCGGCATTACACATCGCTTTGCTGACGGTATAAACCTCGTTATAGGTCGTGACCCCGGCGTTGAGATCGATACCATCGGTGCCCATAAACAGCCTGTCAAAGCTGAAGTGCTCGAAGGCGTTTTCCGCCAGCTGGCCGTGAAACGAGGCCGATTTCTTACGGAAGGTGCCGCCGGGCATCAGGATGGTTTGTTCGTTATCCAGCTCGGACAGCGCGTTGACGATATGCAGGCTGTTGGTCATCACCGTGATGTTATTGAAGCGCTGGAGCAGCGGCACCATCTGTAATACGGTGCTGCCCGCGTCAAGAATAATGGAGTCGCCGTCGTGGATATACTTGACCGCCGCATCGGCGATTTGCTGTTTTTGCTCGGTATTGATCAGCGCTTTGTGGTCAATGGGCGGATCGGGTTCGTCCTTGCTGAGCACTACGCCACCATAGGTGCGAATAACGGTCCCGGCAGTTTCGAGCAGCACCAGATCTTTACGGATCGTGGTGCCGGTGGTTTGAAAGTGCTGCGCGAGATCTTCTACCGAGCATTTTCCCTGTTTTTGCAGGTGTTCGAGGATCGCCGCCTGTCGCTGACGTGGTTTCATAGGCTCTTATTACCTTGCAATAAATTTCGATTCGGTAATTTCGCAAGCAATAAGCATTCGAAACGAAATTAACCCTGTTTCAATTTAAGCGCTAATGATAGAGCATTCTGACAGTTCCGATCATGGGGAAAGATCACATCAGGCTGCAATTCCTGCCGATTCATCCCGTGTAGCTGAGATAAAGGCTGTGGCAGCGCGAATACCGTCAGGCCTTTCATTATCAGGCTGTCGCGAACGTTCTGCTGTTCGTCAAACGCCAGGGCTATCACCACCCGAGGCCTGAAACGCCCGGACGAGCGGCCGATGCCAACGGCGCCCTGTCGGCAGAGCCGGTCAAAGGCCCGGTTAAACAGGCGAATCTGCCAGCCGCCGAGCAGTAACTGGCTTAGCCACGCGATCGTTGCGAGGGCGATAAGGGCGTTTATCATGCTGTTTACTCCCTGGGTTCCCCCATTCTCGAAAAGAAGGGGGAACCGGTGACCTGATGTTTAAAACATGACCTGCCCGCCGGTGACGTTTATCGACTGCCCGGTACAGTAAGAGGCTTTATCGCTGGCGTAGAACAGCAGCGTGTTAAGCACGTCCTGGTAGTCGCAGCCGCGCTTTAAGGGGACTTTGTCGATGTAGTATTGCTCCACTTCGTCAGCGGCGATGCCGAGCTTTTCCGCGTACTGCGGCAGCAGCGACTGGAACATCGGCGACTTGAGCAGGTTACCCAGCATCAGCGCATGCACCGTGATGCCGTATTCCGCCAGATCCAGCGCTAAAGACTGCGTCAGCCCCACGCCGCCAAACTTCGCCGCGCTGTAGCCGGAGTTATGCTTGCTGCCCACTTTGCCGGACTTAGAGTTGATCTGGATAATGCGGCCTTTAATGCCGTCACGGATCATCAGGCGTGAGAACTCTCTGGCGCAAAGGAAGTAACCCACCAGGTTTACCTGCAGCGAACGATCAAAATCCCCCAGCGCGAAATCGCCAATAAACGCCGCTTTGGCGATGCCCGCGCTGTAAACCAGCAGGTCGACCTGGCCGAAAATCTCATCCACGCCGTGGGCCAGGGCGGTAACGCTTTGCTCGCTGGTGGCGTCAGAGCCAAATCCCCAGGCGGTGCCTGGCCCATACTGCTCGTTTATCTCCTGCGCCACGCGGGCGGCTTTCTCACTTTGGATATCCACCACGGCGACTTTGTAGCCTTCCTGGGCCAGCCCATGGCAGAGAAACGCCCCGAGCGTTTGCCCTCCACCGATGACAACGGCAACCTGATTCATGTTTTGCTCCTTTTGTTTAAAGACAATATTTATGCGACAAACTTCAGCTGGCAGCCCGGCTCAATGCCCTGCGGCAGCGGGCCGTTGACGTGAACGGTGCCCGGGTATTCCGCCTGCGCCTCGCCGTCGAAGCGCAGGGTGATGTGCCCCAGCTCCTGCAAATTCTGCTGCGCGGCGTCCCCGACGGCGGTGACGGAGTAATGCTGGCCGTTAAGTTCAAAACCAATGCCCGGCTTAAGCTTGCCGGTGAGTTCGCCGTGGCAGTGGATAAAGCAGTAATCCTGAATATCTGCCGGCGCGCCTTCCCGAAAGGTAATCAGCATGTTGTCTTCCAGCGCTTCGCGCGCGCAGCGGCCAATGTGGGTGATGGTGGTCTGGTAAATGGTTTGCATGATGTGCTTCCTTATTGATAGATGAAGCCGGACACCAGCCAGGCGATAAGCACGGTAGGCGCGCCCGTTAGAAAACGCCCGACCAGCACGGAAGGAACGCCGACGCGCACCGTGTCCTGCCTGGCTTCAGCCAGCGACAGGCCAACCGGAATAAAATCGCAGGCGGCCTGGGCATTAATCGCAAACAGCGCGGGCAGCGCCAGGTGAGGCGGGATATGCCCCTGACCAATCTGCACGCCAATCAACACGCCGATAACCTGCGCGATGACCGCGCCCGGGCCGAGGAAAGGTGAAAGTAGGGGAAACGAACAAATCAGTGCGAGGGTAATCAGGCCGACAGGATTGTTGGCAAGCGGAGCCAGGCCATGCGCAATCCAGTCGCCCAGCCCGGAAGCCATGATGATGCCAATCAGCGCCGAAACGAACGCCATAAAAGGCAGGATCGTTTTCAGAACCGTATCGATAGTGTCGCGCCCGGCCTGGAACAGCACGGCGACGGCGGAGCCCATTCCCATGCCCACTTTTGCCAGCAGGCCGTCGCTTTGTTCGGTAATTTTTTTGCTGGTGTCGTAGTCGCGTGCCGGGGCTTTTTCCGGCCCGACCTGCGGTTCGCCCTGGGCCCAGGTGATGTTTTCTTCCCTGACGCCTGAGACATAAATATCCTCCACGATGTATTGCGCCATTGGCCCGGATTTTCCGGTTGCATGGATATTAATCGTCGGAATACGCCGTTTAGGGTAGAGCCCACAGCGCAGCGTGCCGCCGCAGTCGATGATCGCCATGGCAATATCGGCTTCTGGAGGTTCGCCGTCTTTAAAACCGTCTACTGCCTCGCAGCCGCTCATTTCACTGAGCTTATCCACTATTGCCGGGCGCGTCCCCGCGGTGATGTATACGATCTTCTTGCTCGGGTCGACCGGGATAATCAACGGGCCACCCCATCCGCCCTGGCCTTTTTCAATACGAATGCTTTGAGTCATGATTTTTCCTTAGAGACGTACCTGGCGTTCCAGCTCGATGCCCATTTTTTTCTCGAAAATGGAGGTGGTGAGATCGGTTATCCAGCCGCGGAAGAAGTTGGTGACCAGCCCGACCAGCAGATAGCTCACAGCGAGCGGCGCCAGCGGCAGGCCTAGCGTCGTTAACCCGCTGGCTATCCCCAGATAAACAAATAGCTCGCCGGGGTTGATGTGGGGAAACAAACCGTTCATCGAATGGCAGCTATACGATGCGGCTGCGTAATAGCTCGGTTTGTACTTCTCAGGCATAAAGCGGCCAAGGCTTAGCGTCATTGGGTTGCAAAACACAAAGGTGCCTATGCAGGGAAGCAAGAGGTAACGCGATACGGGGTTGCCGGCGCAGCGTTGCGCCATGCGTTCAATGCGGTGCTGGCCGATGAAGTTAATCAGCGCGTTCATTATTACCAGCAGGCTTATCAGCAGAGGAAGAATGCCGGTCACCATGCCGGTAAAGACCTCACCGCCTTTCTGAAACAGGCCAATGAACCATTCCGCCCCGTGGGTAATCATGTCGATCATTTTTAGCTCCTGTAGGGTTATGTGCTCACCGTTGATCCCGGTGATAGCTCATATTAATCATTTTGAAACCTGTAAATATGTTATTTGGATCTCATTGTGAAATATAAAACTATCGGTTTGAAAGATTTTGGGGTGTAAAAGAATCGGTGAAACTTTTGCTTTGCTGACTGGAGGGTGAAAAAGAGGTCGATTGAGGGTTCGTTTATCCCGAGGTGTAAAACAGAAATTTACAAGGTCGGCTCGGTAGATTATGTTATGTTATAACGAAACAATATTGGTGCCGGTATGTCTGCTGTTGCTCCCTCTTCCTTATTCAGCCTTTCCGGGCTGCTGCGCGTGGCCCTTGTGGCATTGCTGATCCTCGTTTTATGGGGCGCCATTCACTGGGCGGTCATCCTGCCATGATCGAATTGAAGAACCTTGAGCTGGGCTACTACGGCAATGTGGTTGTGTCGGCTATTAGCGGCCACTTTAAGAGGGGCAGCATGACCGCGGTGATAGGGGCCAACGGCTGCGGTAAATCGACGCTGTTAAAAACCTTAGCCGGGCTGCTGCCGCCAATTTCCGGTAGCGTAAACTTTCAGGACGATGCCCGGCCGCGTATTGCCTGGCTGCCGCAACTGGGTGAAATGGACAGGCAGTTTCCCGCCACGGTTTATGACGTGGTTTGCATGGGAAGTTGGCCGGGGCGTGGGCTGTTTTCTGGCCTGCACCGTAAGCACCGCGAACGCGTGATGAACGCAATTGAGCGCGTTGGCTTAAGTGAGCATTACCTGCGCCCGATTGAGGTGCTCTCCGGGGGGCAGTTTCAGCGCATGTTGTTTGCCCGCCTGCTGGTTCAGGACGCGCCGCTGGTGCTGCTTGATGAGCCGTTCACCGGCGTGGATGCGCAGACCAGCGAATTTTTGATGGAACTGATGTGCCAGATGCATCGGGATGGCAAGACGCTCATCAGCGTGCTGCATAACAACGAGCTGGTGCGTCGCCATTTTCCTGAAGTCTTGCTGCTCACGTCGGATGGTTACCAGTGGGGTAACGCCGACGAAGCCTTAGCGCAATACGCTTCCTTTCGCCCACGGCTGGTACAAACCGCATGATTTATCACCTCTTTATTGAGCCCTTTGTAGCCTACGGTTTTATGCGCCGGGCGCTGGTGGCCTGCCTGTCGCTTTCCCTGAGCACCGTTCCGCTTGGCATTTTTCTCCTGCTGCGCCGCATGAGCCTGGTGGGGGATGCGCTTTCTCACGCCATTTTGCCCGGCGTTGCCGTGGGCTATCTGGTTGCCGGCATGTCGCTGGTGGCGATGGGCGTCGGGGGTTTTGTCGCCGGCGTGCTGGTCGCTTTGCTTTCCGGCTGGGTTAGCGCCCGAACGCCGCTAAAAGAAGATGCCAGTTTTGCCGGATTCTACCTTGGCTCGCTGGCGCTCGGCGTAACGTTGATTTCTTTGCGCGGTTCAAGCGTTGACCTGCTGCACCTCCTGTTTGGCTCGATTCTCGCCGTTGATGGCGAGGCCATTAAGTTTGTGGGCCTGATTGCGAGCGTGACGCTGATTGCGCTGGCGCTGCTTTATCGCGGGCTGGTGATGGAGTCGTTTGACCGCAGCTTTTTACAGGTCAACAACCGGCTGCTGCCGTCGCTGATCCACGGCACGTTTTTGGCGCTGCTGGTACTTAACCTGGTCGCCGGTTTTCAGATCCTCGGCACATTAATGTCCGTTGGCCTCATGATGCTGCCCGCCATTGCCGCGCGCTGCTGGGCTAAGACATTGCCGGGTTCGATCGCGCTTGCCGTAGTCTGTGGGCTGATTTGCGCCTGGATAGGGCTGGTTTGGTCTTTCTACGCCTCGTTACCCGCCGGGCCGGCCATTGTGCTCACCGCGAGCGTCGCATTCTTCATCTCAATACTTTTCGGACCGCGCAGCGTGCTTGCAGGGAGCCTGCTGCGTAGGAAATTGGCAATCATAAAGGGGGTTAAATGAAACGTTTAGGGATTGGTATTGCGCTGGCTCTGGCGCTCTCCAGCCAGATGGCTGCAGCGAAAACGCTGAATGTAGTGGCAAGTTTTACGGTGCTGGCCGACATGGCGAAACAGGTTGGCGGCGACCACGTTAAAGTCACCAGCCTGGTGGGGCCGGATGGCGACCCGCATAGCTTTGAACCCTCGCCGAAAGACAGCGTCGCGCTGCGTAACGCGGATGTGGTGATTGTGAGCGGATTAGGCATGGAAGGGTGGATGGATCGCCTGGTGACGGCGTCCGGCTACAAAGGCAAAGTTATCGTCGCTTCACAGGGGATTAACACCCGCAGCATGGAAGAAGACGGCAAATCGATTACTGACCCACATGCGTGGAACAGTGCGGCAAACGGGGCAACCTACGCGGAAAATATCACCGCGGCGCTGGTTGCAGCCGACCCACAGGATGCAGCGGCGATCCGTAAAAGCGGTGACGGCTATGCGGCACGCCTGAAGCAGCTAGACGGCTGGGCGAAAAAACGATTTGCGGACGTACCGCAGACTAAACGCAAAGTTCTGACCAGCCATGATGCATTCGGTTACTTTGGCGAGGCTTATGGCGTGACGTTCCTGGCACCGGTGGGCTTTTCTACCGAAGCCCAGGCCAGCGCCAGCGATGTTGCCTCCCTGATTAAACAGCTGAAAGAGGAACACATCTCTACCTATTTCATCGAAAACCAGACCGACCCACGCCTGGTGAAACAAATTGCCAGCGCGACCGGCGCTAAGCCTGGCGGTGAGCTTTATCCTGAGGCGCTTTCAGGCCCTGGCGGCCCGGCAAGCACCTACGAAATGGCGTTCAAGCACAACGTGAACACCATCGCCAACAGCATGAAATAGTCCTCTCCCTCCGGCCAGCTTTCGCTGGCCGTTTCATTTCTGGAATCCTTCCCGAGCATCCTGATGTAATCCCCTGCAACGCCCGTAAAGTGCTATCGTGTTGGGTAATGATATGTCTACAATCGGAGCCAGCATGACAGACAGCGCATTGTTTGAGCTAAGCAAGCGGGTAGGGAATGCCCTCGGGCAGCTTGGGGCCACCGTGACCACCGCAGAGTCCTGTACCGGCGGCTGGATAGCGAAAGTCATTACCGACGTGTCGGGGAGTTCAGCCTGGTTTGAGCGAGGCTTTGTGACCTACAGCAACGAAGCCAAGCATCAGCTGATCGGCGTAAATGCGCTGACGCTGGAAGCCTATGGTGCCGTCAGCGAAGGCGTGGTGCTTGAGATGGCGCAAGGTGCGCTTGCCGCCGCGAAAGCGGATTATGCGGTTTCTGTCAGCGGTATCGCCGGACCAGATGGCGGCACGCCTGAAAAACCGGTCGGTACGGTGTGGTTTGGTTTTGCGGATAAGCATGGCAGAACGCTGGCAAAAGTGCAGCGCTTTGACGGCGACCGCGATGCCGTCCGCCGCCAGGCCACGGAATTCGCCCTGCAGAGCCTGTGGGACGATTTTCTAAAAAATAAACTTGATACTGTATGACTGTACAGTATAATTGCCTCAACGAAACAGTATTGAGAACGCGGGGCTGCGAATCATCGCATCACTCAGCATGACAGGAGTAGAAATGGCTATCGACGAAAACAAACAGAAGGCGTTAGCGGCAGCACTGGGCCAGATTGAAAAACAATTTGGTAAAGGCTCCATCATGCGCTTGGGTGAAGACCGCTCCATGGACGTGGAAACGATCTCTACCGGTTCACTTTCTCTGGACATCGCGCTGGGCGCAGGCGGCCTGCCAATGGGTCGTATCGTAGAAATCTACGGGCCTGAATCTTCCGGTAAAACGACGCTGACCCTGCAGGTTATTGCTGCCGCGCAGCGTAGCGGTAAAACCTGTGCGTTCATCGATGCCGAGCACGCGCTGGATCCGGTATATGCTAAAAAACTGGGCGTTGATATTGACAACCTGCTGTGTTCCCAGCCGGATACCGGTGAGCAGGCGCTGGAAATCTGTGATGCGCTGGCACGTTCCGGTGCGGTTGACGTCATCATCGTTGACTCCGTTGCGGCGCTGACGCCGAAAGCGGAAATCGAAGGCGAAATCGGCGACTCTCACATGGGCCTTGCGGCACGTATGATGAGCCAGGCGATGCGTAAGCTGGCGGGTAACCTGAAGCAGTCCAACACGCTGCTGATCTTCATCAACCAGATCCGTATGAAAATTGGCGTGATGTTTGGTAACCCGGAAACCACGACCGGCGGTAACGCACTGAAATTCTACGCATCTGTCCGTCTCGACATTCGTCGTATCGGTGCAGTGAAGGATGGCGAAAACGTCGTCGGTAGCGAAACCCGCGTGAAGGTAGTGAAAAACAAAATTGCTGCGCCATTTAAACAGGCTGAGTTCCAGATCCTCTACGGCGAAGGCATCAACTTCTACGGTGAGCTGGTTGACCTGGGCGTGAAGCACAAGCTGATTGAAAAAGCGGGTGCATGGTACAGCTACAACGGCGAAAAAATCGGTCAGGGAAAGGCAAACGCCAGCAACTTCCTGAAAGAGAACAAGCCGATGGCGGAAGAAATTGAGAAGAAACTGCGCGAAATGCTGCTGAATAACCAGGACAGCACGCCAGACTTCACGGTAGATGACCACAACGAAGACGCGGTCGAAACCAACGAAGACTTCTAAAAAAATACAAAGGGCCGCTAACGCGGCCCTTGAGACTGCTGACAATGTTCATTGCTCTAAAAAATTCCGAACTCAGGTCTAATAAAAACAATGAATAATGTTCTCTGGTTTACCCCAAACAGTCGAAAACCACGTTTTTCGGCTGTTTGTCATCAATACAAAGGGCTGCAAACGCGGCCCTTTGTACTTTCTCCCTCCCTGATATCGATCTTTGCCACACGACCTTATGTCCGATAACACCGCTTCTCCCCGCCGCAGTCCTTTCGCCCGCCTTTTAGATAAGGCCACCCGTATTCTTGCCATGCGTGACCACAGCGAACACGAGCTGCGCCGTAAACTGGCAACGCCTTCTGCCTTTGCGGCCAAATTTGCTAAAGAGGATGAACCCGAGATAACGCAGGAGGATATCGATAAGGTGATTGCCTGGTGTTACGAACACCGCTGGCTGGACGATGTGCAGTTTGCGTCACGCTTTATTGCCAGCCGTAGTCGAAAAGGTTACGGGCCCCAGCGTATTCGTCAGGAACTGAAGCAAAAGGGCATAGAACGGACTATTGGTGAGTCGGCGATGATGGCCTGTGAAATTGACTGGCAGCCGCTGGCGCGTGAGCTGGCCGAACGAAAGTTTGGCTCGCCGCTGCCGACGGAGTGGCAAGCGAAGGCGAAAGTGCAGCGTTTTCTTCTCTATCGTGGCTTCTTTATGGAAGACATTCAGGAGATCTGGCGAAATTTTGCTGATTAGGGCCACACTGGATTTTACTTCCCACGCCAGAAAACTTATCTTATTCCCACTTTTTTCCAGGTAAGCTGGCCTGAGCCGTCCGCGTTACGGCCGTCATGGCAGCTTTACAACTCTTCGTTAGCTTGATTCCAGGATAATTATGAGCAAGAGCACCGCTGAGATCCGTCAGGCGTTTCTCGATTTTTTCCATAGTAAAGGCCACCAGGTTGTAGCGAGCAGCTCCCTGGTCCCGAACAACGATCCGACTTTGCTGTTTACCAATGCCGGGATGAACCAGTTCAAGGATGTCTTCCTGGGTCTCGACAAACGTAACTATTCCCGCGCCACAACGTCTCAGCGTTGCGTCCGCGCAGGCGGCAAGCACAACGATCTGGAAAACGTCGGTTACACCGCACGTCACCATACCTTCTTCGAAATGCTGGGTAACTTCAGCTTTGGCGACTATTTCAAACACGATGCGATCAACTTTGCCTGGGAACTGCTGACCGGTGAAAACTGGTTCGCGCTGCCGAAAGAGCGCCTGTGGGTGACCGTCTACGAAACCGATGACGAAGCCTATGAGATCTGGGAAAAAGAAGTCGGTGTGCCGCGCGAGCGTATTATTCGCATCGGCGATAACAAAGGCGCAGCCTTTGCATCCGATAACTTCTGGCAGATGGGCGACACCGGCCCTTGCGGTCCGTGCACCGAGATTTTCTACGATCACGGCGATCACATCTGGGGCGGCCCTCCGGGTAGCCCTGAAGAAGACGGCGATCGCTACATTGAGATCTGGAACATCGTGTTCATGCAGTTCAACCGTCAGATCGACGGCACGATGCTGCCATTGCCAAAACCTTCTGTAGATACCGGCATGGGTCTGGAGCGTATTGCGGCCGTGCTGCAGCACGTGAACTCCAACTACGACATCGACCTGTTCAAAAAGCTGATTCAGTCCGTTGCCGAAATGACCGGCGCAACAGATCTGTCGAACAAATCCCTGCGTGTTATTGCGGACCACATTCGTTCATGTGCGTTCCTGATTGCGGACGGCGTAACGCCTTCTAACGAAAACCGTGGTTACGTCCTGCGCCGCATCATTCGTCGCGCTATTCGTCACGGCAACATGCTGGGCGCGAAAGACACCTTCTTCTATAAGCTGGTAGGTCCATTAGTCGAAGTCATGGGCTCTGCGGGCGAAGAGCTGGCCAAACAGCAGGCGCTGGTTGAGCAGGTTCTGAAAACCGAAGAAGAGCAGTTTGCCCGTACGCTGGAACGCGGCCTGGCGCTGCTGGACGACGAGCTGGCGAAGCTGAAGGGCGACACGCTGGATGGCGAAACCGCTTTCCGCCTGTATGACACCTACGGCTTCCCGGTGGATCTGACGGCTGACGTTTGCCGCGAGCGCAACATTAAAGTTGACGAGGCGGGCTTTGAAGCCGCAATGGAAGAGCAGCGCCGTCGTGCGCGTGAGTCCAGCGGTTTTGGTGCAGACTACAACAGCATGATCCGCGTGGATTCTGCTTCTGAATTTAAAGGCTACGACAGCCTCGATCTGAATGCGAAAGTGGTCGCGCTGTTCGTTGACGGTAAGTCCGTTGACCAGGTGACTGCGGGTCAGGATGCGGTCGTTGTGCTGAACGAAACGCCATTCTACGGTGAGTCTGGCGGCCAGGTTGGCGATAAAGGTACCGTTAAAGGTAACGGCGTCGACTTCGCGGTCAACGACACCCAGAAATACGGCCAGGCAATCGGTCACCTGGGCAAGCTGGTTACCGGCGTGCTGAAAGTGGGCGACAGCGTTGAGGCGAAAGTTGACGAAGCCCGTCGCGCTCGCATTCGCTTGAACCACTCCGCAACGCACCTTCTGCATGCTGCGCTGCGCCAGGTTCTGGGCACTCACGTTGCTCAGAAAGGTTCTCTGGTAAACGATAAAGGCCTGCGTTTCGACTTCTCTCATTTTGAAGCGATGAAGTCGGCAGAAATCCGCGCCGTAGAAGATATCGTCAACGCGCAAATTCGTCGTAACCTGCCTGTCGAAACCAAGGTGATGGATCTCGAAGCGGCGAAAGCGAAGGGCGCAATGGCGCTGTTCGGTGAGAAATATGATGACCACGTGCGCGTTCTGAGCATGGGTGACTTCTCCACCGAACTGTGTGGCGGTACTCACGCTTCTCGTACAGGTGACATCGGTCTGTTCCGCATCGTTGCGGAATCAGGCACGGCGGCCGGCGTGCGTCGTATTGAAGCTGTGACCGGCGAAGGCGCACTGGCTAATCTCCATGCGCAAAGCGACCAGTTGCACGACATTGCTCAGTTGCTGAAGGGCGACAGCCAGAACCTGAACGAGAAAGTGCGTTCGGTACTGGAACGTACCCGCCAGCTGGAAAAAGAACTGCAGCAGTTGAAAGAACAGCAGGCTTCGCAGGAGAGCGCAAATCTCTCCAGCAAAGCGGTTGAAGTAAAAGGCGTTAAATTACTGGTAAGCGAGCTGAGCAACGTCGAGCCTAAGATGTTGCGCACTATGGTCGATGACCTGAAAAATCAGCTTGGCTCCGCCGTGATTGTTCTGGCCACCGTGGCAGAAGGGAAAGTGTCTCTGATTGCTGGTGTCTCCAAAGATGTGACCGACCGCGTCAAGGCGGGGGAACTGGTGGGGATGGTTGCACAGCAGGTTGGCGGCAAAGGGGGCGGTCGTCCTGATATGGCTCAGGCCGGTGGTACAGATGCGGCGGCACTGCCGGGCGCATTAGCCGGTGTTGAAGCCTGGGTTACGGCAAAACTCTGAAAATAACTAAAAGTGTATTGCGCCATAACTGTTCTCAGTTATGGCGTACTAACATTTACACACTATCAATAATGATAAAGTCAGGTTGAAGTTGTGTATATCGGCTAAACTTAGATATAACAGAGTGTAATGCTATGACAGAGTGCGTTTTATCTATTTGTCATCCGCTACATTTTCGCGTTATATGATGGATAATGCCGGGATACAGAGAGACCCGACTCTTTTAATCTTTCAAGGAGCAAAGAATGTTAATTCTGACTCGTCGAGTTGGTGAGACCCTTATGATTGGGGATGAGGTGACCGTGACTGTGCTTGGGGTAAAAGGCAACCAGGTCCGTATTGGTGTTAACGCCCCGAAAGAAGTCTCTGTGCACCGCGAAGAGATCTACCAACGTATCCAGGCTGAAAAATCCCAACAAACGAATTTCTAAAGATATCGCGTCTCGCTGGGTTACAGCGAGGCGCACCTCTCCTGCCGTTTCCTTTCTATCTCCAGTTAATACTCCTTTTACTTCGTTTATCGTCGGGTCGTTTCTGCACGTTTATCGCCGTTTGCCTGTTGATAAAACACTCTTTTTGTCTCCAAATTACGCTAATCGAGTGTGATTTGTGCAATCGATAGCGAGTAGGGAAAAATTGTTTGACTTATAAGTCCCAGAAAGTAATATGTGCGCCACGCAGCGACGAGAAGCTCTTACGAGTAACTCGAAGCACTCGAAAGAGGCGTGTGTGGTGAGGTGGCCGAGAGGCTGAAGGCGCTCCCCTGCTAAGGGAGTATGCGGTCAAAAGCTGCATCCGGGGTTCGAATCCCCGCCTCACCGCCATTTT
>NZ_BCTL01000013.1 GCF_001571265.1 Cedecea neteri NBRC 105707 = ATCC 33855 | reverse complement strand
CAGAGAAAGTTAATTTCTTCGCCAGCACCATTTCCCCCGCACTCTTTAATCCCCTATTAGCACATTTTCTCCAGCTTTTAATACTCCTTATTCGCAACGCCCCCCAGACCACAGACAGCGACAATTTCAGCCATTTACGCTAAAGTAACGCCTCGACATTCAGTGAAGTGAGGGTGAGATGTACGATCGCTATGACGGTTTAATCTTTGATATGGACGGCACGATTCTCGATACAGAGCCGACTCACCGTAAAGCCTGGCACGAAACCCTTGGCCGCTATGGCATGAGCTTCGACGAGCAGGCGATGGTCGCCCTGAACGGTGCGCCAAGCTGGAAAATTGCCGCGGCGATCATTGAAAGCCACAATGCCGATCTCGATCCCCACAGCCTGGCGGCTGAAAAAACCGTTGCCGTTCGAGCTATGCTGCTTGATACCGTGCGCCCGCTGCCGCTGATTGAAGTGGTTAAAGCCTGGCATGGCCGCCGGCCGATGTCGGTCGGCACAGGTAGCGAAAGCGATATTGCAGAAGCACTGCTTAAGCATCTTGGTTTGCGTCAGTATTTTGCTGCGGTCGTGGCAGCAGATCATGTTAAACACCATAAGCCAGCACCTGATACCTTCTTACGCTGCGCCGAGCTAATGGGCGTGGCGCCGGAAAAATGTGTGGTATTTGAAGATGCTGATTTTGGCCTTCAGGCGGCGCGCAGTGCGGGAATGGATGTCGTGGACGTGCGCTTACTGTGAGCGACACGCTATCGCTCCTGTCATTGTTCACCAGCAGTTTCCTGAGTGCGACTCTGCTGCCCGGGAGCTCGGAAGCGGTGCTTGTGGCGCTTCTGGTCGCCGGAAGCGGTCCGGTATCGGTTCTTGTGATAATAGCAACAATCGGTAATAGCCTTGGCGGTATGACTAACGTTATTCTGGGGCGCTTTTTCCCGCAGCGTATACAATCGCGCTGGCAGGGGAAAGCGACCGACTGGTTGACTCGTTTTGGCCCGGCGACGTTATTACTGAGCTGGATGCCGCTGATAGGCGATCTGTTGTGCCTGCTGGCCGGGTGGTTACGCCTGCGCTGGGGGCCGGTGATATTCTTTTTATGCCTTGGTAAAGCGCTACGCTACATCGTTGTTGCGGCTGCAACGGTACAAGGCATGGCGTGGTGGCACTAATTGCGTGGGATGAGTCTTCATCACCGGCGAAAACAATTATGCTTATTAAAATAAATTCGACAGGCGGGAGGTCAATTTGATCCCGGACGTATCACAGGCTTTGGCCTGGCTGGAAAAACACCCTGAAGCAGTAAAAGGCATTTGCCGTGGTCTTGAGCGTGAAACGCTACGCGTGACGCCAGAAGGCGATTTAGCCACCACCGGGCATCCTGAAAGCCTTGGCTCAGCGTTTACGCATAAATGGATTACCACGGACTTCGCCGAAGCCCTCCTGGAATTTATTACTCCGGTTGATGGTGACATTGACCATATGCTGACCTTCCTACGCGACATTCATCGCCATACGGCGCGTGAGCTGGGCGAGGAACGTATGTGGCCGCTGAGTATGCCGTGCTACATCGACGACGGTCAGAACATTGAGCTGGCGCAGTACGGCTCCTCTAACGCGGGCCGCTTTAAAACGCTGTACCGCGAAGGGTTGAAAAACCGCTATGGCGCGCTGATGCAGACCATTTCCGGCGTGCATTACAATTTCTCCCTGCCGATGGCTTTCTGGCAGGCAAAATGCGGCGTGCAGGACGCTGAAAGTGGCAAAGAGGCTATTTCTGCCGGCTACTTCCGCCTGATTCGCAACTATTACCGCTTTGGTTGGGTTATCCCTTACCTGTTCGGTGCTTCTCCGGCCATCTGCTCTTCGTTCCTGCAGGGCAAAGAGAGCGCATTGCCGTTTGAGAAAACCGAATGCGGAATGTATTACCTGCCGTATGCCACTTCATTACGCTTGAGTGACCTGGGTTACACCAACAAGTCGCAGAGCAATCTGGGCATCACCTTCAACGATCTGAACACCTATGTCGATGCGCTGAAGCGGGCGATTAAAACCCCGTCGGAAGAGTACGCTAAGATTGGTTTGATGAAGGACGGCAAGCATTTGCAGCTCAACACTAACGTGCTGCAAATTGAAAACGAGCTCTATGCACCGATTCGTCCAAAACGCGTGACGCGGGACGGAGAATCACCGTCAGATGCGCTGCTGCGCGGCGGGATCGAGTATATCGAAGTGCGTTCGCTGGATATCAACCCGTTCTCGCCAGTTGGCGTGGATGAGCAGCAGGTTCGCTTCCTCGATCTGTTTATGATTTGGTGCGTGCTGGCGGATGCGCCGGAAATGAGCAGCGACGAGCTGCTGTGTACCCGCACCAACTGGAACCGCGTGATTCTGGAAGGGCGTAAGCCTGGGCTGACTCTGGGCATTGGCTGTGAAACGGCTCAGCACCCGCTGTCAAAAGTGGGTAAAGATCTGTTCGCCGATTTACGCCGCGTGGCGGAAACGCTCGACGGCATGACCGACAGCCAGGAATATCAGCAAGTTTGTGACCAACTGGTTGCCAGCTTTGACGATCCGGAGTTAACGTATTCAGCGCGTATTTTGCGTTCTATGATTGATAACGGGATTGGCGGCACCGGCCTGGCGCTGGCCGAACAATACCGTCAGATGCTGATTCAGGAACCGTTGGAAATTTTAACCGCGGATGCCCTGCAGAAAGAGCATGATGCTTCATGGCAGCGTCAGCGGGATATCGAGGCGGCGGATACAGAGTCGTTTGAGAGCTGGCTGGCGAAGAAGGCCTGAGACAAAAAAAGAAAATGGCCACATACTTGTGGCCAAATATTCATCTCTGAATAACAGGGATGATGATAACAAATGCGCGTCTTTCATATACTCAGACTCGCGTGCGTAAAAATAGTTTCAATTATTTTTAAAAAAAATCATTTTATCGGAGGTGACCAGATGCCGTTGTTGGATAGCTTCACAGTCGACCATACTCGTATGGGTGCGCCTGCAGTCCGTGTAGCCAAAACTATGCACACGCCACACGGTGACACCATTACGGTGTTTGACCTGCGCTTTTGTGTCCCGAACAAGGAAGTGATGCCGGAAAAAGGGATCCATACTTTGGAACACCTGTTCGCCGGTTTTATGCGTGACCACCTGAACGGGAACGGTGTTGAGATTATCGACATCTCCCCAATGGGCTGCCGCACTGGGTTCTACATGAGCCTGATTGGCGTTCCGGCAGAGCAGCGCGTAGCGGATGCCTGGAAAGCGGCGATGCAGGACGTGCTGAAAGTGAAAGAGCAGAACCAAATCCCTGAGCTGAACGTTTACCAGTGCGGGACGTATCAGATGCACTCTCTACAGGAAGCGCAGGATATCGCGCGCCACATCATTGAGCATGGCGTTAGCGTCAACAGCAACGATGAGCTGGCCCTGCCGAAAGAGAAGCTGCAGGAGCTGCACATCTAGCGGTGTGCCAACTGTAAAAAGGAGCCTTATGGCTCCTTTTTTTACGCCTGCGGTATGCTATCGTCATCTTTTTGCTCGTGAAATAAACTATGTCCACCAGCCTGCAATTCAGCTTTGCCACGCGCCCGCTGGTTCCGTTTGCTTATGACTATACTCATGGCGCAACGGAGCCGTGGCACAGCCATGACTGTGCGCAGCTGCTGCATACGCTGAGCGGAGTGGTTCGAGTCGAAACCGAAAAAGGTATCTGGGTTGTTCCGCCAGGGCGCGGCGTCTGGTTGCCCGCTGGTACTCAGCACCGGCTGCAAATTATCGGGCACGTAGCGGCGCGCACGTTGTTTATCGATCCGTTTGCCCGGGCTGACTTACCCTCGGTGTGCCAGGTTGTGCAGGTCTCCACTTTACTGCGTGAGCTGATTATCACCTCGCTCCAGCTGCCGGAGGCGTACCCGGCGGGAAGCCGGGCGGAGCGAATTTACGAACTGATCCTGGATGAGATTCGGGGTATCGCCGCGCTGCCGTTTAATCTGCCTGAGCCGCAGTCTCAAGGGTTGCTGGCATTGTGTCGTCAGATTCAAGCCGAGCCCGGCAAGTCGTGGACAAACGCCCTTGCCGCTGAAAGCCTTAACGTCAGTGAGAGAACGTTGCTGCGCCATTTTCGCCAGCAAACGGGCCTGGCGTTTAGTGAATGGCTGCGCAGGGCAAGGCTGATGGAAGCTCTCAACCGCCTTGCCCAGGGGCAGTCCGTACTGCGCGTTGCGCTGGACCTGGGGTATGAAAGCCACAGCGCCTTCAGCGCTATGTTTCGGCGAACGCTCGGCGTTTCACCGAGCGAATATTTCTTCTCTGATTAACCCACAGGCAGCGCGTTTAACAGCGCCTGTAAAGAAGCGCGAGAGACATCGTTATCAATGCCGGTTCCCCAGTGGCTCGCGCCCTGCCTGAAGATGCAGCGGATATAGGCCGCTGAGCGGCTTTCGCTGTGCCTGCCGAGCGTATGCTCATGATAATCCTCAATAGAAAGTGTCAGAGCAAAACGAGACTTAATGGCGTCCGCTGCGGCGGAAAGCAGGCCGTTACCTTTGCCCTGCAGAGTGATAACGCCATCCTGCGTCTGAATGCGGGCCCACAGCTGGAGCGAGCCATCGGCCTGGCTCTCCGTCCGGTAATCCAGCAACTGGCGTGGGGCGGTTTGATACGGGCCATAAAGCTCCCGGAACAGCTGCCACAGAGCGCTCAGCGTCATCTCATTGCCATCCCTGTCGGTTTGCGCCTGCACATGGCGGCTAAAGTCCTGCTGTAAACCGCGCGGCAGCACCAGGCCGTGGTTTTGCTCCAGCATCCAGGCGGCACCGCTTTTCCCGGACTGGCTGTTGACGCGGATTACCGCCTCATAGCTGCAGCCGATATCGTTCGGGTCAACGGGAAGATAGGGCATCTCCCACAAAGCCGAACTGGATTCTCCACGCGCGGTAAAACCTTTCTTGATGGCATCCTGATGTGAGCCGGAAAAGGCGGTAAATGCGAGCTTCCCTGCATAGGGATGGCGCGGATGCACCGGTAATTGATTGCATTGTTCGACCAGTTCAACCACCTGCTTCATATCGCTGAAGTCCAGCTGCGGCGAAATCCCCTGGCTATAAAGATTCATCGCCAGCGTGACCAGGCAGACGTTGCCGGTGCGCTCCCCGTTGCCGAACAGGCAGCCTTCAACCCGGTCTGCTCCGGCAAGAATGGCAAGTTCGGCGCTGGCGACGCCGCTGCCGCGATCGTTGTGCGGATGCACGCTGATACAGACCGCATCGCGGCGGGAAAAGTGGCGGCAGAAATACTCTATCTGATCGGCATAGACGTTGGCCGTGTTCACCTCAACGGTAGCGGGCAGATTAATAATCATTGGGCGTTCGGGCGAAGGCTCCCAGACGTCTGCCACCGCCTCACAAATTTGCAGGGCAAACTCCGGCTCGGTAAAACAAAAGGTTTCCGGGGAATATTCATATCGCCAGCGCGTCTGAGGATTTGCCTCGCACAGCGCTCGCACCTGGCGAGTGGCGGTCACCGCCAGTTGAATAATCTCTTCTTTACTCTGGCGGAATACCAGCTTGCGGAACAGCGGCGCCGTGGCGTTGTACAGATGTAAAGTCGCGCTGTGGGCTCCTTCAAGCGAGGCAAAGGTACGCTCAATCAGGTCGCTGCGCGCCTGGGTCAGCACCTGAATGGTGACATCTTCAGGAATACGATTTTCTTCAATCAGCTGACGCACAAACTGGAAGTCGGTTTCTGAGGCGGAAGGGAAGGCGACCTCTATCTCTTTAAAACCGCACTTAAGCAGCAAATCCCAGAAACGCAGCTTGCGGGCCGCATCCATCGGCTCGGCCAGCGCCTGGTTGCCGTCGCGCAGGTCGGTGGATAGCCAGCGGGGAGCCTGCGTCAGGTTTTTGTTCGGCCACTGCCGGTCTGGCAACTGAATCGGCGCATGGGCGAGGTATTTTTGCGATGGGTTGGTCAGCATCAGGATTCTCCAGGTCATGGGGTCTGTTTATCCTGGAGAAGAACGACGTTTGATACTGGCGCAAAGCTGACAACCTGTATGGCGAAACCGCCATGTTCAGGCAAAGAAAAAGGAGCCCGAAGGCTCCTTTAGTGAGGAATGTCAGTGCGCGCCACCGCCTCCGCCGCCCGCCCCGAAAGGCGGTTTGGCAAACCACACCAGCCCAAGCAGCAGAATAAACACCCCTGCCGAGAACCAGAAAATCTCGTTGGCGGAGATGATCAGCCCCTGGTTGGTGATCTGCTGGGCAATGTAGCCGGAAGCCTGCTGCTGCGACATGCCTAAGCCCTGAAGCTGGTTATAGGTTTCAACCGAGTTCGGGTTAAACGGCGTGATCGACTCCGTGAGCTGCGCATGGTGCAGCGACTCGCGGTTCGTCCACAGCGTGGTGGTTATCGAAGTGCCAATCGAACCCGCCAGCGTACGGGTGAAGTTCGACAGGCTCGACGCCGCGGCAAGGCGCTCCGGCGGCAGGCCAGACAGAGTAATTGTGGTCAGCGGCATGAAGAAGCACGCCACCGCAAAGCCCTGAATAAACTGCGGCCAGGCCGACGCGGCAAAGTCCATCCCCGGCTCAAAGGTATACGCGCGCCAGTAGAAGCACACTGCATACATAATGAAGCTGAAGGTCACCAGGCGGCGCATATCGAGTTTGTGCGCGAAGCGGCCGATAATTGGCGACAGCAGCACTGGGATTATCCCGACAGGCGCAGATGCAAGCCCGGCCCAGGTCGCGGTATAGCCGTACACTTCCTGCAACAGTTGCGGCAAGAGCACAATCGCGCCGAAATAGAGCATGTAGGCGAGACTGATACACAGGCAGCCGATGGTAAAGTTTCGCGACTTAAACAGCGACAGGTCGACTATCGGGTTATCGTCGGTCAGCTCCCAAACAATCAGGAAGCTGATGGTGACCACCGCCACGACCGTCAGCACGATGATTTCCGTCGAGTTGAACCAGTCCAGCTCTTTGCCCCGGTCGAGCATGATCTGCAGGCTGCCGATCCCCAACACCAGCAAGGCCAGGCCCACGCCGTCAATGCGGCGCTGCTCGGTGCGGGTTTCGCGGCCTCGCAGGGCCTGCAGGCCCATCAGCACCACGACAATGCCAATCGGCACGTTGATGAAGAAGATCCAGCCCCAGTGATAGTTATCGCTGATGTAGCCGCCCAGGATCGGGCCACAAATCGGCGCGACGATAACCGTCATCGACCACAGCGCCAACGCAATGCTGCGTTTGGCGGGAGGATAGTTGCTCAGCAACAGGCTCTGCGACAGCGGGATCAGCGGCCCGGCAACGATCCCCTGGATAACGCGGAAGAAGATAAGCATCGTCAGGCTGTTCGACATGCCACACGCCCAGGAGGCGATAGCAAATAGTACGGTCGACCACAGGAACAGCCTCACTTCCCCGAAGCGTTTTGCCAGCCAGCCGGTTATCGGGATTGAGATGGCGTTAGCCACCCCAAACGAGGTGATAACCCATGTCCCCTGGCTCAGGGATGAGCCCAGGTTACCGGCAATGGTCGGGATAGCCACGTTAGCGATAGTGGAGTCCAGCACCTGCATAAAGGTCGCCAGCGACAGGGCGATGGTCATAATGACCAGCTGGGCCCCTTCTAGCGGTTTTTGTTGTGCCATACGCCCTCCGCTTTATTAACCCGCATTGGCCTGAATAATCTGGTCAATAAGCTGGTTAGCTGGCGCCAGATTCAGCTCGCGGGCGTTACTTTCGTAAACCGGCGTGGTGCGGGTCTGGGATGACAGCACGCTTCCGTCGCGGTTGCTGGTATCGACGTTCACCAGCGTGGACAGGCCGATGCGCAGCGGATGCTGTTCAATCTGTTTGGCGTCGAGTTCGATACGAACCGGCAGGCGCTGAACCACTTTGATCCAGTTCCCGGTGGCGTTCTGCGCGGGCAGCAGCGAGAAGGCGCTGCCAGTACCCATATCCAGGCCGACAACTTTCCCGGTGTACTTCACTTCGTCGCCGTAGATATCACTGATGACGGTGGCAGGCTGGCCGATACGCATATGTGCCAGCTGGGTTTCTTTAAAGTTAGCGTCCACCCACAATCCGCTGGCCGGCACGATAGCCATCAGCGGTGTAGACGGGCTGATTTGTGCACCAACCTGTACGGCGCGGCGAGAAACATAGCCGGTCATAGGGCTGACGATTTTGGTCCGCTGCAGCGCCATCCAGCTGTTGCGAACTTCGGTGGCCGCCTGCTGAACGGCAGGTTGCTCTTCCAGTTTGGTGCCGAGGATCATCGCCTGGTTAGCATTGTATTGCTGAACGGCAACGTCCAGCTGAGCCTGAGCGCTGGTCACCGCATCGCGAGCGTGCTGCAGTTCTTCGCGGCCGATCAGGTTGGCGCTGCCCAGCGGAATACGGCGGTTCAGGTCGCTTTGCGCCTGCGCCAGCGCGGTTTTCTGCAGTTCGATGTTCGCCTGATACTGCTTGCTGTTGATCATCAGCTGGCGAGTCTGGCGCACGCTTGAGGCCAGCTGGGTTTTGGCTTTCTCAAAGGCCTGCTCGGCGTCGGCACCGTCGAGGCTGACCAGTACATCACCCTGTTTTACAAAATCGGTATTGTCTGCCCAGACTTTGGTCACGCTGCCGGACACCTGGGCCATGATCTGCACTTGGTTCCCTGCGACATAAGCATCATCGGTCTCTTCAAAGTGACGCAGCACCAAAAACCAATAGATCCCATATGCCACAGCAATAATGACAAAGAGCAAGGTCAACAAGATCAGGGCACTCTTACGTTTGCCTTTCTTGTTAGCCGGTTGCTGCGGGGCTTGAGTCTCCGCATTTGCGCTCATGCTAATCTCCACCTGTTTATTATTATTTCCGGTCAGCTGAGCCGACCTGTTAGACCTGACAGGCCAGCAAGGAGATTGCTGGCCTGAGAGTAGTTGTGAAATCGGATTGTTGTCGGACGTACAGACGGTGAAAGCTTAGCTCAGAGCTTCGAGGATCACTTTGTCCTCTTCCATCTGGTCGAGGCGGTTGAGCAGCTTACGGGTGATCATTTCCAACTGCTCTTTTTCGCCGGCGTCGAGCGCGGACCACAGCTGATGCAGGCAGTTATGCTGCGGCGGCAGCACCTGGCGCAGGAATTCGTGACCCTTTTCGGTCAAATGCAGATGCAGGCAGCGGCGATCGTTGTCGCTTTCACGGCGTTCGATCCAGCCACGTTTTTCCAGCTCATCGGCAATACGCGTCGCGTTGGTGCGGGATGAGCCCAGCGCACAGCTCAGCTCGGACGGCTGAATGCTGTGGTTTTCCTGGGACTCAAGGGTAATGAGTGCCATGAATAAGGTCTCGTTGATCCCCTGCGCCTTCAGCATCTTATTGCGGTTTTCCAGCAGTTTACCCTGCATGTGCATACAAAGACGCGTCAACAGAACTTCCTGGTATGGGAACTCCTGGTAACGTTTGGCGCGGAACTTCAGCATTTGTTCTATGGGCGTGAACGAACTATCCATTTTGGCATAACCTCATTAGTTGCAGCCGATATAGTAACGATGGTGACAAATAAAGTAAATGCATTATTTATACGTTTATATGCGTTTATATACGTTTATATACGTTTGGTTGTTGCCACCATCGGCGTAAACCACGCTAAGCCGTAGCCCAGAGCGCTAAGCAGCGTGGGGAAAGAAAATGGGTTTCGAGTAGGATAACGACGTTTAACGGCATCGAAGCCGGAGGCTGACGCCTTGAGGACAGGAGAAATGGCGATGGAAAAGCTGCTTTTCAGTCTTACGAACAGTTTCGCCCTGTGGCGATTGTCGGCTGAAACAGTTGCGGGTCTATCCATATACGGTGTTAATAAATAACCTGCGTTAATGTCACTCGAATTAGTAAACGGGGACAACCTTAACAGACTGTCCCCGTCATTACATCTTCAATTTCCCTTACGGGCAGTGGCGATATCGCGCTAATCGGCCTGTCGCTGGTATCCGCGCCACCACACTACCAAATTTAGTAGGGCGACGCTGGCACCGGCGATGCACACCCCGTTCCAGCCGGCATGTTGGTAAGCACTCGCTGAAATCAAAGAACCCGCCGCACCGCCGATGAAGTAGCTGGTCATGTAGCCGGCGGTCAATCGGTTACGTGCTTCCGGCATCATGCGGTAAATCAGACTCTGGTTGGTGATGTGAACGCCCTGCACGGTGAGATCCAGCACCAAAATGCCAATAATCAACGCGATGGCCGAGAACTGGCCAAAAGCGATAGCCACCCAGGAAAGTAACAGCAGCAGCAGGCCGATGGTGGTGGTGTGGTGCCCTTTGCCTTTATCAACCAGCCCGCCAGCGGGGCGAGCACCCAGTGCCCCTGCAGCGCCTGCCAGACCGAACAGGCCGATAACGCCTTCGGAATAGTTAAACGGCGGCGAGGCCAGCAGGAACGCCATTGAGGTCCAGAGAATGCTGAAGTTGGCGAAAGTCAGGCAGCCCAGCAGGGCGCGGGTGCGCAGCAGGCTGTTTTTAATAAACAGGCTGAAGATAGAGCCCAGCAGCTGCGGATAGTTGAGGTGACTGTCCTGCTTCACCTGCGGCAGCCCGCGCCACAGGGCGAGCGCCATCAGCGCCATCAGCACGCTGGCAACCCAGTAAACGGTGCGCCAGCCGCCAAGGCTTGCCAGTAAACCGGCCACGGTACGCGCCAGCAGAATCCCAAGCAGCAGCCCGCTCATAATCGTCCCGACAACTTTCCCGCGTTTTTCCGGTGCCGCGAGCGTGGCGGCAAACGGCACAAGAATTTGCGCTACCACGGAGAAAAGCCCGGTCAGCGCGGTGCCCAGAATCATCATCCACAGGGACTGGCTGGTGGCGGTGATCAGCATCCCACCAGCCGCCAGCAGCGTCATAAAGACGATAAGCCCTCGGCGCTCGAACATATCCCCAAGCGGCACCAGCAGCAACAGCCCGGCCGCATAGCCAAGCTGCGCCGTTGTGACGATGAAACCTGCCTGGTTTACCGAGAGTGAGAAGGCGTTTGCGATGGTATCGAGCAGCGGCTGCGCGTAGTAGTTGCTGGCCACCGCGAGGCCGGTCGCGACGGACATCAGAACGATCAGCGCCGGGCTGAGTCCGTGAGTATTGTTTTTCATTATTATCTTCAACTTGCCAAAGAGAGGTCTGAATAATAGCGAAAAATGATGACAGCTGAAGGGGAGGTGGGTGTCGGATCGTGCGGTGATTAACCCTCATCCCGGCCTTCTTCCTGGAAGGGAGAAGGGGGAAAAGAAGGAGAAGAGGAAAGATGTTTGTCTGTTTATCTTCCCCTCCCTCTGGGAGAGGGAGATAAAAGGTGTTTGTTTGGTTATCCCCTCTCCCTTTTGGGGAGAGGGTGAGGGGCGTTTATTTCGCCGCCAGCGCCTCTTTCACCCAGCCGTCAAACTGCGCCTGGTGCGCTTTGATCCAACCGTCCACGTGGCCGTTAACATCGGCTTCGGAAGATTTACCGTTATGCATCATCGCGTTCTGGGCGTTAATGTCCGCCAGCGGTAGCTTCATGATGGCAAACAGCTTCGCAGCCTGTGGGTTCTTCTCGGCCCATGCCTTGTTGGCCACAATGTGCATGGTGTTCACCGGGAAGCCATAGTTTGCGCCGTTAGGCAGTTTAGTATCGATATCTTTCTGCTCACCCGGCAGGGATGAGAACGGCACCTGCAGCCACACCACGTCTTTACCCGGCTTCAACACGTCGCTCACCCAGTATGGCGTCCAGGTGTAATACAGCACCGGTTTACCTTCTTTGAAACGCGCGATAGTGTCGGCCATCATCGCCGAGTAGTTGCCGTGGTTAACGGTCACGGTGTTCGCCAGCTTGTAGGCTTCATTCTGGTGATTAATCACTGCCTCACAGCCCCAGCCCGGCGTACAGCCCATCATGTCGGCTTTGCCGTCGCCGTTGCTGTCGAATAGTTTGGCAATTTTTGGGTCTTTTAGCTGCTCAATGTTGGTAATGTGGTACTGATCGGCGGTTTTCTTATCGATGAGGTAACCCTGAGCCGCGCCGGTCACGAAGGTCCCTTCGCGGTAGAATTTCTTGTCACCGCCCGCGGCGGCGTACATATCATCATGCAGTGGCTGCCAGTTAACGGCGGTAAAGGTGGCATCGCCGGAGGCGATAGAGGTGTAGCCGACGTTATAGTCCACTTCACTTGGCTTATTCACGGTGTAGCCCATTTTTTCCAGCGCGCGGCTGACCAGCAGCGTCTGGAAGCTTTCCTCAGAGATGGTGCTCTGTATCGGCTGAACGGTGATGCCTTTGCCCGGCAGGTCTGCGGCAAAAGCGCTGGTGGTAACGAGTGTCGCAAGAGCTGTGGCTAAAATAGCGTTGTGTCGCATCGTTATTCCTTTTTAATGGTGATGGGGCGAGGGGCGGCCGAAGCCGCCGCCTGGCTTATTTAATGAAGGGACGGGTCACAAGACCCAGCGGGCCGGTGGTGTACCAGCGGCGGTTGCCACGGGAGCGGGAATCGCGCCCAATGGACTGAGTCAGGCGGTCGAGAATAATGGCGAGGATCACGATCCCCACGCCACCGACCGTAGCCAGGCCCATATCGAGGCGGCCAATGCCGCGCAGAACCATCTGGCCGAGTCCGCCCACGGCAATCATCGAGGCGATAACCACCATCGACAGCGCCAGCATCAGCGTCTGGTTAACCCCGGCCATAATGGTCGGCATTGCCAGCGGGAGCTGGACTTTGAACAGCATCTGGCGCGGGCTGGCGCCGAATGAGCGAGCGGCCTCGACCAAATCTGCCGGCACCTGCTTAATCCCGAGGATAGTCAGGCGCACAATCGGCGGCAGGGCGAAGATAATCGTCACCACCACGCCCGGCACGTTACCGATGCCGAACAGCATCACGATAGGCACCAAATAAACGAACGCCGGGGTGGTCTGCATCGCATCCAGCAGCGGGCGAATAATCTTCGCCGCCCGTTCGCTACGCGCCAGCCAGATCCCAAGCGGCAGGCCGATGACCATACAGAACAGCAGGGCGGTCAGCACCAGCGCCAGGGTTACCATCGCCTGAGACCACGCGCCAATCGCACCGATGGCAATCAGCGAGATCAGCGTGGCGACGCCCATGCCGAGGCTGGACATCTGCCAGGCAATCAGCGCAAAGACGATAATCGCCACCGGCGCTGGCATACCTAACAGCAGCTGCTGGAAGCCGCTAAGAATATAATCCACCGGCACGCGAATGCCCTGGAACACCGGGCGGAAGTGGGTCACCACCCAGTCGATCCCCTGCGTTACCCAACTGTCGAGCGGGATCAGCGTTTTATGGAACGGATCGAGAATATTAAAATGCTCAGGTGCCGCTGCCGGTGCGGAATTCAGCCAGTCTGCGCCTCCGCTGCTGGCTGCATCTGACGCCGGAGCGCCCCACGCGTCTGCAGAGCTTGCGGCCTGATTGGTTGCGACGTCTGCCGCCGCGCTGCCGGTATCCCACGGATTTGTTGCGTCACTCATTGATTTGCCCCCTCACGATCTAATGCCTGAAGCAGCACCCCTTTTGAGATGATGCCCACGTATTGCCCCTCTTCACTGACTACCGGCACCGCGCACGGGGCCTGGCCGACATGAGAGAGCAGATCGCTCAGTGAGGTTTCGGCGGAAACCGCCTCTGGTGAGGCCAGAAACGCATGGTCCAGGCCTTCACCGGCCGCCAGCGCCGCTTTCAGCGAATCGGTGGAGACAATCCCAAGGAATTTCTGTCCACGCTCAATGACATAGCCATATTCGCGGTCATCATCCTGCAGCAGCTTAAGCGCCGAGCGTGGCCCGAAGCCTGTGGTTTTACGCAGCAGGCCAGCCGGGCTGCGGCGGGCAATATCTTTGGCGCTAAACACCTGGCTGATGTCTACGCCGCGGAAGAAGGTCCGTACGTAATCGTTGGCCGGATTATTAAGGATTTCATCCGGCGTGCCGACCTGTACCACTTCGCCTCCCTGCATAATGGCAATGCGATCGCCAATACGCATGGCTTCATCAAGATCGTGGGAAATAAACACGATGGTGCGCTGATGTTTTGCCTGTAGCTTAATTAATTCGTCCTGCATTTCGGTACGAATTAAAGGATCGAGCGCGGAGAATGCTTCATCCATAAGTAATATGTCTGGATTAATGGCCAGCGCACGGGCTAAACCTACGCGCTGACGCATGCCGCCGGACAATTCATCAGGATAAGCATGGGCATAATTCTCAAGCCCGACCTGACGCAACGCATCAAGCGTTTTTTCATGCCGTTCTTTGACCGGAATTCCTGCCAGCTCCATTCCGAAGGCAGCATTATTTAACACCGTCATATGTGGCATTAAAGCAAAGGACTGGAAGACCATTGCGATCTTTTTTTTGCGCACCTCGCGGAGTTCTGATTCTGATATTTTGGCAATATCAATGCCGTCAATCAGTACCTGTCCACGGGTGGGTTCAATCAGGCGATTGAGAAGGCGAACCATGGTGGATTTTCCTGAACCGGATAACCCCATGATGACAAAAATCTCGCCTTCTTCAATGGCCAGACTGGCGTCTTTTACGCCAAGCGACAGACCCGTTTTTTCCAGTAATTCACTCTTGGAAATGCCTTTCTCTATGTATTTGAATGCGCGCTGTGGATGTTCGCCAAATACCTTATATAAATTCTTCACTTCTAATTTAATTGCCATGCAATATACGGCTTCCTGTATTTGATTTATTTATAGATGATTCCTGGTGGAAATATTGACCTGTATATACCCTAACATACTAAGAATCTGAGGCAACCCTCGATTTTGTGATATGGAAATATCCTTGCGTGAATTGTGGATGGCGTTTCCCGTGAGCGCTGGGCTGAGCGGTAATTAATGCGGTGAGATATTTTTTGTCAACGTGGAGAATATTCAGCCTGAATGGGATGCATTCAGGCTGAAATGACAGGAATATTACGGTTTTGCTATTAAGTTTATAACGGCAGTTTTATTTCGATTTAGCAGCCATTTTGCCTTGTCCTGGAAGGTATTATTTTCCCGCCAGGCATGTGCGGCCGTGACAATATTTTCCAGCGCCTCATCAGGCTTGAACGGCTCCATATTGGGGTAAGGCCACGGAGTCTGGCTATCGACAAATCCGGCGATATACAGGTAGCCATTATGCAGGCTGTGCTCGCCGCTTTTCGCCTGCCAGACGTTGACCCCAACCTTTTCACCCAGTAACCCTAACGGGTTCCAGGCATCCAGAATAAAGTTGCTGTAATGCCAGGAGCGCGTCCGCTCAATTTCCGTCACCGGCACGCCTTTGGCGTCAAACTGAACTGGAATACGCTGGGTGGCAGAAATCAAACGCTGTTTTGCCGCGTCTTTATCCCCCAGCCACAGGGCAATGGCGGCGGCCTGAACGTCATACCAGGTGCCGTGGTTATTTTCGGCCGCGGCCTCTTTTTTGCCGTTTTCGCTGGTGGTCAGCCACTGATAATAATCGCGATACCACTGCCTGAGTGAACGCCAGGTTTTATCGTCCAACTGGCCGCCATCGTGCAGCAGTTCAATAGCGTCGATCAGCCGCACAAAGCCGCGTCCGTCGAGAATGCCGGTACCGCGCACGCCTTTTCGCCCTGGAATGCTCTGGGCATTAGCCAGATTCGGCGTCATTCGGGTTTCCGGCGTGATAAACCAGTTCACCAGTTGCTGGCGGGCTTTTGCCGCATATGCCGCGTTGCCGGAAAGCTGCCAGGCCAGCGCCAGGTTCCAGACGTCGTCGGTCATGCCGTTTAGCCGGGCTTTATCGCTTTGCTTGCCGACCGCCGCAGGGTTTATCTGACCATCTTTTCTCACCCACGGCAGGCCGTCGGGGGCTTTTGGGTCAGGCCACCAGTAGTCCGAAAAGCTGTAATATTCATGAGGATCGCCCGCCGGAGATCCGGGGCTTTTTTGGGTGATGCTGTAGAGTGGATGAATAAGCGCCTGGTCGGCTTTATGTTTGAGGGCCCGCCAGGCGGGCATGAGCTCAGGGTTTTGCTGGCTAATCTCTTGCTTGCTGTGCGCCAGCTGTGCCGTGTCCAGCAGCAGCGGGGCGCCAAAGGCTAAGGGTGCGCTGCCGCATAGCAGCGCCAAAACAGAACAACGAAATAACGACATAGGCCACCTCGCAAAAATGCTCAGCGGCCAGACTACTAGAAATCCCAGTCCTCATCCTCGGTTTCCACCGCTTTGCCCATCACGTAAGAGGAGCCGGAGCCGGAGAAGAAATCATGGTTCTCATCGGCATTCGGCGACAGCGCGGCGAGGATGGCCGGGTTAACTTCCGCCATCTCTGCCGGGAACAGTGCCTGGTAACCCAGGTTCATCAGCGCCTTGTTGGCGTTGTAGCTCAGAAACGCTTTTACCTCGTCTTCCCAGCCCAGTTCGCGGTAAAGCGTTTCGCTGTAGGCCAGCTCGTTATCGTAGAGATCCATCAGCAAATCGAGGGCAAAATTTTGCAGCTCGGCCTGGCGTTCCGCGCTCTGCTGGGCTAGTGCTTTCTGATACTTGTAGCCGATGTAATAGCCGTGTACAGCCTCATCGCGAATGATAAGCCGGATGAGATCGGCTGTGTTGGTCAGCTTACCCCGGCTGGAGTAATACATCGGCAGCCAGAAGCCGGAGTAAAACAGGAACGATTCGAGGAACACGCTGGCAATCTTCTTTTTCAGCGGATCGTTGTCGCGATAGTGGCCCAGAATAATCGCGGCTTTGCGCTGCAGGGCGTCGTTTTGCTCGCTCCAGTCGTAGGCGGCATCCACGTCTTTGGTCTGGCAGAGCGTGGAAAATATCGAACTGTAGGAGCGGGCGTGCACCGCCTCCATAAAGCTGATATTCGACATTACCGCCTCTTCGTGCGGGGTCAGTGAATCGGCCATTAGCGCCGGAGCGCCTACGGTATTTTGAATGGTGTCCAGCAGCGTCAGCCCGGTGAACACGCGGATCACGAGCTGCTGTTCCTGGCCGCTGAGCGATTGCCAGGCCGGAATGTCGTTAGAGAGCGGCACCTTCTCCGGCAGCCAGAAGTTGCTGGTCAGGCGGTTCCAGACCTCGAGGTCTTTCTCGTCCTCGATTTTGTTCCAGTTGATGGCGCTTACGCGCGTCAGTTGCGTCATTTTCTTTCCTTGTACTTTCGCGTGGTACTTCGCGTTATAGCGCGCAGGACACGCAGCCCTGCACCTCGGTGCCTTCCAGCGCCAACTGCCGCAGACGAATGTAATAGAGCGTCTTAATGCCTTTCTTCCAGGCATAAATTTGCGCTTTATTAATGTCGCGGGTGGTGGCGGTATCGCGGAAGAACAGCGTCAGCGAAAGCCCCTGGTCAACGTGTCGGGTGGCCTCGGCGTAGGTGTCGATGATTTTTTCCGGGCCGATGTCGTAGGCGTCCTGGTAAAACTCAAGATTGTCGTTGGTCATAAACGGCGCGGGATAGTACACGCGCCCGGTTTTACCCTCTTTACGGATCTCAATCCGGGACACAATCGGATGAATGCTCGAGGTTGCATGGTTGATATAAGAGATAGACCCCGTCGGCGGGATGGCCTGCAGATTCTGATTGTACAGGCCATATTCGCGCACGTCGTCGCTGAGCTGCTGCCACTGTTCGCGGGTTGGAATCGCAATCCCCGCCCCGGCGAACAGCGCCCGAACTTTCTCCGTTTTTGGTTCCCATGTTTGTTCCAGGTACTGCTGGAAGTATTCGCCGCTGGCATAGCGCGATTGTTCAAAGCCGGCGAAACGCTGCTGCCGCTCGCGGGCCAATGCGTTGGAAGCGCGAAGCGCGTGCCAGGTGATGGTGTAGAAATACATATTGGTGAAATCCAGACCTTCCGCTGAGCCGTAGGCAATGCCTTCGCGCGCCAGATAGCCGTGCAGGTTCATTTGCCCGAGGCCAATGGCGTGGGAGGCGGCATTCCCGGCTTCGACCGACGGCACCGAGCGAATATGGCTCATATCAGACACCGCCGTCAGGCCGCGAATAGCCGTGTCTATCGTGCGGCCAAAATCAGGTGAGTCCATTGTATGGGCGATGTTCAGCGAGCCGAGGTTGCAGGAGATATCTTTGCCAGTCTGCGCGTAATCGAGGTTTTCGTCATAGGTCGAGGCGCTGTTTATCTGCAAAATTTCCGAGCAGAGATTGCTCATGTTGATGCGCCCGGCAATCGGGTTGGCCCGGTTAACCGTGTCCTCAAACATGATGTACGGGTAGCCGGACTCAAACTGGATCTCCGCCAGCGTCTGGAAGAAATCACGGGCGTTAATCCAGCTTTTACGGATACGGTCGTCGTCCACCATCTGCTGATAAAGATCGTTGACGCTGATGTCGCCAAACGGCTTGCCGTAGATTCGCTCCACGTCATAAGGCGAAAACAGCGCCATCTGCTGATTGGTTTTGGCGAGCTGGAAGGTGATATCCGGGATCGTGACGCCAAGCGACAGCGTTTTAATACGGATTTTTTCGTCGGCGTTTTCCCGCTTGGTATCGAGGAAACTCAGGATATCCGGGTGGTGAGCGTTCAGGTAAACCGCGCCTGCGCCCTGCCGAGCGCCAAGCTGATTGGCGTAGGAAAACGCGTCTTCCAGCATCTTCATGACCGGGATCACGCCCGATGACTGGTTTTCAATGCGTTTGATGGGCGCCCCTGCTTCACGCAGGTTGGAGAGCAGAAACGCTACGCCGCCGCCGCGTTTGGAAAGCTGAAGCGCCGAATTTACCGCGCGCCCAATCGATTCCATATTGTCTTCGATGCGCAGCAGGAAGCAGGAAACCAGCTCTCCCCGCTGCTTCTTGCCGCAGTTGAGGAACGTCGGCGTCGCGGGCTGAAAACGGCCGCTTAGCATTTCTTCCATCAGGCGGGTGGCAAGCTGCTCATCTCCCTGCGCCAGAGTCAGCGCTACCATGCAAACGCGATCCGGAAAATGTTCCAGATACTGCTTCCCGTTCCAGGTTTTCAGCGTGTAGCTGGTGTAATACTTCCACGCGCCTAAAAAGGTCTGGAACTGGAAGCCGCTGCCGTGGGCGCGGTCAAAGAGTTCAAGGACGAACTGGCGGGAGTAGCGGGTCAGCACGGTTTCGTCGTAATACTGCTCGGCCACCAGGTAGTCCAGCTTCGCCTGCAGGTTGGGGAAACTGACGGTGTGCGGCAGCACATGTTGCTCGAAGAAGCTTTCCACGGCCTGTTTGTCTTTATCAAACTGGATGTTTCCCTCTTTGTCATAGAGGTTGAGCATGGCGTTGAGGGCGTGGTAGTCCACGCTCTCCGTCGCTAAACGGACTGCTTCTGTCGTTGCCAAAATTCGCTTACTCCCTTACGCACGTTGTCGATGTCTTGCGGGGTGCCCAGTAGCTCAAAACGATAGAGATAAGGCACCTGGCATTTCTGTGAGATGACGTCCCCGGCCCGGCAAAACCCTTCGCCAAAGCTGCGGTTGCCGCTGGCAATCACGCCGCGGATCAGCGCCCGATTTTTCGGGTTGTTAAGGAAGCGGATCACCTGCGGTGGTACCGCCCCGGCAATGCCGCCGCCGCCATAGCTGGGCACGATTAAAATGTAGGGTTCCGTCACTTCCAGGCGTGCTTTTACCTCGAGAGGAATGCGCAAGGCGGGCAACCCAAGGCGTTCGATAAAACGCAGGGTGTTTTCCGACTCGCTGGAGAAGTAGACGAGGGTGCTCATACGCTGGCGGCAACGCAGAGGCGATTGATCATATCCGGGCGAAAACCGCTCCAGCTTTCCGCTTCGGTGACCACCACCGGCAGCTGGCGGAAGCCTTTGGCTCTCAGGTCATCTGCCGCTTCCGGATTGAGGTCGAGATTGATCATCTCGAAGGCAAAACCCCGGCTCTCCATAGCCCGTTTTGTGGCATGGCACTGAACACAATCATCTTTAGTGTAAATAGTAATACGCATGATTCGTATTTCCCTTTAGAATAATGGAACGCCGCAGTTTGCTGCCCACGGGTGGTGTGTTCTTACTGAGAGAAATACTAGATGTTGATTTAATAATTTGCAACCACGCAACATATAGTGTTTTTGATGGTTTTTGTAGAGGGGAGGGGGAAGGTTCTTCGGCATAAAGAGCCTTTATCTATGAAAGATAGGTTAAGGTTCCGTTCACCTGTGATCCTGTTTCCCCTGTACGTTCAGATCACGTGAACG
>NZ_BCTL01000012.1 GCF_001571265.1 Cedecea neteri NBRC 105707 = ATCC 33855 | reverse complement strand
TACCGCAACGGTAACCCTGACCAGCACGAAGGCCGGGGTCAGCACGGTGACAGCGCAGGTGGGTAGCACGGCGGCGGTGACGAAGGATGTCAATTTTACCGCACCACACCATTATGTCTTATCACTTGAAGTGCTTAGTGATAATGGTCAGGTCAGTGAGGACGGCTCTGACAGTACGAACGCTGGCCATCATAATACTGTGCGTGCCCACTTAACAGATAATGGGGCTAACGTTCAGGGGGAGAAAATTACGGTATCCGCCAGCCCTGATAAAGTGCATTACTTTGGCAACACAAACCCGATGAAAACGCGGGGAGATGGAACTGCTGCTATAGATTTCTGGTCTGATACTGCAGGTACCTATACCATTGCGGTTGATTGGAACGGATATCATGCATCGAAGCAGGTGACATTTAAACCAGCGCCACCGCCAAGGGGAACAGTTATCACCACGACTGTCAGCCCATCTACAGTGGATGTAGCTGACGGGGGCGGAAACATTACTGCTGAAGCGACAATTTTATTTGAAGGGACCAATGAAGTTGATAAAAGCATCAGACCCGATGAACTGGAACTGGTTAAAGTTAACCGCGACGGGGACTGTGATTCATTAGGCATTGGTGTGAACATTAATCCAGGGGAAATAGAACTCACCGAAAAAGGAGCTAAAGTTTCTGCACACATATCGACAACCCATATGGATTTAGGGGCGTCGTGTAATGTTTGGGCGAAAATGCGCTTCCAGGGTGCAGGACCAATCGAATATGAAAGTGAGTTTACTGTTCACTGGCACTAATTAGCATATGCGATATTTTAACTGGGGTGTAGCAGCCCCGGTTCTTTGCTTTGAACCATGAGTACTGATGTTATTTTTATATCGAGAGTGATTACAGATGAATGGCTTATATATTACGTCGGGGGAAGATGCAGCGGGGTTACTTTATCTTCACGACTTACAACTGGATAAATCTAACGAAGTAATGGCTGTCCTGGATGATTTTAGCTTTGGTCCGCTTAGCGATGCGGAGAGAGCGGGAGCTTTACGATGCAGATTGTGGAAAAGCATCTGGAGAACACAGTGGTGGATAACACCCGATATCGAATTTAAACTCTCCAGTGAATTCTGTGAATACAAAAATAAGCTACGGCAGTTAGCTGAAGAAAATCGTCCCGTTGTCGTCTGGCTCGGTGATAATCCCCATGATCGTCTGATGCTGGCGATGATTTGTGCCTGTCTTCCTGATAAAACCCCTTTATCTGTGGCCAATGTCGTGACATCCCCGTATCTGGCAGGAAATAAATACTCGACAGTGGCCATGTGTTCCGTTGCTTTGCTGCAAACCGTAATGCCGGTAAAATTGTCTGTCCGTAAACGTAATTTTTTAAAAAATCAGTGGCTGGACTGGAAATCAATGGGGCAAGGCTGGAGAGATATCGACAGATACGGGGCCCTGGCAGAATACCCGATACATTATCTTGATAGTGCGCTGTTGAATGAACTGTCGACGGTTCATTACAAAAGTGCAAAGGAGGTGATGCAATGCATTATGAGTCGATATTTTGTTTCTGAGACCTTTCTTTATTGGCGGTTAAGCTTTTTACTGCATAATGGATCTGTCTTTTTTCATCAGATAAGGAAAGCCGTGCCAATGCTCATTAAGATTAGCCGATGATATTATATCGCGCTGTTGTGTGTAGTCAGATGGAAGATCTTTTTGTTGCAGAACCTCAACGAAACAATGGGATCAACAAAGCGCTGCCTGAAATTATCAGGCTGGATGGGAAAGGAGTGGGCTGGTCGAAGGTTCTGGCTGAACCGGGCGGCCAGCACTGCACGCCACCTCTACACTCATGTTGGTCGGTTTACGATGGATTTGTAGGTTTTTCCTGTCCTTCAGAAGAAAGGGGAAACAGATGCAGAAATTAAAAAGACTACGCTTAATCAGAAGTGCATTAAGACTGGGCATTTTTATGCTGAGCCTGTTTATTCTCTGGATTATGTTTGTTTCTTCCGATATCAGTCGCTGGACTACACTTCACCCACAGGCAAGCATGTTTATCATGCTCTTTACCGTCGCGGTCTATTGTGCCACCATGGTTTGTGCAACCGCCATTAATGAAAGCATTAACATCTGGAGTAGTATATCCGATCGGTTAAAGAATTTATTACTGTGCGTTGAAAAGGACGTTCTCGCTTATCCCGACAGAGCAGAGGATTGCAGGTTAATGGTAAGTTGCCTGAAATCCCGAAAATTTTTTTTGCTGAATATATGGCTTTGCTCATCCTGTCCCGACAAAGAAATATAGCCAGCGGTATACCCCCTCACCTTGAAACCTGTATCCAGAGAATCGAGGAGATGCATCAGCATCATACCCGCTGTCAGGATGCTATCTGTGAATTTAAAAAGAGTATTGCAAACGGGGATTATACGGTGGCCGAGAGCCAGGCTGTTCAGCTGTTGTCATCACAGCATTAAACTGTCAAAAAAATCCCGCCCAGAAGAGAGCGGGGAGGTCGGTCAATAACACACTCCAGGTATGCTTCAGCATTACGATAAAGGCAAATAAGACAGGATTGCCTGGGAAACAGTATAGGGCGGCGTGAGAATTTAATACAACCCCTTCGGCAGACTAAAACTGATATTCAGACAAGTCATCAGACGATTCTTTAAAATGACGATTGTGTGCCTCAATGTATCACCGCTTCAGTGGACCATTATGTGAACGTCTTCAGGTTGGGGCAATTTGCCATGCCGCAAAGAAAAATCTTAAAGCTGATTGTTGTTATCTTTAATATGTTGTATCGGTAAGGTGTAAAGGGTATTTATAACTCTCTGCGAGAGAATTCCCCTCTCAAAGCCAGACCTTACTATATGCAATTTCAGACATTTTTCGGACATTGGTGTTGGAACGGTAGTATATATTGGCAGTGCTTTACAGCCTGTGGTTCTGATGGAACGCACTGTTTTTTTCGGCCTGATATCAATGATAAGGTATGTCTGATAGTACAGGTGCAATCGCACTATTTATTTCTGAGCCTGAGCACATTGAACATCTTTTTTGAGGGCAGAAGTCATGCCGTGGCAGACTGAAAACCGACTGAACCGGGGCAACATCTGTGTCCGGACATCTTCATGGTGTTTTGAGCAAGGCGCCACAGAGCTGGCCCGGCAGTATTTTATTGCCGCAGATAAAACGCTATGTATCGTTGATGCCGATGCGTTTGGCTCTGAAGTGCATCTGCTGAGGTATCTGGCGTTCATCAGAGACTTTAAACCGGATTTGCTGGTCATGATTGCAGGAGCCATTGCGCTGCATTTCCCCGACGCAAACAATAATGGCTGCAGTGTAACCGCTGACGCCCCGATAACGTGCTGGCGGGAAACCCTTGATGCACTTAATTTTATGGGGCCAAACATCGACAATATTATTGCATTCTTAACAAATCGACGTTTTTGCCGGTGATCCATAAGTTCCATATCATGTGTTTTGGCAATTCAGCCAGCGATTGTTCCGACGAGTCCGGGACCGGGATACGGGCTTTGTTGAATAAATCGAATTTTTGGCCGTAGCCAGGATCAGATCACCACAATCCTGATCCTGTAGCGGTATCACGTGGCAAAACAAACGTTCAAAATCACCAACTGGGCTGACTACAACAAGGCGCTCGTCAACCGGGGTTCACTGACATTCTGGCTTGATGTGTCGGCCGTCCAGGCCTGGTATGACGAGCCCAACGCGTCTTCACGTGGTCGTCCTCAACGTTATTCTGAGCTCGCTATTTCTACCGTACTGATGCTCAAACGCGTTTTTCGCCTCACGCTGCGCTCCGCGCAGGGGTTCATTGAATCTATTTTTTTACCCTGATGAAGCTCCCGCTCCGTTGCCCGGATTACTCCTGCGCCAGCAGGCGGGCTAAGTCCGTCAGTATCCCGTTCAAGACCCCCACGCGCGGCGAAATAGCCCATCTGGTTATCGACTCCACCGGATTAAAAGTCTTCGGTGAGAGTGAGTGGAAGGTGAAAAAACACGGCCAGGAAAAACGCCGCGTCTGGCGTAATCTGCACCTGGCGGTAGACGCCGGTACGCATGAGGTTATCTGCGCTGACCTTTCCCTGAACAATGTGACGGATGCAGAGGCATTCCCGGGCCTGATCCGTCAGACGCACAGGAAAATTAGGGTCGCCTGCGCCGACGGGGCTTATGACACAAAACGGTGCCACGACGAGCTGAGGCGCAAGAAAATTAAGGCATTAATTCCGCCGCGAACGCGTGCCGGTTACTGGCCGGCGGAGTATGCCGACAGAAATCAGGCGGTGGCGAGGCAGCGTCTGACGGGGAGTAATGCGTACTGGAAATGGCACACGGCTTACAACCGGCGTTCTGTGGCAGAAACGGCGATGTACCGTGTTAAACAACTGTTCGGTGGGTATCTTACGCTGCGGGATTATGATGCGCAGGTTGGAGAAGCTATGTCCATGATCCGTGCCTTGAACAAAATGACGCGCGCAGGGATGCCAGAAAGTGTGCGGATTGTCTGATGAAGTCAGCGACGGGAGGCGCTTTTATCTAAATCCGAATTATTCAACAAAGCCCTGTAGAACATGAATTTGATAACAATAACAACGTCAGAATGAATGATGCCTACAACTTCAATAACGATTTTTCCGGCACAACCGGGCGGTATGGTCTGGGCGTCACGTCGCAGCTCACCCGTAACGCTTCAGTCTACCTTGAAGCGAACTATCGCAAAGGCGAGCATGTGGAGTCGCCTGTGATGGGGAACGCTGGTTTCCGGGTCAGCTTCTGATAAAGGAAGGAAAGAAGGGGAACCTCCTTTCCTTATGGCCTGATGAAATTGCCCTGCGTATCACCAGGAGAATGTATACCTAAACAGAGCGGCTACGCCATGTGTTGGCTAGAAGGGTCAGAAATGACATTTCCACTCCTGAAGACGTCAGATAGAGGATTGAGCAGACAGACATTGAACGGGTGGCTATCATTGCTTGCGTACGGACATACAGCACGGCAATCGCAGGGCTGCATTCAATCGGTACGCTGTACGAAAAAATCTATGCTTTTACGACCGGTTTTCTGCGACCAGGGTCTGAAGTCAGCAAATATGACGCCGTTCTTTATTACTTCACAGAGCACTCAGTCAGGATGAATGATGCAAAATTTTTATCAGGGGATCGAGAACGCCGTTTACGATCCTGTGGCCGGCATTCGAATTGCCCGTCTGCAGAATGGCAGTGAGATGAATGCTTTTGGCACGCGAATGGACAAAGGGGCGAAAGTCAGCAGCCACGTGCATACTCAGGGCGATGAGTGGTATTCGATTCTGGATGGGGAGGGCGTTATTTATCTTGCGGATTGGGTGGGGGAGGTCGTGCAGAACAGACGCCATTTTCCGGTCAGAAAGGGGGATGTATTTTGTCTCCAGGCAAACACCGCCCATCAGATTTATGCGCATACGCAGCTGGATCTGATTTTTTATTGTCCGGATACGCATCTGGGTACTGACCGCACAGTGCTGGATGATCTCCTCGTCCAGCCCTGAGGGATAATATATGGGCAATCCACCGTATGTTGATTGCCCATTAAAACACCAAAACACGGGATGTGCTTCTTCAACTGCCAACCGCATTTAAGTCTGGGTTGCCGACAGGCTAAGGGTGGACCTGTTTTTGCGGCAGGATCTTATCGGAGATGCAAGATTTGATTTTGATAACATCCGACTGCATCTTCATGGTTTCCCCCGACGCGAAGGTGACTGCAAGCCGGGAATCACCCTCGAAGAGCATGACTGTTCTGTCGGTATTGACGGTCTGTTTTTCACCGGAAACATCTATTTTAACGTTCGCCGGGACTTCAATCTGAGCCAGTGTTTTTCCTTGGCTGATCGCAGAGATAATTTTAGGGCAGGTTTCTGCGGATGCGGCTGCGCTTAAAACAAGAAAACTCAAAACTAATGATCTAGAAAAATTAATCATCGCGACCTTCCTTCTTTGGCTGAAGCCGGTGGCATTGTGTCCGCGGCAACGGCGTATATTAAGTTCACGCTTCGGTTGCGGTGAACAGCAACCGAGCAACGATTTATGAATAACGCCATCCTCTTACCATGCCAGGCCGCGAGGTTAATATATTTACAGCGTTAACGGCTGTATTTTTGAGAGCATTCTTTTTCTGCTCACGTCATGCAGCCCTGGCAGGCAAATATCTCCGGCTTACGAGCGTCCTTCCTTTTTTACGATAACGACCCGGGAGGGTTTTCACGTGTTTCGTTTCAGGTGAATGGCTTGACAGCCTGCTGTTTTGATTTGAAAATGAGCAGGCTTATCCGTTGTCTCACGACAACCAGCCAATGCTTCCGTAGCCTGAGAGAAGCGCCTTCGGGTGGTTACCAGCCAATGTTTCGTTGATCTGAGAGAAACGCCTTCGGGTGATCAAAATGCCTCGTAGCCTGAAAGAGGCAGCCAGCTTCTGGCGGTACATCCGTTTACCCTTTGAGAACGGATATCACCCCACCCGGTGATGAAGGTTTCATTTCACACTCTGACGTCTGTCAGCCACTGTCCTGCGGGGAAATCGCTTCCCGCCCGGGCAGGCATTTCTCCCTTTTTTTTGCGGAGAAACGCGATGTCTTCACTGCGTGCTTTTTTTGATGAACTGGCGCTGCCGGCAAGCCTGGTGCGTTCTGTTGCTGCCCGCGTGGCCGCGGAATGTCCCCGGCTGAAGGCCCGGTTCAGAAAATCACCCTGGTTAACATCCCTTTCCGGCCTGCAGGAGTACCGGGCGAAAGCCGGGTACGATGGCAATGGTTTTCATGCTTACGTGATTACCCGGCGATGTTCGCCAGACCATGATGCACCTGTCGCCCGTTGCTGTGACTGCGGGACATTTGCCACCCGGGCTGAGGCCATGCGCACAGCACATCGACAGGCGGCTCGCCTTGCGACGCTGAAAACGCTGTGGCCCGGCGACCATTAATTTACCGACTTTTCTCTTATTCACCTTCCGGCGGGGAGCCCTTACCCGCCGGGGAGTGGTGTCCCCGCTGACGATTTACGTTCAACCGGAGACACCATGCATACACTGACTCTACACCTTCAGGCCCTGGCCGCTGATACCCTGACCACGGCAAAGCACGGGTTCAGGTTATGGCGGGCGGATATCCGCGAGCTGTGGATTATTCACCGTGACCTGCGCCGGGCTTCGATGCTTATGACTACCCGCCCTTCACGCGCGAGCTCTGAGCACGGCGAGGCGATGTTCCTGCTGAGTGAGACGGCTTTCCTGATGACACACGGTCGTCGGGAGGGGCGTTGGTGGCCGGGGCATTGCCGCCTGCTGTTCGCGGTGCTGTGCCGGCGGGGGTTTATGCTGTCCCCCGTAGTATGGGCCATCGCCTGGGAGGCAGGCCTGCAGGCCGAATGGCCGGGCGACGGGCCAGAGGACGACATGCTGTGCGACTGAGCCGGTTTCCCGGCAGTTGCATGGCTGAACGCTGAGCCGCGGTTGAGGTTCAGTTCACCCTGACGGGAATACCGCTTCCCGTCACCGGGCAGGGTATTCCCATTTATCTGAGGAGATACCCTGTGCAGATAGTAACCTTTCGACCGGGCCTGACTGGCCACCGACTTTACCTGGTTATAACCAGGGCGTATTCCCGGCTCTCTGACCGGCTTCTGCCCCTGCGACATGCCCCGGCCGAAGGCCCCTGGATACGCAACCGTTCGGGACACCAGGCCTTCCGGGCCCGGGCGTTTCGCGCGAAGGATGGCACCTGGCGGGGCCAGGTGACCTTCCGTACCGGCTGGCATGCCGCGGAGTATCGCTACGGCACGCTGAATACGGCTGCCGGGCACTACCGCCGTCGCCGGGACGCGTTCCGCGCGGCCAGCCTGCTGGCCGGGCAGATGGCAACCCTGCGCTGCCGCTTTAACTGACTAATCTGACCATCCCGTGAGGGCACCTTTCCTCGCGGGACGGTGCCCTCTTTTTTTTAGCTCAATCTGAAAGAAGAGGTATTCACTATGTCTGAATGGTGCACAAATCGCCTGGAGTTCAGCGGAAAATCCGTCTGTATCGACATCCTGCTGGAGTGGGTGACCGGCGCGGAAGTACCGCGCTACCGTCACGCGGTCCAGCAGAGTATCCGGCTGTTCCTGGCCGGCTGCGCGGGGATACTGAAACCCACCAGTACGACGGAGTATCGCCCGTATCCGCCGCTGATACCCCTGGGAACCGGCCCCGCCAGTTCACCCAACCAGGCGTTCGAGCAGTGGCTGGGCCTGCTTCGCCGGGATGTCCCTCTCAACGGGGAGACAATCCGCGAGACGGAGCGGCTCTACCACCAGACGGGGCTGGGGGCGCTCCGGTGGGACAACCTTCCCGCCGCCGCGCAGCAGGTGATGCGCCCGATACTGCGGCGTCAGTATGCCGACTGGTTCGGGGTTGTCGGCCTGTCTGACAACATCGATGCCGGCGAGTGCTGGGAGCGGCTGGCCGTTCTGCCTGAATACGCGCCCCCCTGCGACATGCTGCTGGTGATTCCGACGCGGCTTGCCGCCGAGATTAACGGCAACGGCAGTCTGCTGAGCGGGATGTCCACCCAGGCGAGCCTGTACGAACGTCTGTACGGCATGGTCTGGCCGTCGGGTCACAACGTACGCCACGCGCGCAGCGAGGGCGGAGCCCTGACGGTATGGCTGGACTCGCCCTGGTATCCGCCTTCAGGCGAACTTATCGGGGAGTTATCCGCCGTGTTTGACTGCCAGGTCCGGCACAGCTACTGCGAACCGGTGAACGGCGTGCAGGGTTACGACTGCTATGACCAGGGCGAACACGTGGACGGCCATCAGGGCCTGCCCGTGGACGTGTGGTCAGACGACCCGATGTTGATGCCGGAGGGCGATATGCCGCTTCTGCTGAACGCGGAGGCCGCCAGCTACGGCGGCGTTCGCGGTTAAACCACAGGGCTGGATGCTCAGCCGGACAGCAACCTGAGAGGGTTGCTGCCGCTTGACATACCCCCGGGGGAACACGTTCCCCCTGACCGGGTGGCGTGTACCCTTTTTTTATGGAGAACACGCATGACCGGACTCATCGACCATGAGAAAGCCTTTATCTCACTCTTTAACCAGACGGCCTGCTACCACCACCGGCACCGGGTGTTTGAGGACTTCATCAGCTGCAGCGTCATCGCCCTGGAGAATAGCCTCTGCTTCAGCGACGTGCGGGAGAGCAAGTACATGCGCATCATCAGCGGCTATCAGAAGCCGGACGTGATGCGTATGGCGCAATTGCTGGCCCACGTCGTCAACGGCCTGGAGGCGGGGTTCTGTGATTTTCTGGGTAAGGTATTTATGCAGCTCGACCTGGGCGACAAATACCGCGCCCAGTTCTTCACCCCGTGGGATGTGGCCAGAATGATGGCGCAGCTGCAACTGGGGGATGTGGAGGCAATGTTTGATGAAAAGCCTTTTATCACTCTCAGCGAACCCGCCTGCGGTGCTGGCTGTATGGTGCTGGCTTTCGCCGATGCTCTTAATCAGGCAGGCTACGCGTCGCACCGCTATCTGTGGGTTTCCGCAACGGATATCGATCCGCTGGCAGCGGGGATGGCCTATATCCAGCTGTCGCTCTGCGGCGTGGCCGGTGAGGTCGTCATTGGCAACGCATTGTGTGACGAACGGCGTCGCGTATTGCTGACGCCAGGTCATTATCTTGGTAACTGGTCGACTCGTCTGCATTCACTGTGAAATAAGGTCGCATAATTACACCACAGCGCTCCCGCCCGGGAGCGCTTTTTATATCCGGTATCATCATAGCGTTGACAATATGCCTCAGTCTGTATAGTTATAAATTCAGGTGAGAAAAAACGGTAATTTTCGGCTGAAGGACTTAGCATATGGAAAGAGTGGCAATAAAAAAAGTTAACAGGACAGAACGCTTGTCCATATTGACTCTTCCTTCTGATACCAACTGGCTTGTGTGGTGGTACGGGTCGTTGAAAAAAAGTCAAAGAAGTGGCGAACAGCCTAAAGTGGTAGTGATTTTTCGGGAAATACGAGTCGATGGAACACTTTCTTATAAGTATTGTGAGCAGGAATGCTCATTGACCGATTTGGCTTTTTTAAGGATCGGTAGTGTCTGGCAGCACGGTCTTTGTATAGCTGAAAGCATAATGGAAGAAAAAATATTTGACGTGGATTTTTCTTATGCAAATAAGGGATGGCGAATTAATTCATTTTACAAGGCCAGCAAAGAAGGTATTCCTTTGCCTTATGATTTTCCCTGTTATCCATTAAACAGAACTGATGATAAAAGCTGCCTTCTCGAATTCTCAGGTAATAATTCGGGCAAGATCATTATCCCTGCACTTGAGTTTTTTTATCGCTGCTATGGAAACTCCGATGAACTGAAGAGAACTATTCTAACCTACTCAAAAAATGAAATATGTAACAGGCTTTTTTCAGAAGCAAACATTGAAGGTGAGAAAGTATTTTATGTTAAGTTGAGAAAAAGAATGAATAATAAAGATGCTCCCTTTATTTCTTTTTTTGCTCTTGATGCATTTACTCAGAAAGCTGTGGATAGAATACAGCGTCAGTTAGACGGCAGTGAAGGTTGCGAAACCTATCTTAAAGTGGCCCCCTGGTTTAAGGGAAAAGCACGAATAAAAGTCAAAGGACTCTGGCTGAGTGATAATAAGTCCTTTTTAGGCCTTTCGGTTACAGGAGTATCTTTACCTGAAGGATATACAGTTAACTTCGACAGAGATAACAGTAATCTGGTTGACGAAAAGGCAGATGATGGGAGTAAAAAAGCCTGGGACAATGTATCTGCCAGAAAGATAAAAACCCCCGACGAAATATTCAGCGTCGATAATGCATTTAATCCTGACTCAGGCGCATCAAGCCTGGAGGTTGAAATGTCTGTTTTTGAGATCCTTGGTGACAGTTGCGTAGTGGTTCCATTAAGGAAGGAAAAAGCAAGATATGTCACAGGTTCAAAAAATGAAAATAAAACACATTCTTCATACACTGTCAATGAATCTTTCGGAGAAAGCAATGATATCGGGTATATGTCATCAGTAAACGAGTATGAAGCAAAAACGTTATATATGGAGTCGAAAGGAATTGTTCGTGATATGTGGAATGCTATGATTTACCTGAAGGAAAACAGTTCACAGAGAATGACGTCACTGGAGTGGTACACGCCAGAAAATTTATTATCAAACTCACGAGAGCCTGAGCTGGTTGCAATTCCTGAGTTTGCCCAGAATGAAACTGAAATGGACAATGATAAAATTTCCAGGACAGTACTGAACTGGCCCTATCTCGATGTAATAAACAAGAAAGATGTAAGGGGCTTTTTGATATCAAGAATGGTGATCGATAATAATACAATTTATTTTATGGAGATACAGAGAAGGATACATAATGAAGAAGGAATGGAGTCAGTTTCGGAGGCTGAGAAATTTAAAGGGCTGGTGTTTACCCTTAATGATGAAGCCGATATTTATAAATGGGTTTCATTATTGGCTCATGAAGTAAGATTTGTGAAAGGTATAGTGCAAAAAATAGTGGGCAAATGCCCGGGTACGGCGATGGTCTACAAACACTCCCCAGCTCAAAATGAACCTGTTGCCTGCTACAGTGCGTTGCTTAACGCTTTATCTAAAGTGGGTATTACTTTCTGATGACTTTATTTATTGTTATTAATTCACCCAGTATTTCAACATCATCTGGCCGACAGATATACCATTTATTGCAGTTTGCAATGATTTCTCTGTCCCAGCGTTTTATTCTTTCACCATTTTCTTCAATGCATATCATATAGTTTAAGGTCGTCATTAATTCTTCGACCTCTAAATGACAGCGTTCTAATGATGACATTTCAAGAGTTATATCCTCACCAGTATTTTTACGATAAAAAATACGCCATTGGTTATTTTCTTCATTAATTATCATTCATGCCTCCTTATTTGGCGATGTTTGCCGGAAGATCTGAGCATCCCACCTGTTTGCATAAGTGAACAATAAAAAACTCATTGAGGACTTCGAAAAATTTATTGGCGCAGGACATCCAAGGGATGTGATGTCAACTTCATGAAAATAAAGATTAAAAATCTCTTCAGCTAGCTGGATTTCGATGCAAAGGGCGATTCCATCAGGTCCTGATACTCTTTTTTGGGCGCAGGGTGAGAGCACTTATGCTTATTTTTCAAGCAGGCGCTAAAACCGGTGACCAGGATCTGTCCCAGGTGAGCAATATCATACTCGCAATTTTACGTTTCCTGCGGATACTGGCTTTTTTCGTTTTTCGGCGCGCAGCATATTCAGCACAATGTGGCGGATGGAGGACAATATTTCCGCTGCTTCTCCACGGCAGATAATGCAGGCAACTTCGTTCATCAGCGGCTATCAGAAGCCGGATGTGATGCGTATGGGACAACTGCTGGTCCACGTGGTCAACGGCCTGGAGGCGGGGTTCTGTGATTTTCTGGGTAAAATATTTATGCAGCTCGAACTGGGCGATAAATACCGCGCCCAGTTCTTCACCCCGCGGGACCTGGCCAGAATGATGGCCATGCTCCTGTTGGGTGATATGGACAGGCTGTTTCAGGCCAGACCCTTCATTACATTATCCGAGTCGGCCTGCGGCGCAGGTTGTATGGTTCTCGCCGTCGCCGACGTGCTGAACCAGGCGGGGTATGTGTCACACCGCCAACTCTTGGTATCGGTTACTGACGTTGGCCCACTGGCGGCAGGGATAGCGTATATCCAGCTGTCGCTCTGCGGCGTGGCAGGTGAAGTGGTGATTGGCAACTCGCTTCACAATGAGCGGCGCAGGGTGCTGTATACCCCGGGCCATTACCTCGGGAACTGGCCTTTTCGACTGAAGCATGCACTGGTTCATGAGTGACCGGCATTACACCTCGTTATTTTACTGTTCAGCACCCTCTGGCAGGGCGCTGTTTCAGTCAGGCCCGGTAATGGCATTATCCTGTGATACCCCATCAAATTACAGAAGAAGGATAATAACGGTATTTATTTTATGATAATTACGCGAATGCTCCGAAGAAAGTTCCTGGTTTAACGTTGGGCGTTTGACTGAGATTGCGCGTCGGGTAATCTAAGGAAGATTGATAAATCTCTTTGATGGTACGTATCTTTCATGCAATTGAACAATTGCTAAGGCTGACATAATTAAACACCATATTCTTGTTACCGGCCACGCCAGTGGTATCGGTCGCCATGCTGCCACGCAGCTTCATCAGCGTGGGTTTCGTGTTACTGGGATTGATAATGTTATTTCCTGTGATCTTGATGAGTCGATAACGCAAATAAGATGCGATCTTTCAAACTGGAAAGAAGCAAAAAATGCATTTTCCCAAATAGACTCTCTTAACTATGCAGTCAACTGCGCGGGAGTCTCCGGGGTAAGGAAAACTATCCCTGACATCACTTCTGAAGAACTTATCAATTCTTATCACCAGATTTTCCTGCCCACTTTTCACGCCTGCAAACTGGAGGCTGAAAGTATGTTGAGCACTGGCTCTGTTGCAAAGATAATTAATATCGCCAGCTCAACGGTCTCTGTGGGGGGCCGGGGGATGGTGGCCTACAGCAGCGCCAAGGCAGCGGTAGTGAATCTGACAAAAGTTTGTGCTGTCGAGTTTGCTCCAAAGATTCTGGTTAACTCCATTTCTCCCGCAACGATTGATACGCCAATGATCCGCAAAAAGTATGCAGGCCAGCTACCGGACTACAGCCAGGCCTATCTGACGGGACATTGTGGAACGGTAGAAGATGTCTGGTCGGCAATACACTTTTTACTCCAGAATGACTTTATGACAGGGAGCGATATCGTTATGGACGGGGGGTATTCCGCATTGTTTTCGCCTCGGATAAAATAAGTTATTTTATGATTACAGGGGAGATAATACCTGTCACTATCCGTGCAATATACCATATTTCAATTTGAACTTACTGAGCAATTAAGTGTTGAGGATCTTGAGAAAAGACTGAAAACTCATCAACTGTTCTTTACTTTTTGAATAGGGCTTTATTACCTTCAGTCTTCATTTTCATGCTCCAGTCAGAGACAAACGTATATGAACAGTTATGCAGACAGTCCTCTTCAATCACTCATTAGATTTTGGGAGATAAGCAACGAACCATGGGGTGCAAAAGACAGACGTTCAAGATTTATTTATGCCAACAGAAAGTATCACAAATTGCTTTCACTCCCGCAGGGATATCAGGTTGAAGGCAGATATGATGGCGAACTCCCCGCCTCAACGGCAATTTTTCAGAATGAGTTTCAGGCTCATGATCGAAAAGTTGAAAAATTAATGGATAGGGTTACTTCAATTGAAATCCATCCTTTTGAAAATAGTCCCTACCTCCAGCCATGGTATTTTGATAAATATCCATTGATTAATAATTCAGGTGTATGTATTGGAACGATTTTTCATGGGAGACCCGTAGGTATTATTACTCTTTCGAAACTTGATAAAATAAAAGTACCCTCATCGCTGGTATTTACTCCTCCATCTGAGTTTTTTCTTAAGCGGGAATGGGAAATTGTGTTTTATCTTCTTCAGGGTTTTACTGCAAAAGACATATCGAAACACCTTGCAATTTCACCACGTACAGTCACTAATCATATCAGTAACATATATCATAAAGCAGGTGTTAGTTCGAGGCGGGCTCTGATGGAATTCTGCCATGAAAACAACATTTCAAATTATATCCCTGAAAGTTTTTTTAAACAGGCAGAATCCCTCTCATTTCAATAGGAACTGATTAACAAAGATCGCTAAAAACGGTTCGATCCTGCTCCAGATGTGTAGGGGGGCACAGGAAAATGAGTTTGACCTGTTTATCAGCGCGGAGTTGATGTGCTGTTCCGGCGGAGATACGGAAAACACTCCCACTGCTGAAGGGGGTTTCGGTTACCTCTTTGAGCGCTCCGTTTTCCACGTCTGAGGTAAAAACCGTACCTTCGCCGGCGAGTATAATATACCATTCCTCACCTTCATGGTGACTGTGGCAACCAACTTTGTTGCCTTCTTCAATTACAGTTGCATAAGCATTAATGCTATTCCCCTGAATCAAATCCCCGATTGATATACCTACGGCATCATCCTTCACAGCATCTGCAATACAAAAATCAGAAAAGTTAATCATGAAAATTCCTTATTTAAAATGAGTAAAAACTACTCTGTGGATTTGTGCGGGAAGTTGTAACCTCAAGATTGATGATAGCTGAGAGATGAGTGATTAAATAGAGCGATGCATAGAAAGAATCCTCTCATTTGTGCATGGTACTTTAAGCCATTTAGTTAGTTTGTAAGCATGAGATCGGATCTTCGACTGTTACAGCCCTCAACTCTCAATAAGAAGAGGTCAATGATATTGCGTGTAAAGCACAGATGTTTATCAGAGCTGCAAAAGAAAATTCTTATTTTTATGCTTTCAGCTGAACACCTTTTTTCAGGGCTTTTACCTGCACGATATATTCTTAAGTCACTCAGGAGTAACTGCGTTTATTCCGCCTGTAATTCGCTGGCGGCAACCGGACTGGTTTATCTGCAGCGAAAACCCAATCGCCGGGTCTTTATCGGGCTGACCGATGCCGGGCGTGCGATGGCACTTTCGCTGATGCCTGTGGGATACCGTCAGCTGCAGGAGGTCGGGAACCGGATATTGGCCTCCCGCCCCGGGAGAAGCCGGATGCGGGACATTGAACTCGACATCAGAGGACGACCTTACACCGTCAGCCGGGCGGCATTTGTTATCCGTTCCGATGGCACGACAAGCCTTGCATTATGGAGTGAAAACAGCGGGCAGGCCTGGCTGAGCGGTAATGCCCGCCAGGCCAGTGAGTGGTACCAGGCCTGCTATGACGCCGGGTTGCCCGTGAATGTACAGGTGGAAGATGACCGGTGGATGGCCTGGCTGGGCGACAGATTACCAGGCCGGTGATGAGAGGAGGCCGTCGTTATTTTTCCCTCACCATGCTGAGTTAAGCGTGGCGGGGCAGACAGACCGGAAACAGAATGCCGTTTTATCTCTGCATTTGAGGATATCCGATGTCTTACACTGATACGCCTGAACAGGCGGCCATTATTGACTGGAAAGGGGTGCGCCTGGTGGTGAAGGCGTTTGCCGGCACCGGGAAAACGCACACCCTGGTACGCTATGCGCGGGCTAACCCTGCCAGCCGGATGCTGTACCTGGCCTATAACCGCGCCGTCAGAGATGAGGCTGAACAAAAATTTCCGTTCAGCGTGGAATGCAAAACCTCCCATCAGCTGGCGTGGCCCGGGTTCGGGCGTCCCCTGGCATCCCGCCTGACCAGTAATCTGCGTATCACCGACGTGGCGCGGCTGCTCAACACGCGCCACTGGCCGCTGGCACGTACCGCCCTGGAGACGCTCAACCATTTTCTCTGCAGCGCCGACCCGGAGCCGGGTCTGATGCACCTCCCGGCTGAGAAGGACCGCTGCGGCGTGGCTCTCCCTGATATCATTGGTGCGGCGCAGGTGCTCTGGCAGGCGATGCGCAGCCCACAATCTGATTTCCCTGTCACCCACGATACCTATCTGAAGCTCTACCAGCTCTCGAACCCCGACCTGTCGCGCCGGTGGGGCACCATTCTGTTTGATGAAGCCCAGGATGCCAACCCGGTCACCCGCGCGCTGGTTCTGGGCCAGAAGTGCAATGTGGTGCTGGTCGGTGACCGGCATCAGCAGATATACCGCTTCCGGGGCGCAGATAATGCCCTGGACGCGCCTGTATTGCAGGATGCAGACCAGCTCTGGCTGACGCAGAGCTTCCGCTTCGGGCCGGAGGTGGCCCGGGTGGCCAACGTGCTGCTTGAACGCCAGGGTGAAACGCAGACGGTGAAAGGGAGTGGGAGTGCTGACCGGGTGGTGGAGACGCTGCCGGGAGACACGCCACACTATACCGTGCTGAGCCGCACCGTGGCCGGTGTCATTGGTGCCGCCCTGAGCGCCAGTCTGAACGGGAAATGCGTGTACTGGGTCGGGGGAATTGAAGGGTATAAAGCCGAAGAGCTGGAGGACCTCTACTGGTTCTCCGTGGAGATGCCGGAGCGGATGCGCAGCCCGCAGCTGACGAAGGATTACCGGGATTTTGCGGAATACGAAAGTATCGCGAAGGCCACCGGAGATATCGGTATGAACCAGGGCATCCGGCTGCTGGAAACGTACTTCCCTCTGCCGCAGAAGCTGAAGGTGCTGAGGGCGCAGGCGGTGAAGAGTGAGAGCGAGGCGGATGTGACGGTGTCCACGGCCCACCGCAGTAAGGGGCTGGAGTGGGACACGGTGATGCTCGATGAAGACTTCGCCGATATCACCGACCCGCAGATGCCAGAGGTCGAACGTACCGACGAAACGAATCTGCTGTATGTCTCCGTGACGCGGGCGCGCAGGACGCTGGTGATGAACGGTCTGATACACGCCCTGCTGAATGCCCCTGATAAAGAAGACGACAAGGATAAAAAGGGGGACGGCAAAAAGGATGAATCCGTGGGGCAGGGGCGTTATGCTTAGCTGGCTGAAATCCCTTCCGGGTCGGGCGGGCCTCACGGAAAAGGCCGCCAGCGCTGTCCTCTCCCCCACACATCAGGACATTCCCGGCTACCATCTCCCGCAGACACAGGATGCCCTGACTACCGCTCCGGCACGCCAGATTTATTTGCAGCAGCTGTGGGATAACTGTGCCCTGCCTGCAGAACAGTACCAGACCCTGTATTTTACCCCTCTGGCACAACTCCTTGCCCGGGTGCAGAACGTGCCGGCAACTTCTTCAGGCCCCTGGTCGGGGAGTGGTGGCTACGGCGATATGGTGGTGAGGTATGTCACCTGTGCGGTACGTCTGGCCAAAGCCCATCTGCTTCCTCCGGGAGCCGCGCCGGAAGAGCAGGCGGCGCAGGGTGTGCTGTGGAACGCCGTGGTGTACTGGTCGGCCCTGTTTTACCACCTGCCCCTGTTAAGCCAACTGACCGGTGAGCTCAGAAGCGGAGAGCCCTGGCTCCCGGGAACGAGTGTTCCCCTGGAGCCGTACCGGTTCCGGTTTAACCCGACACCGCCCCGGGCAAACGTGGTACAGAGTGCGGCCACCCTGATGGCCTGTCAGCTCCTGCCCCGGCGGGCCACGGGCTGGCTTTCCACCGTTCCGGCGACCCTGGACTGTCTGGCGCAGCACCTCTGCGGTCTTCCCTCCCCGCTGCCGGTGATTGATGAACTTCTGGCGACAGCCGCAGAGAAAAGTGGGGCGGTGATTCTGCCTGTGACACCGCAGTCGCTCGTTTCCTCCCCGGAGGCCACCGCGTTAATGCCTTTCATCGGGACTGAACCGGCAATCAGTGCCGGTAGAGATACAATCGCTCCAGCAGACCCTCTGCCCGGGGCAATGGCGCTTCATTCTGCCCTGGCTGCAGATGAAATCCTTCCTTCAGCAGACGAGGTGATTAGCCATGATGGGACAGGCGGCATTATCTCTGAGGTGACGCCGGCCCCTGACGATGATATGCAGGCACTCCTGGCATTGTTGGGGAACGATGCAGATGCTGCTGAGCCTGATGAACCCACAGCTGAGGTCATTCCTCCTTGCGGGGCTGATGAACCGGTACCCGGGCCCGCTCACCAGCCTGCCCCCTGTGCCAGCGTATCCCTGGTGGCGAGCGAACATGACAACTCGCAGGCCAGCGTCGTTACAGTTCAGAAAGGAGAGCCCTTTGTCGCCGGATACAGCAACGACCTGGTCCAGGAGGGCGAGGTTTTCTGGAAATGGCTTCGCAATGGTGTCCGCAACGGAAGTCTGCCGGTGAACGGGCCGGATGATGCCCTGCAGGTGGTAGCGGGCTTCGTTCTGCTGCCCGTCCCGGGGCTGTTTTATCGATACCTGAAGGAGGCCGGGCATGACAGCGAAAAAAGGGAGAGTGTGCAGCAGGCGTTTGAGCGACTGAATTTCCACCGGCGGCAGGATAACCGGCGTTACTTTTTCGCCAGGATTTATGCCACTGAAGATCAGCAGGGTTCTTTCAGACAAGTGAAGGGGTATCTGGTTAAAGCCAGTCAGTTGTTTAACCCGGTCCCCCAGGACAGTTGTTATCTGATGATTTCATAACGAAGTACAGAGGTTCAACGTGATGAAAAATGAGAAAAGTGAGGCAGCCTGGGCCGGGCTGATGGAGGAGTATTTTTTTAAAACGCCGCTGCGTAAAGCCTCAGAGTGGAGTTACGCTAAGGTCCTGAAAGGCTTCCGGCAGTTTGTGGGGGAAGACGTTATGCCGGAGAGCATTACCCAGCGGGATGTTCTGCGCTGGCGGAGGTATGTTTTGCAGGAAAAAAACCTGTCCTCACATACCTGGAATAATAAGGTCACGCACATGCGCGCGTTGTTCAATTTTGCCCTGAAGACGGAATACATTGCCGCAGGGGACAATCCTTTTAACGGCGTGTCGATTAAGAAGGCCGAGAAGCGCAAAAAAATATTGTCTAAAAGTCAGTTGATCCAGCTCTACCTGAAGATGGAGCAGTTTGAAGAGCAGTTGCAAACGGCGAGGGGCCGGAACAGTAAATGCGCCCTCTCTCCTGTCTGGTTCTGGCGTATCGTGCTGGATACGCTGCGCTACACCGGGATGCGTCAGAACCAGCTGCTTCATATCAGAGTGAAGGATGTCAGCCTAAGGGATAACTGCATCACCCTGCGGCAGGAGGGGAGTAAAACGCATCTTGAATGGGCTGTGCCCATCGTATACCAGCTACGACCGGGGCTTGAACTTCTGCTGAAAAGGATACAGGAGTGTGGTGCCGGCCCGTCCGATCACCTTTTTCATTATGAGCGACTGACCTGTCTGGATCGTGAGCGTGAACATTTACCTGCTGACCCTTCCATCCAGCCGCTAAGGTCTTTTTTCCGGCGATTGTCGGATGAGTGTGGATTTGCTATTTCGGCACACCGGTTCCGGCATACGCTGGCGACACAACTGATGGAAGCGCCGGATCGCAATCTTCATCTGGTGAAAGGGTTGCTGGGTCATCGCAGTATTACCACCACGATGGAATACATCGATATCAATATGGAGGTCGTGGGAAAAACACTGGAGCGGGAACTGGCGTTATATATCGATAAATAATTAAAGAATGCGGTGCAACTGTATAGTCGGAAAAGGAAACGCTCGGGAGTGTAGACAAAAATCTTACACTTATTGACATTGTGGTTACTGGCTGTAATCATGATCGGTGATCGAGAAAAGGGAACTGCGTCAACAGTTCCCTTTCTTGGGAAAGCTACATAAACCACGATGTGATTCAGGATCAGACATCACAAGAGTTCAGATAACTTTCTCTTAACCGTCCGTCAGGCTTCTCATTTCTGACCAACGTGCTTTGATGTAAGTGGTGCCCGGACTCGGAATCGAACCAAGGACACGGGGATTTTCAATCCCCTGCTCTACCGACTGAGCTATCCGGGCAACGGGCCGCATTAAACCGTAAAGGCCGCCAGGCGTCAACGGATTTGTCATAAAAAATCCCTAAAACTATGCTGATTGCCTGCTTTTCAGTCAAAGGCAGTAAAAAGACGTGCTTCAGGTTAATGCCCCGCCGGTGCGGCACAGCGCAAAACGCAGAATATCTTCCGCAAGGGTTCTGGCAGTGTCGATATCGGCCTGGCTGCGCTTCACCAATAGCCTGCTCAGGCAGCCTTCCAGCACCAACTCCATTTGGTGGGCAACCATGGTTGGGTCGTCCACTTCCATCTGCGTCAGCAGCTCGTGAGTGTACTCCCAGGCCGCTTTTTTCTGCTGGTCAGCTAGCTGATGAATCGGGTGCGCGGCATCGGGATAAAAGGTGCAGGCGGCAATAAACAGGCAGCCGGGGTAGCGCTGGTTGCTCACGCATTCGGTCAGGGCGTGGTAGCGCTTAAGCAGCTTTTGCTCCGGCGTCATCTCTTCATCCAGCATCAGCTGGCGCCGCCAGACGTCCACCTGCGAGCTTAAGTAGCGCAGGGCGTCGTACAGCAGGGCTTCGCTGTCGGGCCAGAACTGACGAACCTCAGCGAGCGGGTAATCGGCTTCTTTCGCCACCATCTCCAGCGTCGTGCTGGCAATGCCTTCACGTTCAAGGACATGCAGGGCGTGCTCTAAAACTTCTTCGCGTTGCACGGTTTTCTCCTTACGTTTCCCAACGGATTAAGTGTTGTTTACTGGCTGCGATTGCGCAAATGCTCGCTAAACGCTTTGGCATCCATAAAGCCCGTTACGCGGGCTGCAGGCTGCTCGAGGCCGTGAGTATCAAAGAATAAAATGGTCGGCAGGCCGAGCACCTGCAGATGCTTGAGCAAAGCCTTGTCATCGGCGTTATTTGCCGTGACGTCGGCCTGGAGTAAAACGGTACCAGATAGCGCTTTTTGCACCTGCGGATCGCTAAAGGTGTATTTCTCAAACTCTTTACACGCCACGCACCAGTCGGCGTACAAATCGAACATCACAGGTTTGCCTTTCGCGTTGGCCAGCGCGGCGTCGAGCTGCTCAACGTTCGCTATTTTGCTGAAACTTAGGTGAGGCACGGCCTGAGTGGATACCGGAGAGCCAAAAGCCCAGTCCTGTAGCGGACGGGCGGCGACCAACGCGGCCCCCAGCAGGATGATTTGCAGCACACGCAGCCAGGATTTCTTCGCCGCGAGACTGGTGATAAACGCCCAGCCGAAGAAGGCTACGCCCAGCAGGCTCCACAGCCTTAGCCCCCAGGTGTCGCCGAGTACGCGTTCCAGCAGGAATACCGGCAGCGCCAGAATTACAAAGCCAAAGGCGGTTTTGACGCTTTCCATCCATGGCCCACTTTTCGGCAGCAGGCGGTTGCCGAAGACGGTGATCAGGATCAGCGGCAGGCCCATTCCCAGCGCGTAAAGGTAAAGCGTGCCGCCGCCAAGCCACATATTTCCGCTTTGCGCGATGTACAGCAGGATAGCGCTCAGCGGCGCGGTGGTGCACGGCGAGCAGATAAGCCCGGCCAGCGCGCCCATAGCAAAGACGCCGCCCGCCGAGCCACCTTGCTGACGGTTGCTCATCAGCGTCAGGCGCGTTTGCAGCGACGACGGCAGCTGCAGCGTGAACAGGCCGAACATGGAGGCGGCGAGCAGGATAAAGAGCACCGACAGGCCAATCAGCACGTACGGGTGCTGTAGCGCGGCCTGGAACTGGAGCCCGGCAGCCGCAACCACCAGACCGAGAGCGGTGTAGGTCAGCGCCATGCCCTGGACGTAAACAAAGGCCAGCAGCAGCGCTCTGGCGGTGGACAGACGTTGTTTACCACCCAGCACGATGCCGGAGATCAGTGGGTACATTGGCAGCACGCAGGGCGTGAAGGCGATGCCGATGCCTATCAGGAAGGCCCACAGCGCGGAGAAGGGGAGTGATGCGGGGGCGGAGTCGTTTGTCCCCCTCATCCCGGCCCTCTCCCCTTCAGGGGAGAGAGGGGAAGAAATATTGGCATTATTAGCAGACGGAGCAATAGCGCTCAGCGGCACTACGCGTGTTTCCGGTGGGTAGCAGAACCCGGCTTCGGCGCAGCCCTGGTAGGTGACGCTGACGGACGAACCTTTATCGGCGGCGTTAACCGTAATCGGCAGGTTCAACTGCTGGGTGAAGATCTCGGTTTTGCCGTAGAACTCATCCTCGTGCCAGGTGCCTTTGGGAATAGCCAGGGGCGCAATGTCCGCGCTGGTGGGCACCACTTTTATCTGCTGGCGATATAGGTAATAGCCGGGTTTTATCTGCCAGTTGAGGGTTAACTGGCGATCGGACTGCTGAAAGTCGAAGGCGAAGGCCTGGTCGACCGGGACAAATTGGGTTTTATTCTGGGCGTCAAACAGCCCGGCGAAGGCCTGCGAACTGCAAAGCAGCAGGACTAGCGTAATGATGCGTAAAGCCATGAGAGATATTCACTGTTTCCGTGTGCAACTGGCAGAACCAGTAGCTCTGGCGTTTGGTAAGGGTGATGGGTTTTCAGGCAGGCAAGCAGCGCCTCCTGGTGCTCCACGTCGCTCTTGAGCAGCATTTGTACTTCGTACTCCTGCTCCAGCTTTCCTTCCCAGTAATAGAGTGAAGTTGCGCCCGGCAGCAGCGTCACGCAGGCGGCAAGTTTTTCCGCCAGCACTTTCGCGGCCAGATCCTGAGCGGTGGCTTCATCCGGGGCGGTACAGAGTACAACGACAGCCTGGGTCATCGACATCGCAAACCTCATTATGGGAGGAAACGGCATCGACTATAGCATGAGGAGGAGGAGACGGGCCGAATAACAGCCCGCCTTTGAAGAGATTTACAGCATTATGCTGCCGAACACGAAGCCGAAGCAGACCGCCAGCACTACGCCCATTGTGCCGGGAATAAAGAACGGATGGTTGAAGACAAATTTGCCGATGCGCGTTGTGCCGGTATCGTCCATCTGCACCGCGGCGACCAGAGTTGGGTAGGTTGGCAGAATAAACAGACCAGAGACGGCGGCGAAAGAAGCGACGGCGGTTAACGGTGAGACGCTGAGCGCCAGCGCCATCGGCATCAGCGCTTTGGCCGTTGCGGCCTGGGAGTAAAGCAGCGCCGAGGCAAAGAAGAAAATCACCGCCAACAGCCAGGGGTGGCCCTGAATCACGCTGCCTGCGGTTTCTTTGATCCAGTCAATATTGGCGGAAACGAAGGTATCGCCCAGCCATGCTACGCCGAGAATACAAATACAGGCGCTCATCCCGGCCTTGAAGGTGCTGGAGCTGAGAATGCTTTCTGTTTCTACGCCGCAGATAACGGTGGTCAGGGTGGCGACCGATAGCATAATAATCAGGATCGCATTGGTGGTATTCATCAGCGGCGTAGCGACGAGGCCGAGGCTTGGGCTGTTGACGATGGCATAGATAACCACGCCAACCACGCCGAGCAGGAAGAGGAAGACGGAGGTTTTGGCGCGAGGCTTAAGCTCGATTTGCTTGTCGCCGCGCAGCTCAATCAGGCCTTCTTCCAGGCGTTTGAGGTAAACCGGGTCATTGGACAGCTTTGAGTCGAACAGAATAGAGACCAGGAACGACATCACCAGCACGGCCAGCAGCGTTGAGGGGATAACCACCGACAGTAACTGAATGTAACTGACGCCGTGGCCTTCCATCACCGAGGACATGTAAACCACTGCGGCGGAAATTGGTGAAGCGGTAATGGCTATCTGAGCTGAAACGACCGCCGTCGAGAGTGGACGACAGGGTTTGATGCCCTGTTCCTTGGCGACTTCGGCAATCACCGGCAGCGTGGCCAGTGAGATGTTGCCGGTACCTGCGAAAATGGTCAGAAACCAGGTCACAATGGGCGCAAGAATAGTGATGTATTTAGGATTCTTGCGTAGCAATTTCTCGGTTTGGTGAACGAGATAATCCAGACCTCCGGCGATCTGCATCGCCGAGATAGCTGCAATGACCGCCATAATGATGGAAATAACGTCGAAGGGGATGCTGCCGGGTTTTACGCCCATCGCCGCGAGAATCAAAACCCCCAATCCGCCGGCGTAACCAATGCCTATCCCGCCAAGCCTTGCCCCCAGAAAAATCGCTGCTAACACGATGATGAGCTCGATGACTATCATGGTCGCTTCCTTGATGTTTTAATGAGATGAAAATGAAATGTTGTGTTTTCGTATACCGTTAAAATGAAAAAGGCACGTCCTACTGGACGTGCCTTTTGGCGTTTATGCGGATGAGTTATTGTTCGCTTTCATCGGTATAGCGCTTAGCTTTGTAGACCGGGTGCATCAGGTTGTGGACGGAGAAGATATCGTCCAGCTCGGCTTCGGTCAGCAGGCCGCGCTCCAGCACGACCTCGCGCACGCTCTTGCCGGTTTCCGCACAGATCTTGCCGACGATATCGCCGTTGTGGTGACCAATGAACGGGTTCAGGTAGGTCACGATACCGATGGAGTTGTACACGTAGCTCTCACACACTTCTTTATTTGCGGTGATGCCGTTAATGCATTTTTCCAGCAGGTTGTAGCAGGCGTTGGTCAGAATGTGGATGGACTCGAACATTGCCTGGCCAATCACCGGCTCCATCACGTTCAGCTGCAGCTGACCCGCTTCGGAAGCCATGGTCACCGTGGTGTCGTTGCCGATAACTTTGAAGCAGACCTGGTTCACCACTTCCGGTACAACCGGGTTCACTTTGGCCGGCATGATAGAAGAACCCGCCTGCAGCTCTGGCAGGTTGATTTCGTTCAGGCCAGCACGCGGGCCGGAAGAGAGCAGGCGCAGGTCGTTACAAATCTTGGACATTTTCACGGCCAGGCGCTTCAGGGAGCTGTGCACCATGACGTATGCGCCGCAGTCTGAGGTGGCTTCAATCAGGTCTTCTGCCGGCACACAGGCCAGGCCGCTGACTTCCGCCAGTTTCTGTACGGCCAGCTGCTGGTAACCATCTGGCGTGTTGAGTCGGGTACCGATGGCGGTTGCGCCAAGGTTCACTTCCAGCAGCAGTTCAGCGGTGCGCAGCAGGTTTTTGGTTTCTTCAGTGAGCAACACGTTGAATGCGTGGAATTCCTTGCCGAGGGTCATTGGGACCGCATCCTGAAGCTGGGTACGGCCCATTTTCAGGATCTCGGAAAACTCTACCGCTTTACGCTGGAAGCCTTCGCCCAGTTGGTTGATGGCGTCGATCAGTTTCACGATGGAGGCGTAAACCGCGATGCGGAAGCCGGTTGGGTACGCATCGTTGGTGGACTGGCATTTGTTGACGTGGTCGTTCGGGTTCAGGAACTGGTATTCACCTTTCTGGTGGCCCATCAGTTCCAGACCGATGTTGGCGAGGACTTCGTTGGTGTTCATGTTAACAGAAGTACCCGCGCCGCCCTGGTAGACGTCTACCGGGAACTGATCCATGCATTTGCCGTTGTTCAGGACTTCATCACAGGCCTGAATGATGGTGTTCGCGATGCTCTTAGGAATGGTTTGCAGTTCCTTGTTCGCCATTGCCGCCGCTTTTTTTACCATCACCATACCGCGTACAAATTCCGGTATGTCGCTGATTTTACTGTTGCTAATGTAGAAGTTTTCAATCGCTCTCAGAGTATGAACGCCGTAGTAGGCATCCGCTGGCACTTCCCTGGTACCCAACAAATCTTCTTCGATACGAATGTTATTTAACATGTGAACCTTCTTAGTAAAGCTGCAGATAAATGCACTGTTTTATTCACGCACACGAAATGTGGTTGTGAGCTTAATAGGCCGACGATTATGTCCATATTCGACCGCGTTATCGTGATGATATGCTGATGATAGCGAAAAGCAGTAACCTGGATCACTTATTAAAAGGCACCACGCATAACAATTATTAATATGTGATATAGGTCAATAGTTGAAAATTTCCAGAAAAAATTCACGCAATAAACATTGATCTTTGTCTATAGCGTCGCCATCTCACCCCTACGCGTAATTGCTAATCTATTTTTCGCGAGACCATTAACGGGCTCGCCCGATGACAGGAGCGTATAGTGCGCTGGATCCCGCTTATTGCCGTTTTCCTCTATGTTTACATCGAAATTTCGCTGTTCATACAGGTGGCACACGTTCTGGGGGTCTTTATGACCCTGATTCTGGTCATTTTCACTTCGGTGATTGGCCTTTCTTTGGTACGTAACCAGGGCTTTAAAAACTTGATGCTGATGCAGCAGAAGATGGCGGCGGGCGAAAGCCCTGCAGCGGAGATGATTAAAAGCGTCTCGCTGATCATGGCCGGTATCCTGCTGATGCTGCCGGGCTTCTTTACCGACTTCCTCGGCCTGCTGCTGCTTCTGCCGCCGGTGCAAAAGCACCTGACGCTGAAGCTGATGCCGCATTTGCGCTTCTCCCGTATGCCGGGCGGTGGTTTTAGCGCCGGCAGCGAAGGGGGCAATACCTTCGACGGCGAGTTTCAGCGCAAAGACGACGGGCCAAAGCGCCTCGACGACCAGCACCGGGACGATCGTTAAATTTTAGTTTTTTTTGTTTTCCCCCCTTGAAGGGGGGAAGGCGCATCCCCATTAATCAGGTCACCAGCCGATAACCCATATGGGACGGCGTTACCTAACTATCTGATACTGACTTTCTCAAAGGAGAGCTATCAATGAGCATTCGTCCATTACATGATCGTGTCATCGTCAAGCGTAAAGAAGTTGAGTCCAAATCTGCGGGCGGCATCGTTCTGACTGGCTCCGCAGCGGGCAAATCAACTCGTGGCGAGATCATCGCTGTCGGTAAAGGCCGCATCTTGGAAAACGGTAGCGTGCAGCCGCTGGACGTGAAAGTGGGTGACATCGTTATCTTCAACGATGGCTACGGCGTGAAGTCCGAGAAAATCGACAACGAAGAAGTGCTGATCATGTCCGAAAGCGACATCCTGGCAATTGTTGAAGCGTAATTTGACGCACGAACCTGAACGAATTTGAGGAATAGAAGAAATGGCAGCTAAAGACGTAAAATTCGGTAACGACGCTCGTGTAAAAATGCTGCGCGGCGTTAACGTACTGGCAGATGCAGTGAAAGTTACCCTCGGTCCTAAAGGCCGTAACGTGGTTCTGGATAAATCTTTCGGTGCACCGACCATCACCAAAGATGGCGTTTCCGTAGCGCGTGAAATCGAGCTGGAAGACAAGTTCGAAAACATGGGCGCACAGATGGTGAAAGAAGTTGCCTCTAAAGCGAACGACGCTGCAGGCGACGGTACCACCACCGCAACCGTACTGGCTCAGGCTATCATCACCGAAGGCCTGAAAGCCGTTGCTGCGGGCATGAACCCAATGGACCTGAAACGCGGTATCGATAAAGCCGTTGTTGCCGCTGTTGAAGAGCTGAAAGCGCTGTCCGTGCCGTGCTCTGACTCTAAAGCGATTGCTCAGGTAGGTACTATCTCCGCTAACTCCGACGAAACCGTAGGTAAACTGATCGCTGAAGCGATGGATAAAGTCGGTAAAGAAGGCGTGATCACCGTTGAAGACGGTACCGGTCTGGAAGACGAACTGGACGTGGTTGAAGGTATGCAGTTCGACCGTGGCTACCTGTCCCCATACTTCATCAATAAGCCAGAAACTGGCGCTGTTGAGCTGGAAAGCCCGTTCATCCTGCTGGCTGACAAAAAAATCTCCAACATTCGCGAAATGCTGCCAGTGCTGGAAGCCGTTGCGAAAGCAGGTAAACCGCTGGTTATCATCGCTGAAGACGTTGAAGGCGAAGCGCTGGCTACCCTGGTGGTTAACACCATGCGTGGCATCGTGAAAGTGGCTGCGGTTAAAGCACCAGGCTTCGGCGATCGCCGTAAAGCTATGCTGCAGGACATCGCAACCCTGACTGGCGGTACCGTTATCTCTGAAGAGATCGGTATGGAGCTGGAAAAAGCGACCCTGGAAGACCTCGGCCAGGCTAAACGCGTTGTGATCAACAAAGACACCACCACCATCATCGATGGCGTGGGTGAAGAAGCCGCTATTCAGGGCCGCGTTGGTCAGATCCGTAAGCAGATTGAAGAAGCAACTTCTGACTACGACCGTGAAAAACTGCAGGAGCGCGTAGCGAAACTGGCAGGCGGCGTAGCGGTAATCAAAGTCGGTGCTGCTACCGAAGTTGAAATGAAAGAGAAAAAAGCTCGCGTCGACGATGCCCTGCACGCTACCCGTGCTGCGGTTGAAGAAGGCGTGGTTGCCGGTGGTGGCGTAGCGCTGGTTCGCGTTGCTGCGAAACTGGCTAACCTGACCGCTCAGAACGAAGACCAGAACGTGGGTATTAAAGTTGCGCTGCGCGCAATGGAAGCGCCTCTGCGTCAGATCGTTTCTAACGCCGGCGAAGAGCCATCCGTTGTCACCAACGCGGTGAAAGCGGGCGAAGGTAACTACGGTTACAACGCGGCGACTGAAGAATACGGCAACATGATCGATTTCGGTATCCTGGACCCAACCAAAGTAACCCGTTCTGCTCTGCAGTACGCGGCTTCCGTTGCGGGCCTGATGATCACTACCGAGTGCATGGTAACCGACCTGCCTAAAGGCGATGCTCCTGACTTAGGCGCTGCTGGTGGTATGGGCGGCATGGGTGGCATGGGCGGCATGATGTAATTCGCCTTAGCACCTTGTGTTAAAGAAACCCTCAGTCAGAAATGTCTGGGGGTTTTTTCTTTTGTTCACACTCTGGTATAAGTGCTTACCGGGCGATAACGGCTCAATACCTTGATTACGGGGAATAACATGCGCATGAAAGTCTCATCAGGAGTGGTTGTGGCAGCGCTGCTGCTGGCAGGATGTAGCACGGGCAATCCGCTTAGCTCTGGTGGCCAGAGCGTTCGTTTTGTTGAAGACAAACCGGGGAGTGAATGCCGTCTATTAGGCACCGCGACCGGTGAACAGAGCAACTGGCTGTCTGGCCAGCACGGTGATGAGGGCGGTTCTATGCGCGGCGCGGCAAATGCATTGCGTAACAATGCGGCCGAGATGGGCGGTAACGTGCTGTACGGCGTGAGCAGCCCTACCCAGACCCTGCTGTCGAGCTTTGCGCCAACGGCCAGCAAAATGACCGGCCAGGTTTATAAGTGCCCGAACTGATTCGGTAAGTATTACCCTCACCCAGCAGAAGACGGCAATACTGAGCGGCTTCTTCTGTTGGGAGAAAAGGTCAGGGTGAGAGCGCTATGCTCTCACTTCTGTCGCAGCTGTAAATCCAGCGGCGTCTTGCTTGGCTCACCGCCTATCTCTCTTGCCAGCTTTGGCACCATATAGCCAGACACCAGCGTCAGCAGCTCCCGCATAATGGCCCGGGCTTCTTCGTCTTCCACCATAAAGTGCGCCGCGCCTTGCACTCTGTCGAGTACATGCAGGTAATACGGCATCACGCCCGCATCAAATAATGCATTGCTTAGATCGGCCAGGGTCTGCGCGTTGTCGTTCACATCGCGTAGCAACACGCTTTGGTTGAGCAGCGTGACGCCTGCCTGGCGTAGCTTTGCCATCGCCGAACGGAAATCGTCGCCAATTTCCTGGGCGTGGTTGATGTGATTAACCAGCAGCACCTGAAGCGTCGAGCGGGCGATTCTTGCCGCCAGCGCATCGGTAACACGCGCCGGGATGACTATCGGCAAACGGCTGTGAATACGCAGACGTTTGATATGAGGAATCGCTTCCAGCTGGCTTATCAGCCAGTCCAGCTCGTGATCTTTTGCCATCAGCGGATCGCCGCCGGAGAAGATAATTTCGTCCAGCTCAGGATGTTCGCTGATATACGCCAGCGCCGTTTGCCAGTTGCGTTTGTTGCCCTGGTTGTCGGCATAGGGGAAGTGGCGACGGAAACAATAGCGGCAGTTGACGGCACAGCCGCCTTTCACCAGCAGCAGGGCGCGGTTGCGATACTTATGTAGCAGCCCAGGGACTACGCTGTGCTGTTCCTCCAGCGGGTCCGTTGTGAAACCTGGGGCGGCAACGAATTCCTGTTTTGCCGTTAGCACCTGGAGAAGCAGTGGGTCGTTAGGGTTGCCCTTTTCCATGCGCGCGACGAAAGCGCGAGGGACGCGAAGGGCAAAAAGACGCCTTGCTTCACGCCCGGCGAGCAGTTCTTCATCATCGGCTACATTTAAAATGTGCAGCAGTTCATCAGGATCGGTTATAACATCGGCAAGTTGCGCTAACCAATCTTCTCTGTGAGGGGGATTTAGGGTTACAATGTGTGCCATTTTTTTGGCTAAGCTACCAGTTAACAAATTCAGAGGGCCTTATGGCGACTTATTCTAGCAACGATTTCCGTGCCGGTCTTAAAATCATGATGGATGGCGAACCGTACGCGGTTGAAGCCAGCGAATTCGTAAAACCGGGCAAAGGCCAGGCATTCGCGCGCGTTAAGCTGCGTCGTCTGCTGACCGGTACCCGCGTTGAGAAAACCTTCAAGTCTACCGACTCTGCAGAAGGCGCTGACGTTGTCGATATGAACCTGACTTACCTGTACAACGACGGTGAGTTCTACCACTTCATGAACAACCAAACCTTCGAGCAGCTGGCTGCGGACGAAAAAGCCGTTGGCGACAACGCTAAATGGCTGCTGGACCAGGCTGAGTGCATCGTTACCCTGTGGAACGGTCAGCCAATCTCCGTGACCCCACCAAACTTCGTTGAGCTGGAAATCGTTGAAACCGATCCAGGTCTGAAAGGCGACACCGCAGGGACCGGCGGCAAGCCAGCGACCCTGAGCACCGGCGCTGTGGTTAAAGTTCCGTTGTTCGTACAGATTGGCGAAGTCATCAAAGTTGACACCCGTTCTGGTGAATACGTTTCTCGCGTGAAGTAATTCTCGTGAAGGTTCGCGGCGCGGTGCTTCAGGCTCGCGCCGCCGCTTTATCAGGGCAGGGAAGATGAACCGTTTGCTGAAACAGATTCTTTTTATCTCGCTGCTGGCCGCTGCGCTATCGGGGTGTAATACCACGCGTGGGTTTGGCGGAGACTTGCAACATCTCGGCGGTGCCATCGAGCGCGCGGCCAACAAATAACTTCATGTAGTCCTAAATCGCTTCGCTTTTCCTTCGTTGTGCCATTTTTTGTCTATGCTTAACGAGCTATACACAAACAACATAGGTAAAAGGAAAAGCTCATGATTAAGAAAACCCTTGCTGCGTTTTTTTCTCTCGTCGTTCTTTCATCCTTGTTGACCGCCTGCAACACCACGCGCGGTGTAGGTGAGGATATCCAGAGCGGCGGCCATGCTATTTCTGGTGCGGCAACAAAAGCTCAGCAATAACGATTTGCGGTACGGTAATATAACCGTGCCGCTATTCTAAAACCGTCTCAGGAATATTCAGGAATAGCGATAATCTATTATCTGCACCCAGCTTTAAACGAATATTTCGCTTGTACGTATAAACCGTTTTTACGCTTATATCCATTACCCGTGCGATATATTCATTATTCGCTTCTTCCTTCCAGAGTTTTAATATCCTCTCTTCGCGTAAGGTCAGCAGCGGAGTAATATGGCGTTTTACTTCGCGGAACGGCGGGCGAGTCGCAATAGTCTGCTGAATAAGCGACGTTAACGCAGGTAATGATAGTGACTTATCCCAAATATCAGTGCTGCCTTGCGTGGCACAGTATTCGGCAATGGTGGCGTGCTGCCCGCTTTGCAGCAGCAGTAAACGCGTGGTATCACCACAGGCGGAATAAATAGTCGAAAGTTGTTGGATATTATGCAATGCGGTTGAGAAGCTGTTGAAATCGGCTATCACCATATTTGGTTGCCATTTAATAATTTTTTCCCGGGCGAGAAGCAAACTGTCAGTCTCTGAAATACTCACTGCCGTAGCCAGATTATTTTTCTGATTGAGCAAGTGCGTCAGTCCCTGACGGCTGAAGTAACACCTATCAACCAATAATATTTTATACATTTTTACGCTTCACGTTAATCATTACTGCGGCGTTTGCAGGCTGGCAAACCACGTTTTATCATATGAATAATTTTGGCAAAATGAATCACGGAAATGCGCTCGAATTCGCTGTCAATTCCAGGCTTAGTAAGGCCTGACTGGTGAAACGATTATTTCATTGAGTGGCGTTTGGATACGGATTTTCAGGCAGCCGTTTGGGTGCTAAAATCATCTTCTCACCTAAGCCTTACGGGACGACCCGCAAGCGCATCTCACCACGGGGACGGCCCCATTTTTTACTGGAGCTGTTATGGCCTGGATCGTTCTGTTTATCGCTGGATTACTGGAAGTCGTTTGGGCAGTAGGACTTAAATACACCCACGGCTTTAGTCGCCTGTGGCCTAGCGTTATCACCATTATTGCGATGGTTGTCAGTATGGCTTTGCTCGCCTGGGCGATGAAAACGCTACCTACCGGAACGGCCTACGCCGTGTGGACAGGAATTGGCGCCGTTGGCGCGGCCATCACCGGGATTTTACTGCTGGGAGAGTCGGCTAACCCGATGCGTCTGGCTAGCCTGGCTCTGATTGTGGTCGGGATCATTGGCCTGAAACTTTCCACGCATTAACTGCCCGGTTGTTTCACCCAAATCAGTTTATCCACCGCAAAGCCCTGACGCGCGGCGATAGCCAGGAGCTGTTGTTTGATGTCGCTGCTGATGGTTGGCGTGCGGGAGAGGATCCACAGATAGCTGAGATCCGGCCCGCACACCAGCGCGTGGCGATACTCTTTATCCAGCGCAATGACGTTGTAGCCGCCGTAGAACGGGCCAAAGAAGGAGACTTTTAGCGCGGCAACGCTCGGGTCTCCGGTGAAATAAGCTTTCCCTTCGGCCTGCTGCCACATCTGCCTGTCCGGGTTAAACCCGCGGTTTATCACGCGCAGGCCACCGTCATCCATAAAACTGTAGGTAGCCGTGACCTGATTCAGGCCGCTTTCAAAACTGTGGTCTAAGCGGGCGATTTCATACCAGGTACCGATAAAGCGTTTAGCGTCGAAGTTTTGGACCACCGTGACGCTGGGTGGGGGCGTTGGGGCGCTACAGGAGACAACGAATAATGCGACCGCGAGCGCGGTGACAGCGGGCCAAATGCGCATAGCAGATTCCTTCCAGGGTTTTTAGCTAAGTGTAGATGGCGGCAGGAAATAAAGTGTGAGCGAAGCCGGAAATAAAAAGGCCCGCGTTAGCAGGCCGTTGTCACGTTTATTGCAGTGCTTCGAGAATAGCGTAAGCGGCTTTAACCCGCTCCGTATTCGGGTAGCTTTTGTTGGCCAGCATCACGATGCCCAGCTGTTTCTCAGGGATGAAGGCCACGTAGCTACCAAAGCCGCCCGTCGAACCGGTTTTGTGTACCCATGAGGCTTTTACGGCGGTAACAGGTGGATCGATGAGCGTCGCCGGGTGCGGCGCAAGAGCGACCTTATTATCACTGCCGTCAATAATAGTTTTCCCTTTCACCGGCCAGTTCAGCATCTCCCAGCCCAGCCCCTGATACATGCTGCCAACGCGCCAGTAGCGCGACTGTGCGAGCTGAATACCCTGAGCTAACGTTTTGTCTTCCACGCGATGGGGAGCCATGTTGGCCTGCACCCAGTGCGCCATATCTTCGATGCTGGACTTCACTCCGTAGGCTTCCGCATCCAGCATACCCGGCGAGACTCGCACGGCCTTGCCGTCGCGGTAGCCCCAGGCGTAGTGGCTTTCTTCCGTGGCAGGTACCTTAATCCAGGTGTGCGTAAGGTTCAGCGGCTCAAAGACGCGTTTTGACATCGCCTGCTCAAAGCTCATCCCCGAGGGTTTTACCATCAAGGCACCAAACAGCCCGATGCTCGCGTTGGCGTAGAGGCGCTGGGTCCCGGGCGCCCATTGCGGCTGCCAGTCCTGATAGAACTTAAGCAGCTCATCGCTATTGGTCACTTCGTCCGGCACCTGCAGCGGCAGGCCACCGGTGGTATAGGTTGCCAGCTGAAGCAGGGTGATCCCTTTCCACTGATTGCCGTTCAGCTCAGGCCAGTATTTTTGTGCCGGGTCGCTAAGGCTGACTTCGCCACGAGCTAAAGCATCGCCGCCCAGCACGCCGGTAAAGGTTTTACTGACCGAGCCCAGCTCAAACAAAGTTTGCTGCGTTACCGGCACGTTGCGCTGTACATCGGCCTTCCCCAGGGTGAAATACAGCGGGTAGCCTTTATAGATAACCGCCACCGCCATACCGGGGATAGCCTGCTCTTTCATCAGGGGAGCAACGGTACGGTTCACGACCTTTTCTATTTGCTGTGCGGTCAGTTCTTTTTGTGCGGCTAAGCTTGAGCATGAGGCGGCGAGGAGCAGCGTCAGGCAGAGGGATTTTTTCATATTGGATAACCTTCCTTAGAGAGATGATAGCAGTCCGGGCCCGTCAGACGAGGCAAGTTTGTTGGATTTGACTCCCGGTGACAAACGATTAAATTTGGCATTAGGCTTAAGATTTTCTAACAGGTGATGCCATGACCCGCAGCTATATCCCCCTCAACTCCCTGCGAGCTTTTGAAGCCGCTGCCCGGCACCTAAGCTTCACGCATGCCGCTATTGAGCTGAATGTTACGCACTCCGCCATCAGCCAGCAGGTAAAGACGCTGGAAGAACATCTGCATTGTCAGCTGTTTGTTCGCGTGTCTCGTGGTCTGATGCTGACCACGGAAGGCGAAAACCTGTTACCTGTGCTAAACGATTCATTTGACCGTATAGCGGGCGTGTTGGATCGCTTTTCCGGCACCCAGGCGAGAGAAAAACTTAAGTTAGGCGTCGTGGGCACGTTTGCTACTGGCTTTCTTTTGCCACGCCTGGAGGCGTTTCGTCGGCGCTATCCGCATATCGATCTCCAGCTTTCAACCCATAATAACCGCGTGGATCCGGCGGCGGAGGGGCTGGACTATACGGTGCGATTTGGCAGCGGGGCCTGGCATGGGACTGAGGCGACGTTTCTGTGCGACGCGCCGCTGTCGCCGCTTTGCTCTCCGGCGCTGGCTACTGAACTGCATACGCCGAAAGATGTTCTGAATCACACGCTGTTGCGCTCCTACCGGCGTGATGAATGGGCGGCATGGCTACAGGCTGCGGATGAAGCTCCCCCGTCACCGACGCATCTGGTCATGGTTTTTGATTCCTCAATAACCATGCTTGAAGCCGCGCAGGCCGGGGCCGGGATCGCCATTGCGCCGGTAAACATGTTCACCCATTTGCTGAACAGCGAACGGATTGTGCGTCCGTTTGAGACGGAAATCAGTTTGGGAAGTTACTGGTTAACAAGGCTTCAGTCGCGCGCGCAAACGCCCGCCATGCGTGATTTTTCTGCCTGGCTAGCAGGAGAGTGTGGAAAATAAAAAGGCCTGCGCAATGGCAGGCCTTGTTGCGTGCTAAGCGATTACAGCGTCAGCAGGCCAATAATGGTCACCACCGTCAGGATGGCAGCAAGGCCGTAGAACACCCATTTCCCCGCCGGGACGTGGATTTTCAGATCGTGCATCGCGTGGTGAATACGGTGCAGGCCACACCACAGCGGCAGCACAATCATCAGCAGCAGGAACAGGCGGCCAATCCAGCTGTGGGCGAAGGCATAGACACGGTCAAAGCCCAGCGCATCACCAGGGAACAGGCCCAGCGGCAACATGATGCCAACCAGCAGCACGATAACCGGCGCGAAAATAGCACCCCACATGCCGCCTGCGCCAAACAGGCCCCAGAATACCGGTTCGTCGGAACGTTTTGGATTTTGGTTAATCACCTCAGCCTCCTTACCAGAACAGTGCTACAAGCAGCACAACGACAGTCACCAGCGCAGTGACAACCCACAGTCCCTTGATGACCGGCTCCGGCCCCATTTTCTCGCCCTTAACGATGACGTTAGCGGCCTTCGGCGCCAGCTCAAACCAGGTTTTGGTGTGCAGCACGGCGGCGGCCAGGGTGATGAGATTGAGGATAATTACCACCGGATTTTGCAGGAAACCCACAAAATCTGCCCAGCCTTCTGCGCCGTGTTTCAGCGAGAAAAGGCCATAAATCAGCACGATGCTGAACCAGACGGTCGGAACCGAAGTGCCTTCACGCAGCATATAAAAACGGTAGAAGCCCAACTGCCGCCACCAGGTTGGCGCCATGGGGCGGACATAAGGCTTACGTTTCGTGGTCATGGTGCACTCCTTAGCGTGGTTTCAGGGTGGCAATCAAAAAGTCTTTCGAGCTTTCGACTTTGCCCTGCTGGATGGCCGCGGCCGGATCGACGTGTTTTGGACAAACTTCGGAGCAGTAGCCGACAAAGGTGCAGCTCCACACGCCGTTTTGCCCGTTAAGCTGCGGCATACGCTGTTTCTTGCCGTGGTCACGGCTGTCCAGGTTGTAACGGTGAGCCAGGGTGATCGCCGCCGGGCCGATAAACTCAGGGTTCAGGCCAAACTGCGGGCAGGCGGCATAGCACAGCCCACAGTTGATGCAGCCGGAGAACTGATGGTATTTCGCCATCTGCGCGGGTGTCTGCGTGTTTGGCCCCTGATCTGGCGTGCGTGCGTTGCCAATAATATAAGGCTTGATCGACTCCAGGCTTTCGATGAAGTGGGTCATGTCGACCACCAAATCGCGCTCAATCGGGAAGTTCGCCAGCGCTTCTACTTTGATGCCTTTGGTGTATTCACGCAGGAAGGTTTTACAGGCCAGCTTCGGCACTTTGTTGACCATCATGCCGCAGGAGCCACAAATCGCCATGCGGCACGACCAGCGGTAGCTGAGGTCCGGCGCGAGGTTATCTTTGATATAACCCAGTCCGTCCAGCAGCGAGGTTTGCTCGTCAAATGGCACTTCGTAGATTTCGCTATGTGGCTTGCTGTCCGTTTCCGGGTTGTAGCGCACAATCTCAATCTTCAGGGTTTGCATCTCAGCCATTTGCCTTCTCCTTTTTCTCAGCATCTTCCGCTTCCGCGCCGTATACGCGTTTTGCTGGCGGCAGCGTGGTGATCTTCACATCGCTATAGTCGAGGCGCGTGGTGCCATCTGCATCGCGGAAAGCCAGAGTATGTTTAAGGAAATTGACATCATCGCGCTCGGTATAGCCTTCGTCCAGGCGCTGGTGGGCACCGCGCGACTCTTTACGCGCGAGGGCGGAGTGCGCCATACATTCGGCAACGTTCAGGCCGTGGCCGAGTTCAATGGTGTACAGCAGATCGGTATTGAAGACGCTGGATGTGTCGGTAATGCGCACGCGCTTGAAGCGTTCCTGCAGCTCCGCCAGCTTGTCGACGGTTTTTTGCATTAATTCCGTGGTGCGGTAAATCCCGCAGCCTTCCTCCATGGAAAGCCCCATTTCGTCGCGGATTTTCGACCAGTTTTCGTTGCCTTCCTGATTGACCAACTGCTTCAGGCGGCCTTCAACATCGGTGGCCTGGGCGTTCAGCGCGGCATCGTTCGCCGGCTGTGCCTGAGCGGCACGCTCCATCGCCTGCTCGCCCGCGAGACGGCCGAACACCACAAGTTCTGCCAGCGAGTTAGAGCCCAGGCGGTTGGCGCCGTGCAGGCCAACGGAAGAACACTCGCCTACCGCGAACAGCCCTTTAATGCGGGTTTCGCACTGGGTATCGGTCTCGATTCCGCCCATGGTGTAGTGCGCGGTTGGGCGTACTGGAATAGGTTCTTTGATTGGGTCGACGCCGACGTAGGCTTTTGCCAGCTCGCAGATAAACGGCAGACGCTCAAGCAGCTTTTTCTCGCCCAGGTGGCGCAGGTCGAGGTACACCACGTCGCCGCGCGGGGTGGAGATGGTGTTGCCTTTGCGCCACTCGTGCCAGAAAGCCTGAGACACTTTGTCGCGTGGGCCGAGTTCCATGTATTTGTTCTTCGGCTCGCCGAGCGGAGTTTCCGGCCCCATGCCGTAATCTTGCAGGTAGCGATAGCCGTTTTTGTTTACCAGAATGCCGCCTTCGCCGCGGCAGCCTTCGGTCATCAGGATGCCGGAGCCCGGCAGCCCGGTTGGGTGATATTGCACAAATTCCATATCGCGCAGCGGCACGCCGTGGCTCAGCGCCATGCCCATGCCGTCCCCGGTGACGATGCCGCCGTTGGTGTTGTAGCGATAAACACGTCCGGCACCGCCGGTGGCCATCACTACCGCGTTGGTGCGGATCTGCACCAGCTCGCCTTCCATCATGTTCATCGCGACCACGCCACGCGCCTGGCCGTCATCGACCAGAATGTCGAGCACGAAGTGTTCGTCGAAGCGTTGAATTTGCGGGAACTGAAGGGAGGTCTGGAACAGCGTGTGGAGCATATGGAAGCCGGTTTTGTCGGCGGCGAACCAGGTACGTTCGATCTTCATGCCGCCGAAGCGCCTGACGTTGACGCTGCCGTCCGGACGACGGCTCCACGGGCAGCCCCACTGTTCAAGTTGGGTCATTTCAGTTGGGCAATGGTGAACAAAGTAGTCAACCACATCCTGCTCACACAGCCAGTCGCCTCCGGCAACGGTGTCGTGAAAATGGTAGTCGAAGCTGTCGTGATCCTGCGCGACGGCTGCGGAACCCCCTTCGGCGGCAACCGTGTGGCTGCGCATTGGGTAGACTTTGGAAATCAGAGCGATTTTTGCCTGTGGATTAGCCTGGGCCGCCGCAATGGCTGCTCTTAGGCCTGCTCCGCCGGCGCCTATAATGGCGAGATCGGCTTGAAAGGTTTGCACGACATTCCTCCAGATTTTAGTAATTCGCAAAGCTATACGACCAAAGGGTATTCACGGCCCGAAAGGCGGTGGCTGCGAAAGGTGTATCCCTGCTCCTTTTTAGGTAGAGGAAGTATAACCGGAGGGATTTTAGGGAAATTTGATTTGTTCGATTTTTTTGCTGTTCTACAGGTCGATTAATTACTGCTGTTAATGAATCTCGTCACAAAAATGGATGCTTAAATGGTGTAATGCGGAGAAAAAATGGCGGCTGGTGCACGAGAAAAAGCTTGCCTGGGCCTCGCCATTTACGCCGAAAGTAAAATTCTCTGCACAAAATTTGTCTCCCTTCTGTGATGCGGGTAGACTTCTCGGCCTTGCATAAATACGGAGACTTTCTCATGAGCGAAACGGCCACCTGGCAGCCGAGCGCATCCATCCCCAATTTGTTAAAACGCGCCGCCATTATGGCGGAGATTCGGCGCTTCTTCGCCGACCGAGGCGTTCTGGAGGTGGAAACACCCTGCATGAGCCAGGCGACGGTTACCGATATTCATCTGGTGCCGTTTGAAACCCGTTTCGTCGGCCCAGGCCACTCTCAGGGCATTAATTTGTACCTGATGACCAGCCCGGAATACCACATGAAGCGCCTGCTGGCGGCGGGCTGTGGCCCGGTGTTCCAGCTGTGCCGCAGTTTCCGTAATGAAGAGATGGGGCGTCATCACAACCCGGAATTCACCATGCTCGAGTGGTACCGTCCGCACTACGACATGTACCGCCTGATGAATGAGGTGGATGATCTGCTACAGCAGGTGCTGGAGTGCGGCGCCGCAGAAAGCCTGTCTTATCAGCAGGTCTTCCAGCGCCATCTGGACATCGACCCGCTGTCTGCGGACAAAACCCAGCTGCGTGAAGCGGCGGCGAAGCTTGACCTGAGCAACATCGCTGACACAGAAGAAGACCGCGACACGCTGTTACAGCTGTTGTTTGCGATGGGCGTAGAGCCGCACATTGGTAAAGACAAGCCAACCTTTGTGTATCACTTCCCGGCAAGCCAGGCTTCTCTGGCGCAGATCAGCACCGAAGATCACCGCGTGGCGGAGCGCTTTGAGGTGTACTTTAAAGGGATTGAGCTGGCGAACGGTTTCCACGAACTGACCGACGCGCGTGAACAGCAGCAGCGTTTTGAGCAGGATAACCGCAAGCGTGCCGCTCTTGGCCTGCCGCAGCAGCCGGTGGACATGAACCTGCTGGCGGCGTTGGAAGCCGGTATGCCGGACAGCTCCGGCGTGGCGTTGGGCGTTGATCGTCTGATCATGCTCGCGCTTGGGGCCGAAAGCCTCTCTGAGGTTTTAGCCTTTACGGTGGACCGCGCTTAACGTTAGAAGACTTAACGTTAGAAGAATAGTGGCCCCGTATTTGGGGCCATTTTTTTAGCTCTGGCTTACGCAGCCCGCCGTCAGGTTATTTCTCCGCCTGCATTTGGTAAACTGCGCGCCATGCTAACGATAAAACGAATTACCGACCGCAGCTCCCCGTATTTTGAATGCGTGGACGAGCTGTATGAAAGCGCCTTTCCGCGCCATGAGAAACGCCAGCCTGCCGCAAAAATTAGCGCACTTGCCAACCCAAACTACAGCCTGCAGGCCTGGTTCGACGGCGAGCAGTTTGTCGGCATGATTGGCGCATGGGACTTTGACGACTACGCCTATATTGAGCACCTCGCCGTCAACGGCCAGCTGCGTGCGCAGGGCTACGGCAAACGGATGCTGAGCCAGTTTCTACAGCTTTACCCGCAAACCATCCTCGAAATCGATCCGCTGACCACGGAGACTGCCCATAAGCGGCTGCGCTTTTACCAAAGCCTCGGGTTCAGCGAAAACGCGTACTCGCATTTCCACCCGACTTACCATGCGGACATTCCCGACCATCAGCTGATCGTGCTGAGCTATCCGCAGCCTATCGCCGAGGCGCGGTATCAGCGATTTTTTGACGATCTCTGCCGCGTCGTGATGGAACGCAGCGTTTAAACCACTCTTCGTTTAACGTGCTCGCCGGCCAATCACCGCCGGGCACTGACGTATTTTTTTTACCAGGACTTGATTGATGGATATCACTACGCTTTTTCTTTATGTCATCGCCGTTAGCGCGGTCATGGTGACGCCCGGCCCGTCGATGTTGTTAGCACTCAATAACGGAGCGACTTACGGGATGCGCATTGCGGGCTACGGCTTTCTCGGTGCGGTACTGGCCGACCTGCTGCTGATTGGCGCGGTGGGCTGCGGCCTGGGCGCATTGTTGCAGGCTTCCGAGCAGCTGTTTGCAGTGGTGAAGTGGGGCGGTGCGCTTTATCTGGTATATCTGGCTTACGTGCTGTGGCGCGCCCCTGCTAAGGCTCTAAGCGTGAGCGCCTCGGCGGCAGTGGCCACGGGAAAAACGGCTTTTTTACGCTCGCTGATGGTCGGTTTATCCAACCCAAAAGGGCTACTGTTCTTCTCGGCCTTTTTACCGCAGTTCATCCGTCCACAGGAGCCGGTAGCGATGCAGTACATGATTCTGGCGCTGGTCAGTGCGATTATCGACTGCATTATGATGACGATTTACGCCTGGGGTGGCCGCCACGCGATGCGCAAGTTCTCTGCTAACGTGATGCGTTGGGTGAACCGCAGCTGTGCGGGAATGCTTGCCGTACTGGCGGTGGGCGTGGCGCTGTATCGACGCAGTAATTTGACCTGAGAAAGGTCAGAAGAAATCGAGCGCTGGCCGCGGAGAATAGCGGGCCAGCGCCAGTGTCTTAGCTTTCCTGCTCTTCGGCGAGTTCGCGAAGGTAAGAGAAGATCTGACGATAGGACTTAGGCGGCTTATTGGCCGCTTTTTCTTTTTGCGCGTTACGGATAAGTACGCGCAGCTGCTGGCGGTCGGCCTGCGGATAAAGTCTCAGGACTTCGCTCATTGCCTCGTCGCCTTCTTCGACCAGACGGTCACGCAGCGCTTCCAGCTTGTGGAACAGCGACACCTGCTGGTTGTGGCGGTTTTTCAGCTTGTCGAGCGCCTGACGGATCGGATCCATATCGCGAGAACGCATCATCTTGCCGATCAGCTGTATCTGGCGGCGACGTCCTTCTTTCTTAATACGCTGCGCCAGTTCAATCGCGGCACGCAAATCGTCGTCGAGCGGGATTTTTTCCAGGGCATTTTTGCCCAGTTCCATCAGCTCAACGCCCAGATGTTTTAGCTCTTCGGCGTCGCGCTTAATTTCACTTTTACTGACCCAGATAATTTCATCATCTTCGTCTTCATTTTCATCATCGGGCACGTCGTCGAGCCAGTCTTCGGGCTGCTTGGTCATATTAGGCTCCTTAAAAAGTTGACGCGGATATTACCAGCAATGGGGCTGCACTGCGAAATTGTTCTGATCCTGTTAGACTTGAACGACTCACCTTACATTATGGCAGTAGCGATGAAAGTAAACACGCAAGTAGCACAACAACGTCAGGTTCTGGAGCAGGCGGTTTCACAGGCGCTGGAGCTGGCGAAAGGCAAGTCAGACGGCGCGGAAGTTGCGGTCAGTAAAACCACTGGTATCAGCGTCAGCACCCGCTACGGTGAGGTGGAGAACGTCGAATTCAATAGCGATGGTGCGCTTGGCATCACCGTTTATCATCAAAATCGCAAGGGCAGCGCTTCGTCTACTGACCTTAGCCCGGACGCGATAGCGCGTACCGTACAGGCGGCGCTGGATATCGCGCGCTATACCTCACCGGATCCTTACGCAGGTGTGGCGGACAAAGAACTGCTGGCCTTTGATGCGCCGGATCTTGATCTTTTCCACCCCACGGAGATTGACCCGGAGCGTGCCATTGAGCTTGCCGCGCGAGCGGAAAACGCCTCCCTGAACGTGGACAAACGCATTACCAATACCGAAGGCGGCAGCTTTAACAGCCATTACGGCATCAAAGTTTTCGGCAACAGCCACGGTATGCTGCAGAGCTACTGCTCCACCCGCCATTCTCTTTCGAGCTGCGTAATTGCCGAAGAAAACGGTGATATGGAGCGCGATTACGCCTACACCATCGGTCGCGCGATGGAAGACCTTAAGTCACCCGAGTGGGTCGGTGCCGACTGCGCGCGCCGCACGTTGTCCCGCCTGTCGCCACGCAAGCTGTCCACTATGAAAGCGCCGGTGATTTTCGCCAATGAAGTGGCAACCGGGCTGTTCGGTCACCTGGTCGGCGCGATTGCGGGCGGTGCGGTGTACCGTAAATCAACTTTCCTGCTGGATTCCCTCGGCAAGCAAATTCTGCCGGAGTGGCTGACCATTGAAGAGCATCCGCACCTGCTGAAAGGCCTGGCCTCCACGCCGTTTGACAGCGAAGGCGTGCGCACCGAACGCCGTGACATCATTAAAGATGGCGTGCTGCAGCAGTGGCTGCTGACCAACTATTCCGCGCGTAAGCTTGGGCTGAAAAGTACCGGCCACGCGGGCGGCATCCACAACTGGCGCATTGCTGGCCAGGGCCTCGGCTTTGAGGAAATGCTGAAACAGATGGGCACCGGGCTGGTGGTGACCGAGCTGATGGGGCAGGGCGTAAGCGGCATTACCGGCGACTATTCTCGCGGTGCGGCAGGCTTCTGGGTTGAGAACGGTGAGATCCAGTATCCGGTGAGCGAAATCACCATCGCCGGTAACCTGAAGGACATGTGGCGCGAGATAGTTACTATTGGCAACGATATAGAAACACGTAGCAACATTCAGTGTGGTTCAGTCTTACTTCCGGAGATGAAGATAGCCGGTCAGTAAAGCAATGTGGCGCGTCCTGCCGCGCCTACCTCAAAAAAATACTCTAAATAATTCGAGTTACAGCCAGGCGGCAAGAGAGTAAATCCCCAGGAGTTTACTTGGGTAAGTGACTGGGGTGAGCGAAAGCAGCCAACACCGCTGTAGCTTGAAGTATGACGAGTAGAAAAAAGATAAAGGAAAGGTGAGTAAATGCGTAAGCAACTGATTGCAATGTTAGCAGTATCATCCGTTTTGTTGTCCGGCGTCGCTTTTGCGAAAGACGTTGGCGACGACATGGACATTATCGCCAAAAACTACAAAACCGTGCTGAGCACCAAAGATGCCGCCGAGCTGAAAACTTCACTGGGCAACATGCGTGAAGCGGCTCTGGATGCGCAGAAAGGGACGCCGCCAAAGCTGGAAAATGAAGCAGCCGACAGCGCCAACATGAAAGAGTACCGCCACGGGTTTGATATCCTCGTGGGCCAGATTGACGGTGCGCTGAAGCTGGCCAACGAAGGCAAAGTGACAGAAGCTCAGGCTGCTGCCGCTGACTTCAAAACCACTCGCGATACCTACCACAAGAAGTTCCGCTAAGGTTTAAAAACGGGCGGGTTATTCCCGCCCGCTCTTGTTACCGCAATGCTCTCACCGCACGTTCCAGCGCATCAATATCGTTATTGCTCAGCAGGGGCTGAATGGCCTGAAAATGCTCATCGCTTAGCAGATAAATTTGCAGCTTCAGCAGCCGCTCAATCACTCCGGGTTCGAAACGCAGGGCGATCGGTTTGGCCGGGTTGCCGCCGACGACGCTGTAAGGTGCGACGTCTTTCGTCACTACGCTGCCAGCGGCGATAATCGCGCCTTCGCCAATGGTCACGCCAGGCATAATCATTGCCCTCATGCCTATCCAGCATCCATCGCCAAGCGTGGTGTCGCCTTTGGCGCGGTAAGCGTCTTTGATGGTTTCGATAAACGGATAAAGGCAAAACCAGTCGCTGCGGTGCGTGTGATTGCCGCCCATCAGGATCACCGCCTCGGCGGCGATACAGACGTAATCCCCAATCCACAGCTGGTCAAGTTCGCCAATGGGCTCCCAGGCTCGACTCACCGCATCACCCTGCAGGTAGCGCACCGCGCTTTGCTCAAAACCGCTATCCCAGCAGTTGCTGTAATAACTGTGCTGGCCTTTGATATGAATATTGGGGTTGGTCACCGTTTCGTGCAGGTATTCGACCTGAGACCAGTGTTTTTCAGTCTTTGACATGTTTTTTCTCACAACAATAGTATGCCGACGGAACAAGGTTCCGTTTCAATTTGCAGACGGGAATGTGTGAGCGCGCTAAGCGATGCGCGGCTGTTTCAGCAGAGGATTGTTGAGGATTGTGGTGAGCAGCATGACGTTAAAACCTGTATTTAAGACCCTCTAACCTTAACACCGGCGGCGGCAGAGTTCACTTTTTTCCTCCCTCGTTTTTGTGTAGCGCACCCTGGCCACTTTCACCTTCGACCTCGATCACAAAACGGTAAATCCATTATTACTCTAAGGCTAATGATTGGTTCCTCAGCTTAATTGATAGCCAACCCGGCGTGGCGCACACTTTTAACCAGACTAAAGCCAATCAAAATGATTCGCTGAATCAGGAGGTTAATAATGAGTGCTAGCCAAACGCCTGCCCGCGTCTGGAACACACGCCGCACCGAGAAGCAGCGGCGAATGGCGTCCAGCAACGTACAGGGCAAGGTGATCCCTACCAGGGACCTCGTCGGTGTAATGGAAAAGCTGATTGCGCCGGGAGACCGGGTGGTGCTGGAGGGGAACAACCAGAAACAGGCAGATTTTCTCTCCCGCATGCTGGCTGAAGTCAGCCCGCAAAAAGTACACGATCTGCATATGATCATGCCGAGCGTCGGCCGCAGTGAACATCTTGATATCTTTGAAAAAGGCATTGCCCGCAAGCTCGACTTCTCTTTCTCCGGGACCCAAAGCCTGCGTATTTCTCAACTGCTGGAAGATGGTCAGTTGGAAATTGGTTCTATTCACACCTACATCGAGCTTTATGCGCGCTTATACGTCGATCTTGCGCCTAACGTCGCGCTTATCGCCGGGTATAAAGCTGACCGTAAAGGCAACCTGTACACCGGGCCGAGCACCGAAGATACCCCAGCGCTGGTTGAGGCTGCCGCCTTCCACGACGGCATTGTTATCGCCCAGGTTAATGAACTGGTGGACGACGACTGTGACCTGCCGCGCGTGGACATTCCCGGCTCGTGGATTGACTACGTGGTGGTTGCCGATAAGCCGTTCTTTATCGAACCGCTGTTTACCCGCGACCCGCGCCTGATCAAGCAGGAACACATCCTGATGGCAATGATGGCCATCAAAGGCATTTACGCCGAGCACCAGGTGCAGTCCCTGAACCACGGGATCGGCTTCAACACCGCCGCCATCGAGCTGCTGCTGCCCACCTACGGCGAACGGCTTGGCCTGAAAGGCAAAATCTGCAAGCACTGGACCCTGAACCCACATCCGACGCTGATCCCGGCGATTGAAAGCGGCTGGGTGGAGAGCGTGCACTGCTTCGGCGGCGAGCTGGGGATGGAAGAGTACATCCGTGCTCGCCCGGATATCTTCTTTACCGGTGCCGACGGCTCCATGCGCTCTAACCGAGCTATGTGCCAGCTGGCGGGTCAATACGCGGTGGATATGTTTATTGGTTCGACTCTGCAGGTTGATGGCCTGGCGAACTCTTCTACCGTGACGCGTGGCCGCCTGTCGGGCTTCGGCGGCGCGCCAAACATGGGCCATGACCCGCACGGTCGTCGCCATGCCACACCGGCCTGGCTGAACATGATAACTGAACCTGACCCGATGCAGCGCGGCAAAAAGCTGGTGGTGCAGATGGTCGAAACCTTCCAGGCGGGCGTGAAGCCAACCTTCGTAGAAACCCTGGATGCTGTTGAAGTGGCTAAAACCTCAGGCATGCCGCTGGCGCCGGTAATGATTTACGGCGACGACGTAACCCACGTTCTGACCGAGGAAGGGATTGCGTATCTCTACCGCGCCGAGAGCCTGGAGGAGCGCCGAGCGATGGTGGCGGCGGTGGCCGGCATCACCGACATCGGCCTGGGCGTTGACGCTAAGCGCGTCGCGGCGCTTCGCCAGAGCGGCAAAGTGGCTTACCCGGAAGACATGGGGATCCGCCGCAGCGATGCGACTCGTTCCCTGCTGGCGGCAAGCAGCGTTGCCGACCTGGTCGAATGGTCCGGCGGTCTCTACAACCCGCCGGCGAAATTCCGGAGCTGGTAATGAAATTACATCCACAGAAAGGCGTTGAGGCAGGGGCGGGCTGGCTGGCAAGGGCGGCAACCCAAAGCCTGATTGAAGAAGCCCGTCTGAGCCCAAAACCCGGTCTGGTGGACAGCCGGGGAAATGGTGCCCATCACGATCTCAGCCTGGCGCTGATGGAGCGATCGGCCCACAGCCTGACCCCGACATTTCATGCTCTGGCATTACAAAGCTGGGAACGTCCGGCAGACGTCGCGCTGCGTCAGCTGGTAGGGCGCCTGGGGCGCGAAGGGGAGCAGCAGATGATGGCGGCGACCTGCGGGGTGAACACCCACCGGGGCGCAATCTGGGCGCTTGGCCTGCTGGTTTCCGCCGCCGCTATGCACGGTATGGCAGGCAATAGCGCGGAGATTACCGCTACGGCAGCACGGCTGGCTGCGCTTCCTGATGAGGCAGCCCCAAAGAGCTTTAGCAAAGGGTTGAGAGCCACAAGACGCTATCGCGTGCCGGGTGCACGAGAAGAAGCTCAGCAGGGTTTCCCTCACGTTATGCGTCTCGCGCTGCCTCAACTGCGCCGTAGCCGCCAGTCCGGAGCAACCGAGGGCGAGGCTCGCATTGACGCTCTGATGGCGATTATGACTTCGCTGTCAGATACCTGCGTGCTCTCGCGCGCCGGGTTAACCGGCCTGGAAACGATGCAAAACGGTGCCCGCAGCGTGCTGATCAACGGCGGTATTTCGCGCCAGGAAGGCCGCGACGCGCTGGACGTGCTCGACCGCAATATGCTGTCGCTAAATGCCTCACCGGGCGGGGCGGCTGATTTGCTCGCCGCCACGCTGCTGCTGGACCGCATCGCCAACGATGCCACCCCGCTTCACTCACTTATTTAACGAGGGCGTTATGGAACACATTACGTTGTCATTTCCGGCAACCCGCACGGCCACAGGCAAAGCCCTGGCTGGCGTGGTGGGCTCCGGCGATATGGAAGTCCTGTTTTCTGCCGCACAGGGGCAGACTCTGACCATCGACATCACCACCTCCGTCGATAACAGCGAAAAACGCTGGAAATCACTTTTCGAGCGCCTGGCCGCGCTAAGCAGCCTGCCTGCCGGAGAGTTGAAAATTCATGATTTTGGCGCGACGCCGGGCGTGGCGCGTATCCGTATCGAACAGGTCTTTGAGGAGGTGGCTCATGCGTGACGACAGCAGCTTTATTGAATTAAGAGCCCGCGAGCGCGCACGTCTGCTGCTGGATGAAGGCAGCTATCGTGAATTGCTCGACCCGTTCGACGGCATTGTCTCGCCGTGGCTGGGGCCGCAGGGCATTGTGCCGCAGTCTGATGACGGCATGGTCGTTGCCAAAGGCACGATTAACGGTGGCCCGGCGGTGGTGATTGCCATCGAAGGCGCATTCCAGGGCGGCAGCATGGGCGAAGTGTCCGGCGCAAAAATGGCGGCCGCGCTTGAACTGGCGGCGGAAGATAACCGCAATGGCATTCCTACTCAGGCTGTGCTTTGTCTGGAAACCGGCGGCGTGCGCCTGCAGGAGGCCAACCTCGGCCTGGCGGCTATTGCCGATATTCACGCAGCGATTGTCGATTTACGTCGCTACACCCCGGTGATTGGCGTTGTGGCCGGCACCGTGGGCTGTTTCGGCGGGATGTCGATTGCCGCCGCGCTTTGCAGCTATTTGATTGTGACTCGCGAGGCACGTCTTGGCCTCAACGGCCCGCAGGTTATCGAGCAGGAAGCAGGCATTGAGGAATATGACTCCCGCGACCGGCCGTTTATCTGGGGCATGACCGGCGGTGAAGTTCGCTATCAGAGCGGGCTGGTGGATGCGCTGGTTGGTGACGGCATTCATGCCGTGAAGCAGGCGGTCAACGAAGCCATCGCCAAAGGCGTTCCGGCGCAGCATCGCACCGATAACTACGCGTGGTATCTGGATCGCCTGACCCATTTCGACACCAGCCAGCAGGCCGATGCCGAACAGATCAAACAGCTTTTTGGGGAGAAACGTTAATGAGCCAGAAACTGAATCGCGCCGCCGTTTGGCTGGATACCTTAGTTCCGGATGCACCGCGTATGGCGGGGCTGTGCGCCTCCGTACAGGTCGCCGACGGCAACGTTGACGGGAAACCTGCCCGCTTTATCGCCGTGGTGCCCGATGCCAATAACCATTATCCCCGCGCAGCTGGCGGCGAAGTGGGGCTGTTAGAAGGCTGGACGCTGGCAAAAGTGGTCAGCGAAACCATCGCTGAAGATGCAAATAAGGCTGAAAAGCGCGCCATCGTTGCGGTGATTGATGTCCCAAGCCAGGCCTATGGCCGCCGCGAAGAGGCATTCGGTATTCATCAGGCGCTGGCCGGTGCCGCAGGCGCTTATGCCAATGCTCGCCTGGCCGGGCATCCTGTTGTGGGCCTGATTGTCGGCAAAGCGATGTCCGGGGCGTTCCTCGCCCATGGCTACCAGGCTAACCGGCTGATCGCCTTTAACGACAAGGGCGTGATGATCCACGCGATGGGGAAAGAGTCCGCCGCGCGCATCACCTTACGCACCGTGGAGGCGCTGGAGAAACTGGCCGCCACCATCCCACCGATGGCCTACGACATCAGCAACTACGAAACCCTGGGCCTGCTTTCCGCGCTGCTGGATATCCACAACCCGGATGTTCCGCAGAGCGACGATGTGGCAAAAGTGAAGGCTGCCCTGAGCACTGCGGTGAAAGAAGCACGGAGCGAGACTTCGCTGAAATGCCGTCTGCTGGCGAAAAATCGCCACAGTTCGGCGCTGGTTCGCGAACGTATGCGCACCAGCTGGTAATAAAAAAGACAAACCTGCCGGACTCTATAGCCAGGCACGGTACGCCGTGCCTGAGTAAAACAAACGTCCGAAAATAATAAATATCGCGACCGTGCTAACTCTCTTTATTGACTCAAGGTGAAGTTATGACTTACGTGATCGTTCATGCTCTGGCCCCTATTTTTGTCATCATGCTGCTGGGATTTTTCGCCGGCAAAGCGAAAATGGTCGATAACAAAAATGTCTCGCTGTTAAACATTTTTGTCATGGACTTTGCTCTACCCGCCGCGCTGTTTAGCGCGACCGTTCAAACGCCGTGGCTTGGCATTGTTCAGCAGTCACCGCTGATTGTGGTGCTGGTGCTTGCGATGTGGATTACCTACGCGGCGATTTACTTCCTGGCGACCAGCGTATTTAAAAAGTCACCGCAGGATGCCGCCGTGCTGACGCTTACCGTGGCGCTGCCTAACTATGCCGCACTCGGCCTGCCAATTTTAGGCAGCGTGCTCGGTGAAGGCTCTTCGACTTCGCTTTCCGTGGCGGTGTCGATTGCCTGCGGTTCCGTCCTGATGACGCCGTTCTGCCTGCTGATTCTTGAGCGTGAAAAAGCACGTGCGGACGGTGAAAACAGCGGCTCAACGCTGGCGATGCTGCCGGTGCTGATGTGGCGTTCGGTGAAAAAACCTATCGTCTGGGGGCCATTGCTTGGGGTTGTGCTGTCGGCTATCGGGATCCGTATGCCTGACCTGCTGCTGGCCTCTATTAAACCGCTGGGCCTCGCTGCTACTGCCGCTGCGCTGTTCCTGACCGGGGTGATCCTGTCGGCCCGCAAGCTGCAGATCAACACCATGGTGATCGCCGCGACCGTTACCAAGCTGCTGATTCAGCCATTCATCGCTTGGGGCATCGTGCTGGCGCTTGGTCTGACCGGCCCGGTTGCGATTACTTCCATCCTGATGATTGCCCTGGCCGCCGGCTTCTTTGGCGTGGTCTTTGGCAACCGTTTTGGTGTGCAGTCGCCGGATGCTGAAGCCGTGTTGTTGCTAAGCTCGGTACTCTCTATCCTGTCGCTACCGCTGTTTATTACTCTGACTTCAGGACTTTAAATAATGCCGACATTACGCCCCCACGATCTCCTTTGGCTCTCTGACCGCGAAGCGCTGGAAGGTGCTAACGAGGAGTGGGTCACAAGCCAGTGGCGCCCTGCGCTGCCGGTGGTGGTGCGGCGTGATGTCGAGCATGACGGACGTATTCCGGTAGGCGTGCGAGGAATGCGGCGCGATCAGCGAGCGGCAGGTTGGGTTAATCCGGCGAGCGTGAAGCGCGTCGTCAGCCCGGAGGCATTATCCAGCCGTGACCTGCTGCTCAGTTCCCCGTTTGTTTCCATGCCGCCGGTGCAGGGGGCGATTCAACTGGCAAGCCGCCCGTGGGCATGGCGCTGGGGCATTACCGGGAGCGTAGGCTATGCGCTGGCAACCGAAGTGCCGGTGATGCATGCCGCGAGCGACCTGGATTTGCTGATCCGCTGCCCACAGCCGATAGCAAAAGAGGCGCTGGCAGAATGGCAGCGCCTGACCGAGAAGCTGCTTTGCCGGGCCGATACGCAAATCGAAACGCCCTACGGCGCGTTTGCGCTGGCGGAATGGCTAAGGGAAAAGCGCGTGCTGCTGAAAACCAATCAGGGACCGCAGCTTGTGGTTAATCCCTGGCAGCCGGAGGATAACGGATGAAGATACTTTTTACCTTTCCCGGGCAGGGAACGCAGCGGGCGGACATGCTGCAAAATTTACCCGAGCGTGATGCCATCATGGTGCAGGTAAGGGCGGTTTTAGGCGATGAAGCAGACCAGTTGGATAGCGCTGCCGCGCTGAAGCATACCCGCGCCGTGCAGCTTTGCCTGCTAATCGCAGGCGTGGCCTGGGCGCAGGAGCTTGAGCGTAATGGCGTGAAGCCGGACATGGTCAGCGGCCTGTCTATCGGTGCGTTTCCGGCCGCGGTGATGGCTGGCGTCATCAGTTTTTCCGATGCCCTGCGGCTGGTGGCGCTTCGTGGCGACCTGATGGAACAGGCTTACCCAGAAGGTTACGGCTTAACGGCCATCGTAGGGCTGCGTCTTGAGCAGGTTGAAGCTCTGGTGGCGGGGAGCGGAACCTATATTGCGAATATCAATGCCGAGCAGCAAATCGTCATTGCCGGGAGCGAGCAGGCTATGGCGGAGGTGGCACACCGGGCGCTGGAGCAGGGGGCGCAAAAAGCTCGCCAATTAGCGGTTAGCGTGCCGTCCCATTGTGCGCTGCTGAATGAACCCGCACAGCAGCTTAAGCAGGCGTTTGCCGATGTGGCATTGAGCCGCCCGTCCTGCGCTTATCTCAGCGGCAGCACGGGCCGCGTGCTTTGGCTGCCGGAACAAATTGCCGAAGATCTGGCGCTCAACATGGCGCGGACGGTGCGCTGGCGAGAGGCGATGGTTGCCGCCAACGAGCGCGACGTTCGTCTGGCTATTGAAATGCCGCCGGGCAGCGTACTTTCGGGCCTGACACGGCAGGCGTTTCGGGAAGGAATCACCGTCTGCCGCGAACAGAATAGCGTGGCGGCCATCGTTCATCTTGCGGAAAAAACTAAGGCGGCGCGTTAGGCGTATCGATAAACGAGCGGGCGTACATGCGCCCCTCGGCGGCCAGCGCCAGCAGGTTCGGATCAAGTTCACGATTACGGGCGAAGACGATAGCGATGGTCTGCTTCATCTGGTACTGCTCGGCAAGCCTTAAAAGCTGCACCGAATTTTCATACACTTTCTTCATTCTGCCGGGCATCAACGTTAGCCCGACGCCCGCCTGTACCAGGCTGACCATCGAGAAAATGTCGTTTACCCTGGTGACGATTTCCGGCTCGAAACCGGCGACGCTAAAGGCTTCCTGAAAGCCCGCGTAGGTAGCAAAGCCTTCCGCGAGCGAAACAAACTTCTCACCGTGGAACTCACGTAGATCTGCCGGGTGGTTGGTGTCGAGCGGGAAGCTGGCCGGGGCGGCGAGGAAAATATCGTCCCGGAACATCGGCAGGACTTCCAGCCTTGAGCGATCGACTTCGCCTTCGGAAATAGAAATCAGGATGGCGTCCAGCACGCCGTCTTCCAGCATATTCAGCAGCACCTGATTTGAGCCCATGGTGAGGTCCATTTCCAGCTCTGGCCGTCTCAGTTTCATGCCCATGATCAGTTTCGGAACGGTTTCGAGCGTCAGAGAATAGAGGGTGCCGATGCGCAATCGCCCTTGGCCAACGCCCGCTGCCTGACGGGTTTCATCGATGCCGCGCGTCATCAGCGCCACCACTTCTTTGCAGTGTTCCAGCAGGGTGAGTGCAGATTCCAGCGGCACCAGATTACGCCCTTTATGGATAAACAGCGGGCAACGCACGCCTTCTTCTAGCGTATGCAGCGCGCGATGCACGCTAACCCCGCTAATACCCAGCGCTTCGGCGGTACGAGCAATGTTCCCTTTCTCCATAAACTCCATAAAGATCTCAAGCTTACGGAAGGTGATTTCAGCGTCGATTTTCATTAGAGGATAATCTTTGGATGTTTGACGCCGCAGGCTTTTGCATAGCGGACAACAGTTTCAATACTGGCTTTGATAATATTGGCTTCCATACGAGAGACCGTTGGCGGGGTGACGCCCATACGTTCGGCAACCTGTGCGCGTGTTAGCCCTTCATGGCTGCGCCATTCCGCAAGCATTGCCTGCAGACGCAGCTTACGCTCTTCGGCTTCATAGGCGGCCTGGACTTCGGGATTGGTTAGCAGGTCTGCACGCGCTTTTTCCCAGTCGATACTTTTACTCTTTTTCATTGAGCATCTCCTCTAGTCGTTGAAAAGCCAGCCTGATTTCCTCAGTTGGTGTTTTTGCCGTTTTCTTAACAAAAACCCGTAAAAGATAAATAACTCGTCCTTTTTGGTAGACGTAAAGCCCCCGTGCGATATGGGTCCCCATCGTCCTTATTTCAAACAGCCCATTGCCTAAGGGTTTGCTATCAGGCTCACGCAGCGATGTCGCATTTTGTTTAATTTTATCAATCAGACGCAGCATTTTTGCCTGAACGACGGGAGGCAATTCGGTTATTTCATTGAAGACATCCACGTGCAATTGAACGCTAAACATACGGTCACTCCCTGACGAGGTTAACATAGCAATTAAATTGCCTTATAAGCTAATTTTTATTGCCGATGCTGGTGGCAAAACCAGGCGAAAATCAGCCTAAAGCGCGCCTGACTTCTTTTCTATCTCCCGCTTTTGTTTTTGCGTAATGCCTCGTGAACGTCGATTCCTTTGCCATAAGCAACGCCAATAATGACCGCAAAACTGTCCTCCCATCACACTTTCGAACAAAAAGGGCCGCTGGAAAACGGACCTTTTATCACTCGGTTATGTGACCAGATTCACGGTAAGCCAGCGTAAAACCGTCGTTCCGGGCCTTTATGTGGAACAGATCACTATTGCCTCGCCAATTTCCACTTCGAAGTGGAAAACAACTCGCTACAAACCTTCCACCCCGCCACGTAGTTTAAAAAACAGATTAGTTAACGAGGTACCCAGGGTGAATAACGGAGCGGTAATGGTTAATGAAGCCGAGGAATTAACGACGCGTATTCAGGATTTTATTTACGCGCTGTTCAAAAGTAAGCACATCACGCCTAACGCGGTACAGGAACAAATGCTGGCCTCCCACGTGAAGGCGATGATTCATCGCTCTCTCACCGGGGAGCCGTTACCAGAAGTGGAAGAGAGCTTGTTCGAGGAGATCTCCGCCGAGTCGATGGAAATGGCGCAAGCGGTGGTCGATCAGTTCGGGAATCTGCCGGTAGAAGAAGCGTGGTTGCTGTCAGTGCATTTCGAAGTGGCGAAAGACAATCTTTGAATCATCAGGAGAAAAAAATGGAACAAATTACCGTAGTGATTGGTGACCGTCTGGGCAAAGGCCAGAAAGTTGCAGCAGGGATCGAAAAAGCGGGCGGTCGCGCCGTGGTTATTCCAGGCGTCGCCGCCGACATGAAGCTGGGCGACGTAATGAAAGCAGAAAACGCCACTTTTGGTATTTCCTTCTGCGGCAGCGGCGGCGCGGGCGCTATCACCGCACAAACCAAACACGGCTACAAAGCTAAATACGGCATGCGCTCCGTTGATGAAGGCGTGACGGCGATTAATGAAGGCAACAACGTGCTTGGCTTTGGCTTTATGGACAAAGAAGAACTGGGCGAGCGCCTGGTGCTGGCCTGGAACAAGAAGTACGGCAACTGAGTATGAAAGAGAAATTCGCAACTACGGTGCGAGTCAGCGGGCGCGGCGATACCAAAGCCAAAGCCTTCTCCGACGCCCTGAACCACGTTCAGGGCACGGTGCTCAAATCCACCAACCACATTCTTCTGCGCATTGAGCCACAGGATGTGCAGGTTGTTCAGGCGCAGGTCAGGGTGCGCAAAGAAGCTTTTCTGTTCTTCTTCCTGCGCCGGGAAAGGCGGAGCTACAGCGTGGAGCTGGATGTTTCCGTCAACGTGACGGCTCTTAACCTCGATGAGGTAGATTTCGTCGCACAATAAAATAACACTAACAAGGGCAGACTCATGTTCTTAATCATATTATTCAAATCACTCATTATCGGCGGCCTCGTCGGTGTGGGCGTTGGTGCCGGGGCCGCGCGTATGTTCCATGCGCCAACCTCTCAGGGCATGGGCGCATTTCGTACACTCGGCGAGCTGAACTCCTGTGAAGGGGACCCGGCTTCTCACTTCTCCTTTGGTCTCGGCTTCTTCTTCAACGCCTGGGCATCTTCCGTTGCTGCGGGTGCATTCACCCAGGACGTTGACCACCGCATCATCCCTAACTGGGGTGCGGCGGCACTGATGGTGAAGAACCGCAACGTGGCGGAAACCCTCCACGACCCGAAAAAAATGGCTATCGCCTGCGGCATCATCGGCATGATCGTGGTGGCGTTCCTGAACTCTACGGCCTCTGCGGTGCCGGCTGCGCTGCAGGTCACGGCAGTCAAAGTGCTGGTGCCAGCGGCTAACCTGCTGGTGAACACCGTGATGCCGGTTATTTTCTGGCTGGCGGCTATCGACGCGGGCAAAAAATCCGGTTTCTGGGCAACCATTTTCGGCGGCGCAGCGCAGCTGATCATGGGCAACGCCGTACCGGGTCTGGTGCTCGGCATCCTGATCGGTAAAGGCGTTGAAGAAAGCGGCTGGCACCGCGTTACCAAAGTGATGATGACGGCAATCGTTGCCCTCTTTGTTCTGAGTGCCTTCTTCCGCGGGTTCGACATGAAGATGATCGAGTCTTTCCACATGACCGTGCCGAACTGGCTGGATCTGCTGCATAACTCGCTGAGCGGCAAATAAGGGGATAACGCATGGAACAGAATAAAGGCTTTTGGTACGCGGACTGGTCATTCCCAATCTTTGTTGGCCTGCTCTCCTCCGGCGTGTTTGCCGGGACACACATGTACTACCTGTATGGCATCGGCGCTTTTAACGAAGTGGCCTTCGTGGCGATGCTGAAGTCAGGGATTGATACCGGCGTTTACGGCGCGGTGGCGGCGTTCGGTGCCAGCTTCCTGTTTGCCCGTATCATCGAAGGCTCCCTGGTGGGGATCCTGGATATCGGCGGGGCGATTCAAACCGGCGTAGGCCTCGGCGTTCCGGCGCTCCTGCTGGGCGCGGGTTTTGTTTTCCCGGTCGCTAACTTTGGCGCTTCGCTGGTCACCGGCCTGGTGATTGGTTTGGCCATTGGCTACATCATCATTCTGGCGCGTAAGTTCACCATCAACCAGAGCGACTCCACCTACGGGGCGGACGTCATGATGGGCGCGGGTAACGCCTCCGGCCGCTTCCTCGGGCCGTTGATTATCCTCAGCGCCATGACGGCTTCGATTCCCATCGGCATCGGCTCGTTGGTGGGTTCTCTGCTGTTTTACCTCTGGGGCAAACCGATCACTGGCGGGGCGATCCTCGGTGCAATGATTTTAGGCTCGATCTTCCCGGTAGCGTTGTAAGCAGTATTTCCAGGGCGGACGGGCTGCGGCTCGCCCGCCAGTTAAGGAGAAAAATATGTTTGACCTGATCCTGCGCGAGGCGCGGCTGGTGGACGATACCGTGATCGATATCGCCCTGAAGGACGGCAAGATTGCCGCCTTAGGCAAGATAACCGGCGAGGCAACTGAAGAACGCCAGCTGAACGGCGAATACTACGTTAGCGCTGGCTGGATTGACTCCCACGTTCACTGTTACCCCAAGTCCCCTATTTACCACGACGAACCTGATAGCGTAGGGATTCACACCGGCGTGACCACGGTCGTTGATGCCGGCAGTACCGGCGCCGATGACGTCGACGATTTCTATCAAATCACCCGCAGCGCGACGACCGAAGTTTATGCATTGCTGAACATCTCCCGCGTGGGGCTGATTGCCCAGAACGAACTGTCCAATATGGCGAATATCGACGCTGACGCCGTGCGCGGCGCGGTGAAGCGCCACCCGGACTTTATTGTGGGCTTAAAAGCACGCATGAGCAGTAGCGTGGTGGGTGACAACGGCATTACGCCGCTGGTGCGCGCCAAGGCTATCCAGAAAGAAAACGGTGATTTGCCGCTGATGGTGCACATTGGCAATAACCCGCCGGACCTTGATGAAGTGGCTGAGCTGCTGACCAGCGGCGATATCATCACCCACTGCTACAACGGCAAGCCAAACCGCATTCTCAATCCGGCCGGGCAGCTGAGAGCCTCCGTGGCGCAGGCTATTCAGCGCGGCGTGCGTCTGGACGTCGGGCACGGCACCGCCAGCTTTAGTTTTGACGTGGCACGTGTCGCGATTCAGCAGGGCATTCTGCCGCACAGCATCAGCTCGGACATCTACTGCCGCAACCGCATCAGCGGCCCGGTGCATTCACTCGGCGCGGTGATGTCTAAATTCCTCTCCATTGGCCTGTCATTGCCTCAGGTTATCGACTGCGTGACCGTTCATGCTGCCGATGGATTACGTCTGAAAAATAAAGGCCGCCTGGCCGTAGGGCTGGACGGCGACCTGACCGTCTTCGAGCTGCGCCGTCAGCCAACGGTATTTACCGACGCAGAGCAGCAAACGCTGACGGGCGATCGGGCGCTGGTTGCGCTGGCTGCGGTGCGCGCCGGGAAGTGGTTTGACTGTGAATAAGGGAAAGCAGAACATGTCTTCGATCTATGAAAAATACAATTTAAAACAGGTAATTAACGCATCCGGCCGCATGACCGCCCTCGGCGTGTCCACGCCACGCCCAGAAGTGGTGGACGCGGTAACCACCGGCATGAATCACTACTTTGAAATGAAGGATCTGGTGAATAAAACCGGCGCCTACATTGCCGGGCTACTCGACGTTGAGGCGGCGACCGTGGTGTCCTGCGCTTCTGCCGGTATCGCCCAGTCCGTGGCGGCGGTGCTGGTGAAAGACAATCAATGGCTGATCGAGAACCTGCATGCGGCCCCGCTGGAGAACAACGAGATCGTGCTGCCGAAAGGCCACAACGTTAACTTCGGCGCGCCGGTTGGCACTATGGTGAACCTGGGCGGCGGTAAAATCGTCGAAGCAGGCTATGCCAACGAATGTTCAGCGGATCAGCTGGCTGCGGCTATTTCTCCACGCACGGCGGCCATTCTGTATATCAAATCTCACCACTCGGTGCAGAAGAGCATGCTCAGCGTAGAGCAGGCCGTGGTGGTGGCACGTAAACACAACCTGCCGCTGATTGTTGACGCTGCGGCAGAAGAAGATTTGCAGTGCTATTACCGCTCAGGAGCCGACCTCGTGATTTACAGCGGGGCGAAGGCTATCGAAGGTCCAACCAGCGGGTTGGTGATCGGCAAAGAGCAGTACGTCGAGTGGGTGAAGCTGCAAACTGGCGGCATCGGGCGCGCGATGAAAGTTGGCAAAGAAGGCATTCTCGGCCTGACCTGCGCGATTGAACATTACCTGAGCGCGGCCAAAGAAAGCGGGGCCGAAATGGTCGCCAAAATGACGCCGTTTATCGACAGCCTGAACACGCTGAATGGCGTAACCGCCCGCGTAATGTGGGACGCAGCCGGCCGCGATATCGCCCGCAGCGAAATCAAGTTCGACGAAGCGACAGTCGGCATCAGCACTGGCGAGCTGGTTAGCGCGCTGAAGCAGGGCGAATACGCCATCTACTTCCGTGGCTACAAGGCGAACGAAGGCATTATAGAAGCGGATGTGCGTAGCGTAAGCGCGGCACAGCTGGAGATTATTTACCGCTGCATCAAAGCGCTGGTAAGCAAGGAGAAATAAGCATGAAACTGACCCCGAATTTTTACCGCGACCGCGTGTGCCTGAACGTCCTGGCCGGCTCTAAAGAAAACGCCAAAGAGATTTTCCAGGCGGCAGAAGGCCACGTGCTAGTCGGCGTGTTATCTAAAAATTACCCGGACGTAGAAAGTGCGGTTGCCGATATGCGTGACTATGCGGCGCTTATCGACAACGCGCTGTCCGTCGGCCTTGGCGCGGGCGATCCGAACCAATCTGCAATGGTCAGTGAAATCTCCGGCCAGATTCAGCCTCAGCACGTCAATCAGGTCTTTACCGGCGTGGGCACCAGCCGCGCGCTGCTGGGCCAGAATGACAGCGTAGTCAACGGCTTGGTTTCGCCGACCGGCACCGTAGGAATGGTGAAAATCTCCACCGGCCCGCTAAGCTCAGACGCGGCAGACGGCATCGTGCCTGTTGAAACAGCTATTGCGCTGCTGAAGGATATGGGCGGCAGCTCAATCAAATACTTCCCGATGGGCGGGCTGGACTGCCGTGAAGAGTACCAGGCGGTTGCTGAAGCCTGTGCGAAGCATGACTTCTGGCTGGAGCCGACCGGCGGTATCGATCTCGAAAACTTCGAAGAGATCCTGAAGATTGCGCTGGATGCTGGCGTGAGCAAAGTGATCCCGCATATTTACAGCTCGATTATCGACAAGGCCAGCGGCAATACCCGTCCGGCGGATGTGGCTACGCTGCTGGCGATGACGAAGAAGCTGGTGGGGTAAGTAAAGAGTAAAAGAAAGATCCCCTCTCCCTTTTAGGGAGAGGGTTAGGGTGAGGGTATAATCCTCATCAACCACACTTCGAGGACAAACGCATGTCTGCACGCACTCTGCTTGTTGCTTCATTTGCCTTACTCGCCGCCGGCAACAGCGCGGCGCAAAGCCATTACGCCTGGGTTGGCACCTACAACCCGAACGGCGAAGGTCTTTATCGCTTCCTGGTTGACGCTAAAACCGGTGCGCTTAGCGATAAAACGCTGGTTAGCTCGCTGCCGAACGCCGCGCAGCTTACCGCGTCGCCGGACGGCAAGACGTTGTACGTTGCCAGCGAAGCGGAGAAAGGCGTGATTGCGGCGCTACGTGTGGGCGATGACGGAAGTGTGACCGAACTAAACCAGGTTTCTTCCGGTGGCGCAGGCCCGGTTTACCTTTCCTTGACGCCGCAGGGCAAGCACCTGCTGGTGGCTAACTATGTGAGTGGCTCTATCGCCGTACTGCCGGTTAATGCCGACGGTAGCCTGCTGGAAGCCAGCGACAAACATCAGGACAGCGGCGAGCCGGGCGCGGCGAAACCAGAAGCAGCGGTAGAAGGTAGCTTCGCCGCCAGCGATCATAACGGCCCGCATGCCCATATGATTGCCGCCGATCCAAGCGGCAAGTTTGTTTTCTCTACCGATCTTGGCCTGGATCGGATCTACCAGTATCGCTTTGATCAAAACAAAGGCGTGCTGGAGCCAAACGATCCGCCGTTCATCTCCGCCTCTTCAAAAGGCGCAGGGCCACGCCACTTTGTCTTTTCTGCAGACGGTTCAGGCCTGTGGCTGATTAACGAAGAAGCCTCTACGCTTACCCATTACAGGCTTGACCGTGAGAAAGGCACGCTGACCGAAGGGCAGACCATCTCTTCGCTGCCAAAAGGCTATAAGGGCACGAGCTTTGCGGCGGGCCTGGTGTTGAGCCACGACGGTAAGCAGCTGTATGTAGCCAATCGCCTGCATAACAGCATCGCGCATTTCAGCGTGGGTGCTAACGGCGAGCTTACGCATCAGGACGATATCTGGACCAGAGGCGACTATCCACGAGGCCTGACGCTGGACAGCACAGGCAAACATCTTTATGCCCTGAACCAGCGCAGCGACAACATTACTCGTTTTAGCGTGTCCCCGGGCAACGGTAAATTAACTTTTATCGAGGATTATACGGCGGTGGGAAGCCCGTCACAGATGGTCTTCACCCCGTTTAAGTAAAGCAGGACGGGGCGCTTAAACGCCCCGATAACCAAAGGAAGCGGTAGTGAGATTCCCCAATCAACGGCTGGCTCAGCTTTTTGAGATGCTGCAAAACGAAACGCTGCCCCAGGATGAACTGGCGCGGCGTTTGTCCGTTTCTACTCGTACGGTTCGGGCCGATATCACGGCGCTTAATGCACTGATGTCAGGCTTCGGGGCTCAGTTTACGCTTACCCGCGGTGCGGGCTATCAGCTGAATATCGAGGATACTGAGCGTTACGGCGAGCTGGTTCAGCACCGCCCACGACAGCTTCGTATTCCGCGTACTTCTCCAGAACGCGTGCATTACCTCGTGGTGCGTTTTCTGACGGCGGCGTTTTCACTGAAGCTGGAAGATCTGGCCGAAGAGTGGTTTGTCAGCCGCGCCACGTTGCAAAGCGACATGGCCGAGGTGCGTGAATGGTTTAACCGCTATCATCTGACCATTGAGACGCGCCCGCGCCACGGCATGAAGCTGTTCGGCAGCGAAACGGCTATCCGCGCTTGCCTGACGGATCTGCTGTGGCAGTTAACCTTAGAGGACAGTGAAAACCCGTTATTGACGGAAGAAGCGCTGAACGCGGGTGTTCCGGAGTTGCTCGCCGGTTCGCTGCACGATTGCTTTACCCGCTGCCACATCCGCCTGACTGATGAAGGCGAGCAGTTTATTCGCCTCTATTGTTCGGTGGCGGTGCGCCGCATCAGCGAAGGGTATCCGCTGCCGGAATTTACGGCGGATAACGTTGATGTCCAGGTGAAAGAGGCGGCCAGACAGATCGCCGCTCTTCTTCAGCAGCTGGCGGGTAAGCCGCTTTCCGACGCTGAAGAGCAGTGGCTGCAGGTGCATATCGCCTCGCGGCAGGTACAGGAAGTGGCGCCGAGTGCGATCAGCGCCGACGATGACGAGGCGCTGGTTAACTACATCCTGCGCTACATCAATACCCACTATAACTACAACCTTCTTAGCGACGAGCAGCTGCACGCCGACCTGCTTACCCACATCAAGACGATGATCACCCGGGTGCGCTATCAGATAAACATTCCGAATCCTCTGCTGGCCAACATCAAGCAGCATTATCCGCTGGCTTACGATATGACGCTGGCGGCGGTCTCAAGCTGGGGAAAATATACCCCTTACGCCATCAGCGAAAACGAAATTGGTTTTCTGGTGCTGCACATCGGCGTGGGCCTGGAGCGCCACTACAACATTGGCTACCAGCGTCATCCTCGCGTGCTGCTGGTTTGCGATACCGGGAATTCGACTGTACGTATGCTGCAGGCCATGCTGCTGCGTAAATATCCGCAGGTGGAAGTGACCAACATTATCTCTCTGCGTGATTACGAGCAGCTCGACACCGTGGATGAGGACTTTGTGATCAGCACGGCTCGCATCAATGAGAAAGAAAAGCCCGTTGTGATGATGGCGCCGTTCCCGACGGACTATCAGCTCGAGCAGCTTGGTAAACTGGTGCTGGTGGACAGAACTCGCCCGTACATGCTGGAGAAATTCTTTGATGCCAGCCATTTCCGCATTATCGACCAGCCAATGACCCAGCAGCAGCTATTCCTGACGCTCTGCGAGCAGCTGGAGCGGGAAGGCGTGGTTGATGCAGATTTTCATCCGTCTGTGGTGGAGCGTGAAGCCATTGTCAGCACCATGCTTGGCGAAGGTATTGCGCTGCCGCACTCGCTGGGCCTGTTGGCGAAAAAAACGGTGGTTTACACCGTGCTGGCGCCGCACGGTATCAGCTGGGGTGATGAGACGGCGTACGTGATCTTCCTGCTGGCTATTAGCAAAAGCGAATACGAAGAGGCGATGGCGATTTACGACCTGTTTGTGACGTTCCTGCGCGAGCGGGCAATGGTCCGGCTTCGCGAGAGTAGGGATTTTGACAGTTTTAAAGCAGTGGCGATGGAGTGCCTGAGTAAGCTGTAACCTCCATTGACCCTCACCCCGGCCTTCTCCCTGTGAGGGAGAGGGGGAATTCAATGGGCAAATTTATCCGACCCTGAAGGGCATACGGGGATTTACCTGGCGGGTTTAGGTTTATCCCCTCTCCCCTGTGGGGAGAGGGTTAGAGTGAGGGGCAGTTATTTTAGGATAGTGAACGCGGTGGTCACATGCTTCACGCCGCTTACTCGGCTGGCAATGTCCGCCGCGGCTTTACCTTCGCGTTCGGTTACCAGGCCAAGCAGGAACACCTCGCCATTCTCCGTCGTGACTTTTACGTTAGAAGACTTCACCTGATCGCTGGTTAGCAGCTGAGAGCGAACTTTTGTGGTGATCCAGGTATCGCTCGACGCGACGCCCAGGCCGACCGGAGCCATAATTCGAATCTCGTTATAGACTTCGGTTGCGCCGTCTACGCCCAACGCAATTTGCTTAGCGCGAGAAGCAAGATCTGGGTTAGGAGACTGACCGGCCAGCAGCACTTTGCCCTGGTAAGCCGTCACGTTAATACGTGCTTCTTTCTTGATTTGCTCATCCTTGTTGAGCGCGCTGTTCACGCGTAATTCAAGCGTGCCGTCATCAACCTGCGTCCCGACGGTGCGCGGGTCGGTTGCGGTTTTTGTCGCCACGGCGGCACTTCCCACAACAACGGCACCGACGCAGCCCTGCAGCAACAGCGCGGAAATAAGAACTGCGACTGGCGTAATGGCCTTCATGTTCATTCCTTCTCCTTTCTCAAAATTAGCTATTAGCCATCCTGGTGCGGAAATAGCGTATTGTCGATCAGATCGCATAAACAGTTCACCGTCAGCATATGCATCTCCTGGATGCGGGCGCTGCGATGAGAAGGGATTCGGATTTCAACATCCTGTGGCCCCAACAGTCCTGCCAGTTCACCGCCGTCATAGCCCGTCAGCGCGACGATAGTCATGTCGCGGGTGACAGCGGCTTCAACCGCTTTGACAATATCACGGCTATTGCCTCGGGTGGAAATTGCCAGCAATACGTCCCCGGCGTGGCCCAGCGCACGAACCTGTTTGGCATACACTTCTTGATGCAGACGGTCGTTAGCGATCGCGGTTAAGACCACATTATCTGCATTAAGTGCAATGGCCGGTAAACTAGGACGCTCTGTTTCAAAACGATTGATCATGCTGGCAGCAAAATGCTGTGCGTTGGCGGCGGAGGTGCCATTGCCACAACAGAGGATTTTGTTGCCGTTCAGCAAAGACTGAACCAGCGTCATCGCTGCACGGGAGATGGCGTCCGGCAGGGCTTCCGCTGCGGCAATCTGAGTTTGAATACTTTCCGTGAAGCAGCCTTTGATTCTTTCAAGCACGTTGATTCTACCTGGAGTTTTTTAGATATCGGCGGCAAACGCGTTGGTCAGCCACTCTATTTCATTGCCGGTGAAAGCTAACACATCGAAACGGCAATCTACAGTATCAAAACTTTTGCCGCTGCCGCTAAGCCAAACCTGCGCGGCGTATAGCAGGCGCTGTTGTTTGCTGCGGGTGACGCTGGCGGCTGCACCGCCAAACTTATCGTTACGCCGGAAGCGCACCTCTACGAAGACGATAACCTGCCGCTGTTTCATTATGAGATCGATTTCGCCGCCGCGAACATGCACGTTCGCCGCAACGAAGCGCAGTCCCTTGCGCTCGAGGTAGCGGCGCGCCTGCTGTTCATAGCGCGCGCCGCGTTGCTGGCGGTTCAGGATACCGGGACTATCTGGCCCTGATTGAATTGCAGCCAATTTAGCTTCCTGTTAATGACGCAGTCCTGGTTGGCGGTCAGCTGCCCGGTGTTGCCGTTCACCTGGTAACCCGGCACCTGGCGTATCTGGGAGAAGTGGCTTGCCAGCGTCCAGGCATCCACGCCCATCGCATACAGGCGCGCCAGCGAGTAGTCATTATTGACGCTGCTTAACGCCTGCTGCATCAGCTGCGGGTTGCCGCCGGAAAGCATCGGGATTTCGCTAAACTGCAGTCCTTCCATTTCCAGACGATAGTCCGGGCCATTAACGCCCTGCGAGCTGCGAGAGCTGGCATAAAGTTGCGCGCTGCCGCGGCTGCCCGTGCGCATCGCAATCATTGGTTTGATCAGCGCCACTTCTTCAGAAGTCGCGATGATGTAGACCGCGTCTACGTTGCCGCTGCTGCCAGCGGTAATTTGTGCATCCGTGGGTGCTGCCGGGATGGTTAGCCCGCCAATGGTCACGCCTGGAGGCGTATTGGACGGGGTGCTGACCGGGGTGCCGGTCAAGGCGATGCCGGAACCGCTGTTAATGCCGCGCTTCAGGTCGCTCACTGAACCAAATTTCTGCTGCAGTACCAGACCACCGCCGAGTTTCTGCCATTCGGTGGCAAAGGCTTTCGCCACCCGGTCACCCAAGGCGTTAGACGGGATCAGCATCAATGGATTGCGGTGGTTTTGCTGCCAGATATGGTCTGCGGCGTCGCGGGCTTCATCTTCCGGAGAAAGCGCGAAGTAGCAGATGTTTGGGCGGTTCTGGACGCTTTCTGGCTGGTTGAGAGCCAGAATATTCAGCGGGCTGTTGGTGCTGGCTAGCTGGTCAACATTGTTTTTCAGCAGCGGGCCGACGACCAGCGTGGCACCGTCCTGCTGTGCCTGAGCCAGAACCTGTGAGAGCGGCTGACTACTGGTGTCGTAGATTTTAATTTCCGCCGTCGGGCTCGCGGCAACAGATGGCGCGGTTTGTACGTCCGGTTGGGCAGCCGGCGTTGTGGTTTGTGGTGTTGCGGCCTGTGCCTTCTGGTCTGTCAGATCGCTGACGGACGCGCTTGCCGGGCTCACTGCAGCATTAGGATCTGCGGGGGCCTGAGGCTCTTGCTGCTGAGGCTGTTCTTGAGGCGACGCAGCCTGTTGTTGCGCATTAGGATCTACGGGCCGTGTGGCTGACTGCACGGCTGCAACCGGCGAGACGCCGTTGTTTTTCGCCGCTTCAAAACCTTGTTCAATGGCGCGACCAAACACCGCTGCCTGGCCGTTTAACGGCAGCAGAAGGGCGATTTTACCGGTTGAGGCCGGCTTGAAGTTTTGTACGTTCACCAGTTGGGTTGGCAGCGTTTTTGAACCTGGATTGTTCGGGTAACGCGTTTGCCAGTCCTGAATGCCGGCTTTCAGCATGTTTGGATCGTTACGGTTATCGCTCCATACGTGCTGCAGATCCAGCCAGCCCTGCAGGGTATTTTCGTCGGCGTTAATCACCAGACTGTTCATTTGCTCCGGCGAGAACTGCGACAGAATCTGCCAGGTACCATCAATGTTCTTCTGGTGTGTGTCGCCTTTGAGCAGCGGTTCCTGAGCAATGTAGGCGCGCAGCAGCGCTAAAGACGGGCGTCCCTGAGAAGCGTCAATCACAGCCTGGTAATAACGGCTCTGTTGGCCCTTGTCGAGTGTGCTCGGGTCAATCTTTTCCAGCAGGGCAGAGGCGGCGTTGAAGTCTTTCTGCGCAATCTTCACTTCCGGCACCAGCAACTGCTGTTCACGAGCTTGCGCATCGGTGAGTTGCTGCGGCAGTTGGTTATACAACGCCACGGCCTGCTGAGGTTTACCCTCTTTTAGCAGGGAACGAATGGCGAGTAATTGCCAGTTGGTCTTGCTATCATCTGCACTTTGCTGCATTTGCTGCAGATAGTAAGCGGACCCGGCGGTGGTCTCGCCCTGCAGCAGCGTAGCGGACTGATCCGGTGCTTGAGTAGAGCAGCCGGCAAAAATCAGCGCCGCGAGCAACACAGGCAGGCAGCGCCCGGCTTTCGAACGATTCAAGGTTGAGGGTAGCATTCTGTATCCAGTGGTTTTTATATCCCAATGTACAATATTAAATCGGCAATACGGATGAGACAATGAAACAACACGAAACGGCGGCGATTTCAGCCAGTACGCTCTACATCGTCCCGACGCCTATCGGCAATCTCGGGGACATCACCCAGCGGGCCCTCTCGGTGTTGCAAAGCGTTGATCTGATTGCCGCAGAAGATACTCGCCATACTGGCCTTTTGCTGCAGCATTTTGCGATTAATGCGCGACTCTTCGCACTTCACGATCACAATGAGCAACAAAAAGCCGAAACGTTAGTGGCAAAACTGCAGGAAGGCCAAAGCATCGCGCTGGTGTCCGACGCCGGTACGCCGCTGATTAACGATCCGGGTTACCACCTGGTGCGCACCTGTCGCGAGGCAGGCATTCGCGTAGTGCCTTTGCCTGGCCCGTGTGCCGCCATCGCCGCGCTTAGCGCTGCGGGCTTACCGTCCGACCGCTTCTGCTACGAAGGTTTTCTGCCTGCAAAATCAAAAGGCCGCCGCGATGCGCTTAAGGCCATTGAGCAGGAGCCGAGAACGCTAATTTTCTATGAATCAACCCACCGCCTGCTGGATAGCCTCGAAGATATCTGCGCGGTGCTGGGCGAATCCCGCTACGTGGTGCTGGCGCGCGAGCTGACCAAAACCTGGGAGTCGATTCACGGTGCACCCATCGGCGAACTGCTGGCATGGGTAAAGGAAGATGAAAATCGCCGTAAAGGCGAAATGGTACTGATTGTTGAGGGCTTTAAAGTCCAAAGCGATGACGAGCTGCCGGCCGAAGCGCTGCGTACGCTTGCATTGTTGCAAACAGAATTACCGCTGAAAAAAGCCGCTGCGCTGGCCGCCGAAATCCACGGCGTGAAGAAAAATGCCTTGTATAAACATGCTTTAGAAAACAGCGAGAAATAGTTTTCTCGAGCCGTCTCCTGGTTTTTACATCGCAACGCGGTTAGCGTTTAAAAAACGAACTCCCTGGTGTTAATTTATGCATGACTGAATGACTTTAAGGGAGTTAAAGTTTATGCCGGTATTGATACCAGGAGATTCGAATATGGTTGTGATGCCTTTTTCCTACAGCACGGCGGCGGTAAAACGCTCTTTCGAGGTGATTGAAGAGCTGACGTTTGCAGGTCAGCATTTTCTTATCATTTTTGACAGGCTGACGCCGAGAGCGGCAATCATTAAAGCCGAGCCTGAAGGGGATGAAAAGGATCTCCGACACACCGTAGTTGCCATGCTAGAACTCAAGAATCAAAAGACGATTGGCGATAACGTTATTTCTGTGGATCGTTTTTGGGAGGATCAAAACGTTCTGCAGGTTGAAGGCGTTTGCGTCGAAAGGCAGCTTCAGGACGCTGGCTTTGCCACGCAGCTTTACGAGGCGCTTGTACTCAAGTGTGGCTTGATTTTAATGAGCGATAATATTCACTATGCCGGGGGCAAGGCGCTTTGGCAAAAAATAGCCAGAAGCTCCAATCAACTCTCCGTTTTCATTCTGGATTCCGATGCCGGGCGATTTTATCCTTATGACGGCGCAAAAGCCGCCTATAACGGAACAAGTATTCCGGAAGATAAAATCTGGAGCACGCATCCTGATAAAGAACATTTTGGCATCGTCCTGATTGCCGAAGATAAAAGACGTGTTGCTGCGCTGATATCCGATCAATAAAGCGTGGTTAAGGAGCGCAGAGACAAATGATTCTCTACGCTCTATCGTCGTTTAATTTACCGGCGTAGCCTCAATCACCAGCGTTTCCAAAGGCTTCAGCGTCACAATCAGCGGCTTACTATAGTCGTTAGCCAGCGTCTCGTTCTTGCTGTAAACCTTCTTCAGCGTAAAACTCGTGGCCTCACCGTTTGGCACTTCAAAGCTCTTACCCAGGTCGAGATAGTAGCTTTGCGGCTTATCCGACGGGTTGCGTAGGCCTAAAATTGCCTTTTCTTTACTCCACGATGCCCAGCCGTAAATCTCAAGCTGCGTTGGGTCGCCGCCAATCCAGTGGCTGTCGACCAGCACGCTGCTGTTTGCCCGTGACCATTTGGCCGCGTCGGCGAGCGTGTCCCATTTGGCGTTGTTCAGCATTGAAGGCGTGATGTACAGCTCCTGCAACTGCGTGCCGGTGGCGAAGTAGCTCCAGGCCTGGTCCGCAAAATCCTGGTCCGTCTGTACTTTCTCCAGCCCAAAATAGGCATGTTCGGCGCTGACGATGCCGTGGTACATCAGGGAGTTAATCGGGAACAGCGGTCCTTTACGCACAATCGAACGATAAGTCTCCGCATCACGATAGGTTATCCACTGTTGCACCGGCGAACCTTTGCCGTAAACGTTGATGTCATCGCCCTGGCGCCAGATTGAGTCGGCGTAGAACAGCCAGGAAGGGCTGGCATTGGTGCCGGTCGTCAGGTTGATGAACAGGTCTTTGTTGGCGGCACGCATGTTTTTGATGAGCTCAATGGAGGCATCAAAGTCAGAGGCGTAGGGGCTGCCTTTGATGTACGAGTTCGCGTTGCCCATGCCGTCGAGCTTAAACGAGGTGATATGTTCATTTTTGATAAGCCCGATGATTTGCCGATCAAAATTGCGGAAGTAATTGGGGCCTGAGAGCGCAAACTTTCCGTCCACGGTTTCAAAACCGTTCTCTTTGGCGTGTGAAACTCGCACGTCGCGGGGTTTGTTGTAACCCCCCCACGGTGACAGCCACAGACCGACAGAAGTATGCAGGCTGTCGGCTTTTTCTTTGATGGCACCAAAGCCGTGCTTAAACGCCGGGCCAAACAGCCATTTTCCGGTTAAATCGTCCCAGCCGTCATCCAGCAGGAAGCCGTCGAGCTTCACGCCCCGCTTGCTTATCAACTCGCTGGCATATTCATCCATGCGCGTCAGCACGTCTTTCTCGGTGTAGGGCGTAAAGAAACCGATGTCCATCCAGCTGTTGTAATGCAGATAGGGCTGATAAGGGCGTGGACGCATGGCGTTGATAAACTGGTTAAAGCTGCGGCGGAGCTGGTCGGTAGCTTCAAACGTTCCGAAGTAGACCGTATAGGTCACCGGCGCGTCGGTTTTAATCGGTGTTTTGAGTTCGACGTTCAGGTTGGTGGTGGTTTCGTACGCGTAGGTATTCACAATCGGCTTTTGCGGCAGCATATAGAAGCTGTCCGCGACGATCGGGGAGCTGTTGATGGCACCGTTAACATAAGGCGCCTGAGCCTGGCCTTTGGTCGGGAAGAACGTGATTTTCGCGACATCGCGAGGCTGGCCTTTGGCCTGCAGCGTATAGTCCACTGCCGCATATTTGCCCTTCAGCAGCTTCAGGGTCACATTGACCGAGAAATCGTCCCGCTCGTAATCAATCTGGATGGCGTCTGCGGCTTTGCTGACGTTTTTAATTTTAAAGTCGGCGGTATGGATAACTTTTTCATCCGGCAGCGTCAGGAAAAACAGCTCGACGGGCGCCAGTTTATGGTCGGACAGCCGGTCTTTCACCACCACCGCCGAGCCTGAATCGTCGAAAGAGACGGCAAGGTTAGTATTTTCCAACTGGTACTGAGCCGCCAGCACGGCGTTGCTCATGAACATCATCAGCAGAGAGCTTTTTATTATTGTCTTCATCAGAGGTCCTTACGGGAGTGAGTTACAGGGCTGCTTCTGATTCGGGCAGCAATTTATTCGCCGATCCGCATACCGCGACTTTGCTGCGCACAACCTCTTTCATCGCATCCATGCCGACGCGCATGTAATAACGCGGGTCGTTGCCTTCCGGGTTAGCGCTAAACCATTCTTTCACCGCGGCGGCGAAGGCGATTTTTAATTCCGTTGCCACATTCACTTTGCAAACGCCAAGTTCGATAGCACGGCGAACAAACTCGTCCGGGACGTCGCTCGCGCCGTGTAGCACCAGCGGCACGCTGACGACGTCACGGATCTCGCCCAGCCGTTTGAAGTCTATTTTCGGGCGTTTGGTGTACAGGCCGTGCGCGGTGCCAATAGCAACCGCCAGACTGTCGACGCCGGTGAGCTCGACAAAGCGACGGGCTTCCTGCGGATCGGTCAGGAAAGCGCTTTCCTCATCCACGTCCATGTCGTCCTCCACGCCGCCGAGGCGACCCAGTTCGGCCTCGACGCTGCAGTCGTTGCGGTGGCAAAACTCGACCACGGTTCTCACCAACTTCACGTTGTCAGCAAAGGGGAAGTGGCTGCCGTCAATCATGGCGCTGCGTACGCCCGCGTTAACTTTTTGGCTGATGTCCGCCAGGCTTTCGTGATGATCGAGGTGTAGCGCCAGCGGCATGCCGTAGCTTTCGGAATAAGCGTGGCATAGCGCGTAAATCTCTTCGAAAGCGATGTGTTTAAAGGTGCCCGGTGTACCGGCGAGGATCACCGGAGAATGCAGTTCTTTGCAGACTTCAAGAATCGCCTGGATGGTTTCGGCATTATGGATATTAAAAGCGGGCACCGCATAGCCTCTGGCCTGCGCGTCCTGAAGCAGATACTTCGTGGAGATAATGCTCATGATTAACCTCTCAGCCTTTCCAGGGATGAATGACGACGCCTTTAACTACGCGGTTAACCGTCCCGCTGGCGGAAGGCGTGTCCGGCGTAATGCCTGCTTTAACGGAAGAGGTGAGCGCGAAGACCTGGGCATACATCAGGAAGCAAAACGCCTGCTCAACGTCGAGGAACGTGCGATCTGCCGCAGGCAGCAGGATATGCGGGCCTGATACGAGCTCGGGGCTGGTGGAGGACGAAATGGCGATCGTCTGCATAGCCAGGCTGTCGCGGCGCAGCTCCGCCAGCAGATCCAGATCGTACTGGCGAGTGTACGGATCGCTGGAGACCAGCACGACCGCCAGCGTCTTACTGTTGACCAGGGATTTTGGACCATGCCTGAAGCCGGTTGGTGTGTCATAAAACGCAGCCAGCTTGCCAGCCGTGAGTTCAAGCACTTTCAGAGAGGCTTCTCGCGCCACGCCCTGCAAGCCACCGCTTCCCAGGTAGACCACGCGTTCGTAGGGGAAATCACCAAATGGGATTTGGCTGAAATCGCCCTGTGAATGAATGATTTGGGCGCAGCGGTGAGCGACATCCTGAAATGACTGCGTATTGATAGCGTCCGGGGCGAAAACCGCAAGACAGCTCGCCATCATGGTGGTGATGCTGCTCGTCATGGCAAAACCACGATCGTGAGTTTCTGCAGGCATCAGCAGCGGCAGTGAACGGTTGTCCTCGAGCGCGCTGCGGTAGAGGCTCCCGCCCTCGTTACAAGTGATGGTTATGTGATGGCAGGATTTAACCAGCTGGTTGGCAAGCTCTACCGCAGCGACGCTCTCCGGACTGTTACCTGAACGGGCGAAGGAAACCAGCAACGTGGGCTGTTCAGGAGAGAGATAGTCCAGCGGATTGGTCACCAGATCCGTGGTCGGCACGGCAACAAACGGTTTGCCGGTGTGGCGAGACAGCCACGGTGCAATGATGTCGCCGATGAACGCTGAGGTTCCCGCGCCAGTAAGGATAATTTTTAACTTGTCGTTCGCAAGTAGCGGATCAAGGAAGGCGGCGATCTCGTCGCGGGTGCGGTCTATCTGTTGCAGAGAGCGGATCCAGCTTACGGGCTGTTGGCGGATCTCTCTTTCAGTCCAGGTCGTGTGGCCGCGATCTGTGGCAGCGGAAGTTTCACTCATGACTAAGTCCTTAGCATTGCAGCGTCAGATGTCGGCTTTTAATTGTCTGGCGACTTTCGTTTTGTTTCATTTAAAGGTTTTTTGTGCTTAAAGGGAATGTATAGAAAGGTATTGATAAGATCAACATGTAAGAAAGAAATAAAACGAAAATCATGGAGTTGATCGTCATTTTGTTTTAATTAATTGATTTAAAGTGATATTTTTAATATTGAAGCAATGTGGAAAAGAAAAAGAGAGGTCTGCGGCGGAGCAGGCCGCAGGCCAAAGTGATGCATAATGAAAGCAGCAGGAGCCGCCGCTTTCATTAAACGGGGGCGAAACAGGAGAGTGGTTACCCGGTGGTTTGCGTCAGATGCCTTCTTCGCTGGCTTCCGTTGCCCGATGGCGCGCCATTTCGTCGACCAGGCTGGTCAGGCCGCGGTGCCCGCACTCCAGCGCCATCTGGCGAAACTCGCTGCCGTTTAAGCCTTCTCGCTCAAGTACCATTTCCAGCAGTAGCTGCAGATTTACGCCTGTGACGACCTCGCGTCCGGGGTTCTCGAGTGCCAATGTTGAAGCGACTCGAAATGGCGTACCGCCAAGCAAATCCGTCAGAAAGACCAAACCTTCGTGTTCATCAAGCTGACCGATAGCCTCGCGAAACTGTTCTGTCAGTCGTGCCGTGGAGGAGGTTTCCGGAAAGTCGATGGCAATAATCTGCGGCTGCTCGCCGAGGATCTGTTTCATTGCCTGTTCCATCCCGCTGGCAAAGCCGCCGTGGCCGCTCAAAATGATGCTTAACATCTGCTTTTCTCCTTAGAGGAAGTGAAGGAACTTCCCAACAACGGCTAAAACGACGGTGATACAAATCAGGCGCAGAGGGCTCCAGCCCCGGCGTACCAGGGCGTACATTGCCAGGGTATACACCAGCGGTAAAAACGCAGGCATCAGCTTGTCGATGACGTCCGTCTGAAGCTTAACCACCGCATCCCCGGCGGTAATTTCAAGCGTAGTAGACAGGCGAACATAGGTTGCAACAAGAGCGCCGATAACGGTCATTCCGACGATGGAGGCGGCATGCCCGACCTTACGTGTATTTGCCTTAATTAACGGAATGGCGGCCACGCCCATACGGTAAGCATAGTGCGCCAGGCCGAAACGCAGGCCCAGGTGCACCACGTTAAACAGCACGATAAACACGATGGCACCGAGTATCGACCCCTGCAGCGCCAGGCTGGCACCGATACCTCCGCAGATTGGCAGCAGCGTCAGCCAGAACATCGCATCCCCGATGCCGCCGAGCGGTGCACCCACGGCAATTTTTGTGCTCTGGATGCTGTTTACATCCTGTTTCGAACGCTCCATGGCCAGAATAATGCCGATCACAAAGGTGACCAGGAACGGGTGGGTATTGAAAAAACCCATATGCCCCTGCATGGCCCGCGCCAAATCGCGTTTGTTGGTGTGGATCTTTTTCAGGGCGGGCAGCAGGCCATACAGCCAGCCACAGGCCTGCATACGCTCGTAGTTAAACGAGGCCTGCAGCAACATTGAACGCCATGCCACGCGGTTGATGTCTTTTCGGGTTAGCTCTGCGCCAATAGTCTGGTCTTCATAAATATTGTCATTGGCGATGGTGTTCTCAGGCTCAATAGCCTGTGAAAGCGTTTGGGTATCAGATGCCATCTTCGAATTCCTCTTTCTGGACGCGAGCGGGCTGCGGTGGTGTAGGGTCTTTACGCATCAAATCCATCAGGGCCAGCGCAAGCGCGGCGGCGGCAATCGCCAGCACGGGCAGTTTCAGCCAGGCTGCGCCGACAAAACCGATGATGAAGTAGGGGATATAAACGTTTTTCATCATGATTTTCAGCAGTACGGCGAAACCGATAGCCGGCATGATGCCCCCGGCGACGCCAAGCCCGTCAATCAGCCGCGCGGGCAGCATATCGATGGCTGTTTTGGCATGTTCGGCCCCAAAATAAATAGGTAAGAAGGCGCACAGAAAATAGAAGATGCCGAGTGTGAGCATCGCCAGATAGTTAATGTGCTCAATGCCTCTGGTATCGGCGTTCGCCGCCATGCGATCGGCACGCGCCATGACGCCGGACATCACGGAGAACAGGAAGGTGATGCCCATCTGTACCGCAACCGCAAAAGGCACCGCGACGCCGACGGCCACCTCGGGCTTCACGCCGGTGGTAATGGCAAAAGTGGTGCCGACGATGGTGCCGATAATGACGTTAGGCGGCTGCGCGCCAGCGAGCGGAGCAAGGCCCATCCACACCAGTTCCAGGGTGCCGCCGGTGAGAATACCGGTGTGCAGATCGCCAAGAATAAGGCCAACCAAAGGGCCAAGGACGACGGGGCGGTGCATATGGGTCAGGCCGTTGAACATATCCAGACCGGCGATAAAAGCCAGCAGGCCCAGGGCTAACGCTTGCAGTAAGCTGATTTCCATAACAAATACCTCAGAGAAGTTTATAGAGATCCTGAGCTGATTCCGTCGGTACACCCTGGACAAAACATTCGACGCCGGCCTGTTTCAGGCCGGAGAAGGCGGTAATGTCTTGTTCATCAACCGACACGGTTTTAGCAACCTGCTTTTTGCCTTCGACGTAATGCATGTTGCCTACGTTGATGCGCGTTACCGGCACGTTGCCGTTCACCAGGGTGAGGAAATCCTGCGGGTTTTTGCAGACCAGCAGGATTTTCTGGCGATCCGCCGCGCGGTGAATGTTGTCGATGACTTTTTGCAGCGGCCAGAAGCGCACCGCAATCCCTTCTGCCAGCACCATCTCCATCAGGTTCTGCTGGATGGGATCTTCCGCCACCTCATCATTCGCGACCAGCACCAGGTTTGCGCCGGAAAAACCGACCCACTGCACGCCAACCTGACCGTGAATCAGGCGCTCATCAATGCGGCTTAAGACAATATTTGGCATGGTATTTCCCTTATTATCGTTGTGTTAATGAGGAGACGGCTCACCGTTACAGGCCGCGTGATACTGGCGCAGCACATCCTGAATATGGTCGATAATCAGCTCATGAGGTTTGGCGGCCAGCTGTGCTTCCCGCACTTTGGCGTACTGAAGCGGCAAATATTGGCTGATTAACGGTAGCGGAATAGGTTCATGGGCAAGATTCCTGACCAGCACATCGTAAGCCTCATCGATGTCGCGATCCGGCCAGTAGTAGCGCACCCGGTCAGAGTAGCTGTAGCCGCGTGCCAGACGTAGCGCATCACCGTTGCCGTGATAGTGCTGCTGCCAATGCTCCGGGTGATCAAGCATTACGCTTTCCAGGACGTCCCTCAGGCCGGAGCATTTGTGTGCCGGGAGCAGCTCTCGCTCAATGGCCGAAAGGGAAAAAAGGGCTTCGCGCAGGGCGAAAGTCAGGCCCGGGCCGACTTTTAGTATCGCAAAGTGATCTTCTACCAGTTGCTGCAGCGCCTGTGTGGTCTGGTAATCCGTTGAGTGTGCTTCAAAAACCATCGTTGGCGAATCTGTAATGAGTTTGCTCAGCGCGCGGGCTTTTTCCGGCTGGTAGTCAATCACCTGGGTGTGGTCGAACTCGACGCCCGGTTGAACAACAAGGCCAATAATTCGCGGCCAGATAGCACTGAGGCCCTGTTCTGCAAAGGCCCGTCGATGAGATTCCAGCGTAGCGTTTGCGGCCTGAGGCGTGGTAACGGCGAGCTCGGCGAGAGTTTCATGGGCACCGCCAGGGACCGGCACTTCGGTTCCGATGATGTACACCAGATCGGCATGGCCAAAGTGGTCGATACAGGTTTGCTCGGCAATCAGCGCCAGCCTGGCCGCTCGCCCGGCAACGACCTCATCCGTGAGCGGCACCGAATCGTCGGCACAAGACATGCTGCAGTCGAGATGTATTTTCTTGAAGCCTGCGGCGACATAGCTGCGGATCAGCTCTTCTGCATGGGACATCGCCTCTTCGGCTGGCCGTGTTTGCCAGCGATTTGGACCAAGATGATCGCCGCCGAGTATCAGGTTGGAATAAGGAAAGCGGTGCTGTTCAGCGAGCTGATAAACGAAACCGCAGAAATCCGCAGGCGTCATCCCCGTATAGCCGCCGTATTGGTCGACCTGATTAGAGGTCGCTTCAATAAGCAAGCTGGTGCCGGCTTCGCGAGCGTGGCGCATTGCAGCCTCAAGCACCAGCGGATGCGCGGAGCACACCGCGAAGATCCCACTCTGGTTGTTCCGTTTGTGGTTAGCAACAAATTCGATCAACTGTTTCACTTTCCTCTCCACGGCGATGGGTCAAAACATTTTCTTTCGATTCATTTCATTTTATCGTGCCTGAATGGCCTTTGAGAATAAAAAGAAAGATACTGGAATTGAGATCTGTTTCGCAAAAGAAACATAATGAAAGCGTTGGGCGCGCGTATAACGCCTTTTGAACGAAGATTCCTGGGGCTTGCTTTCTGCTAAAAGAAAGGTGTTAATAGGCAAATAGAAATGAAACGAAAGATATATTGAAAGGTTACCCTATGAGCAACAACGATACCGCAACGGACAAACGTATTCCGGGTACCAGCGAAAGACGCGAGCAGATTATCCAGCGTCTTCGCCAGCAGGGAAGCGTACAGGTTAATGATTTATCTTCTTTTTTTGGTGTTTCTACCGTTACCATTCGCAACGACCTCGCGTTTCTTGAAAAGCAGGGCATTGCGGTTCGTGCCTACGGTGGGGCGCTGATTTGTGAACCGGGCAGCGTTGTAGCAGAGCCTTCTGTGGAAGACAAAAGCTCGCTTAACACTTCCCTGAAGCGCAGCATCGCTCGTATTGCAGCGGATTTGATTCAGCCTGGCGACAAGGTGATTCTGGACTCCGGTACCACGACATATGAAATCGCCCGGCTGATGCGCCAGCATAAAGAGGTGATTGCGATGACTAACGGCATTAACGTGGCAAACGCACTGCTGGAAGCGGAAGGTGTTGAGGTGCTGATGACCGGCGGGCATCTGCGTCGCCAGTCGCTGTCGTTTTACGGCGATAGTGCGGAACAGTCGCTGCAAAATTATCATTTCGACATGCTTTTTCTCGGCGTGGATGCGATCGATCCAGAACGCGGTGTGAGCACCCATAACGAGGATGAAGCGCGCCTCAACCGCAAAATGTGCGAAGTTGCCGAGCGGGTTATCGTGGTGACAGACTCCAGCAAATTTAACCGTTCCAGCCTGCATAAAATCATCGATATCCAGCGCATTCACCGGGTGATTACCGATAAAGGTATTCCGGCAGATAGCCTGAACGCGCTGCGCAAGAGCGGGATTGATGTGGTGCTGGTGGGCGACTAGCATTTCGTTTCTGGTGAGCCTGCGTGACAGGGGAGATGAAACCCTCTATACTGCGCGCCGAAGCTGACCAGACAGTCGCCGCTTCGTCGTCGTCCTCTTCGGGGGAGACGGACGGAGGGGAGGAAAGTCCGGGCTCCATAGGGCAGGGTGCCAGGTAACGCCTGGGGGGGAAACCCACGACCAGTGCAACAGAGAGCAAACCGCCGATGGCCCGCGCAAGCGGGATCAGGTAAGGGTGAAAGGGTGCGGTAAGAGCGCACCGCGCGGCTGGTAACAGTCCGTGGCACGGTAAACTCCACCCGGAGCAAGGCCAAATAGGGGTTCACATGGTACGGCCCGTACTGAACCCGGGTAGGCTGCTTGAGCCAGTGAGCGATTGCTGGCCTAGATGAATGACTGTCCACGACAGAACCCGGCTTATCGGTCAGCTTCAACTCATTCATGTCGAAACGCCCTGCAGGTGAAAACCGGCGGGGCGTTTTGCATTCAGGGACAAAAAGATGAATGACTGTCCACGACGCTATTCATGGCAGGAAGGCGGCTTATCGGTCAGCTTCAACTCATTCATGTCGAAACGCCCTGCAGGTGAAAACCGGCGGGGCGTTTTGTTTTTAAAAAAGATTATTTCAGCGTTTTAAGCATGCAGATCTCGCAGCTGTTATGGCCGGTGTTGCCCAGGCTGCCGTCCAGATGCTTAAAACCGAACGCTTCGTAGAGTGAGACCGCCGAGCTGAGTTCATTTAGCGTTTCCAGGTAGCAGTAACGATAGCCGAACGCTTCGGCTCGCTCTATCGCCAGCGCCATCAGGCGTCTTCCCAGGCCCAAGCCCGTCGCGCTGCTGTCCAGATACAGTTTCTGTAATTCACAATATTCTTCACCTGCGCCCTGCAGAGGTGCAATGCCAACGCCGCCTAAAATCTTGCCTTCGCGTTCAACTACCCAGTAGCCAGAGCCAGATTTTTGGTAGGCGCTGGTCAGGTCATTCAGCGCCGGATCGTGCAGGCTTACGCCTTCGAGATGGTCGATTTTGTTATCTCGGAAGCTTTGGCGGATAACTTCGGCGATAGCGTGATTGTCTTCCGAGCAAATTGGCCTGATCTGGACATGAAGATCTCGTTGGCTACGGGCATTCGCCAGCGCACGAGTCAGCGATTTGACCGACTGATAGATCTGCTGTTTTTCACTGTCTGATGCCAGAGAAAGAGCCTGGGCTGTGAAATCGTTAGCGTGTTCGGTAAGGTCTTTAAGTACGGTAGCCCCCTCATGACTCAGGTTGAACACTGCGGCTCTCCCGTCGCTTTCATCCTGCGTTCTTGCCAGTAGATTGGCGTCTTCCAGACCGCGAAGCGTTCTGCTGATGCTGGATTTCTCCACGCATAGCCGACGCGCCAGTTCGGTTACCCCGGCCGGTTCACGATCGAGCTCGATCAAAATATGACTTTGTAACGGTGACAGATCGGTTCCGCTGCTTTTCCGGTTCAGCATGCCCAGCTCGCGCACCATCTCGCGCAGCGCGGCGCGGAATTCTTCAATTTCGTTGGTATGCATAACAACTCACATCAATGAGGGAAATGTATTTAGTTAACGCTGTTAACTAGTTTGTGTATCATACCGAAATTATGAGGGCAGGCAAGTCACCAGGAGGCCAGATGCAAAACAGAGAACCCGACGCGACGGACAGAAGGATTGTGATCGGCACGATCGTTGCGGTGCTGTGCTTTTATATTGCGATTGCGTTGGGATCGCTTTGAGGCACTGGCGGCAAAAAAGTGCGCTTTACCGGGTATTTGTCATAATGACCACCGGGTTTCACTGCGGCGAATAATCATGATCAAATCCCTGTATATCGACAACTATCGTTCCGTGCGCAAGCTTTCCATTGATTTGGGAAGGTTGAACGTGGTGTTTGGGCCGAACGGGTGCGGTAAGTCTAATATTTATAAGGCGATCCACCTGATCCACGGCGCGGGAAGTGGACAATTGTCTCACTGGCTTTCTGATGAAGGCGGGATCCAGAAAGCGATGTGGGCGGGAGATCGCGCCCGGGGTTACGCCAGCGCGCCGCGCAGGCTGACGCTGGCGGTAGAAACCGACACGTTTGAATATGAGCTGCAGGTGGGTTTCCCCGAACCGCTGCCGTACCCGACGATGTTTGGCCTCGATCCTATCGTTAAAGAGGAGCAAATCTGGCTCAGTGGCTACCGGCGCCGCCCTTCGTCGTCGGTAATGCAGCGGCGTAATCAGACGGTGTTCCTCAATAACGTCAACGGCGAAAAGGTCACTCACGCCGCCACGCTGTATGAAAATGAATCCCTCTTTGGCCAGCTTGGTGAGCCGCACCTTTACCCGGAAGTTTCCAGCGCCAGGGAGACGCTGCGTAACTGGCGCTTCTATCACGAGTTCGATATTTCCAAAGGGGCAGGCCTGAGGCTACCGCAGGTGGGCTACCGGTCTCCTGTACTGTCCGGCGATGGTCTGAATCTGGCCGCTGCGTTTCAGACCATCGTCGAAATTGGCGACAGTGAGCTGATGTTTACCGTGCTGGATGAGGCCTTCCCGGAGTGTACGTTTTTCTGCGATAACACCGGTGGGCGCTTCCAGATGATGATGAACCGACTGGGGATTAACCGGCCTCTGGAGGCTGCTGAATTTTCTGACGGCACGCTGCGTTTTCTCTGCCTGACGGTAGCGCTACTCAGCCCAAGGCCGCCACAGTTTATTGCCCTCAACGAGCCGGAAAATAGCCTGCATCCGCAAATGCTCCCGGCGCTTGCCCGTCTGATTGCCGAGGCCAGCCGCTATACGCAGATTTGGCTCACCAGCCACTCGCCTGAACTGGCAACCCTTATCGAAAAACACGCGTCGTTCACGCTATACGAGTTAGGTATTGAGAAAGGGGAAACCACGATGGCCCAGCTCGCATAACGCCGCTTTCCCTTCCCCGTCAGGAGAAGGGAAACGTAAGGTTACAGGCTACCGGCGATGGTGATGTAGTCGGTATAAAGCTGCGGTGCGCCGGAAAACGACGCCAGTTCGCGCCATTCGTCGTACATCCTTTCGCTTTCCTGATGTTCCTTCACGAACTGCAGTGATTTCTCCGTGGAAACGTCGAGTTCCGGGTGGAAAGAGTTCAGCGAGGCCAGGCTTTCTATCTCGAGCATCACCAAATATTGCTCGATGCGGTTGCCCCCGGTGCCTTTCAGCATATGGAATTTCCAGCCCGGATAGTCGTCGATGCGGTGAACGTTGTCCCGGATAAACGCATCGAAAGTCTGCGGGGAAACGCCCGAGCGTAGCGCCAGATTATGCAGCCCGAGCACGCGTTTAATCGGCTCCTGCCCGTCCCGTAGCTGGTAGTTTGGCCCTTCCGCCAAAGAGCTATGTTCGTTTTCAGCGAGCTGCTGATAGGTGGAGAAAATCGTTGGCAGCTCGCCAAACGTCGCGAAGGTTTTCCAGGTGTTGATAAGCTCGACGCCCGTCGGATGATCGCGCCAAAAAGCACGAGCCTGCTCCGTTTGTTCCCCCTGGCTATCAATATAGCGCGAGTAGCTGTCGGCATTTTCTGCTTCGTACAGCATCAGATATTGGTTCTGACGCTCGCCGCGCAGGCCTTTCAGCAAGGTCCATCGCCAGCCCGGATAGGCCGGGATCTGCACGCCTTTGGCCTGAACAAAGGCTTCAAACGTCTCTTCGGTTACCCCCTTTTTCAGGTTAAGGCCCACATAGTGAAGGCTGAATACTGCCGGTGATGATTGACTCATACAAACTCCTGTTTCATTAACGCTGGCGAGAAATAAACGGCGAACCTGAAGCCACAAACAAAAGCAGCAACAGAGCACCGCTGAAGGTCAAACTGAGCCCAATGTGATGGGCGATAAAGCCAATCAGCGCGGGCCCCGCAAGCAGGCCGCTGTAGCCAAAAAGTGTGACGGCAGGGATAGCGAAATCCGCTGAAATTCCGGGCTGATTACCGGCAGAGGTGAAGAGAATGGGGATAATGTTGGCGAGTCCGGCCCCGATCAGGATAAACCCCGGCAAGGTGCCCCAATGGGTGAAGACAAGCAGGACAATCCCGGCGGCGGCAATGGTGCAGCCGAGGAGCAGCACCAGCTTGCCGCCCAGAGCGCTGACCAGACGATCGCCGCTGAGCCGCCCAAGGGTGACGGTGAGGGAATACAAGGTGTAGCCGAAGCCCGCGAGCGAAGCGCTCATGCCTCGCTCTGAGGTCATAAATACCGCCGACCAGTCCAACATGGCGCCTTCAAGCATGAAGACGAAAAAACAAAGTACCGCGATGACCAGCACCGGCGGATGGCTCAGGACGCGTAGCGTTTCGCCCTTGCCGCTTGTGGCACTGCTCTGTTTGGGCAAAATGTTCCGGGAAGAAGCGGCGAGCAGCAAAGCAAGAAAAATGCCAATAGCGGACACGGCAAGCAACGGCGTTGCCCCCAGCCACAGAAAGAAGCTGACGCAGCCCGCGCCGGCAATGCTGCCGATGCTGTAAAAGCCGTGAAAGCCGGACATTTTTGCCTGCTCGCTTTCCTGTTCGACCACAACGGCGTGGGCATTCATTGCGACGTCGAGCATGCCGTTGAAGGTGCCGAACAGCAGCAAAGCCAGCGCCATGGCTTCGCGCTGGTCAAACAGCATCAGCAGCGGTAAATCCACGGCAAGCCCCAGCACGCTGAGGATCATCAGCCGACGGCCGCCGAACCGTGTAATCAGGCGGCCGGTAAACGGCATGACGAGCATTGAGCCTGCGGCTATGCAAAAGAGCAGTAGTCCTAAAGCGCCGTCGTTAATATCCAGCCGCGCTTTGGCAAAAGGAATAAGCGGAGCCCACGACGACATGGCTAAACCGGCCATAAAAAATATGGCGCGTGTGGCATGTTGTTCCCGCGACTGTACGTCCGCCAGGGTTGGGGTTGAGTTAATCGTCATAGTAATTTCGTGACTCAGTGTATGGATTCACTCGCGTGAATGCGTCGTGCCCGGTCCTTCGGGCACGCGCGGCGGCAAGGGTTAATTGAGACTTTCTGCTACCGAGAGGTAATCGGTATAGATTTGCGGCGACCCGGAAAACGAGGCGAGCTTTTTCCATTCCTCGTACATTTGTTTGGTATCGCGGTGCGCCCTGGCAAATTTTGCCGCTTCGTCGGTGGCGATATCCGGCTCGGGGTAAAAGACATCCAGCGCCTCCAGGCTGGCGATTTCCATCAGCACCACATACTGATCGAGTCGGTTACCGCGCTCTCCTTTTAACAACCGGAACTTCCAGTCCGGGTAATCTTCAATCCGCTGATGATTGCCCTCGATAAAGCTTTCAAACTGTTCGGCGCTGACGTCAGGGCGCAGCGCGAGGTTGTGAATACCTATCACCCGAGCAACCGGGGGCTGCTGCTGGTAGCGGGGGCCCGGCTTGACGGTGCTTTTCTGATTTTCGGCCAGCAGGCGATAATCAGTGAACAGCGTAGGCAGTTCGCTGAAGGTCCCGTAGCTGCGCCATTCGGCCAACAGCACTTCCGCATCCGGATGCTGCCGCCAGAACTCGCGGGCCTGTTCGGTCTGGTTGCCGTCTGCGGCCATATAGCGATCCCGTATTGCCGCATTTTCGATTTCAAACAGCATCAGATATTGCCCGGCACGTTCGCCACGCAGCCCGCGAAGCAGCGTCCAGCGCCAGCCCGGATAGCAGGGAATATGCACGCCTTTGTTTTGCACAAAGGTTTCAAAGGCCTGCGAGGTAATGCCCGCTTCGGTGTCTATCGCGATGTAAAACAGGCTGAAAACCGGCGTGGTTGAAGAGTGGCTCATGCGTTACACCTGCTCTGCGTCGGCTGAGATAAATTGGGTGTTAATGATGGCTTCAACCAGCGTGACGCCGATGGGCGTTAGCGTGACCACGCCCTGCTTAATCACCACGAGTTCTTTTGCCTGCAGCTTTTCCAGCGTCGGTTTGATGATGCGGTTTTCAAAAAAGCTGTTGCCGTTGAAACGAGTTGCGAACACGGCGTCGTCAACCGGAATCAGCGTGGAGAGGGCCATTTTGAAGGCGTTAACTTCGCGCTGTTCCGGTGAAATACCGTGGCTTTCTTCGATAGGCAAGCGGCCTTCGTCGAGGTACTGCTTATATTGCTTATAGCCGGTAATGTTGATGGCTTCGGCGCGGGTGCATTTCGAACTGCCGCCCAGGCCAATGGCGACTTCGGGATACTGTTTATCCAGATCGGTGATTAGCCCTTTCCACTTTTCAGCTTCCAGGTGGTTCTGGTGGAAATACATCGTGGGGTGTTCGCGATAGCCTTCGTTGAGATATTTTTCGACCAGTTCGCGCATTTGGTATTGCTTGCCCAGCCCCGGGAACGTCATGCTGTTCATGTTGATCAGGCCTTTTTTCTGCCAAAGGCTTTCGCGTTCGCCGGAAACGCCGGTGCGCGTTTTCATGAACTCTTCCATGTGCAGCTTGGTGCAGACTACGTGGGAGAGATCCAGCTCCAGGGTGCGCTCCATGTCGTACTTCACGTCATCCACGGTTTGGCCCAGCATGCCGTAGATAAGATCGACGCTGACCCAGTCGATGCCCTGTTCCCGTGCGCTGCGGATGGTCTCTTCACACTCATCGGCGGTGTGCTGGCGGCCACAGGCGGCAATAATAGCGTCGTTAAAGGATTGGGTGCCGAAGCTGATTTTGCTGAAGCCCAGCTCTTTCAGAATGCCGATGTATTCACGGTTTAATGTCCCAGGTTCGCCTTCAAAGCGAAGCGTTGCCGCCGAGAAATTAAAGTGTGTGTAATAGAAATCCATCAGCCGACGCAGTTCCGGCTCCGGGAGCAGGGAAGGCGTGCCGCCAAAGATGTTGAATTCGCCAATTTCCGCCTTTGACAGGCTTGGCACTTTTTCCAGCCACATCTTCGCTTCTTTAATGTTGTAGTCCACGAGATCCCGGAATACACCTTCTGCCGAAGGCGATTTCGGATTGAGGATCACCGTTGGATACTGGCAGAAGTGGCAGCGGTAACGGCAGGTGGGGATATAGGCCCACAGATGGATCTGTTTCGCAGCCCGAATGTCGTGCTCCATATCGGCAAAAAACGATGTCAGCGGGTAGTGCTCAATGTCACCGGGAAACACATGGCAGCCAAAAGGATCTTTGTGGACGTAGTCCAGAAAAGCCTCGTTATCCGGTTGGGAGAGGAAGTCGTAAACCGCCGGAACAGGGTAAGCCGGGTCGAGATCTTTTAATGACGCGATAGCTTCGGTATTCATCAGAAAACACCTCCGTTGGCAAAGTAGTTGTGGGCTTCACCGGACTCGCGATCTTCACAGAAGTACCAGACGAAGCGTTCGAAATCTTTTTCCGCAACGTTGTCAAAACAGGCCGGGAGCGGAGGGGCAAAGCCAATGTCTTCCCCAACGGCATTGCGCAGCGCGGTGAATATCTCGTGGCGGAACTCGAAATAGAGCCGGTAGGCCGGCGTTTTGTAGCTATGAATCGGCTTGAAGTCGATGATGCTCATCTCACGCTTAATGGCGTGAATGCGCTGGTAAAGCCGCTCTGCAACCTGCGGGGAGAAAAAGGCTCGCACCCGTTCGTTCTCCAGCAAAATGTGCGGATTTAGCAGGGCCGGAAGAACGATGTTTTTCGGGATGTAGTCCTTAATGGAGTATTCCCAGCCCTGTCTGGCCTGTTCCTCGGTGAGGTCAATCAGCGTGTTGTTTTGGATTGAGACGTCCGGGCGCACGTCTTTCATGATGATGATGCCGTCGCTACCGTAGGCGATGCCGTTGATCACATCGTCAATGATGGTGTCAACGCGGCGGCTGTTGATTTCCACAAAGGATTCTTTGGCGTAAACAGGTTTGCCGCCCCAGGCGATGATCTTGATGCCGAAATCCCAGTCGTCGGACAGGTGCTCAACGAAGCGGCCTTTTTCCAACTGGTAGAAGATCTCAATGCCGCCAATTTTTTCGTACAGGTCGCGCTCAACGGCGAAGCCTTTGCCATCCGGGAAGCCGCCAAACAGCGAGAATGACACGTCGCGGCAGCGCAGGGTTTTTTGTATTTCGCGAAAAAGGTTGGGGCGCTGCTGGAAAGCCTCGCGGTTGTAGTAGTAATTGCAGGTGCCGAGGTCGCCATCGTCGGCAATCATTTTTTCTATCAGGGTATGCAGCCAGTAAGGATCCACGGTGCAGTCGGCATCGGCAGAAACAATATAGTGTTTATTGCTTTTTCCCAGCCGGGCATCACGCGCCCTTGAGCGCAGGGCCGCATAATCCATACCGCATTTACGGGCCGAAGAGACACCCTGAATCTTCTCCTGGATAATGTGCACATCCATCGCCGGATGTTTTTCTTTGAAGTGGTTTATCTTTGCCACGGAATCATCGCGGGAGTTGTTGTCCACGATAATCACTTCATAAGCGTCATGGGTTACCAATCGGCCATGAGTTTGTTGGTCAAATAACGAGGCCAGAACTTCATCTATTCGGTCGCTTTCATTGTAAACAGGCAGCACTACCGAGACGAAAATGTTATCGCGCATATCTACTCCTGGGGCGGTGATATTCAGAATGTCCATCACGTTGTTAGAAAGGATGTTTTTGCCGATGGCGAAGTTCTTCGCGGCAATACGGTCCATTTGAGGTTTATTGGTCAGCAGCAAAAAGACTTCGTTGATAAAGGCTTCGTCAGGCAGGCCGTCCTGCCCGTCTGAGATAGGCATTACCGGGGCTTCAAAGCCGTGCTGGCCGTAGACTTCCGGGTAATATTCATAGCGGGTGGTGATATAGCAGCGCTGGCTGCTGATCGCTTCACCAATCGGGTTACCGTAGCTGTCGTAGTCCCATGAGGTCAGGAACGACACCAGGTCACAGGAATGGTAGAGATCTTCTATGGTGATTTTCCCCAGGCTTTTGGGCATGAAGTTATGGTGCAGCGGGCCAAGAAATTTCACGTAGGGGGCAATGTCCAGCTCCTGTGCCAGGCGTTCCAACTCGCCTGCATGCGTGGCGTGTTCACGAGTATCACCGGCAATCAACAGCCAGACGGATTTATCAATATTGTGTTTTCTGAACAGATGGTTAAGGCGTTGCACCAACAGCACGTCTCGGTCCAGGCGCTTCTGCGGAATGATGCGCGTCGTTCGGGCAATGACTATGTCCCGTTCGGGAATGTTCAGGGATGCCCGGATGTTTTTCAGCGCCTGCTGCCCGGTAAAGCTGTAGGTATTTTTTACCACGTGAATATCGACTTCCCGGTGGCACCAGTGTTCCAGCTTTTCTTTGAGATCGTTATTCAGCGTAACGTAGCTAATAAAAGGGGATTTGACAGGTTTAATGGCATGGTTATACGGCGGTAACCCATACTTCATGATATTTTTTTCGCTGTTCCACATAAGGTCGTGATCGCGCCAGATAACAAAATTCCCTAACTGGTGACGATGGCCGTATTGTTCGATAGCGAGATAAAGCGCGTGGGTGTAAATAATATTTTCTGGCAGCGTGCCGTTTTCGACAATGACGGTGCAAATTCGAAGTTGCTCCCATTGAAGTAAAATTCTTTCGGCCAGGCTTTGGGCGGAATATTCAACGGCACGGATTATTTCTGCTTTTTCTTCAAATGAAACGGAAAGCCTTTCACTGATAAGTACGGCGTGGGCTTTCTCAATAAACTCCGGAGAATAATGGGGGACAGAGGTAATCCCGCTGATGCGCGTTAAGGTAAACGCATCGCGATAAATTTCGGGCTCATGATCGTAAGGCTTATTAAAATTTCCTTTGTCAACTTTAATGTCGTACCCGAGGTCGAGATAAGAGTTGATGCCTTTTTGCTTAAGACTTTGTGAGACTTTTAATGCTTCAACCGTAATACCCGATACGGCGACAGCATCAAAAGAGATAAACATGGCATACCTTTGACCATAAACATCCATGGCGACTACCCCTTTTAAGCGAAACTGCTACGCTTATTTGTTGTAAGCAATTGATACATCCCGAGTGGCTTCGTTTTCAATGGCGCCCGAAGCCCTTCGGAACCGGCAAAATCAGAAAACGTCGTTAGCGCCCTGCTGGCGCTGGCTTTCAAGTGCTGTATGTATCAACGTGCCTGCAAGAATAAGCTTGCGGGATAGCTAAACGCTGTAGCGTTCATCAGTGTTATATTTGTATTTATTTTTAGGCCGAGAGTGTTCGCCGGTTTTCTTAATTTTTCCGGTTCTCTTCATCTGGCATTTTTCTGATTTTATAATTTCATTTTATGATTTTTTGTCTGATATCGAATTCTCAAAAGTGGTTCAAAAGACCGTGCAATCTTAAACGTCTCTTTTTTTTGTCGTAAAGCGGGAACGTTCCAGTTGGTGAGCGTTATCACACATTCTGTTTTTGTTTTTAAAGCGATTTTTTTAATAACCTGACGAGCATTAATATTCATTTCAGGCCTTTTAAATAATGAATCAGGTAAGCGTTTAGATGTTGGTTTTAAAAAGTCAGTGAAAATTGGGAATGTTCCCAGTGTGGCGCGAATTTGCTGATGCTGATTCTGCTATTGTCACTGTCGCAAAGCTGACATTTGCGAAATATCTAAAGAGATTTCCCACTTTAAAATAATAAAAGAGCGCTCCCAGAAACGCAGAACCCTGAGTTTTGATATGGGAAGAGTAAAACTCACAGCAGGTGTTCGTAACTTATTATAAATATTGGGTTATTATTTAAATCATGACAAATAGTAAGGGGTAAGTGAATCGCCACCATTAAATATTTACTTACTATATGGGGCTTTTACAGAATCGGAATCGATAGTCTACGCGCGCGTTGATTGAAAGACTGAATGAAGATTTATCGAAATATTTGAATGAGTTAGCGGTTATGCCGACCCTGCAGACGACTATTAATCAAAGCAATAAAGTTCTAAGGCTAATGAGAATATATCGGGGTTGTTATTTGTGGGCATGGCAATATTTCGCCGGATACGGCTTTTGGCCAGGATGATGGGAGGTTTGCATCACTTTCTACAGGATAAATTCTGTGGAGAAATACCCAGGGATGAGGGGAAAACTGCCTCTTTCTGAGCGAAAGAGGCAGAGGGTGAAACTAAACCGGTAGGTCGATCAGCAGGCCGCGCAGGGGCGTATCGGCTACCAGAGTGATATTTGCTTCATCACGAATAAACGCGCCGTCGCCGCAGGTTAACGCTTCCTTCTCTTCTGTGGACGTCACCGCGTGCACCGTGCCGTGAATCGACTGCAGATAGGCTCGTGGGCCGTGAAGCTGGAAGCTTAACTGCTCCCCTTTTTCCATCTCAATATGGTGGACCCACACTTGCTGACGCAGCTGCAAACTGCGATTGCTGCCGTCCGGCGAGGCAATCAGCTGATGCGATGCTCCCGCTAATGGGATCTTCTGTACCTGTGGATTTTCACGGTCCGGGCAGGCATCCAGCCACAGTTGCATGCGCGTCAGCGATTTTTCCTTGCTGAGGTTGTGCTCGCTATAGCTGATGCCTGGCTGGGTGGAAAGCAGTAAGACTTCGCCAGCGCTGGCCTGAATATGGTTGCCTTCGCTGTCGCGGTATTCCGCTTCCCCTTCCAGAATCAGGTTGAGGATGTCTACTTTCGGGTAGCCGCGCGGTTGAAACGAGGCTCCGGGGGCCAGAACTTCCTGGTTGAGCACGCGCAGGGAGGCGTAACCCAGCAGTTTCGGGTCGAAGTAGTGTCCAAAAGAAAAGGTGTAGCGAGCCTGCAGCCATCCGTAGTCAGCTTTACCACACTGTTTGGCTGTTCTTGTCGTAATCATAATTCTTGACCTCTCTTTACACTAAACCCATGTTAAGGGTCTGGACGCTGCATTGTTAGCCAGTTAATCTGCTCGGTATGTTCAAATTTCCTGAATGAGAACGAAATGGCAAAAGAAAGGGCGTTGACGCTGGAAGCGTTAAGGGTCATGGATGCGATCGACAGGCGGGGGAGCTTTGCCGCTGCGGCCGACGAGCTGGGGCGTGTACCGTCCGCGCTTAGCTACACCATGCAAAAACTGGAAGAAGAGTTGGATGTGGTGTTGTTTGACCGATCGGGTCATCGCACCAAATTTACCAACGTGGGGCGTATGCTGCTGGAGCGAGGGCGCGTGCTGCTCGAGGCAGCGGATAAGCTGACCACCGATGCGGAAGCGCTGGCGCGGGGCTGGGAGGCAAACCTGACCATCGTCACTGAAGCGTTGGTGCCGACGGAAAAACTGTTCCCGCTGGTCGATAAACTGGCTGATAAAGCCGACACTCAATTGTCTATTTTTACCGAAGTGCTGGCCGGGGCCTGGGAGCGCCTGGAGCAGGGCAGGGCGGATATCGTTATCGCGCCGGATATGCACTTCCGCAGTTCCTCGGAGATTAACTCCCGCAAGCTTTACAAAGTGATGAGCGTTTATGTTGCCGCGCCGGACCACCCGATTCATCAGGAGCCGGAACCACTTTCTGAGGTGACTCGGGTGAAGTATCGTGGCGTGGCGGTGGCGGATACAGCCCGTGAAAGGCCGGTGTTAACGGTGCGCTTATTGGACAAGCAGCCGCGCCTGACGGTGAGCTCTATCGAAGAGAAGCGGCTGGCGCTGCTGGCCGGACTTGGTGTGGCGACGATGCCGTATCCACTGGTTGAGCAGGACATTGCCGAAGGTCGTCTGCGGGTGGTTAGCCCGGAATATACCAACGAGATTGATATTATTATGGCGTGGCGACGCGACAGCATGGGCGAGGCCAAAGCCTGGTGCTTACGCGAGCTACCCAAGCTGCTGAAATAAAAAAACGCGTTGGTTTTTGCCAACGCGTTTTTTTCCTTCCTTAAAATTACAGGCTGCCGGGTGTTCTGGCGGCTCTGCCCGCGGATTTAATCGTCTTACTGCTGCGCTGCCCGCCGAGGCTTTCCAGACGCATCTGGAACGGTGGGAACGGCATCTCAATGTTGTGCTCGCGGAAGCCCTGCAGAATCAGCTGGTGGATTTCGTGGCGCAGCGGCATACGGTGGCCCATCTCCGCTGCGTGAATACGCAGTTCGAACATCTGGATACCCTGCTGGAGATCGACCAGGAAAGCTTCCGGCGGTGGCGTATCGAGTACCAGCGTGCAGCGGTGCGCTGCTTCCAGCAGGACCTGGGTGACCTCTTCCGTATTCGCTTCTGACGGGGCCGGAATGGTGAGCACCACACGCGTGACCGAGTCCGAAAGTGACCAGTTGATAAACTGCTCGGTAATGAATGCCTGGTTCGGCACGATGATTTCTTTTCGGTCCCAGTCGCTGATGGTGGTCGCACGGGTGTTGATTCGCGTGATGGTGCCCGTCAGGTCACGGATGGTCACCGTGTCGCCGATACGTATCGGCTTCTCGAACAGAATAATCAGGCCAGAGACGAAGTTGGCGAAGATCTGCTGTAAACCGAAGCCCAACCCCACGCTGAGTGCGGCTACCAGCCACTGCAGCTTGGACCACTCAATCCCGATCATCGAGAAACCCACCAGCCCGCCAATCAGCAGCAGCAGATATTTGGTGATGGTGGTGATAGCGTAGCCGGTGCCTGGCGTTAAGTTCAGGTGTTGAAGAATGGCCAGCTCCAGCAGCGCGGGCAGGTTACGCACCAGCTGGGTGGTAATAATCAGCACCAGGATGGCAATCAGCACCGCGCCGAGCGTAATTGGCTCAATGCTTTCCACTCCCTGAACCGTTGAGGTCACGTCCCACAGCGTAATGTTGCCGAGGAAGCCAAACGCCGAGTGGATTTCGGACCACAGAAAAATCACCGACAGCAGGGCAATCAGCATCAGAATCGAGCGAACCAGGCGCAGAGACTGGGCGCTGATGGTATCGAGATCGACTTCCGGCTCGTCCACGGTTTCTACCGAGCCTTCGGTGCTGTTAGCATGCGCCGTATCTTCTTCCCCACGCGCTCGTTGGGCAAGGATTTCAGCCCGGCGGTGTTTAGCGCGGTCAAACGCCAGACGGCGGCGCTGGATAAGCATCCAGCGGCGGATGATGTGATAAACCACCAGCAGCAGGAACCAGATGGCTACGGAGGTTTCCAGACGGGCCAGCAGCGCCTGAGCCGTCATCAGATAGCCGACGATAGCCGCCAGAATCGCCATCAACGGAGCACAGAGCAGCAGGTTCCACAGAATGGTGTTCACGATGTTGTCGCCATCGCCCTGCTTATCGAGATAGAGCGGCAGCCCGGCGCGTTTCAGGCTGAGCGTAACGATAGCCAGCGCGCCGCAAATCATGATGAAGCAAAGCCTGCCCAACGAGGCTGAAAATTCCCGGTCGTTGAGATTGTCGAACATAATCAGCGCCATGATCAGCGGCACAATCAGGCCGATGCTCATGATGTAGTAGCGCATGGCCCGGCCTACGCGCTCGCGCGGCCAGCCGAAATGCACCACAAACAGCCCGGTAGGGCGGGCGAACGTCGCACAGATCATCACCCCCCAAAGCAGAGGCACCGTTGCGGTAACGCCGTCGCCTATTGCTACCGCGATGGGATAAGGCCACGCTTCTTGTAAACCATAACCCAGCGTTGCCCACAGCACGGGGAGTGGAGAAGCGACCAGAATCGACCAGAACACGGTGCGCAGCGTCAGGCGGAAGTGGTCTTGGGTCACTTTTCCGACTTTGGCGCTGGAGCGCTCGAGGAAGGCGGTGAAGTGGCGGCGCGAGCTAATGCTAAACCCAACCAGAATCAACGCGCCAAAGAGCGGCAGCAGCGTCTCTTTGCTGGTCACCATCATGATCGCGGCTTTACCCAACTGGCTAAAGGTATCCAGCGACACCAGACGTCGCAGATCCTGGACGATTTCCAGCGGCCAACTGATGCCGATTGGGCTGACGTCAGACGTCCAGAACAGGTAGCGGTGGGTCGCTTCGTTCACTTCTTTAAGCGCGTCTTCCAGCTGGCTGTTCGCCACTTTCAGCTTGGTTAATTCGAGAATCAGGGTATCGCCGCCCTGCAGCAGCGAGTTCAGCAGCTCGCGCTGGGTGCGAAGCTGCGCCTGCAGGATCTTATTTTGCTCGGCGGTCAGCGGGCTGCCGTCAGCCTGGCGAACCTGGCGTAGCTTGGCATGTTTATTGAGCAAATCTTCATAGTGCAGGCGTTCTACGCGCAGTTGAGCCAGCTCGGTGTCCAGCTGCTGCGGCTTTGGCATGTCCGGCAGGCGGGCAACCTGAGCGCGCAGTGCTTCACCCAGCACGTTAGAGACGCCCAGCCACTGGGACTGCTCGCGTAACGTGTTGAGCGCCTGGCGCACCTGCAGCGTCTGGTTATTGGCCTGACGTTGCTGAGAGGCCACCAGGTCCATACGCTGGGCCTGTTGATTGAGTGCCTGAGACAGTTCGCGGTTATTTTTGAACTGCTCGAATATTTCTGGCGGCAGGTTAGCGCTGGTTTCCGCCAGCAGCTCGGTGCTTTCCAGCGCCTGTTCCGCTTCACGTTGGCGCTGGCTGTTGAGCTGGTTTCTCAGGGCCTGGAGATAGGCGTCCAGCTGCGTACTCTGCTTTTGTGCCAGCTCGGCGCGCATACGCGCAAGCTCCTGGCGGTTGTTAGCGGAAAGCTGAGCAAGTTCGAGTTCATCAACCTGAGCCTTCAGGCGGGCGGATTCAGCCTGCAGCAGGAAGTGCTGGGCTTGGGCGAGGGGCGTGCTGCCGCTTTGCTGAGAGCCCGCGCGACGTTCAATGTCGTTGAGCTGCCGGCGTGTATCCGTTTGCTGTTGAGGGAGCTGGCTTAGCGAGTCGCTGATGTCGCGGGTTCTTTCCTGCTCCTGCTGGGCAAGACGGCTTTTGTCCAGAAGCTGGCTGCTGACCTGCAAAATCTCCTGGTTTAACGCGTCGCTGCTCATGCCCGGCGGCACTTCTTCAGGTTCATCGCGCAGGTTGGTCAGCTGTTTGCGTAGGGTTTGCGACAGCTTAGGAAAGTTATCAATGACTTGCTGGTATTGTTCGGCGCGTTCGAGTGAGGCTTTACGCTCGTCTAACGCGTTCAGCGCCGACTGGAGTGCTTCTACAATTTCCGCCTGGTTTGGCGTGTTTTTGGCGGCCTTAGCCTGCTCCAGTTCCTGCGAGATTTGTTTTGCATCGGGAGCCGTCGCTGCGTATGCCCCCAGGCTGAGGCACCAGGCCATCAGGAAAGTGATAATCAGGCGCACGTCAGTTACCTATAACGTTGCTGGAAAAGAGGGAAAGCCATGTTTCCCTCCTGGATGTTTTAGCAGAAAATCAATGGGTTGATTTTCGTTGTTAAGCGCCGTCGTTTTTCAGACGTTGGGGTTGCCAGCCGCCTGATTTTAGACGTTATTCTGCGGTTTTTGGTTCTTCGGATGCGTCTGCTTTGGTGGCCAGCACCTCGGCAGGGATTTCGCTCACCGGGACTTCAGGCTCAATGACGGGCTCGCTTGAGACGGCCAGCACTTCGCCAATTTTCGTGACTGACAGGCTTTTCAGCTGTTCTGCCAGGTTTACTTTGCCCGGTGCAAACAGGTTAATCACCGTCGAGCCCAGCTTGAAGCGGCCCATTTCCTGACCTTTCAGCAGCGCAACAGCGCCTTCGCTTTCGCCTGCAGGCCAGGTCCAGCGTTTAATAACGCCTTCACGTGGTGGCGTAATAGTGCCGGCCCAAACGGTTTCGATGCTGCCAACAATGGTAGCACCAACCAGAATTTGCGCCATTGGCCCAAACTCGGTATCGAACAGGCAGATCACGCGCTCATTACGGGCAAACAGGTTAGGCACGTTTTGCGCGGTCAGGTGATTCACGGAGAATAGATCGCCTGGCACATAGATCATTTCACGCAGAATACCGTTACACGGCATGTGCACGCGGTGGTAGTCGCGAGGTGAAAGGTAGGTTGTGGCGAAGCTGCCGTTGCGGAACAGGTCGGCCATCAGGTAGTTACCTGCCAGCAGTGCTTCCAGGCTGTAGTTATGGCCTTTCGCCTGCAGGATTTTGTCTTCTTCGATGCGGCCCAACTGGCTGATTACGCCGTCGGCAGGCATGACCAGCACGCTCGGATCGGTATTGACCGGGCGAACGTCATCGCGAAGCGGACGCACAAAGAAGTCGTTGAAGGTACGATAAGCTGCGGTGTCCGGCTTCTGCGCCTCGTTCATGTCTACTTTGTAGTATTTGACGAACAAATCGATGACCAGTTTGGTCAGCCAGCCAGCACGTTTGCTCGCGCCCCAGCCCGCCAGGCGAGTCAGCCACAGTTTTGGCAGAATGTACTGCAGCGAAAGTTTAATGTTGTCTAACAAAATAGCCTCCTGGCTAAATGCCCTTGTATGCGGGCCGATACAGAAAAGGGGGCGATTCTAGCGACGCCCAGCTTAATTGTCAGTTGTCAGTATCAGAAAAGCTTTTACGCGTTTTTACCTGCGCCATGCTTTCCAGAATACGGTGATAGTTTTCGAAACGTGTTTCGGCTATTTCACCTTTCTCCACGGCCTCACGCAGGGCACAGCCTGGATCGTTGTCGTGGCGGCAGTCGCGATATTTGCAACGGCCTAAATAATCATGGAATTCGACAAATCCGTGGGTGATTTGTTCAGGTTCCAGGTGCCAAAGACCAAACTCACGCACGCCGGGGGAGTCTATGACATCGCCGCCGCCAGGGAAGTGATAAAGGCGAGAGGCGGTGGTGGTGTGCTGACCGAGGCCGGAAACGTCGGAAACGTCATTCACCAGAATTTGCTTGTCGGTGAAACCTAACAGGTTGTTCAGCAGGCTTGATTTCCCTACGCCGGATTGCCCCGCAAAGATGCTGATGCGGCCTACGAGTTCAGCTTCAAGGTCTTTAAGCCCTTCCGCTTTGTAGCTGGAGACCATCAGCACGCGATAGCCAATTTTGCGGTAGATATCCATCTGCTCGTTAACGAAGGCGCGGCCTTCATCATCCAGCAGGTCAGTTTTGTTCAGTACCAGCAGCGGCTCAACGTCGAGGGTTTCGCAGGCTACAAGGTAACGGTCGATGATATTCAGCGACAGCTCCGGCAAGATGGCCGAAACGATGATGATTTGGTCGATGTTTGCCGCAATCGGTTTTACGCCATCGTAAAAGTCTGGACGGGTCAGTACGGAGGTTCGCTCGTGTACCGCCTCTACGATCCCTTTTTTAGAGATGCCTTCGGCGGCCTCTTTCGCTAAGCGCCAGACTACCTTGTCGCCGGTAACCAGCGAACGAATGGTGCGACGAATGTTGCAGCGGTGCACTGTGCCTTCATGCGACTCGACGTCTGCATGCTGGCCAAAGCGGCTGATTACCGTGCCTTCGCGCGGTTCACCAAACTGGGCATCGTCGTAGTCGGCTTTCTCCACGGTTTTTGTCAGACGACGCTGGTGGTTTGCGTTGACGCGGCGCTGTTGTCCTTTGGAGAGTTTATTTTTGCTCAAGCGTACTGGCTCCTGGTCGCCCCTGGTGGGCAAAACCTCTATGATACACACTATTTTATACGAATTAACCCATCGTCAAGGGTGGGCGACGCACAAGAAGGGTGGAAAATAGCATGAGTGGAAACGAAAACAATCTGATTTGGATTGATTTAGAAATGACCGGTCTGGATCCCGAGCGGGATCGCATTATTGAGATTGCTACCCTGGTGACCGATGCCAACCTGAACATTCTGGCAGAAGGGCCGACCATTGCGGTACATCAGTCCGATGAACAGCTGGGGTTGATGGACGACTGGAACGTTCGTACCCATACCGCCAGTGGCCTGGTTGAGCGGGTGAAGGCAAGTACGATTGACGATCGTGCGGCTGAGCTGGCGACGCTGGAATTCCTGAAGCAGTGGGTGCCGGCGAATACTTCCCCAATTTGCGGGAACAGCATCGGGCAGGATCGTCGCTTCCTGTTTAAGTACATGCCCGAGCTGGAAGCCTACTTCCATTATCGTTATCTCGATGTGAGCACGCTGAAAGAGCTGGCGCGCCGCTGGAAGCCGGAAATTCTGCCGGGCTTTAAAAAGCAGGGGACTCACCAGGCGATGGACGATATTCGCGAGTCTGTGGCGGAGCTTGCCTACTACCGTGAGAATTTTATTAAGCTTTAAAAACAGTCCCCTTACCGAAAGGTGAGGGGAAAATAACCAATGTCGACGATAAAATAATCATCATGGCGATTTAACCAGCAGTCAGACAAAAATCGCGAAAAAAAACGTTTGAGGGCTTGCGACAAAAACGAATTCTCGTATAATGCGCCTCCCGTACCGATGCAGAATTTGCAGCGTTACACAG
>NZ_BCTL01000011.1 GCF_001571265.1 Cedecea neteri NBRC 105707 = ATCC 33855 | reverse complement strand
AAATTTTCCTTTCAAGCATAAATTATCCACAGCGCTCAGCAAGCGTTGCGGGTGGTATTTTGCTGTCTTGCAATATAACTATAAACAGACTTATCCACAGACCTCTGCCTTTTCATACGCCTTCTACAAATGTAATATTTATTACATCAATATTTTAACTTATTGATAATTAATAAGTTAATTTAATGTCGAAATATTAATGTAATGCTTGCAGAAATTTTGACACTTGAATGACAACGTGTTTTTGAATGTTATGCACACGCTGTGGACATATCATGCGTCGCGCGGAAGCCCTTTCTCAATCACCCTCACCAGGCGTTGTTTCTTCGGTAACTGAACCTCTACGGCTTGCTCGCTTCGTCTGGCTAATTGTTGCGCAATCGCCCATTCAATGTGTTCGTCCAGAAGTGGGTGCTCACCTTTTCTTTGTTCAAGCACGGTCAGGTTAGCTTCATCCCAGGGCGCATTGCCCAGCGCAACGGCGATATTACGTAGCCAGCGGAGATGGCCAATACGGCGGATCGCTGAGCCTTCGGTCACTCGCAAGAAATACTGCTCACTCCAGGCAAATAACTCGGTCAAAGGCGGAGAATGGAGTGCCTTACGCGGGCTAAAGTCATCTTCTTCGCTAAGCTGCGAGTAGCGGTTCCACGGGCAGATAAGCTGGCAGTCATCGCAGCCGTAAATACGGTTGCCGATTAGCGGCCTGAATTCTTCCGGGATTGCGCCTTCAAGTTCTATGGTCAGATAGGAAATACAGCGCCTGGCGTCCACCGTGTAGGGTTCGACGATGGCGTTGGTCGGGCAAATTGTCATGCAGGCTACGCAGCGGCCGCAGCCCTCCTCAACGGGGGAGTCAATCGGCAGCGGAATATCGACCAGCAGTTCTCCGAGAAAGAAGAACGAGCCTGCCTCGCGATTGAGGATAAGTGAGTGCTTACCTGTCCAGCCGAGCCCGGCTTTTTCGGCCAGCGGGCGTTCAAGAAGCGGCGCTGAGTCGACAAAAGGTCTAAAATTCAGCGTGGAGCAGTGGGCCTGAATCATTTCCCCCAGTTTTTTTAAGCGGTTACGCAAAACTTTATGGTAATCACGGCCCAGCGCGTAACGGCTAACGTAGCCCAACTGCGGGTTTTTCAGCGTTGAGGCGAAGGCGGCGTTGGTTGGAAGGTAGTTCATGCGGACGCTGATGACCCTGAGCGTACCGGGTACCAGTTCGTGTGGGCGCGCGCGCATCATGCCGTGCCGGGCCATCCAGTCCATTTCGCCGTGATATTGCTTGTCCAGCCATTCCTGAAGTTGTGGCTCGCTGGCGGTGAGATCGGTGTCGGTAATACCGACCTGCTGGAAGCCGAGATCTTTGCCCCATTGTTTAATGTTTTGCGCTAACTGATTGTAATCGAGGGGCTGTGACATGACGGACCATAACCTGGAAAAGTACGGCAAAAGTATACCACATTCGGTCTGGCCGGCGGACTGGTTGCGTAAAGCCGAAAGGGACGCAGCCGACAGCCTCGGCATCACGCTTTATGAGCTTATGCTGCGCGCCGGTGAGGCAGCATTTCAGATTGCCCGCACGCGTTATCCGCAGGCTCACCATTGGCTAATCGCCTGTGGGTATGGGAATAACGGTGGTGACGGTTATGTTGTTGCTCGCCTGGCTCAGGCCGCTGGCCTTCAGGTGACGTTGCTGGCTGTCGAAAGCGATAAGTCCTTACCCGAAGAGGCGAGTCAGGCCCGCGAGGCATGGCTTGATGCAGGTGGCGTTCCGCACGATCCCGATAAAGTCTGGCCCGCAGACGTTGATTTGATTGTCGATGCCTTGCTGGGAATTGGTTTAAATAGCGCTCCGCGCGAAAACCTCTCGCAGCTTGTCAGTCAGATGAATGAGTATCCTGCCCCGGTCGTGGCGCTGGATGTTCCCTCCGGGCTGCTAGCCGAAACCGGTGCCGTGCCCGGTTCGGTGGTTCAGGCGGAGGATACGGTGACTTTTATCGCGCTCAAGCCGGGGTTGCTAACGGGCAAGGCTCGAGATGTTGTGGGCAGGCTGCATTTTGCCTCGTTAGGGCTTGAGCCCTGGTTAGCTGTGCAGGAGGCGCCTATTTCCAGGTTTGACGTCCAGCAGCTTGCCGGGTGGATTGAACCGAGGCGGCCGACGTCGCATAAAGGGGATAACGGGCGGCTGATGCTGATTGGCGGCGACAGCGGTACGGCGGGTGCGATTCGCATGGCCGGTGAGGCGGCCTTGCGTGCCGGGGCTGGTCTCGTTCGCGTACTGACCCGTGCGGAAAACGTTGCCCCGTTGCTTACCGCTTGCCCTGAGCTGATGGTTCATGAGCTGACGCCGCAATCGCTTGATGATGCCCTGGAATGGGCGGATGTGGTGGCGATCGGGCCCGGGCTAGGGCAGCAGGAATGGGGCAAGAAGGCGCTGCAGAAAGTCGAAAACAGCCGCAAACCGATGCTTTGGGACGCGGACGCGCTTAACCTTCTGGCAATCAACCCGGATAAACGTCAGAATCGCGTGATTACGCCTCATCCCGGCGAAGCGGCAAGGCTGCTTAATTGCGCTGTGTCACAAATTGAGAGTGACCGCTTACTTGCAGCCAGGCGTTTGGTTAAACGTTATGGTGGAACCGTGGTCTTAAAAGGTGCCGGCACGCTGGTTGCCAGCCACGATCGGCTGGGCATTATCGACGTTGGCAACGCCGGGATGGGAAGCGGTGGAATGGGGGACGTGCTGTCGGGGATCATTGCCGCATTGCTGGCACAGAAGCTTACCCCTTATGATGCTGCCTGTGCAGGCTGCGTGGCTCACGGCGCGGCGGCTGATGTTTTAGCCCGTCAGCGAGGCACGCGCGGTATGCTGGCGAGCGACCTGCTTTCAACGCTTTACCTGTTTGTTAACCCGGATTTGAATACCTGAAGCCATGATGAATCGAGTTATTGCATTACCTGAAGAAGCGGCAACGTTAGCGCTGGGCGAGCGCCTGGCACAGGCCTGTGAGGGCGCGACGGTGATTTACCTTTATGGTGACCTCGGCGCGGGCAAAACCACCTTTAGCCGCGGCTTTTTACAGGCGCTGGGGCACAAGGGCAACGTTAAAAGCCCAACGTATACATTAGTTGAGCCGTATCAGCTTGATAACCTGATGGTTTATCACTTTGACTTGTATCGCCTGGCTGACCCGGAAGAGCTTGAGTTTATGGGGATTCGTGACTATTTCACCAACGACGCAATTTGCCTGGTGGAATGGCCACAGCAGGGGACAGGTGTGCTCCCGGACCCGGATGTCGAAATTCACCTGAGCTACGAGGCGCAAGGTCGCGAAGCGCGAATTGCCGCCGTTTCCTCATCTGGTGAAGCGTTACTGGCGCGGTTAGCCAAATAGCAAGGATGACGGGATGATCTATCGCGTGAAAGGTTGGTTGATGGCCGGGTTCCTGCTGCTGTGCTGCGCACAGGCTGGGGCGGCGGCGCTGTCGGATATTCAGGTTTCTAACGGTGAGAATCAGGCGCGTATCACCTTTAGTTTTATGGGCGACCCGGAATACACTTTTTCACAGGATAATAGGCGAAGCGTTGCGCTGGATATCAAACAAACCGGCGTGATTCGCGGGCTGCCGCTGCAGTTTAGCGGCAATAATCTGGTGAAAAGCATCAGCTCCGGGCAGCCAAAAGATGATCAATCTTTACGGCTGGTCGTTGATTTAACCCAGCCCGGCAAAACCCGCGCCGTGAAGCAGCAAAACGGGGCCAATTATACCGTCATCTTTACGATTAACGCTGACGTACCTCCACCACCGCCGGTTGTAACCAAACGCGCTGACCCCGCTGCGCCTGTCCAGGCTCCCGACCCGGCTCGTAATCCGTTTAAACCTCAGCAGGTCACCGGTGTGATAGGTTCTAATACCGTGACTCGCCCGGCGGCTCGCGCGAAAAACAGCGGCCCGACGGATACCGTTGTGGTCGCCATTGATGCCGGTCACGGCGGTCAGGACCCCGGCGCGATTGGTCCTGGTGGAACTCAGGAAAAGAACGTCACTATTTCTATCGCTCGGAAGCTGAAAGCCCTGTTAAACGATGACCCGATGTTCCGTGGCGTGCTGACCCGCGATGGCGATTATTTTATCTCGGTAATGGGGCGTTCTGACGTGGCGCGTAAGCAGAATGCGAACCTGCTGGTGTCCATTCATGCAGATGCCGCGCCGAATCGCGATGCCACTGGCGCATCCGTCTGGGTGCTTTCTAACCGCCGTGCGAACAGTGAAATGGCGGGCTGGCTGGAGCAACATGAGAAGCAGTCTGAGCTGCTGGGCGGTGCGGGAGACGTGTTGGCAAACAGTCAGGCCGATCCCTACCTAAGCCAGGCCGTGCTGGATTTGCAGTTCGGCCATTCCCAGCGCGTCGGGTATGATGTGGCGACTAAAGTGCTGGCGCAGCTCCAGCGCGTAGGTTCTTTGCATAAGCGCCGCCCGGAACACGCGAGCCTGGGCGTGCTGCGTTCACCGGATATCCCTTCACTGCTGGTTGAAACGGGCTTCATCAGCAACAGTTCTGAAGAGCGTTTGCTTGGCAGCGACTCTTACCAGCAGCAAATTGCCCAGGCCATTTATGAGGGGCTGCGTAACTATTTCCGCGAGCACCCGCTACAGTCAGCTCCATCGAATGAGCAAACTGCCCGTACCCAACTGGGTTCGCCGCAGCAGGTCGCTGTGACTAATTAAGGAGATAACATGCCGATTCAGGTTCTGCCGCCGCAGCTTGCGAACCAGATCGCCGCTGGCGAGGTTGTAGAGCGTCCTGCGTCGGTAGTGAAGGAACTGGTTGAGAACAGCCTTGATGCCGGCGCCACGCGGATTGATATCGATATCGAACGCGGCGGCGCGAAGCTTATCCGTATTCGTGATAACGGCTGCGGCATCAAGCAAGAGGAGCTGGCGCTGGCGCTGGCTCGCCATGCCACCAGTAAAATCGCTTCTCTCGACGATCTTGAGGCTATTATCAGCCTCGGCTTCCGCGGTGAAGCGTTGGCGAGTATCAGTTCAGTTTCTCGTCTGACTCTGACTTCACGTACCGCGGAACAAAACGAAGCCTGGCAGGCCTATGCTGAAGGGCGCGATCAGGATGTTACGGTCAAACCAGCCGCGCATCCTGTCGGGACGACGCTTGAAGTTCTCGATCTGTTTTACAACACGCCAGCGCGCCGTAAGTTCATGCGCACCGAAAAAACTGAATTTAATCATATTGATGAAGTGGTTCGCCGTATCGCGCTGGCGCGCTTCGACGTTTCTATTACGCTCAATCACAACGGCAAAATGATCCGCCAGTACCGTGCCGTGCAGGAAGGTGCTCCGCGCGAGCGCCGTCTGGGGGCGATTTGCGGTACGCCGTTTCTTGAACAGGCGCTTGCCATTGAGTGGCAGCACGGCGATTTAACGCTACGTGGCTGGGTCGCTGAACCTTCTGCTACCACTTCTGCATTAGCTGAGATCCAGTATTGTTACGTTAACGGACGCATGATGCGCGACCGCTTAATTAACCATGCGATTCGCCAGGCCTGTGAAGACAAGCTGGGCGTGGATCAGCAGCCGGCCTTTGTACTGTATCTGGAGATCGACCCGCATCAGGTGGACGTTAACGTCCACCCGGCGAAGCATGAGGTTCGCTTTCATCAGTCACGTCTGGTACATGACTTTATCTATCAGGGCGTGATTAGCGTACTTCAGCAGCAAGGCAAAAACGCGCTGGCGCTGGAGGAAACGGCGGAGACGCCAGTGGAACGCTGGCAGCCGGAAAACCGTGTCGCCGCCGGGCGTAACCAGTTTGCCACGCCTGCCGTCGCGCGTGAGCCTCGTGAGGCTGCGCCACGGCAGGCTTCGCCATCGCCTTCCGGCGGCGGCCGCTCCGGTGAGACGGGAGGAACGCCGCTTTGGCCTCATGCCGCACCGGGCTACCAGAAGCAGCAAGGCGCGCTGTATCGCCAGCTGTTGGATACTCCAGAAGTAGAACCTGCAGCCCGTGCTGAAGAGCCGGCAGCGCTTGAAGGCCACTCGCAAAGCTTTGGTCGGGTATTAACGGTATTGCCGCCCGATAAAGCTTTGCTGGAGCGACAGGGAAAACTTTCTCTGCTTTCGCTGGTCGTTGCCGAACGGTGGCTAAAACAGGCTCAACTGGCACCGGGAAGTGAAGGTCTGCGAGCTCAGCCGCTGCTGATTCCGCTGCGGCTGAAAGTCAGTCGCGAAGAACATGACGTATTGGTTAAATATCAGGCGCTTTTGAAAGAAATGGGTATCGAATTCGATACGGATGCCCGGCAGATAACAATTCGCACGGTACCTTTACCTTTACGGAAACAAAATTTACAAATCTTGATTCACGAACTGCCAGGATACTTGGCGCAACAGGCCGATGTTTCGGCGAGCCAGCTGGCTTTGTGGATTGCCCGTCATTTGGCAAGCGATCACGAACAGTGGAGCCAGGCTCAGGCGATTACCCTACTGGCAGACGTAGAACGTCTTTGCCCGCAGTTGGTGAAATCCCCGCCCGGCGGTTTGCTACAACCTGTTGATTTACAATCGGCGATGAACGCCCTGAAAGATGACTGAAGATAAAAAAAGGCCACAGGCAATTTTTATAATGGGGCCAACGGCCTCAGGCAAGACGGCACTTGCTATTAATTTGCGTAAAACTTTGCCGGTAGAGTTGATAAGCGTGGATTCGGCCCTCATCTATCGTGGGATGGATGTCGGTACCGCTAAGCCAACGGAACAAGAGCAAGCCTTGGCACCGCACAGGTTACTGGACCTGCTTGACCCGGCTCAGGCGTACTCTGCGGCAGATTTTCGCCGTGATGCGCTGGCCGAGATGGCTGAAATTACCGCCGCCGGGCGTATCCCGCTGCTGGTCGGTGGGACCATGCTCTATTTTAAAGCGCTGCTTGAAGGACTTTCGCCGCTCCCGTCGGCGGATCCGGAAGTCAGGGCAAAGATAGAGCAACAGGCGGCAGAGCAAGGATGGAATGCGCTGCATCGTCAACTGGAAGAAATCGATCCGGTTGCCGCTGCCCGGATTCATCCAAATGATCCGCAAAGGCTTTCCCGGGCACTGGAAGTTTTTTTCATTTCGGGTAAAACTTTAACGGAACTGACGCAAACGTCAGGAGAAGCTCTGCCGTATCATGTGCATCAGTTCGCCATCGCCCCGGCGAGCCGTGAACTGCTCCATCAGCGAATTGAGCAGCGTTTTCATCAGATGTTGGCTTCAGGTTTTGAAGCAGAAGTGCGGGCGCTTTTTGCTCGCGGAGATTTGCATACGGAGATGCCTTCCATCCGTTGCGTGGGTTACCGCCAGATGTGGTCTTATTTGGCGGGTGAAACTTCACATGATGAGATGGTTTATCGAGGTATTTGCGCGACGCGTCAGTTGGCTAAGCGCCAGATGACCTGGCTGCGTGGCTGGGAAGGTGTCCACTGGTTAGACAGTGAAAAGCCGGAGCAGGCATACAGCGAAGTGCTACAGGTTGTTAGTGCGAAGCATGGGTGAATGTGTACAATTGAATCGTCAGCGTGCGCAAATTTTTACGCAGTTTTTCAGAGCTAATCGCTCTTGAGTGACAAACAACAAACATATAAGGAAAAGATAGAATGGCTAAGGGGCAATCTTTACAAGATCCGTTCTTGAACGCACTGCGTCGTGAACGTGTTCCAGTTTCTATTTATTTGGTGAATGGTATTAAGCTGCAAGGGCAAATTGAGTCTTTCGATCAGTTCGTGATCCTGTTGAAAAACACGGTCAGCCAGATGGTCTATAAGCACGCGATTTCTACCGTTGTTCCGTCTCGTCCGGTTTCTCATCATAGCAATAACACCGGCACCGGCGGTTCTGGCGGCTACCATCACGGCGGCAGCGCGCAGGCTGGTTCTGCGACGCAACAAGACAGCGAAGAAACCGAATAAGGTCGCTTGCTGTTTTCCCGGTCGGGGGACCAGTTCAGCTGCGTTCCCCGCTGGTCTTTTTGAGAGGTTATACGCTTGTTTGACCGTTATGATGCCGGTGAGCAGGCGGTGCTGGTTCACATCTATTTTTCGCAAGACAAAGACATGGAGGACCTGGCGGAGTTTGAATCCCTGGTCTCTTCAGCCGGTGTCGAAGCACTGCAGGTGGTAACCGGTAGCCGCAAGTCCCCGCACCCAAAGTATTTCGTTGGTGAAGGCAAAGCCGTTGAGATTGCCGAGGCTGTTAAAGCCACTGGGGCGTCGGTTGTGCTGTTTGATCATGCGTTATCCCCCGCCCAGGAACGTAACCTGGAAGCCCTGTGTCAGTGCCGTGTTATCGACCGCACCGGGTTAATTTTAGATATTTTTGCCCAACGTGCACGTACCCATGAAGGTAAATTGCAGGTTGAGCTGGCTCAGCTCCGCCATTTGGCTACTCGCCTCGTGCGCGGCTGGACCCACCTTGAACGCCAAAAAGGCGGGATTGGTTTACGTGGTCCGGGTGAAACTCAGCTCGAGACGGACCGTCGCCTGCTGCGCAACCGTATTATGCTGATTCTCTCGCGCCTGGCGCGCGTAGAAAAACAGCGCGAGCAGGGAAGGCGTTCACGTAATAAAGCAGATGTGCCGACGATTTCATTGGTGGGTTACACCAACGCCGGTAAATCCACGCTATTTAATAGAATTACCGCGGCCGATGTTTATGCCGCGGATCAGCTATTTGCCACACTCGATCCTACACTGCGCCGTATTGACGTCGCCGACGTGGGCGAAACCGTGTTGGCAGATACTGTCGGTTTTATTCGCCACCTGCCGCATGATTTAGTAGCAGCGTTTAAAGCCACTTTGCAGGAGACTCGTCAGGCCACGCTGTTGTTACACGTGATTGACGCGGCCGACTTCCGGATACAGGAAAACATTGCAGCAGTCGATACCGTACTGGAAGAGATTGAGGCGGATGAAATCCCAACCCTGTTGGTCATGAATAAAATCGATGCGCTGGATGAGTTTGAGCCGCGTATCGATCGTAACGACGAGAATGTGCCGATCCGCGTCTGGCTTTCCGCGCAGACCGGGGCCGGTGTCCCACTGCTTTTCCAGGCTCTGACGGAGCGTTTGTCTGGTGAAATTGCGCAGCATACGCTGCGTTTACCCCCTCAGGCAGGGCGTTTGCGGAGCCGTTTTTATCAGCTTCAGGCAATAGAAAAAGAGTGGACAGAGGAAGACGGCTGCGTAGGGTTAGAAGTCCGTATGCCTATCGTGGACTGGCGTCGCCTTTGTAAACAAGAACCGGCACTCGCGGATTACATCGTTTAGACGTAATCAAGTCGGCTCATAAATGTCCTGAAGACTATTTCCCCCTAGGGGGATATCACCGCACAACAAATATGGAGCATAAACATGGCGTGGAATCAGCCCGGTAATAACGGACAGGACCGCGACCCGTGGGGAAGCAGCAAGCCTGGCGGCGACTCTGGGGGTAACAAAGGAGGGCGCGATCAGGGTCCACCTGATCTGGATGATATCTTCCGCAAGCTGAGCAAAAAACTCGGTGGCCTTGGCGGCGGGAAAAGCGGTGGCAGCGGCGGTGGTAATGCATCGCAGGGGCCGGGTAATCCTATTGGTGGTCGCGTGGTCGGTATCGTTGCCGCTGCCGCGGTCATTATTTGGGCCGCAACCGGGTTCTATACCATTAAAGAAGCCGAACGCGGTGTTGTGACCCGCTTTGGTAAATTCAGCCATCTGGTTGAGCCTGGTCTGAACTGGAAACCTACGTTTATCGACAGCGTTCAGGCAGTGAACGTTGAATCGGTTCGCGAACTGGCGGCGTCCGGTGTGATGCTGACCTCTGACGAAAACGTGGTGCGCGTTGAGATGAACGTGCAGTACCGCGTTACCGATCCACAGCGTTACCTGTTTAGCGTGACCAGTGCGGATGACAGCCTGCGTCAGGCTACCGACAGCGCGCTGCGCGGCGTTATCGGTAAATACACCATGGATAAGATCCTGACCGAGGGTCGTACCGTGATTCGTAGCGATACCCAGCGTGAGCTTGAAGAAACTATCAAGCCTTACAACATGGGCATCACCCTGCTGGACGTCAACTTCCAGACGGCACGTCCGCCGGAAGAAGTTAAGGCCGCCTTTGATGATGCGATTGCCGCTCGTGAGAACGAACAGCAGTACATTCGTGAAGCGGAAGCTTACAGCAACGAAGTTCAGCCACGTGCAAACGGCCAGGCTCAGCGTATTCTGGAAGAAGCTCGTGCTTATAAAGCACAGACCGTCCTGGAAGCGCAGGGTGAAGTGGCTCGTTTCGCGAAGATGCTGCCAGAATATAAAGCCGCACCGCAAATCACTCGCGAGCGTTTGTATATCGAAACCATGGAAAAAGTCCTTAGCCACACCCGTAAAGTGCTGGTTAACGATAAAGGTGGCAACCTGATGGTGCTGCCGTTGGATCAGATGTTGAAGGGTGGCGCTCAGCAGCCGGCCGCAAAGAGCGATAACAGCGCAGCGAACAATCTGCTGCGTCTGCCGCCAGCGTCCAGCTCAAGCAGCAGTGCCAGCACCTCTTCGTCCTCCTCGAGTGGCGATATCATGGATCAGCGTCGTGCTAACGCACTGCGCAACGATACCCAGCGCGTAGGGAGTGAATAACGATGCGTAAGTCTTTCATTGCAGTAATTATCATCGTGCTGGTCGTGATCTACACCTCGCTGTTCGTGGTGCATGAAGGCGAGCGCGGCATTACATTACGCTTCGGCAAAGTCCTGCGTGATGATGAAAACAAACCGGTAGTCTATGAGCCGGGTCTGCACTTCAAGATCCCGTTCATTGAAACCGTGAAAACCCTGGATGCCCGTATCCAGACGATGGACAACCAGGCCGATCGCTTTGTGACCAAAGAGAAGAAAGACCTGATCGTTGACTCCTACATCAAGTGGCGTATCAGCGATTTCAGCCGTTACTACCTGGCCACCGGCGGTGGTGATGTGTCTCAGGCGGAAGTGCTGCTGAAACGTAAGTTCAGTGACCGTCTGCGTTCTGAAATTGGTCGTCTGGATGTGAAAGACATCGTGACCGATTCCCGTGGTCGCCTGACGCTGGACGTTCGTGATGCTCTGAACTCCGGTTCTGCGGGTACGGATGATGAAGTCGCTACGCCAGCAGCGGACGACGCCATTGCTTCTGCAGCGGCACGTATTACTGAAGAAACCAACGGCAAAGTGCCGGTGGTTAACCCGAACAGTATGGCGGCGCTGGGTATTGAAGTTGTGGACGTGCGTATCAAGCAGATCAACCTGCCCGCTGAAGTGTCTGAGGCGATTTACAACCGTATGCGCGCAGAGCGTGAAGCGGTTGCCCGTCGTCACCGTTCACAGGGTCAGGAAGAGGCTGAGAAGCTGCGTGCCACCGCTGACTACGAAGTGACTCGTACGCTGGCAGAAGCCGAGCGTGAAGGGCGTATCTCTCGTGGTGAAGGTGATGCTGAAGCTGCGAAGCTGTTTGCTGATGCATTTAGCCAGGATCCAGACTTCTACGCCTTTATCCGTAGCCTGCGTGCTTATGAAGCTAGCTTCCAGTCTAACCAGGACATTATGGTGCTGAGCCCGGACAGCGACTTCTTCCGCTACATGAAAACGCCAGCAAATAGCGCACGCTAAGCGCTGAGTAACGTCAAAGAGCCGGTTTACCGGCTCTTCAAACCGATGACAAACCTCTGGTGATAGACCAAATACCAGGCGGCTCGTTAAAAAAACAGGAAAATCAATTCATTGATTTTCGGCTGATAACCACAAAGAGGAAAAAACCACGCTTTTTTCCTCTTTGTCAGCAACGTCAAAGAGCCGGTTTACCGGCTCTTTTTTTATGCCCGTAAAGGATGATTATGAATTCTACAATTTGGCTGGCGCTTGCCCTGGTGTTAGTGCTCGAAGGGCTGGGTCCCATGCTTTATCCACGTATCTGGCGGCGAATGATTCTGGCTATGGCGCAATTGCCGGACACATTGTTGCGTCGTTTTGGCGGTGGTCTTGTGGTTGCTGGCATCGTGATCTACTACATGTTGAGTCGTGCTGGTAGCTGAGTGAAATTTATCCGGCAGAAACTGATTTTGTATACTAAAAGGGCTGTTCATCTGGGAAACCGATGGTAGAATCCATTTTTAAGCAAACGGTGATTTTGAAAAATGGGTAACAACGTCGTCGTACTGGGCACCCAATGGGGTGACGAAGGTAAAGGAAAGATCGTCGATCTTCTGACTGAACGGGCTAAATATGTTGTGCGCTACCAAGGCGGTCACAACGCAGGTCACACTCTCGTAATTAACGGTGAAAAAACCGTTCTTCATCTTATTCCATCAGGTATTCTTCGCGAAAACGTCACCAGCATCATCGGTAACGGCGTTGTGCTGTCTCCAGCTGCGCTGATGAAAGAGATGAAAGGTCTGGAAGACCGCGGTATTCCAGTACGTGAGCGTCTGCTGCTGTCTGAAGCTTGCCCGCTGATCCTTGACTACCACGTTGCGCTGGACGTTGCGCGTGAAAAAGCTCGCGGCGCGAAAGCTATCGGCACTACCGGTCGTGGCATCGGTCCTGCATACGAAGACAAAGTAGCCCGTCGTGGCCTGCGCGTTGGCGACCTGTTCGATAAAGCCACCTTTGCAGACAAACTGAAAGAAGTGATGGAATACCATAACTTCCAGCTGGTGAACTTCTACAAAGTTGAAGCTGTTGACTACCAGAAAGTACTGGACGATGCGATGGCGGTTGCCGACATCCTGACCAGTATGGTTGTTGATGTCTCTGACCTGCTGGACCAGGCGCGTAAACGCGGCGACTTCATCATGTTTGAAGGTGCTCAGGGGACGCTGCTGGACATCGACCACGGTACCTATCCGTACGTAACCTCCTCTAACACCACCGCGGGTGGCGTTGCGACCGGCTCCGGCATCGGTCCGCGCTATGTGGATTACGTTCTGGGTATTATCAAAGCTTATTCCACTCGCGTGGGTGCTGGTCCGTTCCCAACTGAACTGTTTGATGACATCGGCGAATTCCTGTGCAAACAGGGTAACGAATTCGGCGCTACCACCGGTCGCCGTCGTCGTACCGGCTGGTTGGATGCGGTTGCCGTGCGTCGTGCCGTGCAGATTAACTCCTTGTCCGGCTTCTGCCTGACCAAGCTGGACGTCCTGGACGGCCTGAAGGAAGTGAAAATCTGCGTAGGCTACCGTATGCCGGATGGTCGCGAAGTGACCACCACCCCAATGGCAGCGGATGACTGGGAAGGTATCGAGCCGATCTATGAAGTGATGCCTGGCTGGTCTGAAACCACTTTCGGCGTGAAAGAGCGCAGCGGTCTGCCGCAGGCAGCGCTGAACTACATCAAACGCATTGAAGAAGTGACCGGCGTGCCGATTGATATCATCTCAACCGGCCCAGACCGTACTGAAACCATGATTCTGCGCGATCCGTTCGACGCATAATGATGTTGCGGGGTGTGGTATCACACCCCGTATTGCTTTCTTCCCGCCGCTTTATTCATCATTCCAATCAAATAAATTAGCTGGCAACCATATGGCTGGTTTATCATCAATATGTACCTGCTTTAAGGTACAACTTGCCTTGCGCAAAGCGTTTCCCCTCCCACCCATGAGGTTGATGTGCAGTTAACGAGTTTTACTGATTACGGTTTACGTGCTTTGATTTATATGGCTTCTCTTCCTGAAGGGAGAATGACCAATATCTCTGAAGTCACAGAGGTGTACGGTGTGTCCCGTAATCACATGGTGAAAATCATCAATCAACTCAGCCGCGCGGGCTATGTCATGGCCGTGCGAGGAAAAAATGGCGGCATTCGTCTTGGTAAGCCTGCGGAAACGATCCGTATTGGTGACGTGGTGCGCGAGCTGGAGCCGCTCTCATTGGTGAACTGTAGCAGTGAGTTTTGTCATATCACCCCTGCCTGCCGACTCAAACAGGCTTTGGCTGAGGCGGTGCAAAGTTTCCTTCAGGAACTGGACAAGCACACGCTGGCCGACCTGGTGGACCAAAACCAACCGCTCTACAAATTACTGTTGGTGGAATAATCACGATTCCATCTGCGGATGACAACGGAGGACCCGAAATGTCAAAAGATCCTTTTCAGGAACGAGAAGCCGAAAAATACGAAAACCCGATCCCAAGCCGGGAGTTTATTCTCGACCATCTCTCAAAACGTGAAAAACCGGCCAGCCGCGAAGAGCTGGCTGAAGAACTAAAAATCTCCGGTGAAGAACAGATTGAAGCTTTGCGCCGTCGCCTCCGTGCAATGGAACGTGATGGCCAACTGGTCTTCACCCGCCGTCAGTGTTACGCGCTGCCGGAACGCCTGGATTTACTGAAAGGTAAAGTGATCGGCCATCGCGACGGATTTGGTTTCCTGCGCGTAGAAGGGCGTAAAGACGATCTCTATCTTTCATCCGAGCAGATGAAAATGTGCATGCACGGCGATCTGGTGCTGGTGCAGCCGCTCGGCGCTGACCGTAAGGGCCGCCGCGAGGCGCGCATTGTGCGCGTGCTGGAGCCAAGAACCGGGCTGATTGTTGGCCGCTACTTTACCGACGCTGGCGTAGGTTTTGTGGTGCCTGACGATAGCCGTCTGAGCTTCGATATCCTGATCCCCCCTGAAGCGCTGATGGGTGCCCGTATGGGCTTTGTGGTGGTGGTCGAACTGACCCAGCGCCCAACGCGCCGTACCAAAGCGATCGGTAAGATTGTTGAAGTGCTCGGCGACAATATGGATACCGGCATGGCCGTTGATATGGCGCTGCGTACTCATGAAATCCCGCACGTCTGGCCGAAAGAGGTTGAAGCCCAAGTTGCAAATCTGAAAGAAGAAGTGCCGGAAGAGGCCAAAATTGGCCGCGTCGACCTGCGCGATCTGCCGCTTGTCACCATTGATGGTGAAGACGCCCGAGACTTCGATGATGCCGTATTCTGCGAGAAAAAACGCGGTGGTGGCTGGCGCCTGTGGGTTGCGATTGCCGACGTAAGCTACTACGTGCGTCCGCCTACCGCGCTGGATAACGAAGCCCGTAACCGTGGGACTTCGGTTTACTTCCCGTCGCAGGTAGTACCGATGCTGCCGGAAGTCCTTTCCAATGGCCTGTGTTCCCTGAACCCGCAGGTTGACCGCCTGTGTATGGTTTGCGAGATGACCATCTCCGCAGCAGGGCGTCTGACCGGCTATAAATTCTATGAAGCGGTGATGAGCTCCCACGCGCGCCTGACCTACACCAAGGTCTGGCATATGCTGCAGGGCGACCAGGAGCTACGCGAGCAGTATGCGCCGCTGGTTAAGCACATCGAAGAGCTGCATAACCTCTACAAAGTGCTGGAAGTTTCCCGTGCCCAGCGAGGCGGGATCTCGTTTGAAAGCGAAGAAGCGAAGTTTATCTTCAACGCTGAGCGCCGTATTGAACGTGTTGAGCAGACCGTGCGTAATGATGCACACAAGCTTATCGAAGAGTGCATGATCCTCGCTAACATCTCGGCGGCGCGTTTTGTCGAGAAGAATAACGAGCCAGCGCTGTTCCGAGATCACGATCGCCCAAGCAACGACGCGATTACCGCGTTCCGTTCTGTGCTGGCGGAGCTGGGTCTGGAGTTACCAGGCGGGCAAAAACCAGAGCCGCGTGATTACGCCGATCTGCTGGAATCTATCGCCGATCGTCCTGACCACGAAATGCTGCAAACTATGCTGCTGCGCTCGATGAAGCAGGCAATCTACGATCCGGAAAACCGCGGCCACTTTGGTCTGGCGCTGCAGTCCTACGCGCACTTTACTTCGCCAATTCGTCGTTATCCTGACCTGTCACTGCACCGCGCCATTAAATACTTACTGGCGAAAGAGCAGGGGCATACCGGGAACAGTACCGAATCCGGTGGCTGGCACTACAGCATGGAAGAGATGCTGCAGCTGGGTCAGCACTGCTCAATGACCGAACGCCGCGCCGATGAAGCGACTCGTGACGTAGCGGACTGGCTGAAGTGTGACTTCATGCAGGATCAGGTCGGCCAGGTATTCAACGGCATTATTGCCAGCGTAACCGGCTTCGGCTTCTTTGTGCGCCTGGTTGACTTGTTCATCGACGGCCTGGTTCACGTCTCGACGCTGGACAACGACTACTACCGCTTTGACCAGATTGGTCAGCGCCTGATTGGCGAATCCGGCGGGCAGACTTATCGTCTGGGTGACCGCGTTGAGGTTCGGGTGGAAGCTGTCCACATGGACGAGCGTAAAATCGACTTCGCGCTGATCTCAAGCTCACGTGCGCCGCGTGGCGAAGGTAAAACTGCAAAAGACAAAGCGAAACGAGGCGGAAATGGTGGTGCGCCGTCTAAGCGCCGCCAGGCTGGCAAACGCGTAAACTTCGAGCCGGACAATGCTTTCCGTAAAGAGAAAGACGGCGCGAAAGCGAAGAAAGAGAAGACCGGAAAGAAACCGAAGAAAGCCAAAGCGCCGTCGGACAAAACCCGTAAAATAGCGGCAGCAACGAAGGCGAAGCGCGCCGCGAAAAAGCAGGCGAGCTGATATTACCCTCACCCTGACGTAGTCCCTCCTGGAAAGGGAGAGGGGGTAAACAGAACGATAATGTATGCTTTTATCGTTTCCCCCCCTCGCCCCTTTGGGGAGAGGGCCGGGGTGAGGGGCTAAATCCAGACCATGAACAAACCAACACGGGCGAACCCTCGTCCGCAATGAGTGATATCGATGAGTGAAATTATTTACGGCATTCACGCCGTCCAGGCCCTGCTTGAACGTGCTCCGCAGCGTTTTCAGGAAGTCTTTATCCTGAAAGGTCGCGAAGACAAGCGCCTGATGCCGCTGATCCACGCTGTTGAAGCGCAGGGGATCCCGGTGCAGGTGGCAAATCGCCAGTGGCTCGACGAGAAAGCCGAAGGCGCGGTACACCAGGGCATCATTGCCCGCGTGAAGCCGGGCCGCCAGTATCAGGAAAACGATCTGCCCGATCTGATCGCCGAACACGAACGTCCGTTCCTGCTGATCCTGGACGGTGTAACCGATCCGCATAACCTTGGTGCCTGCCTGCGTAGCGCAGATGCTGCCGGGGTTCATGCGGTTATCGTCCCGAAGGATCGCTCCGCGCAGCTGAACGCGACGGCGAAAAAAGTTGCCTGTGGCGCGGCGGAGAATGTGCCGCTGATCCGCGTCACCAACCTGGCCCGCACCATGCGCCTGCTGCAGGAAGAGAACGTCTGGATTGTCGGCACCGCTGGTGAAGCGGACCATACTCTGTTCCAGAGCAAATTTACTGGCCCAATGGCGCTGGTGATGGGCGCGGAAGGCGAAGGTATGCGCCGTCTGACTCGCGAGCACTGTGACGAGCTGGTCAGCATCCCTATGGCCGGGACCGTTTCTTCTTTGAACGTGTCGGTTGCCACCGGCGTTTGCCTGTTCGAAATCGTGCGCCAGCGCGGTTAAGCCGCGTTATTTGAATGGGGTGGAAACACCCCGTTTGTGATCCCCCTCCGCGCAGAACCCGCATCTCCGTCCATACTTACTGGCATTGCCACAGATGGAGGGAACAGTATGCGCTGGCAAACTCACACCGTTTTTAATCAACCCAACCCCCTCAGCAACAGTAATCTTTTTCTTTCAGATATCCCGCTACGAGAAGCCGTGGTTCGTGAAGGCGCTGGCTGGGACGTCGAACTTCTGGCCAGCATCGGCCAGCAGTTGGGTTCTGCAGAATCTCTGGAGCTGGGCCGACTGGCAAATATCAATCCTCCTGAGCTGCTGCGGTTTGACGCCTGCGGCGAGCGACTGGACGACGTTCGCTTTCACCCCGCCTGGCATCTGCTGATGCAAGGTTTGTTTGCGAATCGGGTTCACAACCTGCCCTGGCAAGAAGACGCGCGGCAGGGGACTTTTGTCGCGCGCGCCGCCCGGTTTATTCAGCACGCTCAGGTTGAGGCGGGAACGCTTTGTCCGATCACCATGACCTTTGGCGCAACGCCGTTGCTACTTCAGCACTTACCCAAAGTCTTTGAAGCCTGGCGCAAGCCCTTGCTGAGCGATCGTTATGACGCACACCTGCTGCCAGGCGCCCAAAAACGTGGTCTGCTGATTGGCATGGGGATGACTGAGAAACAGGGCGGTTCCGACGTGCTCAGTAACACCACTCGTGCCGAGCCGCTGGCTGGCAGAGGTTCTGGTGAAGCTTACCGGCTGGTGGGGCACAAATGGTTTTTCTCCGTGCCGCAAAGCGATGCGCATCTGGTGCTTGCTCAGGCTAAGGGCGGGCTTTCTTGCTTCTTCTTACCGCGCATTCTGCCCGACGGCCAGCGCAACGCCGTTCGTCTTGAACGGCTCAAGGACAAGCTGGGTAACCGTTCAAACGCCAGCAGTGAAGTCGAGTTTTGTGACGCCACCGCCTGGCTTGTTGGTGAGGAAGGTGAAGGCGTACGCCATATTCTGAAAATGGGCGGGTTTACCCGCTTCGACTGCGCGCTCGGCAGTCACGGCCTGATGCGACGTGCGTTGTCGGTGGCCTTGTGTCACGCCCTGCAGCGACAGGCCTTTGGCAAGACGCTTATCGAACAGCCGATGATGCGTCAGTTGCTGGGAAAAATGGCGCTGCAGCTTGAAGGCCAGACGGCATTTCTTTTCCGTCTTGCGCGGGCATGGGAGTTGCCCGGTGACCCTCAGCAACTGGCTTACAGCCGATTGTTTACCCCGGCCGCGAAATTCAGCATCTGCAAAGCAGGGATCCCTTTTGTGGCTGAAGCGATGGAAGTCCTGGGCGGCGTGGGCTACTGCGAAGAGAGCGAGTTGCCGCGTCTGTATCGTGAAATGCCGGTGAACAGCATTTGGGAAGGCTCGGGCAATATTATGAGCCTCGATGTGCTGCGCGTGCTGGCCAAACAGCCTGCGGTAATGGAAATGCTGTCTAACGAGTTTGATGAGGTTAAAGGGCAAAACCGACATTTCGATCGCAGCTGGCGACAGCTACAGCAGCGTTTGCGGAAGCCTCAGGAGGAGCGGGGCAGAGAAATTACGCAGCAGCTGGCTAATCTCGCCTGTGGGGCGCAATTGCTTAAATCACTTTCACCCCCGGCAGCAGAAGCCTGGTGTCGGATGATGCTGGACGATCGGGGAGAATCGCTTTTGCCCGAGCAGGTCATCAGTGATGCGCTGCTGCGGGCAACGGGAGGCGTGGCTTAATAAAATGGCGGGACTTTATGCGTAAAGAATGGCCTGTGCTCGCCAGCTATCGGCCAGAGAATTTTCCTGCATCTGAATAATACGGTACCAGGAAGCACCTTGCTCGTCGGCTTTCAGCGCGATCATTCGTTCGACGTCCTGCGGGCTGCCGGCAATGTCATTTACCGAAATTAATCCGATTTCATTAAGGCCCGTTACGCAGTCCGCGCTGGCAAACTCGGCGGACTGCGCCAGAGTCGGAATGAGGCCAACAGATAACAGCAGTGTCGTTAAGGCAAGAGATCGTTTCATTGTCAGTTCCTTATCATTTTACCCCGAAGTGACAGGGCAATCCTTCGCTTACTCAAAGCTGACCCCCGCTTCCTGAGGGCGAGGTCCATTGTGCATAAGAAACGATCAAGCGGCGAAAAGCTGTGTAAATATCAATAAATAACGGCTATCGGGCCGGGCTATTTTCGATACAAAATAGCCTGCGAATACCACTGGCCTGGGATAACCGTTTCATCATTCATAATGATGAGATAATAATCGGCTTTTGCTGCTGCGGCTTTCTTCTTAATAATGGCTTCTGAGTCCATAGGAGAGCCACGTACCACGGCGGTCACGGTGCCTATTTTTATTAATTCCGCAGTCTGAGAGCGCTGTATTTCCTGCGGATAATTCGTCGGCGACGGTGCTGGTTGCGGTGTACCCTGAAGCACGCTGCAGGCGCTGAGTAACGCCGCCATAAATAGTACGGATAGCCGTGGCATGATGGTTTCTCGTTTCTTGACGATCATAGTGTAGTTCCGGGTTTAGCGCTGAAAAGGGGGAATGTTCCCGATTTGTTATCTCAGGCGCGCTTTTCTCTGACTTTCGAATGAAAATCGATAACTGGATCTCATCGTTACAATAATCCCTAACGCGAGTTACTTTCCCTGATATTTCACCGTAGGAGAAGAGAAGATGATCGAAATTTATAATGAGCGGTTAGCCGATGTTGAAGTGCTGCACGCGGCACCTGCCGGAATGAAGCAGTCTCCGCTGCCGACGGTTATCTTCTACCACGGTTTTACCTCCTCAAAGCTGGTTTATAGCTATTTCGCGGTAGCGCTGGCGCAGCAGGGATTCCGTGTTGTTATGCCGGATGCTCTTGACCACGGGGCTCGCTACAGCGGCGACGCTCATGCTCGCCTGCAGCAATTCTGGCCGATATTAAAAAACAGCATTGATGAATTCTCGGCTCTCTATCGGGCATTAATGAACACCGGCGGCGTTACTGAAGGCAGGCTTGCCGTCGGTGGGGCTTCAATGGGAGGAATGACGGCGCTGGGGATTATGGCTCGGCACCCTGAAGTGCGCTGCGTCGCCAGCCTGATGGGATCGGGCTATTTTACGACGTTGGCGCAAACGCTGTTTCCACCTTTGGTGGATGTGCGTGAAAAGGTTATCGTAAGCCTGAAGGATTACGATGTCGGTGAACGGCTTGCAGAACTGGGCAACAGGCCGCTGTTGCTCTGGCATGGCGAAGAAGATGATGTGGTGCCTGCCGTCGAAACGTTCAGATTGCAGCAGGCTCTGGCGGCTAACAAGCTGGACCAGAACCTGACTTGTGTATGGGAAGCGGGCGTTAAACATCGCATCACGCCCGAAGCGTTAGAAGCCGCGAGCCAGTTTTTCGCCCGCTACCTCTAACGCTAGACCAGCATCACTTTCACACCACGTTCCTGAAGTTTTTTTACGACTTCAGGGTCGGCCTGCTTGCCGGTGATGACCAGGTCTATCTGGTCTGTACGGCTAAAAAGCATACCAGCCCGTTGCCCCACTTTACTGCTATCGACTAGTACGGCAAGTTTCCCCACTACGCTGAGCATTTTCTGTTCCGCCATAGCGGTAAGCATATCGGTTTTATATAGCCCTTCAGCAGTAAGTCCTTTTCCGCTGGTGAACATCCAGTGTCCTGCGTACAGCGACGTTTCACTCTCCTGCGGGCCGAGCGTAATCGAGTGGCTCTTATTGTACTGGCCGCCCATGATGACCACACTGTCGTGTTCCTCCTCGATAAGATAATTTGCCAGCGGTAAGTAGTTGGTGATGATTTGTACCGGTTTGCCGCAAATCTGTTGGCCGAGTAAGAACGCTGTGGATCCGCAGTTAATCACTACGCTTTCTCCGGGGTTCACCAACTGTGATGCGGCGTTGGCGATGCGTATTTTTTCATCATGATTCTGAGCCAGATGAATATTCATCGGCGTCCACCGCGGGCGTTGCTGTGTAATCGCCTCTGCGCCGTTGCGAACTTTCTTCAGTTTGCCGCTCTCATCGAGCTTGTTAATGTCTCTCCTCGCTGTTGCCGGAGAAACGCCCAGACGTTCAATTGCCTGTTCAACCGTAATAAACCCGGATTGTTGTAGCAGATCGAGCAAGATCTGGTGGCGCTGTGCTTCTGTCATGCGTAGTTCCGATGAGAGATGATAGAGAAAGATGATATTTGAAAATGTTTGAAATACCTATGGATAAACGAAAAAGCCGGACCTGTGTCCGGCTTTGCATCACAGGAATGACTTAAACGGTAAATCTGGCTCAAGGATAAAGCAGTCATCAAATCCGCGTGGGTAGTGGTATTCAAAGTTATCTTTATCCTGTGGCCAGGTGAATTTGCCGCCTACCTGCCAAATGAACGGCTTAAAGCCGTATTTTAAACGATCTTTTTTCATTTCCCACAGCACGCGGATCTCCCGTGGGTCGGCCTGAAAATTAGACCAAATATCATGATGAAAAGGGATAACGACTTTTGCGTTAAGGGATTCGGCCATGCGAAGAATATCGGCACTGGTCATTTTGTCAGTAATGCCGCGCGGGTTCTCGCCATAGGAACCTAATGCTATATCGATTTTGTGCTCGTTCCCGTGTTTCGCGTAGTAGTTAGAGTAGTGAGAGTCCCCGCTGTGATAGAGCGTTCCTCCTGGAGTTTTGAAGAGGTAATTTACCGCGCGTTCATCCATGCCGTCGGGCAATATGCCTGCAGCCTTCTGCTCAACAGGCAGCGTAATCAGTGCGGTACGGTCAAATGCATCGAGGGCATGGATTTCGGTATCTTTTACTTTCACCACGTCACCCGGCTTCATTACGATGCAGCGTTCGCGCGGCACGCCCCAGCTAATCCAGATATCCACGCAGGTTTGTGGCCCGATAAAAGGCACGTCTGTGGCACAGTTTTGCAAGACGGCAGCGGCAACGTTTACATCAATATGATCGTTGTGATCGTGCGTAGCCAGCACGGCATCGATCTCGCGAATCGCGAAAGGATCGAGTACAAATGGCGTCGTGCGAAGATTCGGCTGGAGATTCTTAACGCCCGCCATGCGCTGCATCTGATGGCCTGCTTTCATTAACGGGTTAGCGTGACTCTGTTTTCCGGTACCGCACCAAAAATCCACGCAGATGTTTGCTCCCCCCTGGGATTTTAACCAAATTCCCGTACAGCCAAGCCACCACATTGCAAATGTACCCGGCGCAACAACCTCTTGCTCAATCTCTTCATTAAGCCAGCAGCCCCACTCAGGAAAAGTATTCAGGATCCAGGATTCGCGGGTAATCGAAGCAACTTTACTCATCGGATATCTCCTTTCTAGTCACGATATAATCACAAAATGATAAATAATGATTTATATTGACATGAATAATCATCGAGAAGAAGCGTTTTTTGATCGAGTGGCTGAGATTTTAAAGAAGACAAGGAGCTTGATTATAAACAATTAAAATGCTTTTTGTTTTCTATTCTTATGATTCTAAAGGGTTATTTTTGTTGTTTAAAAGATGAAAGTCACCACTTTAAGGCGGTGAGGAAATAAATTGCGGGATATCTCACAAATAATCATATTTGATCTTGTTGTGATTATTTTTGAAAAATAGAGTGTAGGTGCATTTTCAATCCGCCTGTTTGTAAGCAAGCAGGAAGCGACCACCCTACGGAGAGCTTTATGGAGATCCTTTATCGTGTCTTTACCCTCTTTTTTGATCAGGTAATGACTAATGCCCCGTTGCTGTTGGGGATCGTTACCTGTCTTGGTTACCTGCTGCTTCGCAAAAGCGCCAGCGTGATTATCAAGGGGACGATCAAAACTATCATCGGCTTCATGTTGCTCCAGGCGGGGTCCGGCATCCTGACCGGCACCTTTAAGCCGGTTGTGGCAAAAATGTCGGAGGTGTACGGCATTAACGGCGCTATTTCAGATACTTATGCATCTATGATGGCGACAATTGAAAAAATGGGTGATACATACAGCTGGGTGGGATACGCGGTGCTGCTCGCGCTGGCATTGAACATCTGCTATGTACTGCTGCGCCGCATCACCGGCATCCGTACCATCATGCTGACGGGCCATATCATGTTTCAGCAGGCGGGGCTCATTGCCGTCTTTTTCTTTATCCTCGGTTACTCGATGTGGACCACCATTATTTGTACTGCGGTTCTGGTGTCGCTTTATTGGGGTATCACCTCAAATATGATGTTCAAGCCGACGCAGGAGGTGACGGAAAACAGTGGTTTCTCCATTGGCCATCAGCAGCAGTTTGCTTCGTGGATTGCCTATAAGATTGCGCCATGGCTGGGGAAAAAAGAAGAAAGCGTTGAGGATCTCAAGCTCCCCGGCTGGCTGAATATTTTCCACGACAACATTGTGTCCACCGCCATTGTGATGACGCTTTTCTTCGGCGTAATCCTCTGTTCCTTCGGCCTTGATACCGTTCAGGCTATGGCCGGAAAAACGCACTGGTCTGTCTATATATTGCAAACCGGTTTCCAGTTCGCGGTGGCCATTTTCATCATCGTGCAGGGTGTTCGCATGTTTGTGGCCGAACTCTCAGAAGCTTTCAACGGTATCTCTCAGCGTTTAATCCCCGGCGCCGTTTTAGCCATCGACTGTGCGGCCATTTACAGCTTCGCACCAAATGCCGTGGTGTGGGGCTTCCTTTGGGGCACCGTAGGCCAGCTGATCGCGGTCGGAATACTTATCGCCTGCGGCTCGTCGATCATGATAATCCCGGGCTTTATTCCTATGTTCTTCTCTAATGCCACCATTGGCGTCTTCGCTAACCATTTCGGCGGCTGGCGCGCTGCGCTCAAAATTTGCCTGGCCATGGGGATGATTGAAATCTTTGGCTGCGTCTGGGCGGTACACCTCACCGGGCTTAGCGCCTGGATGGGTATGGCTGACTGGTCGATTCTTGCACCGCCGCTGATGCAGGGGCTTACCCTTGGCCTGTGGTTTATGGGCATCGTTATCGCTATCGCACTGGTTTATATGTTTTTCGCCGGACGTGCGTTACGCAAGGAGGAGGATATGCATCCTCTCACTGAAACTTCAGTTAACTAAAGGAATTGAGATTATGACCGTACGCATTCTCGCTGTTTGTGGTTGTGGGCAGGGCAGTTCCATGATTATGAAAATGAAAGTGGATCAATTTCTTACTCAACAAGGCGTTAGCCACAGTGTGAATAGCTGCGCCGTGGGGGAATACAAAAGCGAACTGAGCGGCGCTGACATCATCATTGCGTCGACCCACGTTGCCAGCGAAATAACGGTGACGGGCAATAAATATGTGGTCGGTGTACGCAACATGCTTTCCGCTGATGACTTCGGCCCCAAGCTGATGGCGGTGATTGGCGAGCATTTCTCTCAGGACATGACGTAAGGAGTGGGTATGAAGCTACGTGATTCGCTGGCGCAAAACCATTCTGTACGCATACAGGCGGAGGCAAGTACCTGGCAGGAGGCTGTAGGGATAGGCGTTGATTTACTGGTAGAGGCTGGCGTTGTCGAACCACGTTACTACCAGGCTATTCTCGACGGCGTGGCGCAGTTTGGCCCTTATTTTGTTATCGCGCCGGGCCTGGCTATGCCTCATGGCCGCCCGGAAGAAGGCGTCAAACAAACGGGGTTTGCGCTGGTGACCTTGAAGACACCGCTGATATTCAATCATGAGGACAATGACCCGGTAGACATCCTGATTACGCTGGCGGCGGTGGATGCCCATGCTCATCAGGAGGTAGGCATCATGCAGATTGTGACCCTGTTTGAAGACGAAGAAAACTTTGACCGTTTACGCGCCTGTCGCTCTGAGCAAGAGGTGCTGGATTTAATAGACCGCGCAACGGCGGCTGCATAAGGACTAGTCAATGACGCATTCATTACCGATGTTACAAGTGGCGCTGGACAACCAGACTCTGGCCGATGCCTACCGGACAACGAGCCTGATAGCTGAAGAGGTCGACATTATTGAGGTGGGCACCATTCTTTGCGTGGCAGAAGGCGTACGCGCCGTTCGCGATCTTAAAGCGCTCTATCCGCACAAGATCGTACTGGCGGACGCCAAAATTGCTGATGCAGGGAAAATACTCTCGCGCATGTGTTTTGAAGCAAATGCGGACTGGGTAACGGTCATTTGCTGTGCCGACATCAACACCGCCAAAGGTGCCCTTGAAGTGGCCGACGAATTTAACGGCGATGTGCAAATTGAACTTACCGGCTTCTGGACGTGGGAGCAGGCCCAGGCGTGGCGTGAGGCTGGTATTCAGCAGGTGGTTTACCACCGCAGTCGGGACGCTCAGGCCGCCGGTATTGCGTGGAGTGAGGAAGACATTAGCGCGATAAAGCGCCTTGCTGATATGGGCTTCAAGGTGACCGTAACCGGTGGGCTGGCGCTGGAGGATCTGTCGTTATTTAAAGGCATTCCTGTCCATGTCTTTATCGCCGGTCGCAGCATTCGTGATGTGGAAAACCCGGTCGAAGCCGCTCGTCAGTTCAAGCGCACCATTGCCCAATTCTGGGGCTAAGGAGGAACTATGTTAGACAAGCGGGTTCCACTGGGTATTTATGAAAAGGCGCTTCCCTCAGGGGAGTGCTGGCGGGAACGCTTAGCCCTGGCCGGCGAGCTGCATTTTGATTTTGTCGAAATGTCGGTCGATGAATCAGACGAACGACTGGCAAGGCTGGACTGGAGCCGTGAACAGCGTAGGGCGCTGGTGGAGGCTGTTGCTGAAACGGGCGTGCGCGTGCCGTCGATGTGCCTGAGTGCCCATCGCCGCTACCCGCTGGGCAGTGAAGATGATGAAGTGCGTAATCAGGGGCTGGAGATCATGTGCAAAGCGATCGTGCTGGCACAGGACGTCGGTATCCGTGTGATTCAACTGGCGGGCTACGACGTCTACTATCAGCAGGCAAATAATGAAACCCGCAGGCGTTTCCTTGATGGTCTGCAGCAGGCGTTGGAAATGGCGGCTCGCGCTCAGGTAACGTTGGCTATGGAAATCATGGACTCTCCACTGATGAATTCCATCAGTAAGGCGCTGGGCTATGCTCATTATTTAAATAATCCGTGGTTCCAGCTCTACCCTGATATTGGCAATCTCTCGGCCTGGGATAATGACGTGCAGATGGAGTTGCAGGCGGGCAGCGGGCATATTGTCGCCGTGCACGTAAAAGACACCCTGCCTGGCGTGTTTAAGAATGTGCCGTTTGGTACAGGCATTGTCGAGTTTGAACGCTGCTTCAGGACGCTACGGCAAAGCGGCTACCGCGGGCCGTATCTGATTGAGATGTGGAGCGAAACGGCCGCAGACCCTGTCGCCGAGGTGCGAGCTGCGCGAAACTGGGTACTGCTAAAAATGAAAAATGCAGGACTGCCGGTGGAGATAAACCATGTGGCAGCTTAAGCAGCAGGTATACGAGGCGAACATGGCGCTTCCGCGCCATGGACTGGTCACTTTCACCTGGGGTAACGTCAGTGCAATCGATCGAGATCGTGGCTGCATTGTTATAAAGCCAAGCGGCGTAGCTTATGAACAGATGGCTGCGGATGACATGGTGGTTGTTAGCCTGAGCGGAGAAGTAATTGAAGGGCGTTATCGTCCTTCATCGGATACTGCGACACACCTGGCCCTTTATCAGCGTTATTCCGACATTGGCGGCGTGGTGCATACCCACTCGACCCACGCTACGGCCTGGGCTCAGGCGGGGAGATCGATTCCGGCACTAGGCACTACCCATGCAGATTATTTTTTTGGGGATATCCCTTGTACGCGTCCGCTAACCAGCGCTGAGGTGGCCGGAGAATATGAGCTCAACACCGGCAGGGTCATTATCGAAACCATGGGGCAGGCTAATCCTCTGCATACGCCCGGTGTTCTGGTTTATCAGCATGGTCCCTTCGCATGGGGGGAGGACGCGGGGCAGGCTTTGCATAATGCTGTGGTGATGGAGGAAGTTGCCCGTATGGCCTGGATAACGGGGGAAATCAATCCAAAGCAAAAGGTGATTAATGACTATTTGATGAATAAGCACTTTCATCGCAAGCACGGGCCTGGTGCATATTATGGACAGCCCAAATAAAAAAGCCCCCGCAAGCGGGGGCAAGTCACACATGGATTTTAGGTCGTGGTGTCTTCTCTGGTGTTTACGCGTACTCTCAAGCTACCGGTAGATGTCAGCACTGACGTGCATATTGCCGTTGCTGCCCGGTTCTCTCATGATTATCGTGTGGTAGAACTTCGCGTTGTGCTGGTCAGCATCCTGTTCAATGGCCGATTCCGCTTCAGAAACGGTGGCGAAGTTATGGTTGATGTAAATAACGCCAAGGCTTTGAACGTCGTCCATATTTCTGGCCTGGCGTCCGTCGATTTTGATGGCTGCCGACGCGCTGGCGCTTAAAAACAGTACTGCGGCAAGGGCAATTACAATGTTTTTCATGATGCGCTCCACTACAACAGATGTGTAATCAGTGGTCGTCGCTCCTGTTAATGGCTGTGGCGGCCTGTTATCAATAAGTGTAATCCCTGATAGCTGAATAAAAAGTGACCATTTCTGATGGTCTCTTTCAAAATATTTAGGCGATCCGCCGGTTTGTTTTGAAATTCACAGGCTTAGCCATTCCCCCTGTCACAAAGAGAATTTATTTGCTTACGGCCTTGAGTTTAGCGGTCTGGGTAAGTATGATTACGCGTCAATTTTTCAGCCGCAATTCAAACACGTTCCTTGCTTCCATGGGCCGCGGCTGACCCTGACAGGAGGCTGAATAATCCGTAAGGAGCAATTCGATGCGTCATTACGAAATCGTTTTTATGGTCCATCCTGACCAGAGCGAACAGGTTCCGGGCATGATCGAACGTTACACTGGTGCAATCACTGCAGCAGCAGGTACGATCCACCGTCTGGAAGACTGGGGCCGCCGTCAGCTGGCTTACCCGATCAACAAACTGCACAAAGCTCACTACGTTCTGCTGAACGTTGAAGCTCCGCAGGAAGCGATCGATGAGCTGGAAACTAACTTCCGCTTCAACGACGCCGTTATCCGCAGCATGGTTATGCGCGTTAAGCACGCGGTTACCGAAGCATCTCCAATGGTTAAAGCGAAAGACGAGCGCCGCGAGCGTCGCGATGATTTCGCTAGCGAAACCGCTGATGATGCAGATGCTGGGGATTCTGAAGAGTAATTCTGATGATGGCCAACCGCCTGGCGTTGTCTGGCACAGTGTGCAAGACGCCCCTTCGCAAGGTCAGCCCCTCAGGAATTCCTCACTGCCAGTTCGTGCTTGAGCATCGTTCTGTGCAAGAGGAAGCCGGTCTTAACCGGCAGGCGTGGTGCCGAATGCCAGTGATTGTTAGCGGGCACGCGAACCAAGCCATTACTCACAGTATAACGGTCGGTACGCAAATCACGGTTCACGGGTTCATTACTTGTCATCAGATGAAAAATGGCCTGAACAAAGTGGTCTTGCATGCCGAGCAGATTGAATTGATAGATTCTGGAGACTAGCCATATGGCACGTTATTTCCGTCGTCGCAAGTTCTGCCGTTTCACCGCGGAAGGCGTTCAAGAGATCGACTATAAAGATATCGCTACGCTGAAAAACTACATCACCGAAAGCGGTAAGATTGTCCCAAGCCGTATCACCGGTACCCGTGCAAAATACCAGCGTCAGCTGGCTCGCGCTATCAAACGCGCTCGCTACCTGTCTCTGCTGCCGTACACTGATCGTCATCAGTAATCGGTCACGGTCCATTAATACGACTTTGAGAGGATAAGGTAATGCAAGTTATTCTGCTTGATAAAGTAGCAAACCTGGGTAGCCTGGGTGATCAGGTTAACGTTAAAGCGGGCTATGCTCGTAACTTCCTGGTACCACAGGGTAAAGCTGTTCCTGCTACCAAGAAAAACGTTGAGTTCTTCGAAGCACGCCGTGCAGAACTGGAAGCTAAACTGGCTGACGTTCTGGCTGCAGCTGCAGCTCGCGCTGAGAAAATCAACGCACTGGAAACCGTAACCATCGCGTCCAAAGCTGGCGACGAAGGTAAACTGTTCGGTTCCATCGGTACTCGCGACATCGCTGACGCTGTTACTGCAGCTGGCGTTGCTGTTGCTAAGAGCGAAGTTCGCCTGCCGAACGGCGTTCTGCGCACCACCGGTGAGCACGAAGTGGACTTCCAGGTTCACAGCGAAGTATTCGCTAAACTGACTGTAAACGTTGTAGCTGAATAAGTTTTTATTCACTGCTCGTAAAAACGCCAGCCTCGTGCTGGCGTTTTGCTTTTCTAAGATCTCAATTTTTACTGCGCGCGAATAAAGCTGCCGTTAGGCTGGCGGGTAAACAGCACCTGCTGATCGCTACCAATATCAATGGTTAAACCCGTCACCACGCCGTTGGCATTTTGCCTGATTTGTACCATCTGCCCGGTTTGCAGGTTGCTCAGCGGCTTGCTATCACCTTCTACCTGCGCCATGGCGTAAACGTCCGCCGGCGGCAAATTATGATCGCGGAACAGCTGGGCCATCGTCTGCCCGGAAGCTACGCGGTACGAGCGCCACTGCTGCTCGATGTCATTGTTGTCGTGGGGAACGGGAGCCTGAGTTTGCTCCTCCAGTCGTTGAGGCTCAACCGGCGTCGCGGGGACATTGTTGTTCGTTGAAGGCGTCAGCTCGGCCTGCATAGGCGACTGCGACTGAACGGAAAGCTGCGCGTCGCGCGTGACCGGACGGCTGGCGTCATCTGCGCCAGGCAGCAGGAAGCCGAGAATCACGCACGCGAAGCCCAGAATAATGCCTCGGCGGTGCAGGGGAGGTAACGGATCCATCAAGCGGAAATGATCCGGTGCATGCCAAATCCGCGTAAGCCATGGTTTAACAGCGAATTGCATTGGCAACCCTCCTCGAAGTAATACTTTTCCAGTATAGAACGCTAACTGTCTGATGCCTGAAGCAATCCTGGTTTCCGTGACGGCAAACCGCAGTTTTGCGCCCGTTTAAGCTATTGTTCCCGTTTCGTTTGCATTTGTCACCTTTCCTCCATTGTCATTTACCCTGCGGATTGACGCTGTTATGCTTCGGGCTTGCTTTTAAACATCATGAAAGGAAAATCCATGACAACCCCTTCTTTTGACAGCGTCGAAGCACAAGCAAGTTACGGTATTGGTTTACAGGTAGGCCAGCAGCTGAGTGAATCAGGCCTGCAAGGTTTACTGCCAGAAGCGCTGGTCGCTGGCCTCCGTGATGCCCTGGAAGGGAATGCCCCGGCCGTGCCTGTTGACGTTGTACACCGCGCTCTGCGTGAAGTTCACGAACGTGCGGACGAAGTGCGTCGTGAGCGTCAGAAAGAGCTGGCGGTAGAAGGCCAGAAATACCTGGCTGAGAACGCAGAGAAAGAAGGCGTGAGCAGCACCGAATCTGGCCTGCAGTTCCGCGTTATCACTCAGGGCACTGGCCCAATTCCTGCCCGTAAAGATCACGTTCGCGTGCATTACACCGGCAAGCTGATCGACGGCACCGTTTTCGACAGCTCCGTACAGCGTGGCGAGCCGGCAGAGTTCCCGGTAAGCGGCGTTATTGCTGGCTGGATCGAAGCGCTTACCCTGATGCCGGTAGGCTCCAAATGGGAACTGACTATTCCACACAACCTCGCTTACGGCGAACGCGGTGCCGGTGCTTCTATCCCACCATTCAGCACCCTGGTGTTTGAAGTCGAGCTGCTGGAAATTCTGTAAAGAATCCCTAACCCCGCCTGGTGCGGGGTTTTGCATTGCCTAATAATAAACAAGCGTGATTTTATCTTGCATTACCCTGTTTTAAGGGTATTTTTTTGAGCTATATCCCGCTGTGAATGCGATTTCACACTCAAATTAAACAAAAAATTAACATTACCCTTGTGCTTATTATTTATCCCGCCGATTCTTACCTCGTATCACACAAAACAACATCACGTAAAAACAGTTCACGGGCCAGTAGAGCCTGAAAAAACAGACAGGTACAGGAAAATACAAACATGGTAGATCAGGTCAAAGTCGCGGAAGACGCTCAGGCGCCGACCGAGCAGTCGCTGCGGCGTAATTTAACAAACCGTCATATTCAGCTTATTGCCATTGGGGGTGCCATCGGCACCGGCTTGTTTATGGGGTCAGGGAAAACCATCAGCCTTGCGGGGCCGTCCATCATCTTCGTCTACATGATCATCGGCTTTATGCTGTTCTTCGTGATGCGTGCGATGGGCGAGCTGCTGTTATCGAATCTGGAATATAAGTCGTTCAGCGATTTTGCCGCAGATTTGCTGGGGCCGTGGGCGGGATATTTCACCGGCTGGACGTACTGGTTCTGCTGGGTGGTGACCGGTATGGCGGACGTAGTAGCGATAACCGCCTATGCCCAATTCTGGTTCCCCGGGCTTTCTGACTGGGTCGCTTCTCTGGCGGTCGTGCTGGTCTTGCTGAGCCTGAACCTGGCCACCGTGAAGATGTTCGGTGAGATGGAGTTCTGGTTCGCGATGATCAAAATCGTCGCCATTGTCGCGCTGATCGTCATCGGCCTGGTGATGGTGCTGACCAGCTTCCATTCTCCGTCCGGCGTTGAGGCGTCCTTCAACAACCTTTGGAACGACGGTGGCTGGTTCCCGAAAGGCATCAGCGGTTTCTTTGCCGGGTTCCAGATAGCGGTCTTTGCCTTCGTGGGTATTGAGCTGGTGGGCACCACGGCCGCAGAAACCAAAGACCCGGAGAAATCACTGCCGCGCGCGATTAACTCGATCCCGCTGCGTATCATTATGTTCTACGTCTTCTCGCTGATCATCATCATGTCGGTGACGCCGTGGAGCTCCGTTGTGCCGGATAAAAGCCCGTTCGTTGAGCTGTTCGTGCTGGTCGGCCTGCCGGCTGCGGCGAGTATCATCAACTTTGTGGTGCTGACCTCCGCTGCTTCCTCCGCGAACAGCGGCGTGTTCTCTACCAGCCGTATGCTGTTTGGCCTGGCGCAGGACGGCGTAGCGCCTAAAGCGTTCGCCAAGCTTTCCAAACGTGCGGTGCCGGCGAAAGGGTTAACCTTCTCCTGTATCTGCCTGCTGGGCGGCGTGGTGATGCTCTACGTGAACCCGAACGTGATTGCCGCTTTTACTATGATCACTACGGTTTCCGCGATTCTGTTCATGTTCGTCTGGACTATTATTCTCTGCTCATACCTGGTGTACCGCAAACAGCGTCCTCACCTGCATGAGAAGTCCATCTACAAAATGCCGCTGGGCAAGCTGATGTGTTGGGTGTGCATGGCGTTCTTCGTCTTCGTGATTGTCCTGCTGACGCTGGAAGATGATACCCGTCAGGCGCTGATCGTGACGCCGCTGTGGTTCATTGTGCTGGGTGCTGGCTGGCTGTTCATCGGTAAGAAACGTCTGGCAAATATCCGGAAATAGACGAGTTAGAATAGGCGTTAAAAAATCCTCTCCCTTTTGGGGAGGGGATTGTAGTGAGGGAAAGACCTTAGTTATTTGCCACTTAACGCCCGTGGAAACAGAACGTTATTCTCCAGGCTGATGTGGTTCATCAGGTCCTCAATCAGTTCATTAATCCCGTTATACATCGCTTTCCACGTTGTGCAGGCTTCCGGCGGCGGCGTTACGTTATTGGTCGTGTGCTTAATCACTTCCAGCAGCTCACCCGCATCATCATGCTCGCTTTCCATCACGCTAATCGGGCCTCCGGCCTGAGTACCCATGCCCTGCTTAATCATCGGGAACAGAATTTGTTCCTCTTTCATCATGTGGCTGCTCAACTCCTGATGCAGCATTGTGAGATATTTCGCCAGCCCTTTCGGCACATTGGGCTTATCGGCATGGACGCGCTCGACTTTGGTTGCCTGCAGAATCAGCTCCGGCAGTTGCTCGCGGTGGCGGTCATGGAAGCGCACGATGATGTGATCGATGATCTCCGCCAGCGGGGCTGCACGCCAGTCTTTCTCCGCCGGTTCTTCAGCTAACGCGGCGAGCTGAGCCTCAATGTCTTCCAGATCGAGTTCCTTACGCGTTGCCGCGCGCAGCAGCGTCTGCTTGCCGCCACAGCAAAAATCCAGGTCCAGTTTACGGAACAGCGCAGAGGCGCGGGGAATCGTCAGCGCCAGTTCGCCCAGGGGTTGATCGCGGTAGGCCATAGCAGGCTCCTCATAGTAAAATTTAAGATGTATTTTAAATGCATCTTTATGTGAGCACTATAACCCTTTCGGAGCAGCGTTCATAGCGAGACATGGATCACAAAAAAAGTTTTCGCTTTAACATACTGAATGATTACAAAAAATCCCCAGAAATGGTGGTTTGTTGGGGAGGGCAGCATAAATAAGCAGGGGACGCTGCCGATAGTTAGACGTCGGACAATACCTGTATAAGAAAAGGCTACACATGTTTAAAAGAATGAAAGTTATTACCTTACTCATTACCGTTTTGATTGTGCTGGGTGCTATGCAGCTACTGTCAGCCACGGTTTTCATCAATGCCCTCAATAATGACAAGAACAACTTCACCGTTTCCCAGCTTTCCAGTCAGAACGTAGCTGAATTCACCGATGCCTGGATCGGCCTTAATCAGGCGCGTGTGACGCTGAACCGTGGCATGCTGCGCATTCAGGGCAGCATGGCGAACCAGATTAACGGCGGGCAGCTCCAGGAACTGGTCGCGACGGCCAACGCGCTGCTTGCGGAGGCGCAAAGCCATTTTGAGAAATACCAGGCGCTGCCGGATACCCCAGGATTACGTCCACACCTGAGCGATGAACTGGAAGAGCAGTACCGCAACTACTCTTCCACGCTCGCCAGAATGAACACCTTCCTCGCGCAGGGCAACCTGGAGCAAATGTTCAAGCAAAATGCGGAGCAGAAACAGGTTGCGATGCAGAAGGTCTACCGTGAATGGCGTGATGAACAGGCGGAACTTTCCAGCGAAGGTGTTCGCGATAATCAGGCCGACTACCAGCGGATTCTTTGGATCCTCGGCGCCGTCATGCTCGGCGTGATTGGGGTTATTGTGATGAGCTGGGTGGCGATGCGCCGCGTCCTGCTGATGCCTCTGCGTGAGGTGATGGACCATATTCGTGCCATTGCTGCAGGCGATTTGACCCAGCCTATTGAGGCCCAGGGCAAAAACGAAATGGCGCTGCTGGCAAGCAGCGTACAAGAGATGCAGGCCTCGCTGGCGAATACGGTCAGCGTGGTACGCGATGGGGCCGATACCATCTACACCGGCGCCGGTGAAATTTCTGCCGGCAGCAACGATCTCTCTTCCCGCACCGAACAGCAGGCGGCTTCGCTGGAAGAGACGGCGGCCAGCATGGAACAACTGACGGCCACGGTGAAGCAAAACGCCGACAACGCCCGTCAGGCTTCTCGCCTTGCACTGGACGCCTCAACGACCGCGAAGAAAGGCGGTAACGTGGTGGAAGGCGTGGTGCGGACGATGGACGAAATTGCCACCAGCTCAAGTAAAATTGCCCAAATCACCAGCGTGATCGACGGTATTGCCTTCCAGACCAATATTCTGGCTCTTAACGCAGCGGTAGAAGCCGCAAGAGCGGGCGAGCAGGGGCGTGGTTTTGCCGTGGTTGCCGGTGAGGTGCGTACGCTTGCCCAGCGCAGCGCGCAGGCGGCAAAAGAGATTAAAGCTCTGATCGATGATTCCGGCGAGCGCGTCAACGCGGGCTCCGATCTGGTGAATGAGGCCGGTAAAACGATGGCGGAAATCGTCAGCGCCGTCACCCGAGTCACTGATATTATGGGCGAGATTGCTTCTGCGTCTGACGAACAAAGCCGGGGTATCGATCAGGTTGGGCAGGCCGTGGCGGAGATGGACCGCGTAACTCAGCAGAATGCCTCGCTGGTAGAAGAATCTGCGGCCGCAGCGGCTGCGCTTGAGGAGCAGGCTTCGCGCCTGAATGAAGCGGTGGCGGTGTTTAAAATCAACCGTCGTGTGCCGACCCTCGCCAAAGCAGCTCACGTAAAAACGCCGCAGCCGAAAATAAAACAGGTTATGCCAGTTTCGGATGCGAACTGGGAAACCTTCTAAAAAAAAATCCCGGCTACGCTAAGCCGGGATCTCTTTCTCTCAGGCCGGGTTAAGTCCCGGCTTTTTTATGCCTCGGAAACCTGAACCACCGTCGTTTTTTCCAGTTTGGAGCGCACGGCCAGCACCACGCCAATCGTCAGGCAAAGCACCCCGCACACTGTTAAAAGCGGCGGCCAGCTTTGGCGAATCATAAAGGTGTAAGCCAGGCCGGCTAAGGTCTCAAAGACGATAAGCGGGCCGACAATCACCGTCGGCAGGCGCTGGCAGGCGATGTTCCAGCACAGATTACCCAGCCACGAACAGAGAATGGCAATCGCCAGCATCAAAGTAATAAACACTTCCGGGCGTGGGCCGAAGGGCAGGGTAAAACCTGAATTATGGTTCCCCATCCAAATGCACACGGCGATATAGCCGATAAGTGAGAATGGCAGCGTGGAAAGCCCCTGAACCGTGGCCCACATCATTGGGTTTTTGTCCGGATTCTCACGCAGCCAGCGGGCATTGCGCAGGGCATACCAGGCCCAGCAGGCAACCGAAACAAACGCCAGCAGAATACCGCTCACGTAGCGCCACCAGCTGAAATCGGCCTGCTCGCCGCGAAGTTCTGCGGTATTCACCATGATTAGCCCGGCGGAAATCACCACCAGCGCGGGGGCAAGGCGCCGCCACGGCAGCTTCCCGTCCCTTTTGCTGTACAGCAGGTTAGCAAAAACAGGGATAACGACCGGCAGCGTGCCGATGATCATCGTCGCGATAGGCGCGCCGGTACGTTGAATGGCGCTCGCCAGGCAGACGTAATAAATCAGGTTGCCCACGCTCGAGAGCTTCAGGGCGGTAAACCAGTCCTGGCGGCTCAGCTTGCGCACGTGTTTGCGCCCAAGCCAGGCAATAGGAATGGCTATCAGCCCAAGAGCGAGATAGCGTCCGGTCGACTGCAGGGCAGCCGGGTAGTCCGGGACAATAATCGGCCCAACGAAAATTAATCCCCACATCAGCCCCGCCAGCAGGGCGTACAGCACACCACTTAACATCTTCATATCCTGCAACAACACAATTTAGCCGCAGTGTAGGGGCGCAGTACGACAGAGTATTGTACGAGGTTGCTGTCTTGTTAGCGGGTAACCTGTTTTTGGTAACGCACGGGAGTAATGCCGTAGCGCTGGGCAAACGCCCGGGTCAGGTGCGCCTGATCCGTCAGGCCGCTGGCGGCAGCAACCTGAGCGGCAGGCATGCCGCGGGTGAGGAACTGTTTGGCGTGCCACAGGCGAATCGCCATCAGCATTTGATGCGGAGTAACGTGGTAGCAGGCTTTGAACTGCCGCTGGAAATGGTAAGGGCTAAGGGAAACCAGCGCCGCTAAATCTTCAAGGGTGATGGTGTGCATATAGTTATCGTAGAGATACTCGCGCACCAGGGCGAAGCGGTTGGCCGCCTCATGGAGTCCGGGCAGATGACGCGCGTAGGGGCGAAAAGCCTCGACGAGGTTCAGCAGCAGCCCCTGCTGGGTCAGCGTGTCTTCGGCCTGCCACAGGCCAGCAATAAACTGTGAAATCTGGCGGGCGCGGGCGGGATCGTGATTCACGGCGGCGTTAAACCACCAGCTTCTCTCCCCGGTCAGCGATTCCAGCAGATTAGGATCCAGGTAAATCATGCGGTACTGCCAGCCGTCTTCACTGGCGGCTTCGCCGGTATGCAGCTCGTCCGGGTTCATCAGCACCAGTGAGTCCGTAGGGGCAACCAACTGTTCGCCCCGGTAACGAAAGCGCTCTGCACCCCAGGTTATGGCGCCGATGCCGAAGGCTTCGTGGGTGTGTGGCTCAAAGGCGTACTTCGCAATATGGGCGTGATAAAGCTCAACGCCAGGCAGCTGCGGCAAATGCCGGAACTGGGCGCTGTCTCTCTCATCGCTAAACTGCTCGGGAACTCCCTGCACGCTTTCTCTCCACGCGGACTCTCCCGTTATTATAGAGATGTCCGCGTGCAGGGCTAGTTATTAACCAGTTTTTAACAACCAGTTTTTAACAACCAGTTTTTAACAACTACAGGGCGCTTTTCACGCTGTCGCGAAGCGGCGTGGTTGGGCGACCAATCAGCTTGCTAAGCTGGTGGCTGTCGTCAAAAAGACCGCCCTTTTCCGCACCTGCATCGGAGTTTGCCAGCAGCGCGGCAAAGCCTTCTGGTAAGCCTGCGCCCTGAAGTGCGGCTTTGAAATCCGCTTCGTCCAGGTTCTGATAAACCACAGGTTTGCCGCTTTGCAGGCTTACTTCCGCCGCCAGTTCCGTGAGCGTCCAGCCGTGGTCTCCCGCCAGTTCATAAATTTTGCCCGCCTGATTATCCAGCGTCAGCACTTTAGCCGCCGCCGCCGCGTAATCAGCACGTGTTGCAGAGGCAATTTTGCCTTCTCCGGCGCTGCCGATAAACACGCCATGCTGAATCGCAGGCGGCACGCTGGCCAGATAGTTTTCGGTATACCAGCCGTTACGCAGCAGCACGAACGGAACACCGGAGGTTTTGAGCTGTTGCTCGGTGACGATGTGTTCTTCGGCAAGGGCGAGCGGCGATTTGTCGGCATGCAGCAGGCTGGTATAGGCGATGAGTTTCACGCCTGCTTGTTTTGCTGCGGCAATAATATTGCTGTGCTGGGTGGCACGCTGGCCAACCTCGCTGGAGGAGATCAGCAGCACTTTTTCCACGCCGGAGAAAGCTTTCGCCAGGGCTGACACGTCGCCGTAATCCGCCGCACGAACCTGCACGCCACGGCTGGCAAAATCTTCTACTTTGGCCGGATTACGCACCACGGCCACGATCTCTTCGGCTTTCACCGTTTTCAATAAATCTTCAATGACAAGGCGGCCCAACTGGCCGGATGCGCCGGTAATCGCAATCATGATCAATCTCCTGAGTGATGTTTCGAACAAGTTGTGCCACACTAACACCCTAGCTAACTTTTAGTAAGTACGCACAAAAAGGTAAGTGTTAAATGAGTGAAATCAGCGAAGCGCCCATGACGCTGGGCGAGCAAATGCGCAACGGCAACCTGTTTAGCGATAAATGCCCGTCGCGGGACGTGTTGAAGCACGTGACCAGCCGCTGGGGTGTTTTAATTCTAGTGGCATTACAGGACGGCACTCATCGGTTTAGCGATTTAAGGCGCAAGATGGGCGGCGTGAGCGAGAAAATGCTGGCGCAGACGCTGCAATGGTTGGAGGCAGACGGCTTTGTGGATCGTAAATCTTACCCGGTTGTGCCGCCGCACGTGGAGTACACGCTGACGCCGATGGGGCATGAAATTGCCGATAAAGTGGCCGCGCTGGCCGACTGGATAGAAGAGAATTTGCCACAGGTGATGGCGTCCCGCGACAAACGGGACGCCTGAGAGAATTACTTGCTTAAATCAAGCTGATAGATGGCAAAGCCAATGTCGTCGTTAGCGACTTTTTTCATTGGGTATTGGCCTTTTTCTTTGATAAACGCGGCTGCCTTGTCGGTTGGCGAGGTTTCAAAGCGGATATCCAGCGGCTGCTTGCTCGCTATTGGTGCCAGACGCCAGTTGTTATCTGCGGCAGGGTGAATTTCGCCCTGAGCGCCGATCCAGTTAGCCAGCACCGAGCGGTTCTCATCCGGCGAAGCAAACGCGATGTGGCTGTCGCCAGTCCCGGCAAACTTGCCGCCGTAGGCGCGGTAGTTATTGGTCGCGACCAGGAAGACGGCATTCGGGTCGATAGGTTTACCCTTGAAGGTCAGGTCTTTAATACGCTCTGCCTTCGGGTTCACCATTTGGCATTCGCCGTCGTAGCGAGCCGGCTGGCTGACGTCAATCTGGTAGTTCACGCCGTCGATCACGTCGAAGTTGTAGGTACGGAAGCCGTCCCAGTTGATCAATTCCTGAGGTTTAGTGCTGTTCACGTCGATCTGGTTGAACTGACCGGCGGAACATTCCAGCCACTCTTTAACCTCTTTGCCGGTCGCTTTCACCACTACCAACGTGTTCGGATAAAGGTAGAGATCGGCGGCATTGCGGAAGGTCAGCTGGCCTTTTTCGACTTCAACGAAGCTGGCAGGATCGTTTTTACGTCCGCCCACTTTGAACGGGGCTGCGGCGGAGAGCACAGGCAGGTTTGCAAGATCCGGGTCGCCCTGAATGTATTTCTCGACGTAAGCCTTCTGCGCGTTATTCACCACCTGAACGGTTGGATCGTCCTGCACCAGCGCCAGGTAGCTATACATGTTGTCCGCCGATTTACCGACCGGCTTGCTGACAAACTCGCGGGTTGCGCTGTGATCGTGCTCCAGTACTTTCTTCAGGTTCTGGTCTTCTGCCGCCAGCGATTTTTTGGCTACGTTGTCATAAATCGGCCGCGCTTCTGCCTTGCTGCTGGCGATCTTCCAGCTGCCGGAGTCGTTGTTCAGCACCAGATCCACCACGCCGAGGTGGTCGCCCCACATGCCCGGCATCACGGCCGGTACGCCGTTCAGGGTGCCTTTTTCGATATCGGCCCCTTTAATATTGGCAAAGTCTTTCCCCGGGAACACGGCATGAGCATGGCCGAACATAATGGCGTCCACGCCCGGCACCTGGCTGAGGTAATAGACTGAGTTTTCCGCCATCGCCTGATAAGGCTCGCTGGAAAGCCCGGAGTGGGCAATGACCACCACCACATCCGCGCCCTGTTTACGCATTTCCGGCACGTATTTCCGTGCGGTTTCTGTGATGTCGTTCACCGTCACTTTGCCGGTCAGGTTCGCTTTATCCCAGGTCATGATTTGCGGCGGCACGAAGCCGATGTAGCCGATGCGCAGCGTCTGGCTTTTACCGTCTTTATCTTTGACTTCGGTTTCTTTGATCAGGTACGGCGTGAACATGGGTTTCTGGGTTTTCACGTCGATGATATTGGCGTTCACGTACGGGAATTTCGCGCCTGCGAGGGCTTTGTGCAGGAAGTCGAGACCGTAGTTAAATTCGTGATTGCCCAGGTTGCCGACCGTATAGTCGAGCGTATTCAGTGCTTTATAGACCGGATGGATTTCCCCGGCTTTTAGCCCTTTTGCCGCCGCGTAATCGCCCAGCGGGCTACCCTGAATAATATCGCCGTTATCTACCAGCACGCTGTTGGTGACTTCACCGCGTGCCGCATTGATCAAACTTGCGGTGCGTACCAGACCGAACTTCTCTGTAGGCGTATCTTTGTAGTAATCGAAGTCCATCATGTTGCTGTGCAGATCGGTCGTTTCCATGATCCGCAGGTCAACGGTGGCCGCATTGACGCTGGCGGCTATCAGCGTCGCAAGAAGCGTTGCGCTAAACTTAATCATGTTTAAATGTCCTTTTTAGAGGTACGCCACAAAGGGCAATGTATATACAGACTGTTGCTTACAATTTTGTGAAGTCTGCCAGAAAATTCGCCCGTTAAACCGGAAATGCTTCACAGATAGCGCATCACGGTGCAATGAGATATAAGTAAAACAATAAGTTATTCGCTCGGTGTAGCGCAGAGACACAACACGAGGTGGAGAATGTTAGAACAAATTTGCCAGCTGGCCCGCGAGGCCGGGGCCGCGATCATGCAGGTCTATGAGGGAGAGAAGCCGCTCGAAGCGACGCATAAGATTGATGACTCTCCGGTGACGGCGGCGGATCTTGCCGCCCACGACATTATTTTGAAGGGGCTGAAGGCGTTGACGCCGGACATCCCCGTGCTGTCAGAAGAAGATCCCCAGTCGTGGGATTCCCGCCAAAGCTGGCAGCGCTACTGGCTGGTGGATCCGTTAGACGGCACCAAAGAGTTTCTTAAACGTAACGGCGAATTCACGGTGAATATCGCGCTTATCGACGGCGGGAAAGCGGTGATGGGCGTTGTCTATGCCCCGGTGCTGAAGATCATGTACAGCGCGGCAGAAGGGAAGGCCTGGAAGGAAGAGTGCGGCGTTCGCAACCAAATTCATGTGCGGGATGCCCGTCCACCACGCGTGGTGGTCAGCCGGTCTCATGCCGCCAACGATAGCGAGCTGAAAGAATATCTCCAGCAGATGGGCGAGCACCAGACCACGGCCATCGGCTCATCGCTGAAGTTCTGCCTGGTGGCGGACGGCCAGGCGCAGCTCTATCCTCGCTTTGGGCCAACCAATATCTGGGATACCGCGGCGGGGCACGCCGTGGCGGTCGCTGCCGGGGCGCACGTTCATGACTGGCAGGGTAAGCCGCTGGACTATACCCCGCGCGAGTCGTTCCTGAACCCCGGATTCCGCGTTTCTATTTACTGAGTAACCCCTGCAGCAGGCTAATCACCTGCTGCACTTCCTGTTGAGTTAACGGGCCATCTTTGGCGAACTGAATCCTGCCTTCTTTATCCAGTACCACGATAGCCGAGCCGCCCTGCTGCAGCTGCCACGCTTTCGCCGCTACGCCGTTGCTGTCGACGATAAACTGCGACCACGGAAACTCTTTCTTATTACTTTCAATGCTGCTGCGCACAAACATGCTGGTGCCAACAATCGCGTCGTCGGTGTTCACAATGGTGGTGGTTTGGTACTTATCGTGCGGGAATTTTGCCGCCTTGATGGCTTCCACCATTGCCGCATTTTCTTCTTTGGCACTCGAACGGCCGGCAATATGCTGCAGGACTCTCACTTTCCCTGGCAGCTGCGCGCTATTCCAGTTTTTATAACTAAACTTATTGTTATCCAGCACCAGCTCGCCCTTATCGGTAATGCCTATAGGGGAAACTCGCTGATTATTTTCAAAGTTATGGGCTGAGGCCATCAGCGGCAGCAGCAGAAGAGACAGCGCCAGCGTTCCGCGCAAAGTCATAGGTGACTCCTTATTGTTGTTAGCAGGTGATCCGACCACTTGAGTCGATGATTTAAGCATATGTGCTGAATAAGCATCTGTCCCGCAAGCAAAGTGCCAGTTTGCGGGCTGACGCACATAACCCTGAAATTTGAAGGCTTACGCTGCCGTTTTTTACATTTAAAAATATTGTTCTGCAACTTTGTAATCTTTTAGTAAAAAAACTTCTACACACTAGGTGGCCTTCGATATCTGGACTATAGTTTTCGAGCACCAAACTTTTTCGCCTCATTTTGTCGGGCCAAATGTAGCTCGCAGAGGCGTTAACATGCAGGAGTAAAGAACAATGAAAATTTTCCAACGTTACAACCCCCTTCAGGTGGCGAAGTACGTGAAGATCCTGTTCCGTGGACGGTTGTATATCAAGGACGTTGGCGCTTTCGAATTTGATAAGGGCAAAATCCTTGTCCCGAAAGTTAAGGATAAGCAGCACTACTCGGTCATGTCCGAGGTCAACCGCCAGGTGATGCGCTTACAGGCGGACATGGGCTAGGCCCTAAAGTTGTAAAAAAAAAACGGCCCCGAAGGGGCCGTTAGTGTTTGTAGAGCTTGCTTACTGCTCCTGAGGCTCTTCACCATCAGGCAGCTTTGGCGTCAGCGCGACAGGCTTATTGTCGATTCGCGTCACCAGCAGCTGGTCGATGCGGTAGTTATCAATATCCACCACCTCGAACTTGTATCCGGAGAACTTCACCGAGTCGGTGCGTTTCGGGATCTTACGCAGCATAAACATCATGAACCCGCCGATGGTTTCGTAGTTGCCGGACTGCGGGAACTCGTCGATATCCAGCACGCGCATCACGTCGTCAATCGGCGTGCCGCCTTCCACCAGCCATGAGTTTTCATCACGGGCAACGATTTGCTCTTCCATTCCCTGGCCGACCAGGTCGCCCATCAGCGTGGTCATCACGTCGTTCAGGGTAATGATGCCCACCACCAGCGCGTATTCGTTCATGATAACCGCGAAGTCTTCGCCGGCGGTTTTGAAGCTTTCCAGCGCTTCGGAGAGGGTCAGGGTGTCCGGCACAATCAGGGCGTTACGCAAATGCACACCGCTGTTCAGCGCCATGCTTTGGTTACCCAGCACACGGTTCAGCAGCTCTTTGGAATCAACATAGCCAACGACGTGGTCGATATCGCCGTTACACACCAGGAACTTGGAGTGCGGATGTTCGGCGATGGTGGACTTCAGGCTTTGCTCGTCGGCGTGTAGGTCGAACCAAATCACGTTTTCGCGCGAGGTCATGGAAGACGGCACGGTACGGGATTCCAGCTCAAAAACGTTTTCAATCAGTTCGTGTTCTTGCTTACGCAGCACGCCCGCCAGCGCACCGGCTTCAAATACTGCGTAAACGTCGTCAGAAGTAATGTCGTCTTTACGCACCATCGGCAGCTTGAAGATGCGGAAAATAACGTTAGCCAGGCCATTGAAGAACCACACCAAAGGTCTGAAAACAAACAGACAGAAGCGCATCGGGTTGATAATACGTAAAGCAACCGTTTCGGGAGAAATCATACCGATGCGTTTCGGGGTGAGGTCTGCGAACAGAATGAACAGGCTGGTGACGAGGGTGAATGAGATAATAAAGCTGAGCTGGTCGGCGAGTTCCGGAGCCAGAAAACGCTCCAACAGAATTTTAAACGCCGGTGAGAAAGCCGCATCGCCGACGATACCGCCGAGAATGGCCACGGCGTTAAGGCCAATTTGTACGACGGTAAAGAACATGCCCGGCGTTTCTTGCATCTTTAGCACGCGCTGGGCATTGACGTTGCCTTCATCGGCCAGCAGCTTAAGTTTGATTTTACGAGAGGCGGCAAGCGAGATCTCAGAGATTGAGAAAAAGGCACTAATAGCAATAAGGATAAGTATTATCAAAATACTGTTTAACATAATTTATCTGGCTGTTGTGGCCAGGTCCTCGGAAGGGAAAAGTGGATAAATCTTAGGGGTCAAACACAAGAAATGCTGGCCGCTTTTGTGAACGAGCCAGCAAATTCAAGGAGTAGTATAGCGTAAGGATGGGATGTGCTACCAGAGGCTGTAATTTAACCGGCGGTAAGCCGGGTTTTTATTGCTATGTTTTTTGATTAATGGGCTTAACGTTTGGCGCATTGTATAAGCTGCTTTTCTTCTTTTTATCCCCGGAACTTTTCGTCTCTTTTTGCCACTCACCTGACCGGTTAGCCCACTATCAGGAGAGCGTTCACATGGTCAATTCCGTTACTTCCGCCCACAGACATGCGGCAGAACTTCCTCCGTTACCGGAACACAGCGGCCAGCGGCCTGCGTCGATCGCTTCGAGTTCATCTGTGGCTACTTCTGCTGCCGTAAGTGCGCATGAAAGCCTGCACTTTGTGGGTGACAGCGTTTATGGTTCGGCCAATGAAGCCGCTATCCATCACCAGCTTGGCGCGCTGTTTGGCAAGCATATCAACGGCGATAACCATGCTGAAATGCATGCCTTGATTGAGTCGAGAACCCGGGAATTACACAAAATGGGGGAAACGCCGGCCTCCGTTGAGGCGGTGCTGACTAAAGGGCATCAACTGGACAGACTGGGACAAATCGCACGAGGGGCGGTACGCGCTATTCCCTTTGCTGCGGCGTCTGTTGCCTACGATAAAGTCCCGCTGCTGAGTACTTTTGCCCATACCGCGGCGGAAATTGGCCTCCATGCCGGCCTGCAGTCCAGCATTGCCGACACAATAGGCACCACGCTGCTTAATCGCGCCACGGCAGCGAATCCCTGGCTGTCCGCCAAAGAGAGCGACCTGCATCCGGTTATGCGCGAAGCGGTAAAAGAGGCAAAAGCGAGCTTGTTGACGACGGTGGCAGAAACCGGCGCCGCCATTCAGACCTACTCGGCTCGCAACCTTGCGCGTCTGGCGTCGGCGGCAACGCTGACGCATTTTGCCGGGGCGAAAGTCGCCGGTGAAGCCGATACGTGGCTGTCCGCTGCGGGCGGCCTGGTGGCGGGTGGCGCAATGAGCGCCATTCTCCATGCGGTGGATGAAAGCAAAGGCCGAACCGGGCCAGAGTATTTGCTGGGGCGCAACGACTGGCAGCAGAAATTCACTGAATTAAAAAATACGCACGTGGTGGGCGACACGTTAAAAAACGCCGCTCAGCGTATGGCAAAGCTGCCTTTGGATATTGCAACGGACAGCCTGAAAGCGACGGCAAGCGTTCTTTCGGCGCCGAGTCTGGGGAAAACGGCGATGCTGGCCGGTGGTTTTGCCGGTGTGATAAGCCTGCGCAGCGCCATTAGCGGCGCTATTGCTAGCGCCTTTCCAAGAGTGAATGCCGCTTCGCTAAGCGCCATCAGCCATGCGACCAACGTTGTGGCTTCTGCCCCGGTGTTTTTCGCCGTGCCTGCGGCAGAGATCCTGGCTGACCCGGTGGCGAACAAAATGACGCAAATGCTACAGGAAAGCGTTCCGGCGGCCGTGAACTCGGCGGCAGGCTGGATCGGGCATCAGCTACAGGCGGCCTTAAATCGTCAGCCGGCAACCACCCTTAATGCCGCTGAGCAGCAGGTCTAAAGGAACCGATGGGGGAGTTCCCTCCACATACAGGCAGTCTATTTCGGAGCCTGATTATGCATATTAATTCTGCGGCGGTGCGACCTTCGGGTATGTCATCACTTACCAGTTTACCTTCAACGGCAGCCGTGAAAGCTGCTTCGCCGGGCCTGCACGCAAGCGACTTACACGGCGATCTCAACAATTGGGCCGCCTGTGCCCCAACGGCGGAAGAAGGCACTGCCCGGACGGCAGCGAGCAGTGAAATAATGAATAACTTTCAGTGCCGTGGGGAAACATTAGATCTGAGCGAGCGAGGCCTGACGGCACTGCCGGAATCGCTGGGAGCGTTGACACACCTCAAACATTTGAATGTGTCCGGCAACCCGCTGCAAACCTTTCCGGCTAAAGCACTTTTACAGCTGGGTTCCCTGCAAACGCTGCAGCTGGCGATGAATCAGCAAAACCAGGGCGTGCCGTTTCGTCGTTCACACGAACGTTTTGCGGATGAGGGATACAAACTGCAGTTTTTTGCCCAGGGTAATAACCGTGCGCAGGTGATTCATCAGCCGCCCCGGCAGAAAACCGCGCTGTTCACAACCGACCTGGCACCTTGCCTGGCGGCGATGATTGTCCAGGATGGGAAAAGCCTGGCGCTGCATATGGATAACCCGCAGCGCAGCGGCTCTGGCGGGATCCCACTGGAGGATATGCTCTCCCGGCATTTACAGCCGTCAGCGCGTAAAACTGAGGTGTTCCTGGTCGGGGCTAACGATCAGGGGTCGGCGGGTAACGTGCGGGCGATGCTGGCGGCGCTGAACAAGCACGGCGTGGCAAATAACATCAGCATGGCTAGTCTCGGAAATGGACATACTTCCGCGACGCTGGATGTGAATAATCAGAAAGCGTGGGTTGGCTTTGGTTAGCAACGTTAAAGAAAAAGCCAGTCGATTGACTGGCTTTGTCGCGAAGCTTACTGAGGCGGCAGGCAAACCCCGATGCCGCCAATGCCGCAGTAGCCGTGCGGATTCTTGTACAGATATTGCTGATGGTCGTCTTCCGCGTAGTAGAACGGACCTGCATTGGCGATTTCAGTGGTGACCTGGCGTTTATCACCGGCGGCATTCATTGCGGCCTGGAAACGCTCAAGGCTGGCGCGGGCGGCTTTGTCCTGTTCCGGCGTTAACGGATAAATTGCCGAGCGGTACTGGGTGCCGACGTCACCGCCCTGGCGCATCCCTTGAGCCGGGTCGTGATTTTCCCAAAACACCTGTAAAAGCTGTTCATAGCTAACGACTTTCGGATCATAAACGATGCGCACGGCTTCAGCATGACCTGTCTGGCCGCTGCAAACTTCGCGATAGGTAGGGTTTGGCGTGTAGCCGCCGCTGTAACCAGCCGCCGTGCTGTAAACGCCCGGAATTTCCCAATACAGGCGTTCTACGCCCCAAAAACATCCCATCGCAAACAGCGCGATTTCCATCCCATCTGGAACATTTGTCATTGAGTGTTCGTTAACCGCGTGAAGCGTGGCGACCGGCATCGGTGTGTTGCGGCCCGGCAGAGCATCGGCCTGCGTCACAGTGTGAGTTTTGTCGAAGAATGACATGGTGTTGGATCTCCCGAAAATCGGCAAAAAAGCGAGCGGTTGTCATCAGACCTGCAATTGCAGACAATACATCCGAGTTACAGACTACATTACATATAAGAAAGATTTAGGCTAGTGAGTTATTTTCAACCCTCGATGTTAGGGTTTTGTTAATCCGCGGAGCGGGAATGACGTTTCCTTCCAGGGGTGGGAACAAGGATATTCAGGAGAAAACGTGCCAGTAATCCGTACTTTATGTATTACAGGCCTGTGTGTGGCGAGCACATGGGCAAACGCCGCGAGCGTGCGCTTGCAGGTTGAAGGTCTCAGCGGCGAATTGCAAAAAAACGTCCGTGCTCAACTTTCAACCATCGAAAGCGATGAAGTGACGCCGGATCGTCGCTTCCAGGCGCGCGTCGATGACGCCATTCGCGCAGGGTTGAAAGCGCTGGGTTACTACGAACCGACCATCAATTTCACGCTTAAACCGCCGCCGCAGAACGGTGGGCGCCAGGTTCTGCTGGCGCAAGTTGACGCCGGGCAGCCCGTGTTAATTGGCGGCACCGACGTCATTTTGCGTGGTGGCGCGAGGACCGATAAAGACTATCTCGCGCTGCTGCCTAAACGACCCAAAATCGGCACCGTCCTTGACCATGCGGATTACGATAACTTCAAGAAAAGCCTCTCCAGTATTGCGCTGCGTAAGGGCTACTTCGACAGCGATTTCCGCAAAAGCCAGCTGGGCGTTTCTCTCGACAGGCATCAGGCCTTCTGGGATATCGACTACGACAGCGGCGAGCGCTACCGTTTTGGCGCAGTGACCTTTCAGGGCTCCCAAATTCGCGAAGAGTACCTGCAAAACCTGGTGCCCTTTAAGCAGGGCGATTATTACCAGTCAAGCGATCTGGCCGAGCTGAACCGCCGCCTGTCGGCTACGGGCTGGTTTAACTCCGTGGTAGTGGCGCCTGAGTTTGAAAAATCTCGCCAGACCAAAGTACTGCCGCTGCAGGGCGTGGTGACGCCGCGCACTGAAAACACCATTGAAACCGGTGTGGGCTACTCCACTGACGTTGGCCCGCGCGTAAAGGCGAGCTGGAAAAAGCCGTGGATGAACTCCTATGGTCACAGCCTGACGACCAGCACCAGCCTTTCCGGGCCTGAGCAAACGCTCGACTTCAGCTACAAAGTACCGCTGTTAAAAAGCCCGCTGGAGCAGTATTACCTGGTGCAGGGCGGTTTTAAGCGAACCGATCTCAACGACACCAAATCGGACTCCACCACCGTGGCGCTGTCCCGCTATTGGGATATGTCGAGCGGCTGGCAGCGCGCGGTTAACCTGCGCTGGAGCCTCGACCACTTTACTCAGGCAGACGTCACGAACACGACCATGCTGCTTTACCCTGGCGTCAGCCTGAACCGCACTCGCTCACGCGGTGGCCTGATGCCCACCTGGGGCGACTCCCAGCGCTACTCGATTGATGTTTCCAATACGACATGGGGTTCAGACGTTGATTTCGGCGTATTCCAGGCTCAAAACGTCTGGATCCGCTCGCTGTACGAAAAGCATCGTTTTGTGGTGCGCGGCAATCTCGGTTGGATAGAAACCAACAACTTTAAAAAAGTGCCGCCTGACCTGCGTTTCTTCGCCGGGGGCGACCGCAGCATTCGCGGCTATAAATACAAATCTATTTCGCCAGAAGACAGCAACGGCAAGTTAACGGGTGCCTCCAAACTGGCGACCGGCTCGCTGGAATATCAGTACAACGTGACCGGCAAATGGTGGGGCGCCGCGTTCGTTGACTCAGGTGAGGCGGTGAACGACATCAAACGCAGCAACTTCAAAACCGGCGCAGGCGTTGGCGTGCGCTGGCAGTCCCCGGTTGGGCCTATCAAGCTCGACTTTGCGGTACCGGTGGGTGACAAGGAAGAGCACGGTTTACAGTTTTACATCGGTTTGGGGCCTGAACTATGAGTCGTTGGAAGAAAATCAGCCTCGCGGTGCTGGCTGTGGTTGTGCTGCTGATTGCGGCAGTCGGTTTCCTGGTGGGGACTACGCCCGGCCTGCATTTGCTGTTTAAAGGCGCTAATCGCTGGGTGCCAGGGCTGAATATCGCTCAGGTCGACGGTGGCTGGCGTAATCTGACGTTAAAGAACCTGCGCTACGAGCAGCCTGGCGTCGCCGTGCGTGCGGGTGAGGTTCATCTCGCCATTGAGCTTAAGTGCCTGTGGCACAGTAGCCTGTGCGTGAATGATTTCTCGCTGAAAGATGTGGATGTCGCGGTCGACACGAAAAAAATGCCGCCGTCTGCGCCTGTCCAGGAAGAAGACAGCGGCCCGCTGAATCTCTCCACGCCGTATCCGATTACTCTCAGCCGCGTGGCGCTGAATAACGTCAACGTAAAAATCGACGACACCACCGTTTCGGTGATGGATTTCACCAGTGGCCTGAACTGGGAGCAGCGGAACCTGACGCTGACGCCAACCAGCCTGGAAGGCTTACTGATTGCGTTGCCAAAAGCCGCAGAAGTAGCCAAAGAAGAAATTGTTGAGCCGAAGATCCAGAACCCTCAGCCGGAAGAAGCGCCGCTGGGTGAAACGCTCAAAAAGTTGTTTGAGAAGCCGCTGCTGCCGGAAATGACCGACGTTAATTTGCCGGTGAACCTGAATATTCAGGAATTCCGCGGAGCGCGCCTGCGCCTGACCGGCGATACGGATTTGATGGTCAACTCGCTGCTGCTGAAAGTGAGCAGCATCGACGGCAACCTGAAGCTGGATGCGCTGGATGTGGACTCCTCTCAGGGGTTGGTGAACGCCGCCGGCAGCGCGCAGCTGCGCGACAACTGGCCGGTTGATTTAACGCTCAACAGTACGCTGAACATCGACCCGCTGAAAGGCGAAAAGGTGAAGATGACCGTGGGCGGCGCGCTGCGCGACGAGCTGAAAGTTGGCGTCAACCTTTCCGGCCCGGTGGGGATGCAGCTGAATGCCAAAACCCGTCTTGCCGAAGCCGGATTGCCGCTGAATATCGAGCTGGACAGCAAGCAACTTTACTGGCCGCTGACCGGCGCGAAGCAATATCAGGCCGACGACCTTAAGCTTCGCCTGACAGGCAAAATGACCGACTACAAGCTCGCCTTTAGCACCGCCGTGAAGGGTGACCAGGTGCCGCCTGCTACCATCACGCTGGACGGCAAAGGTAACGAACAGCAGTTTAGCCTCGATAAGCTGCGCGTGGCCGCGCTGCAGGGTAACACTGACCTGAAAGCGCTGGTGGACTGGAGCAAAGCTATCAGCTGGCGCGGGGAATTAACGTTGGCCGGGATCAACACCGCGAAGCAGTTCCCTGACTGGCCTGCAAAGCTTGACGGCAATATCAAAACGCGCGGCAGCCTGTATGGCGGCAGCTGGCAGCTGGATATTCCTGAGCTGAAGCTTGCCGGTAACGTGAAGCAGAATAAAGTCAACGTTCAGGGCACGCTGCAGGGCAACAACTACATGCAGTGGAAGGTGCCGGGTCTGCATTTGGAGCTGGGCCGCAATACCGTGGACGTCAAAGGGGAGCTGGGTGAGAAAGAGCTGAACCTGGACGCCAACATTAATGCCCCGAACCTGGACAACGCCCTGCCGGGTCTGGGCGGTACGGCGAAAGGTATCGTTAAGGTTCGCGGTGACGTGAAAGCCCCGCAGCTGCTGGCTGACTTGACCGCAAACGGCCTGCGCTGGCAGGAGCTGACGATTGCCCGGGTTCTGCTTAAAGGCGATGTGAAATCGAGCGACCAAATCGCCGGTAACCTCAACCTGCGCGTAGAACGAGTGGCTCAGCCGGGCGTGAAGGTTGACCTGGTCACCCTGGACGCAAAAGGCGATGAGAAACAGCATCAGCTTCAGCTGCGCGTTCAGGGAGAGCCAGTTTCCGGACGTCTTAACCTGAGCGGTAGCTTCGATCGCAACGAAGAGCGCTGGCGCGGCAAGCTAAGCGATACCCGCTTTGAGACGCCGGTGGGGCCGTGGGCGCTAAACCGCGAGCTGACGCTGGACTTCCGCAACAAAGAACAGAAAATCGCCATTGGCCCGCACTGCTGGGTAAACCCGAACGCCGAGCTTTGCGTGCCGCAAACTATCGACGCCGGAGCGAAAGGCCGGGCGCTGGTTAACCTCAACCGTTTCGATCTTGCCATGCTCAAACCGGTGATGCCGGCGGATACTCAGGCCAGCGGCGTATTTACCGGTAAGGCAGACGTGAGCTGGGACAGCGAAGCCGGTGGCCTGCCGCAGGGCCAGGTGACGCTCAGCGGGCGTGGCGTGAAGGTGGCGCAGGTGGTGAACGGCAATACGTTGCCGGTTGCCTTCGACACGCTGAACCTCAACGCCGAACTGAAAAATAACCGCGCCCAGCTTGGCTGGCTGGTGAAGGTGGCGAATAACGGGCAGTTTGACGGCCAGGTTCAAATCACCGATCCCCAGGGGCGGCGTAATCTGGGCGGCAACGTCAATATCCGCAACTTCTCCCTGGCTATTGCCAACGCTATCTTCTCGAAGGGTGAAAAAGCTGACGGTACGCTGAACGCGAACTTACGCCTCGGCGGCAACCTGGAACGGCCGCAGATGTTCGGGCAAATGCAGATTAATGGCGTCGATGTTGAAGGTAACTTCATGCCGTTCGACATGCAGCCGAGCCAGATTGCCATGAACTTCAACGGGATGAATTCCACGCTGCAGGGCGTGGTACGCACCAAGCAAGGGCAGATTGTGTTAAGCGGTGACGCCGACTGGACGCAAATTGATAACTGGCGGGCGCGCATAGCCGCGAAGGGCAGCAAAGTGCGCATTACCGTGCCGCCGATGGTGCGTCTGGACGTTTCCCCGGATATTGAATTTGTGGCAACGCCAAGCCTGTTTACCCTCAACGGTAACGTCGATGTGCCGTGGGCGCGTATCGTAGTGCATGATGTGCCGGAAAGCGCCGTGGGCGTATCCAGTGATGAAGTGATGCTGGATAAAGATCTGAAACCGGTTAATCCACAGTCCGCCGGGATCCCTATCAACAGCAACCTGACGATTCACGTTGGCAACAACGTGCGGCTTGATGCCTTTGGCCTGAAAGCTCGCCTGACCGGTGACCTGAAAATGGTACAGGACAAGCAGGGACTCGGCCTCAACGGCCAGATAAACATTCCTCAGGGCCGCTTCCATGCTTATGGTCAGGATCTTATCGTCCGCAAAGGCGAACTGCTGTTCTCCGGCCCACCGGATAACCCATACCTGAATATTGAAGCCATCCGTAACCCGGAGTCGACCGAAAACAACGTAACGGCCGGTGTGCGTGTGACGGGCCCGGCAGATGAACCAAAAGCTGAAATATTCTCCGACCCGGCGATGTCCCAGCAAGATGCCTTGTCCTACCTGCTTCGCGGCCAGGGTTTAGACACTTCTGGCAACGATGGCGACGCGATGACGTCGATGCTTGTGGGCTTGGGGGTTGCACAAAGTGGTCAGGTTGTGGGTAAAATCGGCGAGACGTTTGGCGTAAGCAATCTGGCGCTTGACACCGCGGGGGTGGGTGATTCCTCTCAAGTGGTGGTTAGCGGCTATGTACTGCCGGGTCTACAGGTTAAATATGGCGTAGGTATTTTTGACTCTCTGGCGACGTTAACGCTACGTTATCGTCTGATGCCTAAGCTATATCTGGAAGCGGTGTCTGGCGTAGATCAGGCACTAGATCTGCTCTATCAGTTTGAGTTTTAGCAATGCGAATATTTGTTTACGGCAGTTTACGACGCAAACAAGGCAACAGCCACTGGATGACCAACGCTCAGTGGCTGGGCGACCACACGCAGGAAAACTACGTGTTGTATAGCCTTGGGCATTATCCAGGCGCCGTGCCGGGAGATGGCGTGGTTTCCGGCGAAGTTTACCGGATAGACGCCTCTACGCTTTCTGAGCTGGACGCGCTGCGTACCAAAGGGGGAGAGTACAGCCGTCAGCTGATTCAGACCCCTTACGGCGGCGCGTGGATGTATGTGTATCAGCGTCCTGTCGAGGGGTTAACCCGTATCGACAGCGGGAACTGGCTGGATCGAGAAAAGAACTAAGCACGCCCAAGCGGCCACGCCAACACGTGGCCGTTTTTTTTGCCCACCAGCTAGCTGGTGGGCGAGAAGCCGAAACAAAAACACCGCCCTCAGGCGGTGTTTTTGCTTTCGGGCTGGCTACTTACTTCTTAGCAGCGCGTTCGAAAGAGGCGATGATTTCAGCTTTAGCAGCTTCGGCGTTATCCCAACCGTCAACTTTCACCCATTTGCCTTTCTCGAGATCTTTGTAGTGCTCGAAGAAGTGAGTGATCTGCGCTTTCAGCAGTTCTGGCAGGTCGTTCACATCTTTAATGTGATCGTACTCTTTGCTCAGTTTAGTGTGCGGAACCGCAACCAGTTTTGCATCTTCGCCAGACTCGTCGGTCATTTTCAGCACGCCAACCGGACGGCAACGGATCACGCTACCTGGCTCCAGCGGGTATGGCGTTGGGACCAGCACGTCAACCGGGTCACCGTCCAGAGACAGGGTGTGGTTGATGTAGCCGTAGTTGCACGGATAGAACATCGCGGTAGACATGAAACGGTCAACAAACAGCGCGCCGCTCTCTTTGTCTACTTCGTATTTGATTGGATCGGCGTTAGCAGGGATTTCGATAACAACGTAGATGTCTTCCGGCAGATCTTTACCCGCTGGGACGTTGAGTAAGCTCATGTCTGTTTCCTTTAACCTGGTGTATTTCAAGTGCCCGATATTATAGCCAACTGCGGTTAAATGTCTTTTGCTGTTTTTTGACCGCTGGCCTCCCAACGAGGTAAATGTCCAGCTTCAGGCTATTCAAATGTTGAGTCATTTCATTGTCATAATCTAGCTAAACATCATGGCAACAAGCACTTAACGAACGTAAATAACGCAAATTGATTAAACATTTTCCGAAAATTGCCGATAACACGCTCACTACTTTATTCATGAGCCATCGTTAAACCGGGAATTAAGCATGTTGAGAAATTTGTCGATTCGTACGGGGCTGCTGACGCTGTTAGCGGTTATGACGTTCTTGCTGTTGGTTGTAAGCGGCATCGGCATTTATGCCCTGCAGCAAAGTTCCACCTCTCTTGAGCGCATCAACCGCCTGCAGGGTGAGCAAATGGTGCGTATTAGCGATGGCTATATTCTGCTGCTTCGTGCCCGCAACGAGGCAAGCCAGGCGGTACGCCAGATGGAAATTGGCATGCTGGACGACGCGACAAAAGCCACGCAGAAGATCGTGGGTGAAGTTGGGCTGGCGCAGCAAAACCTGAAGTCCGTTATCGAGCGCGGCGTGAATGACGACCAGGGTGACGCCCTGCTTACCAGCCTGGCGCAAAGCTTTGGTACTTATCAGACACAGGGCATTACGCCGATGTTAGCCGCGCTGCAAAAGCAAAGCCCGGACGACTATTACGACCTGCTGGAAAAAAGCCTGATCCCGCTGGGACTGAAGTTTGATAATGACGTGCAGGCTTTCCAGCGCTGGGGTGAAACGCGCGGTAACAGCGAAGTGGCTGCCGTTCAACTGCACAAGAAAATTGTCCTGGGCTTTATTATTCTCGCCGCACTGCTGACCGCCGCGATTATTGTGCTGGTCTGGCTGGCGTTGCGTCACCTGTTGCTGAAGCCGCTGGATGAGGCGATTCACCAACTGGAATACGTAGCCGATGGCGACTTAACCCAACCGCTCCCGCCGACGGGCAACAACGAATTTGGCCGTCTTGCCGGCGCGATTGTGGCGATGAGAACCTCGCTGGTGGAATCCGTCAGCCGCGTGCGTGACGCTTCTTCGCAGATTGATACCGGCAGTCGTGAACTGGCGGCAGGCAACCTCAATCTTTCCCAACGTACGGAATCTACCGCTACGTCTCTGGAGGAAACCGCAGCCAGCATGGAGCAAATCACCGCGACGGTGAAACAAAACGCCGATAACGCCGAGCAGGCGCACAAGCTGGCGAAAGTGGTCTCCGATACGGCCGACCGCGGCAGCGAAATGGTTTGCTACGTGATTGAAAAAATGCGCGACATCTCAGGCAGCGCAGGCCGTATTGCCGACATTCTGAGCGTTATCGACGGCATCGCTTTCCAGACCAATATTCTGGCGCTTAACGCCTCGGTTGAAGCCGCCCGCGCGGGTGAGCAAGGCCGTGGTTTTGCCGTGGTGGCCGGTGAAGTGCGTACTCTGGCAAGCCGCAGCGCCGAGGCAGCAAAAGAGATCCGTACATTGATTTCTGATTCGCAAACTCACGTGGGTGAGGGCAGCGAGCTGGCGCAGCAGGCCGGGGAAACTATGGACGAAATCGCCGAAGAAATTATGCGTATGACCAAACTGGTTCGCGAAATCGCCAACGCGTCTAACGAACAGAGCCACGGTATTGAGCAGGTGAATATTGCGGTAAGCCAGATGGATGAGGCGGCGCAGCAGAACGCGGCATTGGTCGAGCAGTCCACCGCCGCCACGCATTCGCTGGAAGAGCAGTCGCAGCAGCTGGTTGCCGCGATGGCTTCGTTCCGTTATTAATTTGCCTGACATCTTTAGCGGTGAGCGGCATTTTGCCCTCGCCGCTACTCATTTTGGTGGGGTGATTCATCCCCCGGCTTTACTCTAATATAAAAAGTTAACGTATAAACAATCTGTTAGGATTTTTAAGAGGGATCTATGGCCATCTGCATTCAGTGTGATAACGAAGCAATAAAAGACAGCGATTACTGCGCTGCGTGTGAGGAGAAAGAGTTTAAGCGTATTCGGGGCTGGCTTTATGTCCCGGCGCTGGGTTTGGTGCTTTCGATTCTGTTCAACTTTATGGCTTTTGTTAACACTCTGAAAATAATAACGAATAATTATGATTATTTTACCGGGGCTGCCTGGGGAGTACTGATTTTCGAAGCAGTAGGGTTTGCAGGCCTGTTTGTCTCGGCCATTTACGTTTCCAGCCTCTTTTTCCGTAAAAAGCGCCAGCTACCACGCTACTATATTGTGTTATTCGTGGCAGGGATCGTTTTCCAGGCGTTGGACCTCTACTTAGCCAAGGCCTTCTTCGATGTGCCGATCGATTTTGACGCGGCAAAAACGTTGATGCGTAACTTCTTTGGGGCTTGTATCTGGATCCCTTATTTCTGCGTTTCCGAGCGCGTTAAGCGCACTTTCGTCCGCTGATTTTCGGCGTGCCGCTGCCGGTATGACGGCGGCACGCCGTTTTCATCAGGCGTCCGGGTATTCGCGAATAAAGCGCTCTACGTCCTCAACCATATGCTGAGTGCCGACGAAGAACGGGCGGCGCTGGTGTAGCGTGGTTGGGATGATATCCAGAATTCTCTCTTTCCCGTCACTGGCTTTACCACCGGCCTGTTCCGCAAGGAATGCCATCGGGTTACCTTCATACAGCAAACGCAGCTTGCCTTCCGGGTGGCTGGCGGTGCTCGGGTAAAGATAAATGCCGCCTTTCAGCAAGTTGCGGTGGAAGTCCGCCACCAGGGAGCCAATGTAGCGCGAGGTGTATGGGCGCTTGCTGGCGGTATCTTCTTCCTGGCAGAACTTGATGTACTTCTTCACGCCGTTCGGGAATTTAATGTAGTTGCCTTCGTTAATGGAGTAGGTGTTGCCTCTCTCCGGGAAGCGCATACGCTCCTGGCTCAGGCAGAACACGCCGAGCGAAGGATCGTAGGTGAAAGCGTGTACGCCGCAGCCGGTGGTGTAAACCAGCATCGTTGATGAGCCGTAAACCACGTAACCGGCGGCAACCTGCTGGTTGCCTGGCTGGAGGAAATCTTCCTCGGTGACCGGCGTACCGACCGGCGTAATGCGGCGGTAGATAGAGAAAATGGTGCCAACGGACACGTTGACATCGATGTTAGAAGATCCGTCAAGCGGGTCCATCAGCACGACATATTTTGCCTGCTCGGCACCTTCAAAGACCACGATCTCGTCTTCTTCTTCGGAGGCGATACCGGCCACAATGCCGCGAGCTTTCAGCGCTGCCTTCAGTTTTTCATTTGCGAACAGGTCGAGCTTTTGCTGCTCTTCGCCCTGCACGTTTTCGGCACCGCTCGCCCCCAGGATATCGACCAGACCGGCCTTATTGATATCGCGGTGGATGATTTTAGCGCCCAGCTTTATTGCCGACAGTAAAGCCGTGAGCTCACCGGTAGCATGCGAAAACTCATGCTGTTTTTCGACAATAAATTCACCTAACGTTTTCATAACACTTTCCCTGCATCATTATGTTGGATAAAGCGATCGCAACAATCTTAACAAATTTTCAAATTGTCGCGCACAGGTGAATCGCGCCAGCAAGATAAGGAATATCCTGAAATGCGTTTCGCCTCCGCAGCCATGCGGTTAGAATGTGCGCCAAACAAAGAAAGGATAGTTTAGTATGCGCATTCATATTCTAGGGATCTGTGGCACCTTTATGGGCGGCCTGGCGATGCTGGCACGCTCTTTAGGGCATGAAGTGACGGGCTCAGACGCCAATGTTTACCCACCGATGAGTACGCTGCTTGAAGAGCAGGGGATCTCGTTAATTGAAGGTTATGACGCCAGCCAGCTCGACTCACATCCGGATCTGGTGATCATCGGCAACGCGATGACGCGCGGGAATCCGTGTGTGGAAGCCGTACTGGAGCAGGGCATTCCATATATGTCCGGCCCGCAGTGGCTGCATGACTTTGTGCTGCGCGACCGCTGGGTGATTGCGGTCGCGGGAACGCACGGTAAAACCACGACCGCCGGTATGGCGACCTGGATTCTTGAAGCCTGTGGCTATAAGCCTGGCTTTGTCATCGGCGGCGTACCGGGCAACTTTGAAGTGTCCGCGCGTCTGGGAGAGAGCTCCTTCTTCGTCATTGAAGCCGATGAATATGACTGCGCGTTCTTCGACAAGCGTTCTAAATTTGTCCATTACTGCCCGCGAACGCTGATCCTCAATAACCTTGAGTTCGATCACGCGGATATCTTTGACGATCTGAAAGCCATCCAGAAGCAGTTCCACCACCTGGTGCGTATCGTCCCGGGCCAGGGCAAAATTATCTGGCCGGAAAACGACGCTAATCTGAAGCAAACCCTGGCGATGGGCTGCTGGAGCGAGCAGGAGCTGGTGGGCGAGCAGGGCCACTGGCAGGCGAAAAAGCTGACGACAGATGCTTCGCAGTGGGAAGTGTACCTGGACGGCGAATGCGTAGGTACCGTGAACTGGCAACTGGTCGGCGAACACAACATGCATAACGGCCTGATGGCTATTGCCGCTGCCCGTCACGTTGGTGTGACTCCGGCTGACGCAGCCCAGGCGCTGGGTAGCTTTGTGAATGCCCGTCGACGTCTTGAACTGCGCGGCGAAGCGCATGGCGTCACGGTTTACGACGACTTTGCGCATCACCCGACGGCGATTCTGGCTACGCTTGCCGCGCTACGCGGGAAAGTGGGCGGCACCGCTCGCATTCTGGCCGTACTGGAGCCTCGCTCTAACACCATGAAAATGGGCGTCTGCAAAGACGATCTGGCCCCTTCTCTGGGACGCGCGGACGAAGTATTTCTGCTTCAGCCGCAGCACATTCCGTGGCAGGTTGCTGAAGTGGCCGAAGCCTGCGTCCAGCCGGCCCACTGGAGCGCAGACGTGGACACGCTCGCGGAGATGGTAGTGAAAACGGCCCAGCCGGGCGACCATATTCTGGTCATGAGCAACGGCGGTTTCGGCGGTATTCACCAGAAATTGCTGGATGGCCTGGCGAAGAAAGCTGAACAGCAGAACGAACAAGCTTTTTAAGCTCGACGGTCTGATAAGAAAAGGGCGCACCATCTGGTGCGCCCTTTTTGTTTAGTAGAGCTCAGGGGCTTTAGGATCTGGCCCGAAGCGGTTGGTTGCCGGGGTGCCGTCCTGGCAGTTGAATGCCAGAATGATCAACCAGCCGACAATCGGGATTAACAGCAACAGCAGCCACCAGGCTGAGCGGTCGGTGTCGTGCAGGCGGCGGAACTGGACTGCCCAAAGCGGCAGGAAAACCAGGATGCTGTAAATCGTGGTGAGCGCACCTTCATCTTTATAAATGTGCAGCCCAAGCATCTTATCCAGCACGCTTAGCACCGCTGCCAGAACGAAGTTCACCAGATGGAACATCCAGTACTCTTTGCGGCGGGCTCGTCCGCCAAACCCAATGTAATTTGTTAGTGCTTTAAAATACCAATCCATTTAAGGCCTGCCTTGATTATCCGACAATCACCTGAACGGTAAGCGATCGATTCAAGAATAGACGCGAATACATTGGCCGTAAATCGTTGTTGTAGTGAATATTCTTAACTCTTCCTAAACCGCTCATCGCGCCCGTGCGGCTCGTCTAAATCTTGAGCAGGGCCGATGGAAATGATGCCCGTTGGGTTGATGGTTTTGTGGCTGCAATAGTAGTGAGTGCGGATATGCGGGAAGCTAACCGTTTCACGCACGCCGGGTATCTGGTAGATATCGCGCAGGAAGCCGTAAAGATTTGGGTAATCACTGATGCGGTACTTATCGCACTTGAAGTGGGTGACGTACACCGGATCAAAACGCACCAGTGTGGTCCACAGACGAATATCCGCTTCGGTCAGCTGCTGGCCAGTTAAGTAACGATGCTGCCCGAGGATTTGCTCAAGGCGTGCCAGAGAGGTAAATACCTTCTCCACGGCTTCGTCATAGGCTTCCTGAGAAGTGGCAAAGCCCGCTTTGTACACGCCGTTGTTCACCGTGTCATAAATCCAGCCGTTCAGCTCATCGATCTCGCTTTTTAGCTCGTCAGAATAATAGTTTCCTGCTCGTGCACCGAGGGCATCAAAGGCCGTATTAAACATACGAATGATGTCTGCGGACTCATTGCTGACGATTGTCTGGTTTTTCTTGTCCCAAAGTACGGGCACCGTCACGCGGCCGGTGTAGTGAGGATCGGCCTGCAGATAAAGCTGATACAGGAAGTCGTGGTGATACAGCGTGTCGCCGGTGGCCTCCGGGAAATCCTCCGCGAACGTCCAGCCGTTTTGCAGCATCAGCGGGTTAACGACTGAAACGGAGATAAAGGGCTCAAGGCCTTTCAGCTTACGCACAATCAACGTCCGGTGTGCCCAGGGGCAGGCAAGAGAAACATAAAGATGGTAGCGGTCTTTTTCCGCGGCAAATCCCCCTTTTCCCGTTGGGCCGGGGGCTCCGTCGGCGGTGAGCCAGTTGCGGAAGACGGATTCCGAACGTTTAAAGCGGCCGCCGGTCGATTTAGTGTCGTACCAGACGTCATGCCAAACGCCGTCGATGAGTTGTCCCATTTTTTCTCCTCCTCAATAGCAAAAAAGCGAAGACGGTGTCTTCGCTTTCTCTGTGTTCATCAGTATAGAACGCTTACCACTTTTTATTCAGTACGCGGTCAAGGCTGATTGCGCTTGGGCCAAAGACCGCCAGCAACAGGTAGCCACCCGCGATGGTGAGGTTTTTCATGAACATAATGGAGTTCACGCCTTCCGCAAAGTTGCTGTGGAACAGGAACGCGGTCAGCACGGTAAACAGCGCGGTAATCAGCGCGGTAGTACGGGTCAGGAAGCCGAACAGAATGGCCAGACCGCCGCCAAACTCAAGCAGAATGGTCAGCGGCAGCAGTGCACCCGGCACGCCCATCGCTTCCATGTACTGCTGTGTGCCTGCATAACCGGTGATTTTGCCCCAGCCAGCGGTAATAAACAGGATTGGCATCAGAATACGAGCAACCAGTACGCCAACATCTTCTAATTTTTTCATTTTACTCTCCAGCGGTTCTTCTTTTCCGGCTTACTCGGCCAGGGCTTAAAAGGTGCGCAAACTCCAGTAATTACCGATGTTTGCTGTTGATGGGGAGGATGATAGACGGGGCGGAAAAAGATTGTTAGCAAGGAAAACTGTCTAAGTTCTTCAAATATCCTGAGTGAACTAAGCGGGAAAAGTAAAAATACTGGGTAAAAGGGCGTGAATGGGGCAAATAAAAACACCGCCAGAGGCGGTGTTTTAAGCTTAGTGTGAAGGTGGGGTGAGCGTATTGCGGATAAGCCGCCAGGTGCTCCAGGCGCCAAATCCTCGTTTCGCCCAGCGCATAAACTTACCGGGATGCTTTACCGTCCAGATAGCCAACACGCTGCTGGCTATCATGGCGTAGCTACGCAGGCTGACTAAGGTATTCCAGCCGCGATCGTAGGGGCTGGTGACCTGCAGCCAGTCGCGTTTTGCCGCGCTGAGATCGAGCCGCTGTTGCTGAACCTGGCTGAGCAGATGCGCTTTACGTTTATCACGTTCTGCATCGCTCATCGCTTATCCTCTTCCAGCAAGGTCCTGTCGTTTTCCAGCTCACGCCGGGTGTGGCGCAGCAGGGTTGATTGACGGGACTTGCGCAGCGTCCAGATACCGCCGATCAATGCCAGCGACAGCAGGACGACCGTGGTAGCAATCATGGCGTTAAGACGATACTGCGGATCAACGGCCCAGATAATCAGCACCATCAGGCTCATTAAGCCAAAGGCGGCGAACAGCATGGTCAAGCCGAGCATAAGCAGCAGCTGGACGATGTGTGCTTTTTCCTCTTCCAGCTCGACCACAGCAAGACGTACGCGCGTTTCGACCATGCCGACCAGAATGGTGACCAGCCGTTGGCCAATCCCGAGCACGCTTTTGCCCGGCCCCTGACTTTGGTGAGAATCCGCCATCTTAACGACGCGCCAGCAGCACACCCAGCACGACGCCGACCGCAGCGCCAATGCCTACGCCGGTCCACGGGTTCTCGCGGACATAATCATCCGCTTTGGCTGCGGCTTCGCGGGTTTGTTTGGCGATGGCTTCGCTGGTTTCACCGAGGCGGTCACGGCTCTCTTTGAGGGTTTTTTCCGCTTTGGCTCGCAGTTTGTCCAGTTCAGTTTTTGATTTATCCGTGGACGCACTCAGGACTTCTTCAAGCGTATCTGCCAGGGATTTCAACTCAGCGCGTAAATGTTCTGACGTAGTATCTTTTGACATAGTTCTCTCCGAGTGTTTGAGATGGATCCTTAAAGTCTGCGACTACACAATCAGTAATCACGCTTCTCTAAAGCTTGGAGGCTATCTTCTGCTTCCGCAAGTTTCTTCTCACGTTTGGTGATTTTTTCCGGGTCACCCTTCTGACGGGCTTCGACGAGATCGGCTTTACGCTCTTCGATTTCAGCTTTCTGCTTAGCAATCTTCTTTTGGTGCTCGGCGCGCAGGCCGGCATCGCTGCAGTTTTCGCGTACTTCACTCAGGGCCTTTTTCAGACCATCAATACGGTGCTGATTATTGTGTTTTTCCGCATAGCCAATCTCGCGTTGAATATCCTGCTCTTTCTCGCTGCACAAGGTATTTGCCTGTGCGGCAGAGGTCAGGGTGAGTAAAGCAAGTGCCAGTACGGTGCGGTAATTCATGTTTAAACCTTCCATTGTAAGACGAATCATAAAAGTATCAGACGATCATACTCCATGCGTCGGTCCAGAGTGTCGAAAAAGCGTAGATAAAGCGTGGTAAAAACAGCTAAAGCATAGTCATGAATCTGCTAAAAACCCAGAAGATGATAGCAAATTCAGACTGAAAGAAGGGGATCAGCCGAGGTGGTTATGGTCAGGGCGCAGAATAGAAAGCCAGGCCAGAGCGTCTTTATCTCCATCCTGCTGAGCAATAACATACCCTTGGGGCAGCGTGCGATTGAGGACTTCTTTTGCCGCCTCGCTCTGCGCGCTAGAATCAAACGTGACCAATAGCGTGTTGTTGAGCGGCGTAATGCTTTTAAAGCGAATACCGTTGGCATCCAGGTGGTGCCAGACATAGAAGCCGTCGGGAATACTCCCGCCCTGCCGTGAGGCACGGATCTCGAGTGTGGAATCCTTATTCTGCATGCCGGACCATACCATCAGCGACGCAATGGCCAGGGCTCCAACAAGCAGCGCCGCCCTCAGGCGGCGAGTGAAAGCTAATTTCATCGAATCCCTCTAGCGACTTTGGCTGCGTTTTTTACGCCAAAGCACGATTAACGAACCAACCAGACCGATGACCAGGAGCACCACCGGGATCAGCATCAGGCACGACATCAAAGCGTCTTCGTACTTCAGGAAGACCGGCGTTTTGCCCAGCAAATATCCCAGGGTCGTCAGAATCAATATCCACAGCAGGCCGCTCATCCAGTTGAAGAACTGGAAGCGGGTGCTGCTAAGACCCGATAATCCGGCAATAGTTGGCAACAGAGTGCGAACAAAAGCGATAAAGCGGCCAATGAGCAGCGCAGACAGCCCGTGCTTATGGAAAAGCTGGTGTGAGCGTTGGTGATAATGGGCCGGCAGATGCGACAGCCAGTTTTGGACGAGGCGGGTGTTTCCCAGCCAGCGCCCCTGGATATAGCCCAGCCAGCTGCCGAGGCTTGCGGCAATGGTCAGCAGCGCGATGGTTTCCGGAAAACCCATCGCGCCTTTAGCAATCAGAACGCCAACCAGCACGAGCAAACTGTCGCCGGGTAAGAACGCCGCCGGCAGTATGCCGTTCTCAAGAAATAAAATCATGAACAGCACAAAATAGAGCATGCCAATCATCGATGGATTGGCGAGCGTTTCAAAATCCTGGCTCCAGAGAGCGGAGAGCAGTTGAGTCAGTAGTTCCATTCAGGGTTCCTGGCACTTCGTTTAGGTCGCCGGTGTAAACGGATGAGCAGAATGCAGCATGGTTTTTATTATCATTTGCTGGCTACAACTCACTGCCCGCGCCGCTGAGTCAAATAACATGACGTGAAACGACAGCGAGAGGGCGCGAAACCCACACAGACGGTGAAATTGCATCTAATTGTAACAAAACTACGCGTTATACGTCACAGTATTTGCAGTTCGTTGAGCAATGATTTTGCTTACTGGGGGAGAGGCTGGCGAGGGTATTTACAAACGCTGACACTATTTATGGTTTGCTTACCCTCGGCGGGAAAAATGACTATTTTTGACCGTTTGCGGCTGTATCAAGGTGAATCACCGGATTTTCTGCAAAAAAATAGCGGTCGGCATTGAATTCAAAATCATCGCTGGTGGCGTTAAACAGCATTTGGCGAGTATTTTCAAGATGTTGCCACATCGCCAATTTTGCGGCGTGTGGGTCTTTACGAATCAGAGCCTTAAGAATCTGGTCATGGTCATCGCACCAGTTGTCTACCGGGCGCATATCGATGTGTTCGTGCAGTTTCTTCCAGTATGGGTTGTAGATGCGGTGGCTCCACATTTTTTCGACGATGGTCGCCAGCGCGCCGTTTTGCGTCGACAGCGCAACCTGGACGTGAAACTGGAGATCCCACTCAGAATCACGATAAGTTTGCTCTTTTCGCGCTTTTTCCTGGATCTCCATCAGTTTCACAATATCTTGCTTGGTGACCTGGGTTGCGGCGAACTCCGCGATATTACTTTCAATAAGCTGTCTCGCCTGCAGCAGCTCGAAAGGGCCATAATTGGCAAACTCAAAGCGCTCATCCGGCACGGTCATATATTTTGCCTGGTTAGACATAACGTGAATGCCTGAGCCTTTGCGAACCTCAACATAGCCTTCTACTTCCAGCATAATGATCGCTTCACGAACGACGGTACGGCTGACGTTTTTTTCTTCGGCGATAAACCGCTCCGCAGGCAGTTTTTCTCCGACCTGATAAACACCGCTTTCAATACGTTGTTTTAATTCGGCGGCAAGCTGCTGATAAAGGCGGCGGGGTTCTACGGCATCCATAAGTTGCTCCGGAAGAGGGCTGTACGTGAATGAATTTGTTATACCACTTTTCCCGATGACGCTCTAGCAACCAGGGTGAGAATTGCCGCCCGAAGGCGGCGGCTTTTACATTAAGACTGTGTCACGGCATCCGGCACGGGAGCCGCGGCGGCGAGTTCGCTGGCAGACTGGTTTTTCAGCACCGTCCAGATAACGATCGCGCCGAGAAGATCGAACACGGCCAGCGCCGCGAAAAGCGGGCTGAAGCCCATCGTGTCGGCCAGCGCGCCGACGACCAGGGCAAACAATGTGCTGGCGGTCCAGGCCGCCATGCCCGTCAGTCCGTTCGCCGTTGCGACTTCGTTGCGGCCAAAAACGTCGGACGACAGGGTGATTAACGCCCCGGACAGTGCCTGGTGTGCAAATCCGCCCACGCAGAGTAAAGCAATCGCTACATAGGGGCTGGTAAACAGACCAATGGTGCCGGGCCCAATCATCAATACCGCGCCCATCGTCACGACCAGCTTGCGCGAAACAATCAGGTTAACGCCAAACCAGCGCTGGAACAGCGGCGGTAAATAGCCCCCAAGAATGCAGCCAAAGTCGGCGAAAAGCATCGGCATCCACGCGAACATCGCGATCTCTTTCAGATTGAAGCCATAAGCTTTAAACATGAACAGCGGGATCCATGCGTTGAATGTGCCCCATGCGGGTTCCGCCAGGAAGCGCGGCAGGGCGATGCCCCAGAACTGACGGTTGCGCAGAATTTTCCAGGCCGACATCTTTTTCGTGTTATCGGTCTGGTGATGGGCTTCCTGGCCGCTAATGATGTATTCGCGTTCTTCGCTGGAGAGCTTTTTCTGATCACGCGGATTTTTATAGAACCACAGCCAGACCATTGCCCAGACAAAACTCAGCACGCCAGTAATCATGAATGCCATCTGCCAGCTGTGCATCACGATCGCCCATACCACCAGCGGCGGGGCAATCATTGCACCAATGGAAGATCCCACGTTGAAGTAGCCCACCGCAATAGAGCGCTCTTTGGCGGGGAACCACTCGCTGCTGGCCTTTAATCCGGCTGGGATCATCGCGGCTTCAGCGGCACCGACCGCACCACGGGCAAGTGCCAGTCCGCCCCAGCTGCCCGCCAGCGCGGTTGCGCCGCAGAAAACCGCCCAGGCCACGGCAAACACCGCATAGCCAACTTTGGTACCGAGCACGTCCAGCAGATAGCCAGCAACCGGCTGCATAATGGTGTAACAAGCCGAATAGGCGGCGATGATCCACGAGTATTGCTGCGTGGTGATATTCAGTTCGCTCATCAGCGTAGGTGCCGCGACGGCAACCGTATTGCGGGTCAGATAGCCCAGCACGGTGCCCAGCGTCACCAGCGCTATCATGTACCAGCGTAAACCTTTTATTTTTCGCATTTCTAACCCCATCCCGTCTTTATTGTGAACGTTGTTTCCGATAAACCGGCTTCCGTTCCTGCTCTTGTCACCCGTGGGCCGTGGCAAGCGTTGCCCGGCAAGAGGTACTGCGACGGCTTGAAAGATAACTTGTCATACATCTTTATAAGTTGAGTGATATCACAAAAGCATTTTCAGGTAGTGCCTTGCTGTATCAAGGCTAAAGGCCAGAGTTGGTGCGGGGTTTGGCCTGATTTTAGCCCACCAGGAAGGGATTGATGTGTCGATTTTGTGAGCTTTAACTCAAAATTGAGGTCGTTGCCCAAAAATTGGTGTGATAACTTTGTTCCATCATGCACAAGCATAGAAACGCTATTTGCTGAGGACGCCCCACTATGGCCCCGTTTATGACCGAAGATTTTCTTCTTGATACCGAATTCGCCCGCCGCCTTTACCATGACTACGCGAAATCACAGCCCATTTTTGACTACCACTGCCATCTGCCGCCGCAGCAAATAGCCGACAACTATCGCTTTAAAAACCTGTATGACATCTGGCTGAAAGGGGATCACTATAAATGGCGCGCGATGCGGACTAACGGCGTGGCCGAGCGGCTTTGCACCGTCGCCGCCAGCGATCGTGAAAAGTTTGACGCCTGGGCCGCCACCGTGCCGCATACCCTTGGCAACCCGCTGTATCACTGGACGCATCTGGAGCTGCGCCGCCCGTTTGGCATTACCGGCAAGCTGCTTTCGCCGGCAACAGCTGAGGAAATCTGGCAGCAGTGCAACGCCTTGTTGGAGCAAGATTCATTTACCGCTCGGGGCATCATGCAGCAGATGAAAGTGAAAATGGTCGGCACCACTGACGATCCGGTGGATTCTCTGGAACACCACGCCGCCGTGGCCAAAGACCGCAGCTTCGACATTAAAGTGTTGCCGAGCTGGCGGCCTGACAAAGCCTTTAATATCGAGCAGGCAACGTTTAGCGATTACATTTCGACGCTGTCAGCGGTGTCTGATACCGACATCCGTCGCTTTAGCGATCTGCAGGTCGCGCTGGGTAAAAGACTCGATCATTTTGCCGCCCACGGCTGCAAGGTTGCCGACCACGCGCTGGACGTGGTGGTCTTTGCTGAAGCGGATGAAGCCACGCTGGACGCCATTCTTGCCCGTCGTCTGGCGGGCGGCGCGGTTAACGATACCGAAGTCGCGCAGTTTAAAACGGCCGTGCTGGCCTGGCTGGGCACTGAATATGCCCGTCGCGGCTGGGTGCAGCAGTACCACATCGGCGCGCTGCGCAATAACAACCAGCGGCAGTTCCGCCTGCTGGGGCCGGACGTAGGCTTTGATTCCATCAACGATCGCCCGCTGGCCGAGCCGCTGTCGAAGTTGTTAAGCAAACAAAATGAAGAAAATCTGCTGCCGAAAACCATTCTCTACTGCCTCAATCCACGGGATAACGAAGTGATTGGCACGATGGTCGGTAACTTCCAGGGCGAAGGCATGCCGGGAAAAATGCAGTTCGGCTCCGGCTGGTGGTTTAACGATCAGAAAGACGGCATGGAACGGCAGATGAATCAGCTTGCTCAGCTCGGGCTGCTGAGCCGCTTCGTCGGTATGCTGACCGACAGCCGCAGCTTCCTCTCCTACACGCGCCACGAATATTTCCGCCGTATTCTGTGCCGCATGCTCGGCCACTGGGTTCAGGCGGGCGAAGTACCTGAAGATATGCCGCTGCTGGGGGAGATGGTGAAAAACATCTGCTTCAACAACGCCCGTGACTACTTTGCCATTGAGCTGAACTGAGGCTGAGATGCGATATATCAGGATCCATGCGCTGGATAACGTTGCTGTCGCGTTGGTGGATCTGGCGGAGGGCGAAGAGGTGGGCGCTGCGGCGGAAACTTTCAGGCTTCGACAGCCGATCGCCCGTGGCCACAAGTTCGCGCTCCAGCCGATTGCCGAAGGGGCAAACGTCGTGAAGTATGGCTTGCCCATTGGTCATACGCTTTGCAATGTTGCCGTAGGGGACCATCTGCACTCCCATAACCTGCGCACTAACCTCAGCGATGTCGATGAATATCGCTATCAGCCCGATATTACCCAGCCAGCAAAGACTTTTGGCGACCGTGAGGTAAATCTCTATCGCCGTAGCAACGGCACGGTTGGCATCCGCAATGAGCTATGGATCCTGCCGACCGTCGGCTGCGTGAACGGCATTGCCCGCCAGATGCTGAGCCGTTTTCTGCAGGAAACCAATAACGCCCCGGATATCGACGGTGCCTGGCTGTTCAGCCATCAGTTTGGCTGTTCCCAGCTGGGGGATGACCATCTCAACACCCGCACCATGCTGCAAAACATGGTGCATCACCCGAACGCGGGGGCGGTGTTGGTGGTGGGGTTGGGCTGCGAGAATAACCAGATCAGCGCTTTCCGCGAAACCTTAGGCGAATACGACCCCGAACGCGTCCATTTCATGGCGCTTCAGCAGCAGGACGATGAGGTTGAAGCGGGGCTGGAACATCTCCACGCCTTGTATGAAGCCATGCGCCACGACAGGCGCGAACCGGGCAAACTGAGCGAGCTAAAATTCGGGCTGGAATGCGGCGGCTCGGACGGCCTCTCCGGCATTACCGCCAACCCGATGCTGGGCCGGTTTTCTGATTATGTTGTAGCGAACGGCGGCACCACGGTGCTGACGGAAGTGCCGGAAATGTTTGGTGCGGAACAGCTGTTGATGAGCCATTGCCGTGACGAAGCCACGTTCGAGAAAACGGTGGAGATGGTCAACGACTTCAAACGCTACTTCATCGAACACCAGCAGCCCATCTACGAGAATCCGTCGCCGGGGAATAAAGCGGGCGGGATCACCACGCTCGAAGAGAAATCCCTCGGCTGTACGCAAAAAGCCGGTGAAAGCGAGGTTGTTGACGTTCTTCGCTATGGCGAAAGGTTAAAACTGGCAGGTTTAAACCTGCTGAGCGCGCCGGGTAACGATGCGGTCGCCACCAGCGCTTTGGCGGGGGCAGGCTGCCACATGGTGTTGTTCAGCACCGGGCGAGGGACGCCCTACGGCGGTTTTGTGCCGACGCTAAAAATCGCCACCAACAGCGAACTGGCCGCGAAAAAACCGCACTGGATAGACTTTGATGCAGGGAGGCTGCTGCACGGCAGCACCATGCCCGAGCTGCTGGCGCAGTTTATTGAGACGATAGTTGAGAAAGTAAACGGCGCGCCAACCTGCAACGAGAAAAATGATTTTCGCGAGCTGGCGCTGTTTAAAAGCGGCGTCACGCTATGAATGCTTTCTCCCCGGCGGCGAGGGAGAAAACAAGCTGGGGGATACAGGGTTTATACCCTCTCCCTTGTAGGGAGAGGGTTAGGGTGAGGGTAAAAACCAGAAACGATGCTGCAGTTTAAATCAGTACCGAACACCCAGCGTGGCTCGTTAATATTAACCGCGTAACAAATCGGTCTTCGCCAGACGAGCATCTTCTGCCTGACAAACGGCAGCGGTAAAGATAACGTCGGTCGAAGAGTTCAGCGCGGTTTCACAGGAATCCTGCAATACGCCGATGATGAAGCCTACCGCCACCACCTGCATGGCAATCTCGTTCGGGATGCCAAACATGCCGCAGGCCAGCGGGATCAGTAGCAGCGAACCGCCCGCCACGCCAGAAGCCCCACAGGCGCAAAGTGAAGCCACCACGCTCAGCAGCAGTGCCGTCGGCAGATCCACCGGCACGCCCAGCGTGTGCACCGCAGCCAGCGTCAGCACCGTAATTGTTATTGCGGCCCCGGCCATATTGATCGTTGCCCCCAGCGGAATCGACACCGAATAAGTATCGCGATCCAGGTTCATCTTCTGGCACATACTCATGTTGACCGGAATGTTCGCCGCCGAGCTGCGGGTGAAGAACGCGGTCACGCCGCTTTCGCGCAGGCAGGCCAGCACCAGCGGGTATGGGTTACGGCGAGTGGTGATAAACACCAGCAGCGGGTTGATGATCAGCGCCACGCCGAACATGCAGCCCAGCAGCACCAGCAGCAGCTGGGCGTAGCTCCACAGCGTAGAGAAGCCGGTCGTGGCGAGCGTAGAAGCGACCAGGCCGAAGATCCCGATGGGCGCAAAGCGGATAACCACTTTCACGATAAAGGTCACCGCGTCAGACAAATCGTTCACCAGGTTTTTGGTGGTTTCATTGCCGTGTCGCAGGGCAAAGCCCAGGCCGACGGCCCATACCAAAATGCCGATGTAGTTGGCGTTCAGCAGGGCATCTATCGGGTTGGCAATCGTGCTCATCAGCAGGCCGTGTATCACTTCGACGATCCCTGACGGCGGCGAAATATCCGTGGCGCTGCTGGTCAGGTGAAGCGTGGAAGGGAACATAAAGCTAACGACGACCGCCGTCAGTGCGGCGGAGAAGGTGCCCAGCAGGTACAGCACCAGGATAGGGCGGATATTGGTTTTTTGGCCGTGCTGGTGGTTAGCAATAGAAGCCATCACCAGCGTCAGAACCAGCACTGGCGCCACGGCTTTCAGCGCGCCGACGAACAGCGTCCCGAGCAGGCCGGTTGCCACGGCGGCGGGTTTGGAGACCAGCGCGAGTATGATGCCCAGCACCAGGCCAACGAGAATTTGTTTTACGAGGCTGCCGCGGGCAAAGCGCTGCAGTAGTCCAGAAGCTTGCGAACTCATGAATACCTTCCTGTGTTTCAGTGATGTCGAGCTGTACCGCGTGCGTAGTGAGCTACGTCTGGGCGGTTGTAAGAAAATGTGTTTGCCCGGTGAGTATAAGGAAAAGCGGTGAAGGAAAAAGCATTTCAAGCTGGAATTGCGTTCAGCGTTAGATTTCGCAACTGATCATTAACATTCTTGTGACATATTCGGCAGTTTGATGCGATGGCGGATTGCCAGAACGTAAAAGGGGCATTACGCCCCTTTTTTACGCAGAGATGTTGGCTTACTCCGCCGACTTCTTCTGGTCGTTACGGTGGTTCACCCAGGCGTTGATAATCAGCGTACCCGCCAGAATGCCGCCTACCACACCCAGCGAAACGGCGATTGGGATATGGTAGAAATCGACGATCAGCATCTTCACGCCGATAAACACCAGGATAATCGACAGACCATACTTCAGCATTGAGAAGCGTTCCGCCACGCCGGCCAGCAGGAAGTACATGGCGCGCAGGCCGAGAATTGCGAACAGGTTAGACGTCAGCACGATGAACGGGTCGGTGGTCACCGCGAAGATCGCCGGAATGCTGTCGACCGCGAAAATCACGTCGCTCAGCTCCACCAGAATCAGCACCAGCAGTAGCGGCGTAGCGTACAGCAGGCCGTTCTGGCGGACGAAGAAACGTTCGTTCTCGATCTTATCGGTCATGCGCAAGTGGCCGCGCAGCCAGCGCACCAGCGGCTTATCGCCGATCCCGGTGTCATCTTCCTTCGCCAGCGCCATCTTAATCCCGGTAAATAGCAGGAAGGCACCAAACACATACAGCAGCCATTCGAACTGGGTAATCAGCCAGCTGCCGCCGAAGATCATGATGGTTCTCAGCACGATGGCGCCAAGTACGCCATAGACCAGCACTCGCCGCTGCAGCGCGGCAGGCACGGCAAAGTAGCTGAACAGCATCAGCCAGACGAAGACGTTATCGACCGCCAGGGCTTTTTCAATCAGATAACCGGTGAGGAAAGCCAGCGCCTGAGTGTCCGCCACTTCGCGGCCAGCGGTGCCGCTGAGGTACCACCAAAAGGCGAGATTAAACAGCAGGGAAAGTGAAACCCAGACCAGCGACCAGACGGCCGCCTGCTTCATTGACATGGTTTGCGAGCCACGGCGGCCCTGAACCAGCAGATCGATCGCCAGCATGATGGCGACCACGACGGCGAAGCTGCCCCAGAGCAGCGGAGTACCGACAGTATGCATAATGAGATTCCTTGAAAACAAAAACGGCCAACATCAGAAGACGCCAGCCGCTTTCGCTTGCAACAGGGATCTCGCCTTCCGGCAAGGTCTCACTTACGACGTTTTCACGTCGCCCGGCAACCGGATGCTTTCGCATCGTAATGACGATTAACCGGCAATGAAGTTACTCCCCTTTGCAGGTAACAAAATATGACAAGCAACGGCTTTGGTCAATATTTGGCACCTGGTTTTCTGCAAATACTTTATGCCGTGGCCTGCTGGCTCACATCGTCCGCCGGGAACTTCACCCCGGTCTGGCGGCGAATCTCGGTTGCCAGCGCCGACGTGATGCGGGATGTCACCAGCCCGGCGTGATTGACCTCATTCTCTTCCACCAGGCGGGCAAACGTCTCCGCTTCGTACAGCATAGTATTGATATGCTGTGGCAGGCTCAGATCCTGAGGTTTGCCGCCGCGTGGAATGAATGTGACGCGCTGGCATTCGGAGATTTTTTCGATCACCAGCGAACCGGCTTCGCCCTGGATTTCGCTTGGGATCGTCGAGTCGCTCACTTTGGAATGCATCAGGGTGACGTCGAAATCGCCGTAGTTCAGCTGAACGGTGCCGTGAGCGTCCACGCCGCTGTCCAGCAGGGAAGCCGTAGCGTGAACGGAGTGCGGTTCACCCCACAATGCAGCCGCTGAGGCCAGCACGTAGAAACCGATGTCCATGATCGAGCCGTTGGAAAACGCCGGGTTAAAGGTGTTCGGGTTCTCTCCGTCCAGGTAGCGCTGGTAGCGCGAAGAATACTGGCAGTAGTTGAGCAGCACCTTGCGGATTTTCCCCACCTTCGGCAGCGCCTGCTGCAGCGTAATAAAGTTTGGCAGGCTGGCGGTTTTAAACGCCTCGAACAGCACCACCTGATTTTCACGGGCGCAGGCGATAGCCGCTTCGACTTCCGCAAGATTAGAGGCCAGGGGCTTCTCGCAGATAACGTGTTTTTTATGGCTGAGGAACAGCAGGCTCTGCGGGCCGTGCAGCGAGTTCGGGCTGGCAATATACACCGCGTCGATAACATCGCTCTTCGCCAGCTCATCCAGAGAAGTAAACAGGTGTTCGACCGGATAATCGTTGGCGAAGGTCTGCGCCTGCTCGAGGCTGCGGGAATACACCGCAGTCAGCTTATATTTACCGCTCTCATGGGCGGCATCCACGAACTGGCGGGTGATCCAGTTGGTTCCAATCACAGCGAAACGTATCATAAACGGGTGCATTCTCCGGAAGTCGATAATCAATAAATCGGAGGCATTATCAAGCCGCGCCGCTAAGCGCCAACTGCGTAAGCCAAAGTCGTGTATCGAATTCTAACTGGTGATACTGCGGTTCCATATGACAGCACAAGGAGTAAAACGCTTTGTTGTGATCCTTCTCCTTAAGATGCGCCAGTTCGTGAACCACTATCATGCGCAGAAAGGCTTCTGGGGCGGTGCGAAACACGGTTGCTACGCGAATTTCCGCCTTAGCTTTTAATTTGTTGCCCTGCACGCGGGAAATCGCGGTATGCAGCCCCAGCGCGTTATTCAGCACGTGGATTTTGTTGTCATAGGCGACTTTATTTATCGGCGGGGCGTTGCGCAGAAACTGGCTTTTCAACTCCTGAGTGTAAGCGTAAAGCGCTTTATCGGTCGCGATGTTGTGCCCCTGCGGGTAGCGTTTTTCCAGCACCGCGCCCAGGCGCTGCTCGCTAATCAGGGTACGCACCTGCGAGAGCAAATGCTCCGGATAGCCGCTTAAATAAATCAGTTCGCTCATGCTTGTCTCAGGTTGAAGGAAAAAAAGGTATACTCTCGCCCCCGCTATGGGGATATCACCAAACTTTACCATCCAGGAGGGCCGATGAGCCAATTAGACAACGGTTTTCGTTCACTGACGCTGAAGCGTTTTCCGGAAACGGACGACGTAAACCCGCTGCAGGCGTGGGAAGCGGCAGATGACTACCTGTTGCAGCAGGTAGACGAACTTGAGCCAGTCGGCCCCGTTCTTGTTCTTAACGACACGTTCGGTGCGCTGGCCTGCGTGCTGGCCGAGCACAAGCCTTACAGCATTAGCGACTCGTATTTAAGCGAGCTGGCAACGCGTGAAAACCTGCGCGAGAACGACATCCCGGAAAACAGCGTCACCTTCCTCGACAGCACCGCGGCTTATCCGCAGGCGCCGGGGCTGGTGCTGATTAAAATCCCTAAAACGCTGGCCTTGCTCGAGCAGCAGCTGCGCGCGTTACGTAAAGTTGTGACGCCGGAAACCCGCATCATCGCGGGCGCGAAAGCGCGTGACATTCACAACTCCACGCTTGAGCTGTTTGAAAAGATTTTAGGGCCAACCACGACCACCCTGGCGTGGAAAAAAGCGCGTCTGATTAACCCGACTTTCACTAAGCCGGAGCTGGCCGATGCGCCGGAGACGCTGAGCTGGAAGCTGGAAGGTACCGAATGGACGATTCACAACCACGCGAACGTCTTCTCCCGCACTGGGCTGGATATTGGCGCACGTTTCTTCATTGAGCATTTGCCGTCGGATCTGGAAGGCGAAATCGTCGATCTGGGCTGCGGCAACGGGGTGATTGGCCTGACTCTGCTGGAGAAAAATCCGCTGGCGCAGGTGGTGTTTGTGGATGAGTCGCCGATGGCCGTTGCGTCCAGCCGCCTGAACGTTGAAACCAACCTGCCGGGCGATATCGACCGCTGCGAGTTTATGATCAATAACGGGCTGTCCGGCGTGGAGCCGTTCCGCTTCAATGCGGTACTGTGTAACCCGCCGTTCCACCAGCAGCACGCGCTTACCGATCAGATTGCGTGGGAGATGTTCCACCACGCTCGCCGCTGCCTGAAAATCAACGGCGAGCTGTACATCGTGGCCAACCGTCACCTCGACTACTTCCGCAAGCTGAAGAAGATCTTCGGTAACTGCACCACGGTCGCGACGAACAGCAAGTTCGTGGTGCTCAAAGCGGTGAAGTTAGGCCGTCGGAGCTAAATCTCCAGCGCTAATCGGGTGCCCTGCGCAATCGCGCGCCGGGCATCCAGCTCCATTGCCACATCGGCCCCGCCAATCAAATGCACTGTTTTGCCCATAGCCTGTAAAGGTTCAGCCAGTTCGCGGCGCGGATTCTGCCCGGCACAAATAATCACGTTATCCACTTCCAGCAGCTGTGGCTCTCCGCCTATGGTGATGTGCAGCCCGGCATCGTCGATGCGTTCGTAGCTCACGCCCGCCAGCATTTTCACGCCGCGAGCCAGCAACGTGGCGCGGTGGATCCAGCCGGTAGTTTTGCCCAGGCCTTCGCCCGGCTTGCTGGTTTTACGCTGCAGCAGGAAAATGCTGCGCGGGCTTTTATGCAGATTCGGCCCTTCCGGGCGCAGGCCGCCTGAAGTTTGCAGGCTGGTATCAATCCCCCATTCCACGCAGAACTCGGCGATGCTCTGGCTGGTGGACGCCCCTTCCTGGCTGAGATACATCGAGGTATCAAAGCCAATGCCGCCCGCGCCGATCACCGCCACGCGCTTGCCCACCGGCGCTTTGTCGCGCAATACGTCGATATAGCTCAGCACCTTCGGGTGCCCAATGCCCTCAATCTCCGGCAAGCGCGGCTCAATGCCGCAGGCCAGTACCACCTCGTCGTAGCCGCTCAGCTTCTCGGGCTCAACGTATTGATTAAGGCGAACGTCCACGCCGGTGATGTCCAGCATCCGGCGGTAGTAGCGCAGCGTTTCGAAAAACTCCTCTTTGCCGGGGATCTGTTTGGCGATATTAAACTGCCCGCCGATCTCCGCCGCGGCGTCAAACAGCGTGACGCTATGGCCGCGCCCGGCGGCGTTAACGGCAAAGGCCAGCCCGGCAGGCCCTGCGCCAACAACCGCGATGCGCTTAGTTTGCGTAGCGGGCACAACGGGCATTTTGGTTTCATGGCAGGCGCGCGGGTTGACCAGGCAAGAGGTGACTTTGCCCGCGAAAATCTGATCCAGGCAGGCTTGGTTGCAGCCGATGCAGGTATTGATTTCATCTGCCCGGTTTGCGGCGGCCTTGGAAACAAACTCAGCGTCGGCGAGGAAAGGCCGCGCCATCGACACCATATCCGCATCACCGTCGGCCAGAATTTGCTCGGCGGTTTCCGGGGTGTTGATTCGGTTGGTCGTCACCAGCGGCAGCGCAACATGGCCCCTCAGTTTTTTGGTTACCCAGCTAAACGCGCCGCGCGGCACGGATGTAGCAATGGTAGGAATACGGGCTTCATGCCAGCCGATGCCGGTATTAATCAGCGTCGCGCCGGCTTTTTCTATCGCTTTGGCGAGCGTTACGGCCTGCTCAAAGTTGCCGCCGCCTTCCACCAGGTCGAGCAGCGACAGGCGATAGATAATAATAAACTCTTTGCCAACCCGTTCCCGTACGGCACGGACGACCTCAACGGCAAAGCGCATTCTGCGCTCGTAGTCACCGCCCCATTCGTCGTCGCGCTGGTTAGTCCGCGCGGCTAAAAACTGGTTAATCAGATAGCCTTCCGAACCCATGACCTCCACGCCGTCATACCCGGCTTCCCGCGCAAGGCTCGCGCAGTGGGCGAAGTCCTCAATCAACGTTAAGACTTCTTCGTGGCTCAGCTCGTGAGGTTTAAACGGGTTGATCGGCGCCTGAATGGCCGAAGGCGCGACCAGCTTAGGCTGATAGCTGTAGCGGCCGGTATGCAGGATCTGCAGGGCAATTTTGCCGCCTTCTCGGTGAACCGCATCAGTCACAAGCTGGTGATGCGCCAGCTGGCTTTTATCGTTCAGCACCGCGCCGTGGGCAACGGTCACCCCGGAGGCCGAAGGGGCAATCCCGCCGGTGACAATCAGCGCCACGCCGTGCCGGGCACGCTCGGCATAGAAAGCGGCAAGGCGTTCAGCGCCGTCCGGCAGCTCTTCCAGCCCGGTGTGCATCGAGCCCATCAGCACGCGGTTTTTCAAAGTGGTGAAGCCAAGATCCAGCGGGGCAAGCAGCGACGAGTAGCTCATAATAAATCCCAATTTGTAAAATTATTGTTATGTGGTCGGATGAGTTCTAATTTAGCCGTCGCGGGGCAAAAGGGAAAAGGGGAGTGCGGCGAATGTGATGAGCGTCATATTCCCGCCTCCCCGAAAGAAAAATCAGGCGCGAGCCTCCTTCAGCAGCTTCTGAATAACCTGCTCCTGCTGCTCGTAATTACCCTCGCCGAAGGAGACATTGCGCAGCTGCCCGCGAGCGTCGAAATAATAATGGGCAGGCCAGTACTGGTTACCGAAGGCGTTCCAGATCTGGTAGTTATTATCGGTGACGACCGGGTAAGGCAGCTGCCATTTGCCTACCGCCTTTTTCACCGAATCGAGATCTTTCTCCCACGGGTACTCCGGCGTATGAACGCCAATCACCACCAGGCCCTGATCTTTATACTTGTTGGCCCATTCGCGGACGTGCGGCAGTGCGTGCTGGCAGTTAATGCAATCGAAAGTCCAGAAGTCGATGAGCACGACTTTGCCTTTCAGCGACTCGGGCGTCAGCGGCGGGCTATTAATCCATGCGGTTCCCCCGGAAAGTGGCGGCATTGCGCTGGTGGGCGCGGGATCCACAGCAGGCTGCAGCTTCGGTGCTGGCGCAGCGGTTGGAGAAAGCGCCAGCAGGTGTTGCTCCAGCTTCGCGCCGAAGCCGTTGGTGTTTTGCAGCACCGCCGTGGTGCCCGAGGCGATAAACGCCACCGTGGCCAGCATCGCTACGCCCGCCACACGCCGAAGCTGCGCCATCAGCGCCATTTTCTCACGCAGGCGAGCCAGCAGCCGGTGACCGCAGAACCACAGCAGCGCCAGCATCAGCGCGCAGCCGCTGCCGTAGGCCGCGAGCAGCAGGCCGGTGGTGACCGTCGAAGAGCCGGACAGGCCAATGCCAAGAATGGCGCCCAAAATAGGTCCCGCGCAGGGCGACCAAAGCAGCCCCACCGCAAGCCCGGCCAGAAACGCCGACAGCGTGCCGCGTGCGCGGTAGCTTTGGTTGTTGATTGCATTCCCCACCTGCATCGCCGGACGCATCAGCCGTTCGGCAAGCGCGGGGAAGATAAGCGTGAGCGCGGCAAGCGCCAGCATCGCCAGCGCAATCCAGCGGCCAACGAGCGTGGCCTGCACGATCCACTCCCCGGCAGCGCCGACCAGCAAAGCTACGGCGGTAAACATGGTTACCATACCGGCAAGCAGGGCGAGGATTTGGCGTTTATTGCCGCGAAATGCAGCGAAAAGCAGAGGGATGACGGGCAGCGTACAGGGACTTAATAAACTGAGCATACCGCCAAGAAAGGCAATCAGAACGGGCATAACACACCTCACGGTTACAGGATGATTTCAGGGTATTTAACCCGCCTGATGTGTTCGTGATGTGTGGGAAAACCGTCCTGATTGTCAGTTTGTTTGTCGACTACTCAGTCGCATACAGAGCGATACAATCAGGCTACAGGCAGCGTGATGCTGGCTTTCAAACCGCCCTGCGGCTGGTTAGTCAGCGTTAATTTTCCGCCTAACTGACCGACAAGCTGGGCGGCAATCGCCAGCCCAAGCCCGGTGCCGCCGGTGTCGCGGTTTCTGGAACTTTCCACGCGGTAAAAAGGCTGTAAAACAGCGTCCAGTTCATCTTCTGGGATCCCCGGCCCGTTATCGGCAACCGTCAGCGTGACCTGACTTGCTTCTTTGCTCAGGCTGACTTCAGCGGCGGTGCCAAACTTCAGTGCGTTATCCAGCAGGTTGGTCAGGATACGACGCAGCGCCTGGGGGCGGGTCGAGAGCGGGATTGTCACTTCCGGGGCGGCAAACGTCACCGCTTTACCAACGTCCTGATAGTCGCAGGCAATGCTGTCCACAAAAGCCCGAAGCTCAAGGCGCTGCGGCGTCTCTTCCAGGCTTTCCGACGATCGTGCATAGGCGATCCCCTCGCGCACCAGATGCGTCATGTTATCCAGATCCTGCATCAGTTTGTCGCGCAGCTCCGGCTCATCGCTCATCTCAAGGCGAAGCTTCATGCGGGTGATCGGCGTCTGCAGGTCATGTGAAATAGACGCCAGGATCTGAGTGCGCTCTTTCAGGTGCCCCTGGATCCTGGCCTGCATTGCGTTAAATGCTTTTGCCGCGTGTTCAACCTCAATTGGGCCGCTTTCCTGCATCGCAGTCGGGCTTGTGCTGGCCGGCTCCAGCGCTTCAACGGCGCGGGTAAAGCGGGTAAACGGCAGTACCACCTGGCGCACGGCAAACCACGCACAAAGCGCCAGCAGCACCAGCTGAATAGCAATCACCACCGGCAGCCAGCTTTCAATCGGCGGCATACGCGGCGTGAGATCGATAGTCAGCGGCGAGCCGTCGGCCAGCGTCAAATGGGCCTGAATATGGGAGCGCATGCCGGGAATGGCGGTGAAAGTCAGCCTGTAGCTCTCTCCCAGCGCCTCTTTCAGGGACGCGATGGCATCTTTCGAACGTTCGTCGGCAGGCGGTTTACCTGGCGTACCCGATCCAAGAATGTAGTGATAATTTTCCCGGGCGAGCCGCTCCAGCCAGGCTGGGCGCTCATTGGCCGGTAGCTTGTCGAGGATAGCCACGCTGGTGGAAACGTTGTTTTGCAGGTTATCCAGCATCACGCTGCGGGCGCTATTCATTCGCTCAAGAGTGGTCAGCGCCAGGGTCAGGCCGTTAGCCAGCAGCAGGCCGACGAGAACGATAAGAAACAGCCGGGACAGCAGAGTTCGGGGCCACAGCCTCATTCTCGCGCCTCAACGATCGTCACGGGCACGGAAAGCACATAGCCTTCGCTACGCACGGTTTTGATGTAGGCCGGAGTCCGCGCATCTTCGTTTAGGCGCTGGCGCACGCGGCTGACGAGCAAATCGATAGAGCGTTCGAACAGCTCGGCGTCGCGGCCTTGCGTCAGGTTTAGCAGCTGATCTCGCGTCAGCACACGCTGCGGATGATCCAAAAATACGCGCAGCAGGCGATATTCCGCGCCGCTGAGGGCAACGATGGTGCCTTGTAAATCGATCAGATGCCGTGCCGAAGTATCAAGCTGCCACTCGCCAAAAGCGATGATCCTGCCCGCTTCGGTCACCTGCAAATTGGGCGGCAACGCGCGGAAGCGACGAAGGATCGCCTTGATCCGCGCCAGCAGTTCGCGGGCGACAAAAGGTTTGACTACGTAGTCGTCAGCGCCCATTTCAAGGCCGAGGATCCGGTCGCTATCTTCATTTCTGGCGGTCAGCATCAGGATCGGTAAGTCTTTGTGCTTATCGCTGCGCAGCTGGCGGCACAGCGTCAGCCCGTCGTCGCCGGGCATCATCACGTCCAGCACCACTAAATCGACGTGCTGCTTGTCCAGCACGGAGCGCATCTCCTTGCCGTTTGCCGCGCCGCTTGCCCGGTAGCCTGATTTTTCCAGATAGCTGACGATAAGCTCGCGAATGTCGCGGTCGTCGTCCACCACGAGAATATGATCGATATGTTCCACCTGGGGCTCCCGGCGCTAAAAGTGAAGACTAAAACTAGCATAGCTTTTTTACTACAGCTTACCCGCATCTACCACCGCCTTCACAAACGCTTCCGGTGCTTCCTGCGGCGGGTTGTGGCCGATATTTCCGCTGAAGGTTCGGTGTTCATATTTGCCGGTAAATTTCGCGGCATACGCTGCCGGTGCAGGATGCGGGGCCCCGTTGTTGTCGCCTTCAATGGTGATGGTCGGTACGGTGATGTTCGGCAGTGCGGCCAGCTTTTTCTCATCCGCCGCGTATTTCTGCTCGCCGTTTTCCAGCCCCTGGCGCCAGCGATAGTTGCTTAGCGTAATAGCGACGTGATCCGGGTTATCCAGTGATTTGGCGCTGGTATTGAAGGTTTCGTCGCTGAACTTCCAGCCCGGCGAAGCCTGCTGCCAGATCAGTCTGGCGAAATCATGAGTGTTCTTCTCATAGCCCGCCGCGCCGCGTGGGGTCGCGAAATAGAACTGATACCACCATTGCAGCTCGGCCTGAGGCGGCAGCGGCTTTTTCCCCGCTTCCTGGCTGCTGATCAGATAGCCGCTGACCGACACCAGCGCTTTGACACGATCCGGGTGCAGCGCCGCCACAATATCCGCCGTGCGTGCGCCCCAGTCATACCCGGCGAAAATGGCCTGTTTGATGTGTAACGCGTCCATCAGCGCAACCGTATCCTGTGCCAGCGCGGCAGGTTCACCATTGCGGGGCGTGGCAGCGGAAAGAAAGCGAGTGCTGCCGAAGCCGCGCAGGTTAGGCACGATAACCCGGTAGCCTTGTTTCGCCAGTTCAGGCGCAACCGTATCAAAGCTGTTGATGTCGTAGGGCCAGCCGTGCAGCAGAATAACCGGCTGCCCGTCTTTTGGGCCGAGATCGACATAGCCGACGTTCAGCACGCCCGCGTTGATTTGTTTTATCTGATTAACATCAAAACCCGCAGCTTCCGCCTGGCAGGCGAAAACCACCGAGAGGGAAAGTGGAGCAATCAGCGCAGACAGGGTCAGTTTGTTGAACATGATGTTTTCTCCGAAGCCGTTATAAAGTGTTCGGCTATCACATCATGGGAATGTAGGCGGCGTGTTTCCCAATCGGCCCTTTTTGCATGGCGGCGTATCTGGCGGAGTCGTGGATACAGTGTGATACAAAGTGGCTTGTTTTACCCTCACCCTAACCCTCTCCCTGGGAGGGAGAGGGGATAAAAAACCACTCACTTAACTAAATCCCCTTCGCCCCATTGGGGAGAGGGTCGGGGTGAGGGGGAAAATTACCCTACAACCCTTGGTGCAAGCCCCGGCGCCTGCCACATCGACGTCGTCAGGCCGCTGTCCACCAGCGTTAACTGGTCGGCATACACCTTTTGCCACTTGCGCTTCATCTCGTCGTAAAGCTCGCGGTGCGCCGGGTTCGGCGTGAACTCCCGCTGCCACTGCACCAGACGCTCGCCGGTATTGGCCAGCGAATCAAAAAGCCCGGCACCCACGCCTGCGGCAATGCCGCAGCCCAGCGCCGTGGCCTCTTTGATCACCGGCACACGCACCGGCAGGCCGGTGACATCGCTGAGGATCTGGCTCCACAGCGCGCCTTTGGAACCTCCCCCGGCGAAGACGAGCGAGTCGAACTTCACGCCAGAAAAGCCGGAAATTTGCTCCAGGTTACAGGCGGAAACAATCGCCGCATTCTCCTCTAAGGCGCGGAATAGCGTCGCTTTGTTGCACTTCTCGGGGTCAATGGAAAGGTTAATGAATGACGGTGCGGCGTGATACCACTGCTTGAAATGCATGGCGTCGGAGAAAATTGGCATCACGCCGTGGGAGCCTGCGGGTACGCGACCCGCCATCTCTTCCATCAGCGCATAGGTATCCACGCCGAGGCGCTCGGCAAGCAGCTTTTCTTCCGCGCAAAAGGCGTCCCGGAACCAGCGCATCGTCAGGCCGGTGAAGAAACTAATTGACTCCGCCTGTACCATGTTGTGAATCACGTGCGGGTTAATGCGGATGTTCATATCTGGATCGGTTTTGATCGCCGGCAAATTGACTACCTGCTGCCAGAACGTGCCGCCCAGCACCGCCGTTTGCCCGGCCCTGACGATGCCCAGCCCCAGGCAGCCCAGCTGAACGTCGCCGCCGCCCATCACCACCGGCGTGCCTTTCTGCAGCCCGCTTTCTTCGGCAGCCTGGGATGTTACGCTACCCAGCACGGTGCCGGTTTCTTTCACCGGGGACAGAATGTCGGCGCGCAGCCCGGCCATATCGAGCAGGGCAGGCCGCCAGTCGCGGGTCGCCAGATCCAGCATGCCGGTGGTGCCTGCATTAGAAGGATCAACCGCCAGTTCGCCGGAAAGTTTAGCCGCCAGCCAGTCGCCGATCATGGTGATCGTGGACGCCTGGCGGTAGATGTCCGGGCGATGATGCGCCAGCCACAGCAGACGAGGCATAGCGCTCAGCGCCAGCGTCTGGCCTGAAACCTGGTACACCTCAGACTCAAACTGGAAGTCGTGGATCTCTTTCAGCTCGCTCACTTCGCGGCTGGCGCGGGCGTCCACGTTTGCGCAGGCCCAGATAGGTTCGCCGTGGCGATCGTAAAGCACAATTCCTTCACGCATCGAGCAGCAGGAGACGGCGCTGATTGCTGAAGACGAGAGATTTGCTTTGTGCAGGGCCTCACGGATGCAGCGGCAGGCAAGCTGCCAGTTGACGATGAGATCGAATTCCATCGATCCCGGTACGTCGGTCACGCTTAGGTGCTTCCATTCGGCCTAGCCAACGGCGATTTGCTGGCCCGATGTATCGAAGATAACGGCGCGGATACTGCCCGTTCCGGCGTCCAGTGCAAGTAAATAACTCATTCGCAGACCTCTTCCATCGCCCGTTCAATAAATAAACTCTTATCCATTGCGGGCGATCTGGCCGATCTATTTGAATGTTTTGTGATCGCTGCACGGTTGCAATCGCCGATCCCTGACTAAGTTTTTGAACACTATCTCTTATTCACACACGGATCCGGGAGAGGACGTCATGGCAGATCTGGATGATATTAAAGACGGAAAAGACTTCGGTATTGGCCAACCGCAGGAGAACCGGGCTTTTTACCTGAAGGGAAGCGGGGCGCTGGACTGGGGCATGCAGTCGCGGCTGGCGAGGATCTTTAACCCGAATACCGGGCGCACCGTGATGCTGGCCTTCGATCACGGCTATTTTCAGGGGCCGACCACCGGGCTTGAACGCATTGATCTTTCTATTGCGCCGCTGTTCCCCGAAGCGGATGTGCTGATGTGTACTCGTGGCATTCTGCGTAGCGTAGTGCCTCCGGCTACCAACAAGCCTGTTGTGCTGCGTGCCTCTGGCGGTAATTCGATCCTAAGCGAACTCTCACGCGAAAGCGTCGCCGTGACGATGGAAGATGCTTTACGCCTCAACGCCTGCGCGGTGGCCGCGCAGATTTATATCGGCAGCGAGTATGAGCACCAGTCGATCAACAACATCATCAAGCTGGTGGACGAGGGGACGCGCTACGGTATTCCTACGCTGGCTGTCACCGGGGTGGGCAAAGAAATGGCCCGCGACGCGCGCTACTTCTCGCTGGCGAGCCGCATTGCCGCCGAGCTTGGGGCACAGTTTGTGAAAACCTACTTCGTCGAGGAAGGCTTTGAGAAAGTCGCCGCCAGCTGCCCGGTGCCGATTGTCATCGCCGGCGGTAAAAAACTGCCCGAACAGGAAGCGCTGGAGATGTGCTTTAAGGCGATAGACCAGGGCGCGTCCGGCGTGGATATGGGGCGTAACATCTTCCAGTCTGAAGCGCCTCTGGCGATGCTGCAGGCGGTGAAAAAAGTGGTGCACGAAAATATGTCGGCCCGCGAGGCTTATCAGTTCTGGCTTGAAACGAAACATCAGGGAGGTAAGGCATGAACGTCACGCTGGTGGAGATCAACATTAAGCCTGAATGCGTCGACGAGTTTCTGGACGTGTTTCGGGCGAATCACGAAGGAGCAATCAAAGAGCCCGGTAATTTACGCTTTGATGTGCTGCAGGACCCGGATGTTTCAACGCGATTTTTTATCTATGAAGCTTATCAGGATGAGGCCGCAGTGCTGGCGCACAAGAAGACGCCGCACTACCTTGCCTGCGTAGATAAGCTGGATGAGATGATGTCAGAGCCGCGTAAGAAGCGGAGCTTTATCGGGCTGTTGCCGTAGAGATTGCCCCTCACCCTGGCCCTCTCCCCAGAGGGGAGAGGGGACAAAAACAGGCGAGGGTGAGGGTCAATCAACTTTCCTGCGCCTCTGCCGTTTCATCCTGCGTCACTCTCAGCCGGTAAAGCGCGCGCTTTGCGCACTCCAGCACGTGCTCACATTGCTCAATCGTCAACGTCAGCGGCGGCTCAACGCGGATGGTTTTTGAATTATTCAGCGTGCCGGCTACCAGCACCTGCTGGCGGAACATCTGGCTGGCAAAGTTATAGCCGATGTCGTTGTCGCGGAACTCAATCGCCATTAACAGCCCCTGGCCGCGAGCCTCAACGATGAGGTCCGGGAACTCACGGGCCAGCGCCCGGAAGCCATCCAGAAGCAGTTGCCCTTTCTGGGCGGCCTGAGCGGGCAGATTTTCTTCCAGCAGATAGTGGATGGTTGCCAGCGCCGCCGCACAGGCCAGCGGGTTGCCGCCAAAGGTTGTGGTGTGCAGGAACGGGTTATCGAACAACACGGAAAACACCTCTTCCGTCGCGACCGTGGCGCCAATCGGCATCACGCCGCCGCCCAACGCTTTGGCAAGGCAGAGAATATCCGGCTGCACGTTTTCGTGCTCACAGGCAAACATTTTGCCGGTGCGGCCCATCCCGGTTTGCACTTCATCCAGAATCAGCAGCACGCCGTATTCGTCGCAAAGCTGACGTACAGCAGGCAGGTAGCCCAGCGGAGGCAGGATCACGCCGCCTTCCCCTTGAATAGGCTCGAGGATCAGCGCCGCCACGTCATCGCCGGTTTTGCGGCATTCGCTGAACTGGCTACGCAGCGCGTCGATATTGCCAAACGGTACATGGCGGAAGCCCGGCAGCAGCGGCATAAACGGTTTGCGGAAGGTCGATTTTGCCGTGGCTGAAAGGGCACCTAGCGATTTTCCGTGGAACGCGCCGCTGGTGGCAATAAAGGTAAACTTCCCTCGCGGGGATTGGTACGCTTTTGCCAGTTTTATCGCGGCTTCAACGGATTCGGTACCGCTGTTGCTAAAGAAGCTGTATTTGAGTTTACCCGGAGTGAGTGTGGCAAGCGTTTTAGCGAGCATCGCCCTCAGAGGATCGAGCAGTTCCTGGCTGTGCAGGGGCTGCTTTTCTAGCTGATGCTGGACGGCGGAAACAACGACTGGATTACGGTGCCCCACGTTAAAGATGCCGAACCCACCCAGACAATCGATGTACTCTTTGCCCTGGGTGTCGACAAGCGTATTCAGGCTGCTCGCTTGCCATTCTACGGCTCCGTAATCCCCGCCTGCGGTAACGGACTTGCGGTACTCAAGAAAACCCGGATTAACATGCTGCTGGAAGCTATCAATCACCTCCCGGTTTAGCGCCTTCATCTCCTCATGGCTAAGTGACTTCTTTTCGATAATGTTCAGTGCGTGCGCCGTACAGGCAAGGGCCGAGGCGCTGGAAGGTAACCTGTTCAAAATGTGCTCCTGGGTGTGGCGTATCACGCGATACACAAAATAAGTATTGCAGGGATTGCGCCAGGTAGCGTTCCGTAAGTGAAATCGGGATAAACGCCCGCAGGACCGCGTCTGTGCAATAATTAATCACAATAGATTACATTTTGCGTGTTTTAATGCTGTCGTCTGAGGGAGGAGAGGCGAGGCACGTTGACGTGCAATGCACCATTTTGGGGCGAAATGTTTCCGTATGGCGCAAAGGAAAATAAAGACGACGTATATTATTGTTTAGCATTTCTTAATGGTTAATAGATGCTTATTTATTCTGAAATACCTTGTGGCAATAAATGTCCTTATTCGTAAAGTTTTTAATATGGATTATTCGTTTAGGGTTTGTTTAAGTTATGATTCGGCGTGAAAATTAACCCGCGATATTCGTTATCATCAGGTGGTGGATATTAAATTGACCCATTAAACACAAGGTGTGCACAGCGTGACTATCAATATAAAGGACATCGATAGCTCTTTATCTGAGCTGAATATCGCCATCCGCGATCATTATAACTGGGCAAATAAATGCCTGCGCCTCAGCCTGTTAGGCGGCGAGCCGGATAAAGAAATAAATGATTTACACGCCCATCAGCACTGCCGCTTTAGCCGCTGGCTGACCCAGCGTATGCAGGGCGTCAGCCTCGACAGAGAATTAATTCTGCTGATTGATAAGCACCATATCGCCATGCACGCCGCAGCCAGGGCATTAATGTTATCAATTATCGCCAGGCAGGTTAGCGCGGAATTACTAAATCATTACAATGAAGCACAGCAACAGTTTATTTCCAGCATCGATCAATATAAAGAGTATCTTTTTTCCTACCGTAATTTGTACGACGCGTTAACCGGCCTGCCGCTGCGGCATTTGATGTATCAGGAATTCCCGCTGATTCGTTCCCGCTGCGAGCGTGCGGAGCGCAGCCTTTATTTGCTCATCCTGGATATCGATCGTTTTAAAACGATCAATGACACCTGGGGGCACAATGCGGGGGATGATGTTCTGCGCAGCGTTGCGTCCATTTTGAAAGAGGCCACGCGCAACGAGGAGCGCATTTATCGCTTCGGCGGCGAGGAGTTTATTATGCTGCTGGAGGCGAGCAGCCGGGAGCAGGCAGAAGGCGCAGGCAAACGTATTTGCCAGCATTTAGCCAGCCACCCGGTTAGCGTGGACGACCAGGCTATCCGCGTGACGGTGACCGGGGGGCTGACCTTTGTCTCTGCGGATGATTCCCTGCACAGCGCCATTGGACGCGCAGACAAAGCCATGTATTACGGCAAAAACACCGGCCGCAATCGCTGCATTCTGGCTTTGTCTGACGAAGAGATGGTCACGCTGGAATAGCGCGTTACGCGTGCGCCATCCTGTGCTCACCGTTAACCAGCGCGGTGCGATCGAAGCTGCGCTCAATCACGCCGTTCGCCATAAATGCCGCGCGGTCAGACATATGGGCAATCACGTCGGCATCGTGGCTGACCAGCAGGTAGGTCATGCCGTGCTGCTGCTTCAGGCGGTTCAACAGGTTGAGTATTTCAGCCTGTACCGACATATCCAACGCGGAGGTCGGTTCGTCGAGCAGCAAAATTTTCGGACGCAAGAGCAGTGCACGGGCAATCGCCACGCGCTGGCGCTGGCCGCCGGAAAGCTGGTGCGGGTAGCGTTTCGCCGCATCGGCCGGGAGCCCGACCTGCTCTAAGGCTTCCGCCACTCGGGCTTCAATCTCGCTTTCTCCGTGGATTTTCAGCGGCTCGGCCAGCGTGCGCCAAATCGTGTGGTTGGGGTGCAGCGAGGCGTAAGGATCCTGAAACACCATCTGCACTTCGCGACGCAGGGCTCCCTGAAAACGTCTCCCGGCAACAATGTTATTGCCCAACAGTTCCACGCGGCCTTTCCACTCACGCTGTAGCCCGGCAAGCACGCGCAGGATGGTCGATTTCCCGCAGCCGGAAGCGCCAATCAGGCTAAACGTCTCGCCCTGTTCAATGGCGAAACTGGCCCCGGCGACGGCGGTTTTGATGCCGCCCTTCGCGGCAAACTCGACGCCCAGATTTTCAATGTTAACGATCGCCATGAGTCTCTCCTGGCTGGAATTCACTGCGGTTCAGCGTCGGCAGCATTTGGCCGAAGGTGTCGGCATTAGGACGGCAGGTCCAGAGCGTGCGCGTGTAGGGATGCGTGGCCTGCGCCAGATCGCTCGCCGCCATTTCGTCGACTTTTTGGCCTTGATACATCACCAGTACGCGGTGGCAGTGTTCCGCCACCAGCGGCAGGTCGTGGCTGATCAGCAGCAGCGCCATTTGCCGCTGTTCGCATTGAGCCACCAGCAGCTCAAGGATTTGATTACGCAGACGGGCATCCAGCGCCGAGGTAGGTTCGTCGGCAATCAGTACTTTCGGGTTATTGGCGAGCGCAATGGCGATCATCACGCGCTGGCCCATGCCGCCGGACAGCTCGCCGGGGTAACGCTGCAGCACTGTGTCCGGTAAACCTACGGACTGCACCAGTTCGCGACAGCGATCGCGGCGTTCGGCGGTGGACAGCTTTTGGTGCAACCGGAGCGCTTCGTCAATTTGCTGCAGCACGCTTTTCACCGGGTTCAGCGCATAGCGCGGGTCCTGTAGCACCATGGCGATATCGCTGCCGCGCAGTTGGTTCCAGCTACGGGCGTTCATATCGAGCAGGTCGTGCCCCAGCACGTTGAGTTGCTCTGCGCTCACTTTGCCTGGCTTACGTACCAGCCCCATCAGGGCTCGCGCCGTCATCGATTTTCCTGAGCCAGACTCACCCACCAGCGCCAGGCGTTCATTGCCGAGGGCGAAGGAAAGGTTGCTGACAACCCGGCTGCCGGGGTAGTCGATATTCAGCCCGGAAACGGTAATTCTGTTAGTCATGTTGCGGCTCCAGCACATCGCGCAGGCCATCGCCCAGCAGGTTAAAGGCCAGGCTGCTCAGCAGAATGGCGGTGCCCGGAATGGCGGCAATCCACCATTGGTCGAAAATGACCTGCATCCCGTCGGCAATCATGGCGCCCCATTCGGACATCGGCGGGCGGGCGCCTAAGCCGAGGAAACCCAGCCCGGCGGCGGCAAGAATAATCCCAGCAAGATCCAGCGCCAGGCGCACGATGGCGGAAGGCAGGCACAGCGGCAGGATGTGGCCGCCCAGCAGCCGCAGGCCTTTAATCCCCATCATTTCTGCGGCGGCGAGATAATCGCTGTGGCGCAGCCGCTGTATTTCGCTTCTTGCCTGACGGGCATAGGCGGGCCAGGTGGTCAAAGCCAGCGCCAGCGCGCCGTTAACCAGGCCAGGGCCAAGCATCGCCACAAAGGCAAAGGCCAGGATCAGGCGCGGCATCGACATCACCACGTCGGTAAAGCGCATCAGAATGCGCTCCAGCCAGCCGCCGTAATAGCCGGACAGAATGCCAATCAGCAGCCCAACCGGCAGGGTAATGACCGTCACCAGCAGCACCAGGCCCAGCGCCGGGCGGGTGCCGTAAAGCAGGCGAGAAAGCAGGTCGCGACCGTAGCTGTCGGTGCCCAGCAGATGGTGAGCGTTGGGTGCCTGCAGGCGCGCGGCGGCGTCCTGCCAGTTAGGATCGAACGGGGCCAGCAGTGGCGCAAACAGCGCAATAAGCACCAGCCCGGCAATGATAATCAGCCCGCTAAGGGCGGCCGGGGAGCGCAGCATGCGTCGCAGAAAAAGAGAAGACGGCATCAGCGGATCCTCGGGTCGGTGGCACGCACCAGTATGTCGGTCAGGTTATTGATCAGCACAAACGACGCGCCGATCAGCAGCGTGCCGCCCATAATCGCGGTGGTATCACCAGCAAACAGCGCGGTGGTGAGATAGCGGCCAATGCCCGGCCAGGAGAAGACGGTTTCCGTCAGCACGGCGCCTTCCAGCATGCTGGTGTAAGCCAGCGCGATCACGGTGAACAGCGTGCCGCGAATGTTTGGCAGAACGTGACGAAGCAGAATCGTCATGTCACCTGCGCCCTTCGCGCGGGCGAGCGTAATGTACTCTTTGTTCATTTCGCTCAGGCAGGCCGTGCGGGTCAGGCGGGTGATGCTGGCGAGAGAATAATAGGCCAGCAGCAGCACCGGCAGAATTAGGTGGTTAATGGCGTTGAGGAACGCGCCTTTATCGCCGGAAAGCCAGGTATCGATCAGCACGAAGCCCGTTTTGGCTTCGACGCTGTACTGGTAAATATCGTCGAGCCGCCCTGGCCCGGCGCTCCACTGCAGGCGGGCATAAAACAGCGCCAGCATCAGCAGGCCCAGCCAGAAGATAGGCACGGAGTTGCCCAGCAGGGTAAACGTGCGCACCACCAGATCCAGCGGTGAACCAGCAAACCGGGCGCAAAGCACGCCAAAAAGTACGCCCAGCACGCTGCCGACGATCAGCGCCAGGGTGGCAAGCTCAAGCGTGGCGGGGAAAGCCGAGAGTAAATCATGCAGCACCGGCTGGCCGGTTGAGCTGGCTATGCCCAAATCGCCGTGGGCGAGATTGACCAGATAATGCCAGAACTGCACGGGCAAAGACCGATCCAGCCCGAGCTGGTGGCGAACCTGATCGTAAGTGGACTGGCTGGCGTGATCGCCGACGATTTGCAGCACCCTGTCCACAGGGGAAAGCGCGGACAAAGCAAAGGTAATCAGCAGCAGGCCAATAAGGGTCAAGGCAAGGGTAAATATTCCCTGAAGCAGGGTAAGCAGCGGACGCCGCAGACGCTGCGACGAAGGCGAGACTTCGGACATGGGTAACTCTTTTATGCGCTAATGGTGATTAACCCCCCGACCAGCCTCTTTCACGACGGAAAGGGCGGGGCGAGGGGCCGTTCAGTTATTTCGTGACGTTATCGTAATACACCATATCCGCATTCAGGCCCTGCTGGTAGCCTTTGATGTTATCTCGCACCACAACCTGGGTTTTACCCTGGTCAATAAACACATACGGGGAGCTGCGCTGCAGCTCTTCCTGCAGTTTGGTGTAGAGATCTTTGCGTTTGGCCGGATCGGCTTCTGCTACGGCAGCCAGCGTTTGTTTGTTCAGTTCCGGGATCTGCCAACCGTTCAGCCCGGCGACGGTGCTGGCTTTGCCGTCGTTATAGGCGAAGGCACTGGCGTTGGAGTGGGCGTCGAAGTAATCCGGGATCCACAGGCGAATCGCAGCCTGGTGCTGCTTCGCACGAACGCGGGCGTAAACCTGGCTACCCGCCGCAGGCAGAAGATCCACCTTCACGCCGCCTTGGGCAAAGCTTGCCTGCATGGACTGAGCGATGGTGATAAACGGCGGTTTGTTTTCCACATCCAGCGAGAAATGCGCGTCTTTGATGCCCGCTTTCGCCAGGATCTCTTTCGCTTTCGCCGGGTCAAATTTGAACGGGGTGTTTTCCAGCGCGCCCGCGAAGCCGACCGGCAGGAAGCTCTGGTGAACGAAGTACTGGCCTTTCAGCAGATCTTTGGTGATGCCCTGATAATCGACCAGGTAGCGAGCCGCTTCCCACAGCGCCGGGTTTTTCAGCAGCGGGTTGGCGTTGTTGCCGACGTTAAACACTAAATAGTTCTGCTCGGCAGAAGGAATGCTCAGCACCTTCACGCCCGGCTTACCTTCCAGAGCGCTGGTCTGGTCAGAGCCTAAATCGCGGGCGATATCGGCGTCACCTTGCTGAATCAGCAGGCGGCGAGCGGCCGGATCGGGTACGTTTTTAATGATGATATTCTTCACTTTTGGCGCGTCGCCCGGAGAAGTCGGGTTGGCATCCAGGACGATAGCCTGATGCGGCTGGTAGACGCGCATTTTGAACGGGCCGCTGCCGGCAGAGTGCATTTTCAGCCATTCGTTGCCGAAGTCACCTGCTTTCACGTTGGGTTCAACTGCTTTTTCATCCACGATAGAGGCGATAGGCGTGGAAAGAATATTCAGCGCAACCGCCGGGCTGACGTCCGCGGTCCAGTGCACTTCCAGCGTGTGGTCATCCACTTTCTTCAGCTGGCTGGCGATGTTGTCCGGCTGCCAGCCCAGCACGTTCAGAATAAAGGCCGGGGATTTGTTCAGCGTCACCGCGCGGGTGTACGAGAAGATTACGTCTTCCGGGCGCAGCGGGTTGCCGGAGGCGAATTTAGCGTCCGGACGCAGCTTGATGGTCAGCTTCTTATTCGCTGCATCGCCCTGCCAGCTTGCTGCCAGAATCGGCACTACTTTGGCCGGATCCGTGCGGTCTGCCTGCACCAGACGCTGATAAAGGCTTGGTACAGTCTGGATGCTGGAGAGTTCGTTGGCTTCGGCCGGGTCAAGGCTGACGATGTCATCCAGGCCTTGAGCAACCACCAGGGTATCCGGTGGCGTGGCAGCGTGGGAAGCTGCAGACAGCGCAGCCAGCAGCAGTAATGGCAGGACTTTTTTTTGCATGTGTGTACCCTGTAATTGTGTTTTTTATCGGTTTTTCTCTGTGTATTTACGTTAGGTGAGTTATCTCAATTCACAAAGTCAAAATTGCGCTTTGCATATAAATATACGATATATCCAATGCGATAAAGTGATGAAGAGTTGGTGCGGGGTCGCTTTCCGCAGGGAGGCGGCAGAGCACCTCTATGAAGCGTTAGCTTAAGTTCCGTTCACCTCAAGTACGTATTTACCTGTATCTACCGAACCGGTGAACG
>NZ_BCTL01000010.1 GCF_001571265.1 Cedecea neteri NBRC 105707 = ATCC 33855 | reverse complement strand
TGCGGAGCGAAAGATATCTCCTGGAGGATTCACAAGTTAAATGTGACTAAGACAGAGCACAAGGAAGGGGCGATCGCTCCATTACTCCTCAAACTCAATCGTCTCACCCTTCAGGCGGCCCTCAAGCTTGCGCAGCAGGCGGTAAATAGCGGCCACCGCTTTTAGCGTGTCGCGCGGAATATAGGCCCCTTCTTCGGTGGTGCGATAAAGGTTACGGGTGAGCCAGACGTAGCGCACCACCGGGATATTGGCGGCATGGGCCAGTTTAATCAGCGCTTTGGCGTCTTCGTCCTGGGCTTTAAACAGCAGCACCGGCAGCGGCGTTTCGTCCGGAAGATAGCGCAGCCCCACGGCGAAGTGCGTCGGGTTCACCAGCAGAACGTCGGCTTTTTCCATCTCTTGCGGAGTGACTTTTTTTGCCGGGGCGTTGAGGATTTCATGGGCGACGTGTTTGCGGTGGCCCTTGGTGTGTGGGTCACCTTCCATCTGCTTATATTCGTTTTTTACGTCCTCGTGGCTCATGCGGTTCTGCTTAAGGAAGAAGTATTTCTGCAGCGCAAAGTCGGCCACCGAAAATACCAGCATCACGCCAACGATGGTGTGAGCGAGGGTTTCCAGAATCGCCACGCCCGCATGCCAGAAGCCGTCCAACGTGCCGCCTGAAAGATTGGCCATTTGCGACAGGCGGGGCTTGATAAGCAGCCAGAACACCACGGAAAGGGTGATGGCCTTCAGCAGGCTGTTGAGGATCTGAATAAACTGCTTCACCGAAAACATCTCTTTGAATTTATTCAGCGGATTCAGCGCCTCAAGCTTCGGGGCCAGCGCGGCGATGGCAAACAGCGGGCCAAACTGGATCCAGCCTGCGGCGATGCGCAGCAGAATCACGGTGCCCACCGTCATCATAAAAAACACCCCGACGGTCAGCAGCGCGGCACCACCCACTTCCCCTAACGCCTGGTTGAAGGGGCTGCTGAGGCGCATCAGCGGCAGGAGCATCAGCGCCTGAAGCTTCGCCATGCTGGCCTCCATCATCGAAAAAATAAGCTGCAGCACGCCGAACATAATCAGCAGTTTGGGAATGTCCTGGCTCTGGCTGACCTGGCCTTTTTTGCGGGCCTCCTGAAGTTTATGGGGGCTGGCCTTCTCTGTTTTTTCACTCACGGCTTGGCACCCTCCGAAGCGGCGTTACCAGGTGGTTTGACGGGCGGGCAGAATATCCGCCAGGTGCGGGATTAAATCGCGCAGGCTGCTGAACTGGTGGCCGGCGAAATACTCCAGCGTGGGCAGGTAAAAGATAAAGAACAGCAGCCCGGCGATGCACTTCAGCGGCACGGTCAGCACCGTAGCCTGCAGCTGAGGGCTGTAGATGCTGAGCACCCCGACGGCAAAATCGAGGAACAGCAGGAGCAGTACCAGCGGGCCAGCGTACAGAATGGTGTCGATAAACATCTGCTTCACCTGGTCGAGGAACACCAGGAATCCCTGCTCGCGGAAGTCCGGCAGCCAGCTGTCCACCGGCCACAGCCGGTAGCTGTCCCAAATAACCTGAGTGGCCAGGGAAAGGCCAAAGTTGACGATAAGCACCATCATCGACCACTGCAAAAGCATGTAGCCGAGCGGCGTTTCGTCTGCGCCCAACGCCGGGTTAAGCTGGCCGCCGCTCAGCGCCCCGCGCTGGTTATCAAACAGCACGCCAACGGACTCAAACAGCCAGAAGGGAAGCGCCAGAAGGTAACCAAGAAAAATCCCCAGCACCACTTCTTTCAGCATCATGGCGACAATGCCCCACGGCGTGTGCGGGGCATTAGTCAACATTGGCACAATGGTCGGCGTGACAAAAAGCGCCAGAGGGACAACAACCGCCGTGCGGATCATCCCTTTCAGGGCAGAGAACGCAAACAGCGGCGTCAGTAGCACGCAAGGGTAAATACGGGCGATTGCCAGCCCAAGTCCCAGCATGCCGTTGAAAATGGGCGTCAGTTCGGCGGCAATCATCGCAGGGTTCCGGACGCGGCCATCATGTTGAAGGCGGACTGCGCCAGCTCCACCATTTGCAGGCCAATCCAGCGGCCGCTCAGCGCCAGCGTGGTGCCCACGGCCACCAGCTTGATGGCGAAGGGCAGGGTCTGATCCTGGAGCTGAAACACCGCCTGCAGCAGGGACACCACAATGCCCACCAGCACGGCGACCACCAGCGGCGGCGCGGAGAGCACAACCACCATCAGTACCGCCTGCTTAAACATGTAGATCATGTCCATAACGTCCTCACATATAGCTGTAGAACAGGCCGTCCAGCAGGCGCGTCCAGCCGCTCACCATCACAAAGAGCAGAATTTTGAGCGGCAAAGAGATGGTCATCGGCGACACCATTTGCATCCCGAGCGCCAGCAGCACGTTGGAGACAATCAGGTCCACCACCAGGAAGGGGATAAAAATTAAAAAGGCGATCTTGAAGCCGTTTTGCAGCTCGGACAGCACGAACGCTGGGATCAGGATCAGCAGGTTATCGCGCTGGTGCACAACCTTTTCCGACAGATCTTTAGGCCACATGCGCTGGCTGTTTTCCATCAGGTGTGTTTCGAGGTCCGGGTCGCTGTTGCGCAGCATAAAGTCGGTCAGCGGCTTGATGCCGTACTGCAAACTGTTCTCCAGGCGCTCGGCGCTGGTGGTATCGAGAGGCTTTTCCTTGAAGCGGGTTTGCATCCCGTCAAACACCGGCGCCATCACGAACAGCGTGGCGGCCAGCGCGATGCCGTAAAGCGCCATGTTGGGCGGCGTTTGCTGCACCCCGATGGCGTTACGCGTCAGCATCAGCACCATTGAGATCTTGAGAAAGCTGGTGGTGATCATCAGCAGCAGGGGCAGCAGCGAAATGGCCCCCAGCAGGATGGCCAGCGCGAGCGGATTGAATGAGCTGATATTCTCGGCCATCAGACGGGTTCCAGGGATGAACCTGCCTGGCGAAGCATGCTAGTCACCTGGAAACCGAGCGTGCCGTTAACGTCCACCAGTTCGCCCTTGGCCAGCAGGCTATTGCCGTGACACAGCAGCGCCTCACCCGGCGTGACGTGCTGAACCAATACCGTTGACCCCGCATCCAGCTGCTGCAGTTCGCCGAGCGTAAGCTGTAAGTTGCCGCAGCGGATGGTCAAATCCAGCGACAAGTCGTCGAAACTCCCCCGTGTTGTTTGCCATTCCCCGGCGGGTACCACTTCCTCGCCGTCCTGCTGATCGTCGTACTCCTGGGAGGCGTTCGGGTAAGTCATGGTTAGCTCCTCGCTAAACGTAATGTGTAGTAAGTCTCTGTGAGTTGTTTCGCTCGCCAGTTCCAGGTGAACCTGAAATTGTCGTCGCGCCAGCGGCATGACGCCGTGCCCTTCCGGTGAAAAGAAAGCCTCGGTCGGCAGGAGCAAATCTCCATTAGCCAGGCGGCGGGCGGCACCTGCGGAAAGCTTGAGCTTGCCAACGGTCAGCGGTAACTGGAGCGGAGTTTCAGGGTTAAGCGGGGCCATCAGCCGCTGCCAGGCCGGATGCTGAGCAAGCTGATGCAGCGTGGCCCAGGAGAGCGACAGCAGGGTGCTGGCCTGGGCTTCGCCGAGAAAAACCTCAAGGCGCAGCGTGATGTCAGGCTTTTGCTGCTCTTCTGCGGGCTGCAGAAATTCAAAGAGTTCGGCCAGTTGAGGGCTGAGCTGCTGGCTGAAATAGCGCCAGTACCAGGCATTGTCCTCGGTGGCGATGCCGGGCAGCGCCGGGCAATCTGCCATTAGCCCCAGTACCGGCAGCGGGTCGCTAAAAAACAGCGTGCCCGCCGCGCAGCGGAAGGCTTCAGGCAGTATCTCGGGCTGGTTCTGCGTACGGGAAGGCAGGAGGCGGAGTTCGCCGGCCAGCTCCTCCCGAAAAAAAGGAAGCCGCCAGCCGCTGCCGGTCCAGCGCCGCAGGCGGGCTTCATCCGCTGACTGAGCGGCAAGCGCCAGACGTTTCATACCGCCTCCCGCCGCTTAAAGCGGAGGCGAACGTTTTTCCCCAGACGGCCGCTGAGCGAGCCCTGTCCGTCCTTTTCAAAGCCGCGAACTTTGTCCCAGGCCTCGGCGGAAAAGCCGAGTGCAATATCCAGCCCATCGCCATTGGCCGGGATAACCTGTGCCACCACTTCGCCTAAATCCGGCAGCAGCAGGCTAAAGCGGGCGGGCAGGCTTTCCTGCTGTTCAATACCCTGCACCAGATGCGATTCCAGCATTGCCTGTAGGGCTGAGGACTGGGATTCACTGGCCTGCTGCGGCTGTTCGGTACCGCCGAGCGAGCCGTCAAACAGGTTAAGCGCGAGAATAGGCATCACCGGGGCTGGTTCATCATCAGACAGGAGATCGCTGAACTCTTTTTCATCCCGCGATAGCTTCTGACGGTCGCTGGCCCGGCTAAAGGAGGAGGCGCTTCGGGCCGGCATTTGCGGCATTGTAGGCATGCTATTCACCGCCGTGCGCGGTGCGCGAGGGGCTGGCGTTTGTGGGGCGCTCTCCGGCTGGTGATGCGGCTGCGGGGCCGGATGAGCCTGTTGCCAAAGCCTCGGCTGTGGGTGAGGATTTTTTAGCGCGTGATGAATCATAAGGCGTTCCCCTGATTTTGGTTGAGCAAATACTCCATTTTTTCGATGTCCCGCTGGCAGCGCTGCACGGCTGACTGCGCGGCGGTGAGGCGTTCTTGCTGCTGCTGCGCCTCTGTATGCAACTGGTGCGTTTGCTGAATTTGTTGAATAACACCCGCACGGCTGGATTTCTCTACATCCAGCGTCTCCCGCAGGTCGTTAAGCGGCTGCGTGACGCCCGCGTGCCGGGGCACGAAATCATTGCGTAGCTGCAAATAGCCGATTTTCTGTTCTGCCAGCTGTTGCTCACCCCGTTCGACGGCCTGCTGGCAGCGACGAAGCTGCTGCTCATGCTGGCGCTGCTCGCTTTCACAGCGGCGTAAGCGCCGCCGCCGGATGGGGAGCAAAATCTTCAGCACCTGTTCCAGAGCAATCTGCTGTGGATCGGGTGAGGACGGCGTTTCGGCCTCGCTATAACGGCGCATAAGCAATCACCTCCTGCAGCTGCTGGCGGGTATCGACAAAGTCGCTCGGGGCGTGGTTGGCCTGGCGTAAAAAGGCGTTGATGGCCGACTGAGACTGCACCGCGGCGTCGGTCATTGGGTCATTTCCCGGCTGGTATTCGCCGAGGCGGATCAGCATTTCAACCTGTTGGTAAGCCGACATCATCTGGCGCAGCGTGCTGGCTTCGGCAATGTGTTCTCGTGGGACGACGTTGCTCATGGTTCGGCTTAGGCTGGCCAGCACGTCCACGGCAGGGTAGTGCCCACGCTCGGCCAGGCGTCGGGTTAAGACTATGTGGCCGTCTATCAGCGAGCGGACTTCGTCGGCCACGGGATCGTTCATCGAGTCCTGTTCAATCAGCACCGAATAAAGGGCGGTGATGGAGCCGCGCGAGGTTTTTCCGGCGCGTTCGAGCAGTCCCGGCAGCAGGGTATAAACCGACGGCGGCAGTCCGCCACGGCCCGGAGGTTCGCCGAGCGCCAGGCCAATTTCGCGCTGGGCACGGGCAAAGCGCGTTAGCGAGTCGATAATCAGCAGGACGTTTTTGCCTTTGTTACGGAATGCCTCGGCAATGGCCGTGGCGGTAAACGCCGCGCGGGCGCGTTCCATGCTGCTGCGGTCAGAGGTGGAGCAAACCAGCACGGTGCGTGAGCGCAGCTCGGCGTCCAGCTCGTGGTCGAGGAATTCGCGGAGTTCTCGGCCACGTTCGCCAATCAGGCCAAACACAATGGCATCGCACGGTGTGTTGCGTGCCATTTCGGCGAGCAGGGTCGTTTTGCCGCAGCCGGCCCCGGCGAAAACGCCGACGCGCTGGCCCACGCCAATCGTCAGCACGCCATCGATGGAGCGGATCCCCGTTGGCAGCGGAGTATCAATGCGCGGCCTGTCCGTGGGCGGCGGTGCATCGCCGAGCACGCCTCGGGCGTCCGGCGTTTCGCTGGCCAGCGCAAAAGCAGACAGACTGTCTTCGTCAATAGCGCGGCCGAAGCCGTCCAGCACGCTGCCAAATAAGCTGTCCGACACGCTAATCGAGTGGGGCTGAAACAGCGGCGTGACGCGGGCGCCCTGGGCGATGCCGTCCAGCGGTCCCAGCGCGGAAAGCAACGTGTGGCGAGGGTTAAAGCCGACAACTTCGGCCATTACTTCGGTGTCGCCGCTGCGGCTGATAAGACACAGGTCGCCGATGCGCGCCTGCGGCAAGCTGCTTTCTAGCAGAATGCCGCTGATGCCGGTGATGCGGCCATAGGCGCTGACGGCGGAAAGCTGGCTTAGGCTGCTATGGCGCTGGGCAAACCAGGCGTTGAGGTCGGTCTGATAGCGCACCATTACCATTTCACCGCGATGTTTTCCTTGCCGCCGAACTGCACGCTGTCGGCGGTAATGCCGGTCAGGCGCAGGCCGTTACGTTCGTCGCCGACAAACAGACGCTGCCCGTCCTCGGTCACGATGTTGGCGTGCGGTCCGGCGGTAATTTGCACGATATGGAAGGGCAGCACGGCCTCACGCACTTTAGTTTGGTTAGTCAGCGCCACCTTGAGCTGATAATCGCCGCGGATGCTGTCCACCATACGGCTGACAATCGGCAACTGGTTTTCCTGCAGGTCGCCGGTGAGCGTAATACCCTGCGGTGTGCTGGTGAGCTGCACCTTGTTATAAAGCTCGCGTTCGCGGAGATCCTGTTCCAGCACGCTGCGCAGTTCGTTGCTGTTGGTAATAGCCGGTTTAATTTGCGGCTCGTCGTCGCTGTTCTGCTGGGCGATGCCGGGCTGTAGCACCCAACTGAAGATGGTAAAGGTCAGCAGCATCAGGCTGGACAGGGTGAAGATTTGCGCCCAGCGGGGCAGGATCTTTGCCAGCAGCGAACGGCGTGCAGCCGGAGCCGGTTTGCTTTGTGTCCCGCCGACGGGTTCGCGTAGGGTGGGGGCCGGTTCGCTCGGGCTGGCAACAGGCAACGGCGGCGGCGGGCGGTTATCCCACTCGTCGTCGGCGGCAGCAAGCGTCAGCCAGACGCCGCCGACGGCGAAGATTTCACCGGGCTGCCAGAGCTGCTGTGTGCTCAGGCGCTCACCGTGGCGGTGGCAAACGGTGCCCTCCATCGGCGTGAGCAGCCAACCTTCGGCGCTGCGGCTTAGCTGGGCATGGCTGGCTTTAATGCCGCCATCGTTGAGCTGCAAATCGCTGTCGGCCGCGTTGCCCAACTGCCAGCACTCGCCGCTTAACGGCAGCGCCGCGCCTTCATGTAATCCGTTTAATACTCTCAGCTCATACATGGCAGCACCCTTTATGCAGTGAAGGCGTCAAGCGCGTTTTCGTGAATATCAATGCGCCCCAGCACGTTGACCGGAAGGTTAAATTGCAGTTCGGCGAACGAAAGCACCGGGACGTGATGGAATTCGTCCTGGATAAGCAGGCGCAGCGGGCTACGTAAATCCTGGGCGGACAGCAGCACGCTGGTTTGCCGCTGGAACAGGGGGAACACTTCCCGCAGCTGTTCCAGCAGCAGGGCGTGTTTGTCCTGGCTAAGGGCGAAGAAGGTTTCGTTCTGCGTCTGGCGCAGGCTGTCGCGCAGGATCTCTTCGGTTTCCGGCGTCAGCAGCCAAACCTGTATCCCGCCATCGTGGCTGTACTGGTGGCAGATGTGTTCTTTGATATCGATTCGAACCTGGTCGACCAGCAGGCCCACATCGCGCTCGTGCTGGCCATGCACAATCAGCGACTCGGTAATGCTTCGCACCGAGCGCAGCGAAATACGTTCCGCCACCAGGCGCTGCAGCACGGCGCTCAGGCGAGTGATTGGGAAGATGCGCTGGAATTCCTGTGCCAGTTCCGGCAGGTCCATCTCCAGCCACGAGATAATGGCGCGGGTCTCTTGCAGGCCAATAAAGCGCGGGCCGCTGGCAAAGAGCGCTTCTTCCATGCGGGCCAGCAGCAACTGGTGAGAACTCCAGGACTCCATCTGGAATTTATCCAGCAGTGGGTCGTTTTCTTCCAGCCACGCCCAGCCTTTTTCCTGCGGATAGGTTTCCGTGCTGAGTTCGGTGCCGGTCTCTTCCTGAGCCAGCAGGCGGTGGTCCAGCGCCCGCTTACTTGAGGTAAAGGTGCCAATCACTTTAGGCACTTCATACACCAGAAAACGAAATTCATTGTCGGGCTGGTACGGCGAAAAATCGATGTTGAACACCGGCAGCGTGAAGCCGTACTGGTTCACGATCCGGTTACGCAGGCGGCGAATGTCTTCGATAAGCGCCATTGCCGCCGGATCGCCGGCGCGAGCGGATGAGAAGCTGAGGACAAACAGGCGGCTGGGGTTGAAGGTACGAATGTCTTCTTCACCGTTGGCTTCCGGGGCGACAATCTCACCGCTGGTGCTGGTGGCCGCCGCGCGTTTGGCACGCCACATCTGGAAAAGCCCCGAGCCCAGAGTGATTATCCCCAGCACGATAAATACCGCCGTTGGCATGCCCGGCAGCAGGCTGAAGCAGAACATGCCGATGGCGGACATGATCCAGGCCTTGGGTTGGTTAGTCAGCTGGTCGCTTATTTCGCGGCCAATGTTGTTGTTGGGGATGTCTTCATTGGCCGATACGCGGGTGATCATCATCCCGGCGGTGAGCGAGATAAGCATCGCCGGGATCTGGTCAATCAGGCCGTCGCCGATGGTCAGAATGGAGTAGACATTGGCGGCGTCGCCCGCGGCCATGCCCAACTGCAGCACGCCAATACAAAAGCCGCCCACCATGTTGATGCTGAGGATCACGATCCCGGCGATGGCATCGCCTTTCACAAACTTCATGGCGCCGTCCATTGCCCCGAAAAGCTGGCTCTCTTTCGCCAGATCTTCACGTTTACTTTTGGCCTGCTGGACGTTAATCAGCCCGGCGCGCAGATCGCTGTCGATAGACATCTGCTTGCCCGGCATGGCATCGAGGGTAAAGCGGGCGGCCACTTCGGCGATACGCTCCGACCCTTTGGTGATAACGAGGAAGTTCACCACCGTCAGGATCAGAAACACCACCAGCCCCACCGCCAGATTGCCGCCGACCACAAAGTTGCCGAAGGCGGTGACGATATGTCCGGCGTTTTGCTGCAGCAGGATCTGGCGCGTGGTGGAGATAGAGAGCCCGAGGCGGAACATGGTGGTCAGCAGCAGCACCGCCGGGAAAGTGGTGAACGCCAGCGGTTTGGGCAGGTACATCGCCGTCATGATAAGCAGGCATGAGACGCTGATGTTGACCGCAATCAGTACGTCAATCAGCCCCAGCGGCAGCGGGATGATCAGCATGAACACCACCGCCAGCGCGATGAAAGCCCCGACGACTTCGGAGCGTTGCATGGCGGTTATTGCCAGCCGGTTAAGAAGGTTAAACAAAGCGTTCATGGGCTATTCAATCCTGGTAAAGTCCGTTTACTGCGCCAGCTGGCTGCGTTTTTCCCACGCGGCGTATTCGCCGTTCAGGGTGCGCAGCAGAAGCAGGGCGTTGCTGCGGGTTTCATCGTTCCCGCCCCAAATTTTTTCCGGCAGCGCCTGAAGCAGCGTCAGCAGACCGTTGAAAAAGAGCGACTGCTGTAAGGGTTTTTCACCTACTACCTGCAACCCAAGCTGGGTGAGGTCGCGGGAATAGAAGCCGTTGCGGCACATACTGAGCAAGGAGCGAGTCATGACATCGGCCCCCATAGTGACGTGGGAATATTTGCTCTTCAGGCGGTCGAGGAACTGGGCGACTTCCGACAGCGTGTGCGTAATCGCACGGGTATCGTTCAGCCCGGAGAGCAGGCGGCGCAGGGCCGTCGGCGGGGCGGAAGGCGCCAAAGCGGCGATATCATCGGAAAGCGCGCGCTGCAGCGTTCGCAGGGCGGGCACGAAGCCGTCGACGCCAAACTTGTCCAGCAGCACATCCATGATGTTGTCGGCGGACTGCTGGTTGATCACGCCGCTGTAATAGAGTTTGCGCATTTCGCGCTTCTGCGCCGGATCGCTGCTGAACGCGGCAATCGCCGGGGCGGTATTTACCCCGGCGTTAATTTTTTCCGGGTGCTGCTGCTGCAGGTCGGCAAGCATTTGCTCGACCCGTGCCGCAAGCGCCGGGTTGCTGCCGTTACGCAGGCGCATCGCCATCAGGCTAAGGGTCACAAATGCGGAGGCCGGGTCGTGATTGGCCTGTTCGAGCAAATCATCCAGCGTCGGGTTCTTCCCGTCGCCACCCGACAACATCCGTTCGAAGGCCGATTCCTGCTCGGCCTGCTCTTTCCCCGACGGGCTTTCTAGCAGTTTCCCCAGCTCCACAAGGTGAGTGACCTTGATAGCCGCCACGGAGATACGGCGCAGCTGGGTGGCCTGCGTGCGTTGCTCCTCATGTTTGATTTTCTGCTCGATGCTTTCCGCAAAGGCTGACGCCATCGACTCCTGAGCAGCACCGGGCCGCTGCGGGGCGGGAGCTGCACGGGTGGCGGACGATGAGCTGCTCGCCGCGCTCTTGTCGTTATTAGTGTCGCTGATTAGCTCATCGACCAGCGCGTCCGCCTGTTCGGTTTCGAGACGCAGATTGTGGTGATGGTGGTGCTGGGGGATTCTCATGTTCATTGCGGTGTGCCTTACCCGATTCGCCTGTCAGTGTGTGGGCTAAGGCCTGGGGCGGTTCCCCGACAAATAAAAAATTTCCGCCGCTGGGGTTGTGTAAAAAGTTGCACAAACCCGTTTTCGGGCTGTGTGTGTTTTTGCTCATATTTATCTGATTAATAAAAATTAAATGTTAATAATCAATGTATTGAGTTGATATTTTTCGCTGGCATGGCGCTTGCTATAGGACGAACTCCTGAATCTATTCAATAAAAAGGTGTTCACTATGTCAGCAATGTTTGATTTCGAATCACAGGTTTTCCCGGATGCCCAGTCTGCTTTTGAGTCCAACGTTGTGCAGGGCGAGTTTCCGGTGGTTAACTGGGAGCGCGTGATGCGCGACAACGAACAGCGGCTATACAATTTTATTCGTAAACGCGTGGCAAATTTTGCCGATATAGAAGACCTTGTGCAGAACACCTGGTATGAGGTGATTCGCAATAAGCACAAGTTTTGCGGCACGTCGCGCCCGGAAACCTGGATGTTCGGGATTGCGGTAAACCTGGTGAAAAATCACTATAAATCCGTCAAAGTGAGCTACCTGCACGATGAGTTAAACGATGACGTGCTCGGTACGCTGCTGCATTCGGAGCAGCCGGAAGGGGTGACTGAGGGTAAGGACATCCTGTCGAAAGTGTTGCAGCGCATTGCGCAACTCCCTGAAGATTATCAGCAATTATTACAGCTGATCGTTGATCACGATATCAGTTACCAGGAAGCGGCTGACCGGATGACTATTCCTATCGGCACCGTGCGTTCCCGTCTTTCCCGTCTCCGGCAGTCTTTGAAACAGGATCTGGGGTGGGACAGCCTGAACTGAGCGGGCGGTGCTTCGTGACTCCCTGAATGAGAAGAATCACACTTTATGAAACAAGACGGCGGGCCGCACCCACGGCCCAATGACACTCAGGCACTGCTGAGCGCCGCTTTTAACAGCATGCGCGAACTGGTTTTCATTGTTGACAGGGATTTCAATATTGTTTTTGCCAACCACAAGGCGCTCAGCCTTTGCCTGCCGGAAGATGCCGGCCAGGCAAGCGCCGGGCATCTGGTGGGCGAAAATATTTTTACCCGGCTGCGAGGCTATGGCGATCTGCCGCTGCTGGCGGTGGTTGAGCAACAGCTGGAGCAGCCGGAACATTCGCCGTATGGCGATAAAATTAATGCCCGGTTTCAGACGGCAGCGCAGGTTATTCCGGTGGAGGTTTGCCCGAGCCGCTTTGAGTTTCAGCGGCAAAACTGGGTGATGATGGTGGTATGCGATACCCGCTATCGCAATGATATTCATCGTTTTTACTACGATCGTGAAAACGAGCTTCGCGACATTCTGGACAATATGCCGGATGCGATTCTGCGCGTGGACAGCGAGCAGCGGCTGCTCTATGCCAACGAAACGGCGCTGCAGTGTATGCCCAGGAGCGCGGCGGCCATCGGGCTGAAGATCAATTCGCTTATTGGCGATTCGACGCTGATGGAGCAGATCAGCTGCTCGCTCCAACTGGTGCTGCGCAAGCATATTCAGCTGGAGGCCGTGCTGCACGGCGTGCGCTCCGACCTGAGGGTGTCGAGAATTTACCAGGCGCGTTTTATTCCTGAATTTACGCTGCAGCAGACGCTGAAATCCGTGCTGGTGATAGCTCGCCCGGCCTCCCGGCAATATTTTGCCGAGCAGCAGGTGCGCCAGACTCACGAACAGCTGCGGCAAATGACCCAAAAGCTGCAAAGCAGCGTCGAAAATGAACGCAAACATATGGCGCGGGAAATCCACGATGAGCTGGGTCAGCATCTGACTTCGCTGCGGGTAGGGATCTCTCTGCTGGGCCAGAACCATCCTGCGCTGCGGCAGGAAGTCGAACCGCTGACACAACTGGTGGATGGCACCATTAAAGTGGTGCGCGATATCGCCACCCAGCTGCGTCCGGCGGTGCTGAATATGGGGCTGAAGCCCGCGCTTATCTGGCTGCGGGACCAGTTCAACAAGCACCGTTCCGGCGTTTGTACGCTGACTATTCAGCCGCTGCCGGTGGCGCTGTGTGACGATGAGGTGACCGCCATTTTTCGCGTGGTGCAGGAGTCGCTTACCAACGTCCAGCGGCATGCCAAAGCGCGGGAAGTGGAGGTGAAAGTTTTGACTCGGGGCAAAGTCGTGCTGATTTGTATTCAGGATGACGGGCAAGGGTTTGACCCCGGTCAGGTATCCGACGGGGCCTTTGGATTATTGAGCATGCGGGAGCGCTGCATGATGAAAGGCTGGGCGTTTAACATCCACAGCGCGCCGGGTAAAGGGAGCTGTGTGCATATCGAGATCCCTTACACCCAGCCGACTCCGGCTAAAGTTTATGATAGCGAATAGCAAACTTGATGATGTCGGCGTTGTTGTCGAACTGCATTTTTTCCATCATCCGGGTCTTGTGGGTGCTGACCGTTTTGTTGCTGATGCTTAGCACTTCCGCAATCCCGTTGATGTTTTCGCCGCTGCTCAGCAGGCGGAGGATCTGCTTCTCACGTTGGGATAGCGTGGCGTAGCGGCGAAGCTGGTCGTTTTCCTGAGTTGAAAAGACGATGGCTTCCGCCAGCGAGGGGTCTATGTAACGCTGCCGGGAGGCAACGCGATGGATGGCGTGCAGCAGCGTTTGCGGAGCCTGGTCTTTAGTAATGAACCCGTGGGCGCCGCTGGCGAGGACCATTTGGGCGATTTGTGGCTCGTTGTGCATGCTCAGTACCAGCACCGGCAGCATAGGCCACAGGCGGGTAATTTGCTGTACCAGCTCCGGCCCGGAGTCACCGGGCATGGAGAGATCCAGCAGCAGGACATCTACGTCGGTTTCCGTCAGCAGTGACAGCACCGTTTTGCCACAGCCCGCTTCCGCCACCACTTTGATTTTCTTATCCAGTGAAAAAATCTGTTTCAGGCCCTCGCGCATCAAAATGTGATCGTCCGCGAGGAGGAGTCTGATTGCCATACCGTCTGTCATCCATAATTTATAGTTATTAAATCGTTCTTTTTTATAAGAATAATTATCACGCACGAATTGCAAAGACGCGTGTTAAATGAACATAGCAGCCTCGCTGCGGCGAATCTAGCTTTGCCGGGAGCGATAAGGTTGCAGCTTGTTACAAGTTCTCCCCGGAACCCGCTTCGTCCGCCGGCCACTCACGCCCCATGTTCCTGACCGAGACAGGTGAAATCATGGTGATTGCTGAGCAGCTCTACCACAAACTCCAGCCGCTGTTTAAACAGCTGAATGTTCCCGGCATTGTTTTCAACGCCCGGGGCTACTACTCGCTAACGCTCGACGATGGCCAGACGGTTTTTCTGGAACTGACGGAAAATATGACGCTGGCGATGGTGGGCCTGCTTGCGCTGCCCGACAACCCCGGCGAGGCGCTGCTTCTCGAGCTATTACAGGCCAACCTGAACATTGACCAGCAGCCAGCCGTCACCGTTGCCGCCGATAAAGACCGTGCACAGTTGGTGGTCTGGGCGGCGTTGCCGCTGGACGAGCTGCATCTCGACACGCTGCTTCCCCTGTTTGAGCGTTTGAGTTGGACGCTGTCGGTGATTGGCCGCTGGTGCCAGCCTGCCGCGCCGCGCGAACGGCAGGCTACGCCGGAGGCAGAAAAAGACCGGCTTCAGCGCCGTCAGGTTGAAGCGCTGCTGCTGCGACGTTAACGTCATACAAAGGGGAAAAGATGAGTACGATCTCTGCCAGCCATGTTGCACCACATATCGCGATTGAATATCACCGCCCGGAAGACTACCTCGCCGCTGAAAGCGCATTGCGAAAGCTGCTCAGTCGGCCTAATGGCAGGAGCCTGGTGGATGAGCTACGTAACCTCAGCACCCAGGGCCGTTACGTTAAAGTGAAGGTGACGGCGATGGCGAATACGGTTGCCCGCCCGGTGCTGACCGACTCTCAGGTTCGTCGGTTTCACCTCTCCAGCAGCGAATACGATAAGGCGCACAATAAAAAAGCGACGCACCTGGCCCAAAAACAGCCGCTCGGCAAGAAAGGCGAGGGGACAAGCGTCAGCGTCGACTGGAACCCACGGCAGTCCGTGGCTATCGATGCCCACGGTCGCCCAAGCCTGCTGGACGATACTTCGCTGGCCTTTGTTTCCCTTGCCCATGAACTGGTTCACGGTTACCGCATGATGAAGGGGACATACACCGGGGGGACTTCCGACCGCTACGATACTGGCTCTCCGGCCGGACAGGAGGAGTCCCGCGCGGTGGGGATCGGCAAGTATGCGGGGGAAGCGCTGTCCGAAAACGGTATTCGCCAGGAGCACGGCCTGCCGCTGCGCGGGCAGTACGCCGCAGGGTAAATTCTTTCGCGGCAGGAACCACCGCGCCACTCTCCCCACTTAACCTTTTGACTCAACAACTAAAGTGGGGAGATATCATGCCGTTAAACAACGTTGATACCAGCCTGCGGGTCGATCCCGGCCTGATAAGCGGTAACTCAAACCGACGGGTATCCATGCGCATCGCGCTGGAGCCTGACAACCCTCAGCATTTCGATTGCACCGTGAAGGTATCGTCGCGCCGGGCGGATGCGCTCTATTACGCTAATAAAGCGATTGATGATACCTGGCGTATTCTGGACATGGGGTCGGGCAACCAAAAGAACCATGTGCGCGCCACGATGGCCGAATCCTATAAGCGAACGCTCCTCTCGCAAAAGGGAACCGGCAACGGAGACTACACGGTGCGCGCCTGGGAGGCCGCTAAGTTTCGAGCGGGCAACTGCGGCGAAATGGCGGCGGTGAATGCGCTATTGTTGGCGAATACCCGCGTCAGGCAGCCGGTTTCCGTAGTGCACAACCGTGACGTAGACCATGCCTTTGTGGTCATCGGCGATCCGCGCGTAGACGGGAAGTCCATTGTGTCCGACCCCTGGCCGGAATTTGGCCGGGCGATGCGGATAGAAGACGCGAAATTCGGCGACAGTTACCACGTACTGCATACCTATCCTGTTGGCCACAGGGACGATGATGTCCGCGAGAAGCTGCTGCGCGGCGAGAAAGCGACGCAGGCGGAAGTGGATAAAGCGTTCCGCAAGGCCGCGCCAAAACTCGCGAAGCTTAGCCCGGAACAGCTGCGGGACTCGGTGGTGGCAGGGCCGGGATACGTGCAGCGCCACGCCTCCAATAACCTGGGTATTCAGTACGATGGTACCGACAGCCGGGGCGTTGTGCAGCATTTTGATCAGTCGCTGTCCGTTGGGCAGATGCGCTCTCGAGTGAATGGGCCTCAGGCGGCGGCAGAAGTCCAGCAGCGCGGAACGCCTGCGCCAACGTTCACCAGTAACGATCGGCCTCGTCAGCGCACGGAATCGTTCGCCGCGGAATCTTCTTCCCGGGGGCGCCGACCAAGAACGGCATCTAATGCCGTTCCAGCCACCGCGCCTCGTCGCCGGGCAAACTCCGTGGATATTCGCCCGGCCCCGATGCCCATTTATGCCCCACCGCCTCCCGCGCCGGGAGGGATGTACAGCACTGTTCCGTTGCCGGCTCATGGCCCCGCATTCAACTACGGTCCGCCACCTGCAGCCGCGCCGGTTTACAGCTACGGCCCGCCGCCTGCCGCAGCACCAGGTTACAGCTATGGCCCGCCGCCGATGCACGCCCACGCGCCGATGCACGCGATGGCAAGCCGCCCGGTTTACCGTGAACCGCCGGTTATTCCGCCAGACGTCTACGGCACTGCGCCAGCCCCGGCCCGAACGCGGCCTCGCTCTAACTCTGTCACGGCCGCATTCCGGCGAATTTTAGGGAACTAATGATGTCTGCACCTTCAAAATTAGTGCAAATTTTGCAGCCGCTACTGACCGATGAGCTGGGGCAAAGAGCCGAGCTTGAGAACGCAGAAGGCTATTCCGTTGAGCTTGGTGAAGGCGTGACGCTGGAGATCAGCGAATCTCCGGTTGGGCACCTGCTGCTGAGCTGCATGCTGCCCGTTCAACCCATCCGGCTTAGCGATACCGATACGCTCACGGTGCTGCTACAGGCTAATCTGCTGGGGATGGATTATCCACCTGTGCTCACCGGGATGCTGCCCGATCGGCAGCAGGTTGTGCAGTGGAGTAGTCTGCCGTTTCATCAACTGGAGCCGGAAGTGTTGAAGCGGCTGTTTAACCGTTTTGCGCAGCAGGCCGAAAAGCTGGCCGCGTGGTTGGTTTAAAAACGGTCTCCACGTTTTAACCGCCCCAGCGCGGTTAAAACGTTTTCCCGAATGAGCTTCGCAGAAGAGGAAAAAACGCTACTGTCAGGGGAGTAAAAGTGAAACAATAGTGGCTGTTTATACAGTAGAAGTGATGTTATGGCTTTGTCGTCGGCGCAAAAAGCGCAAATAGGTGCCTGGTATAAGGCGTTACAGCAGCAGATCCCGGATTTTATTCCACGAGCGCCTCAGCGGCAGATGATCGCCGAGGTGGCGAAAACCCTTGCCAGTGAAGAAGGGCGGCATCTGGCTATTGAAGCGCCAACCGGCGTCGGCAAAACCCTCTCTTACCTGATTCCCGGTATTGCTATTGCCAGAGGGGATCAAAAAACGCTGGTGGTCAGCACCGCCAACGTCGCGCTGCAGGACCAGATTTACAGCAAAGACCTGCCGCTGCTGCGCAAAATCATTCCTGACCTGAAGTTTACCGCAGCCTTTGGCCGTGGGCGTTACGTGTGCCCGCGCAACCTGGCCGCACTGGCGACAGATAACTTTACGCAGGGCGATCTGCTGGCGTTTCTGGACGATGAAATGTCGCCGACCAGCAAAGCCGAACAGCAGCGCTGCGCCAAACTTAAAGCCAGCCTCGACGGCTATAAATGGGACGGGCTGCGGGATCACACCGACGAGGCGATTGACGACGATCTCTGGCGGCGGCTAAGCACCGACAAAGCCAGCTGCCTGGGACGAAACTGCCATTGGTATAAAGAGTGCCCATTCTTTGTGGCGCGCCGGGAAATCGATGAAGCGGAAGTGGTGGTCGCTAACCACGCGCTGGTGATGGCGGCGCTGGAAAGCGATGCGGTACTGCCGGAAGCGAAAAACCTGCTGCTGGTGCTAGACGAAGGGCATCATCTGGCGGACGTTGCACGCGACGCGCTGGAAATGAGCGCGGAGGTAACGGCGGGCTACAGCCGCCTGCAGCTCGACCTGTTCAGCAAGCTGGTGGAAACCTGCATGGCGCAGTTCCGGCCCAAAAGCCCGCCGCCGCTGACCATGCCTGAACGTCTGACCAATCACTGTGACGAAGTGTACGAGCTGCTGCAGTCGTTTAACACGATCGTTAGCCTTTGGCTGCCGGGGGAACGGGAAGGCGAACATCGCTTTGAAATGGGCGTCTTGCCCGAAGAGGTGATGGTGATTTGCCAGCGCCTGGCAAAGCTGATGGAGGCGCTGCGTAGTCTCTCCGAAGCGTTGCTGAACGATCTGAGCGAAAAAACCGCCAGCCACGACATCGTGCGACTGCATCGGGCGCTGCTGCAGATGAACAGGGCGCTGGGCTTTTTTGAAGCGCAGAGCAAGCTGTGGAAGCTGGCGGCAATGGAGCAGGCCTCCGGCGCACCGGTGTCGAAGTGGGTGACGCGTGAAATCCGCGAGGGGCAGCCGCATCTGTTCTTCCACTGTGTGGGGATCCGCGTCAGCGATCAGCTGGAGAAAATGCTCTGGCGCAAAGTGCCGCACGTGATTGTGACCTCCGCCACGCTGCGTTCGCTCAACCGCTTTGATCGCCTGCAGGAGATGAGCGGGCTGCGTGAGAAGGCGGGTGACCGCTTTATCCATCTCGACTCGCCGTTTAACCATATCGAGCAGGGTAAAATCGTGATTCCGAAGATGCGCTTTGAGCCGCTGATGGAGCACGAGGCACAGCATATTGCCGAGATGGCGGCGTTCTTCCGCGCGCAGCTGGCACAAGGCGAGCACAAAGCCATGTTGGTATTGTTTGCCAGCGGCCGGGCGATGCAGCAGTTTTTAACCCACGTTACCGACCTGCGGCTGATGCTGCTGGTGCAGGGTGACCAGCCTCGCTACCGGCTGGTTGAGCTGCACCGCAAGCGCGTTGAGGCCGGAGAAACCAGCGTGCTTATCGGCCTGCAATCTTTCGCCGAAGGGCTGGACCTGAAAGGCGAGCTGCTGACCCAGGTCCATATCCATAAAATTGCCTTCCCGCCGGTAGACAGCCCGGTGGTGGTCACCGAAGGGGAGTGGCTGAAAAGCCTTAACCGCTATCCTTTCGAGGTGCAGAGTTTGCCCAGCGCCTCTTTTAACCTGATCCAACAAGTTGGACGTTTAATTCGCAGTCACGCCTGCTATGGTGAGATAGTCATTTACGATCGCCGCCTGCTGAGTAAACGCTACGGCGAGCGTCTGCTGGCCGCGCTGCCAATATTCCCGATTGAACAGCCTGACGCGCCGGAAGCAAAAGTGATAATAACGACGCCGAAACACACTGTACGGCGCAAACGTGTGAGCAAGAAATAGCAAGGAGAGTCTGAATGGACTATCGCAAAATCATTAAAGAAATTGGCCGTGGGAAAAACCACGCCAGAGATCTCGATTTTGATACCGCGCGCGGATTGTATAGCCATATGCTGAAGGGCGAAGTGCCTGACCTTGAGTTGGGCGGGGTGCTGATTGCCCTGCGTATTAAGGGCGAAGGCGAAGCGGAAATGCTCGGTTTTTATGAGGCGATGAAGCAGCATGTGATTACGCTCACGCCGCCGCCCGACAAGCCGATGCCGATTGTCATTCCTTCCTATAACGGCGCCCGTAAGCAGGCTAACCTCACGCCGCTGCTGGCGCTTTTGCTCAACAAACTTGGCTACCCGGTTGTGGTCCACGGCGTGAGCGAAGATCCAACCCGAGTACTGACGGAAACTATCTTTACGCTGTTGGGCATTGAACCGACCCGACACGCCGGGCAGGCGCAGGCAAAGCTTGAGTCTCATCATCCCGTCTACCTGCCGATTAGTGCGCTTTGCCCGCCGATGGAAACCCAGCTGGCGATGCGTTGGCGCATGGGCGTGCGTAACAGCGCGCACACGCTGGCGAAGCTGGCCACGCCGTTTGAGGAAGATGCCGCGCTGCGTCTGGCGAGCGTTTCTCACCCGGAATATGTGCCGAAAGTGGCGAAGTTTTTTGCCGATATCGGCGGACGCGGGCTGTTAATGCACGGCACGGAAGGTGAGGTATATGCCAACCCGCAGCGCTGCCCGCAGATAACGCTGATTGATGGTCAGGGCACCCGCATCGTGAGCGAGCGGCAAACCGAACAGGAAGGCGTCGTGCTGCCGACAGGCAAAGATCCTGCGGTCACCGCCCGCTGGATTGAGCGCTGTGTAGCCGGGGTTGAGCCTGTGCCGCAGTCGCTGAAAATTCAGATGGCCTGCTGCCTGCTGGCCACCGGCGAAGTGGCGACGCTTGAGGCTGGCCTGGCGCGTCTGGATGAGGTTTTCTGAATACTAAGCAAAAAAAAGCCCGCGACAGGCATCGCGGGCAAACAAGGGTAACATCAGGGTTAAACAAGGGTAGTGCTATCAAGGCCGATGAGGGTACCGGCCTCAATGAGGGTAATGCTTGAGCGCGTGATTATTTGTAGATAACCGCGGTGCCGCTCATTTGACCTTCAGTGTTGGCAGAGGTAATTGCGTAAGAGCTTGCGCCAGCTGCTTCCGCTTTAGCCGCCAGTTTTGCTTCCAGGCCATCCAGAGTCGTTGCACCAGTTGCGGAAACAACACCCATTTTATTCAGGTTCTGTGCCTGTGCTTCGTTCACGGATTGGGCAGCGAAAGCACCGAAAGACAGAGTAGAAAGAGCAATTGCAGCTACAGCATATTTGATGGTTTTCATGGCTAAATTCTCGCAGGTTGTTCTGTTAAGGTGACGTTGTTCCGTCGATGTGATTATGGTCACACTTTTTAGCGGAAGAATAAATCGAAGAGAATTGACGACCTTAATCAAAAAAATTGAATTAGTTATAACCTGTTGAAATAAATAGTGATTACGGGGTAAATAGTTTCAATGCGTGACGTTAACCCTGGAAACACTTAGCTTGCGCACATTTTGCTACTCTTTTTGCCAATGCTGGTCTTACCTGATGAGCAATCGCTTGCGCCTCTTTTTCAGCATGACTTTGATTATTTGCGCAGTAACATTCTGGGGAAGCTTTTATACTGTTGTCTTTCCTTTTCAATCCGATGGATGAGGTTCGATGGAGATAAAGCTGCACTCCAACGCCACAACAACGCCGCGTACGCGTAAGTACATTCAGGAGTCCGCAAAAACTGACGGTGAGCTGGCGGGAGAGCTGAACATTTCGGTCGATACCGTTCGGCGCTGGCGTAAGCGCGACGACTGTTACGACAAGTCTCATCGGCCCAATACGATTCATCGGGCGTTAAGCCACGAACAGGAGTCGATGCTGGTGTTCCTGCGTCTGCGCCTCGCGCTTTCCCTTGACGAACTTCTCGAGGCCGCCCGTTTACTGATTCAGCAGGGGATTTCCCGCGCCAGCGTCAGCCGTATGCTGCAAAACTGGCAGCAGTCGCGCATGACTAAACCGACGCTTAGCCAGATGCCGGGCCATTTTGTGCTGGATATCTTCCCGCTGCCGGAACTCATTAGCCATAAGCAGGGCGAGCTGCTGGTATTCAGCGAAAAAACCTCTGGTTATATGGCCGTTGCGCTGCGTGAACGCGGCAGTGAAGAGGTGGCGGAGCCTCTGGTGGGCTTTTTACGCGAAGGGTTACCGCTGGCCGTACTGTCCTTAACGGCAAAACCCTGCTCGTTCACCCGGAAGCTTGCCGGTGCGCTAGACGTGCCTTTACATACGGCGGAGCAGGAATCCTGGCTGGAAAAAGCCGGACAGGGCAATTATCACCAGCAGCTGGATGCGCTGTTAAACGGCGAGCGCTTTGATAAGCGGCTGGGGCTGGGGGCGGTGCTGCTGGAGTTTGAAGATCTGCTCAATAAAAGGATTATCCGCAGCCGACTGAAAAACCTGACGCCGGAAGCGTGGCTGAAGCTTAATCATTCCAGACGCTAAGCGCCCGTTTGGGCGCTATAGGTTGATGGAACGCTATTTCCCCTCACACAGCGACAGAAAATACTGCGTCAGCAAATGTGCCGGGCGGCCGCTGGCCTGGGTGAATTTCCCTCGCGACAGCGCTGTGCCGCTGACGTCCAGGTGCGCCCACGGGCGCTGGTGGCAGAACTTACTCAGAAACTGCGCGGCGGACACCGCAATGGCGGCGTTGTTGGGGGGCGTATTGGTGTAGTCGGCAATCGCACTTTTGACCTGGCGGTCAAAGCTTTCGTCCAGCGGCAGAGGCCAGACGCGGTCCTGCGTCAGACTGCCTGCCTGCTGCAGGCGCTGGCTTAACGCTTCATTGTTGCTCATTAATCCCGAAATGTCGTAGCCCAGGGCTTTAACCACCGCGCCGGTCAGCGTGGCGACGTCGATCATTTCGGCGGGCTTAAAACGCTCTGCGGCATAGCTGAGCGCGTCCGCGAGAACCAGTCGTCCTTCGGCGTCGGTATTAATAATTTCCACGCTTGCTCCTGCGTGGGAGCGCACGACATCACCCGGCATCATTGCTGTGCTGCCGGGCATGTTTTCGGCCAGCGCCATGACTGCCACGATGTTAATGGGCAGGTTCAGGCGTTTCACGGTTTCCATCATGCCGAACACCACCGCCGCGCCGCACATGTCGTACTTCATCGTGCGCATGCCTTCGCCTTCCTTCAGCCACATCCCGCCGGTATCGAAGGTGATCCCTTTGCCGACGAGGGCATAAACCGGCGCTTCCTCGCTGGCACCCTGCCAGCGCAACGTCACCAATCGGGGAGGATTGACGCTGCCTTTTCCCGTGGCGTGCAGGCAGCCGAGGCCGTGGTCAAAAATGGCCTGTTCGTCCAGAATCTCACACTGGGTTTGCGGGTGCTGGTGAGCCCAGGTTTCAGCCTGCAGCGCCACATCCTGCGGGCGGCAATCCAGCGCGGGCAAATCCGCCAACTGACGAGAGAGCAACATGCCCTGGGCGATGGCTTCGGCCTGGGAAGCCAGGCGGCGAGCCAGCGCATTATTGGGTTCGGTAATCAGCCACAGCTCGCCGTTGCTTTGCAGTTCATCTTCGCGATAGCCCAGCTGCGGCAGCTGATAGAAGCGGTTGAGGAAGGCAATAAGCAGAGTGCGCAGGCGAACAAACGTGGTTTCATCTGCCAGATTAAAGCCCGCGAGATCCAGCGCAACGGGCTGCAAAACAGGGGAGGGCACCAGCGTTTCAGCGGCGGAAAGCAGCTGGCGAAGCACGGCTGGCTGAGCGATTTCTGCGGAGGGCAGCAGCGACAGACGCTCGCAGATACCCTGTAAACCAAACGTGGTGGTTTGCGGTTCATCGTGGGCAGACATCTCTTCCAGCAAGGATTGCAGCGCGTTTGGCCAGCGGCTCAGGGAGGTGTCCCACAGGATAAGATGTGTATTGTTAAAGGCTGCATCGGGCGAAACGAGTATACATTTCATTGGATTACCTCCGCGGTGATGCGCTGTTTATAGGCGTCCAGCCACTCGCGGTCTGCTGGGCGGATGACCGTTCGGTTGCCGTCCCTGGTCGTGAGAAACACCTGGGCCGGCTGCGTCGGAGTGGCAACAGAGAAGGAGAAGTTGTCGATGGTTGTCGCCGCGCCGTATTCGCCCCGGTTGTTCATGCAGACGACGGACAGGTCGCCTGCCCGGCCATAGCGGGCAATCAGTCTGGCTTCAAGATCGTACACGGCGGACTCAGCCGCACGCTGGGGCGACATGCCATGCGCCATACGGCTGACGATCTCATAGCTGATACAGCCTTTCATCAGGTCTTCTCCCAGACCTGTTGCCGTAGCAGCTCCCACTTCGCTGTCGGCGTAGAAGCCGGAGCCGGAGACCGGCGAATCGCCCACCCGACCTGGGCGTTTCATAAACAGGCCGCTGGTGGAGGTGGCGACCGCCATTCTTTGCCGGGCGTCGAGGGCGATAACGCCCACGGTGTCGTGCCCGGTATACGGGCTTAATCCGCGATCCAGCGTTTCTCGCTTGCGCTTCAGGTAATGATTGTACGCGCGCTCGGTCAGCATAGTTTTGCTTTCAAAACCCCGATCTTTGGCCCACGTTTCTGCGCCCTGGCCGACCATGAAACTGTTGAAACGCTCTTCGCTCAGGGCTTTTGCCACCAAAATCGGGTTAGCAATATTTTTCACCCCGGCGACGGCACCGAGCGCGAGGCTGGTACCGTCCATAAAGGCGGCGTCGAGTTCGACTTCGCCTTGTTCATTAGGCAGGCCGCCAAAACCGACCGATTTATAGAAGGGATAATCCTCCACGCATTTAACCGCGTGCACGACGGCATCGGTCGCCGGAACGCCTTGCTGCAGGCGTTCAGCGGCCTCGCCTATCCCTTCCCATGCCATACGCCAGGTGGCGATCGTTCCCCAGTTTGCTGATAACGTCATGTTTAACTACTCCGTGGCGGGTTTACGTTCAGTCACTTGAGCCGGTGATTCATTGGCCCGATATTGCCGGTCGACCACTTTCAGGAACGGCAGATAAATCAGCGCCCCGATGCACAGGTTAATGAGCTGGATAACCGCGCCGCTCAGGTGGCCGGTGACGATAAATCCGCTTACGACCGGCGGCAGCGTCCAGGGGATGTACACCCCGGTGGTGGTGGCTACCATGCCAATGGACATCGCGATGTACTGCACCGTGACCAGCACCAGCGGCACAAGGTTGAACGGGATCAGCATGACGGGGTTCATGATGACCGGCAGGCCAAAGAGCACCGGCTCGTTGATGTTGAAAATGGAGGAGCCCACGGCCAGGCGCGAAACGTTTTTGATATGCTGACTGCGGGCGAACAGCAGCATGGCAATCACCAGCGATAATGTAGCGCCCGCGCCACCCATCCAAATCATGTCGTAAAACTGTTCAGTGACTACGTGCGGGGGCGGCATCCCGGCCTGCGTGGCGGCCAGGTTATCCATTTGGTTTTCCATCCAGAAGGGGCGAAGGATGCCGTTGACCATTGAGCCGGAGTTAATGCCCACCGACCACAGGCTGGTGATGCTGAAGCAGGTAAACAGCGCGCCAATATAAGAGGTGCCGAAGTGGCGAATAGGCGTCGCCAGCACTTCATACACGAACTGATGAATAGTGTGGTAGTCGGTTTTGGCAAACAGCACGCGAACCGCCAGGGCTATGATAAGAATCAGCAGCGAAGGAATGAGCGCCGCGAAGGATTTTTGCACCGCCGGAGGGACACCGTCCGGCATTTTGATCACCCAGTTCTGGCGCAGCATCCAGGCAAAAAGCTCCGTGCTCGCCAGCGCGCCTAACATTGCCACAAACAGCCCTTTCGATCCCAGCCACTCCATCGGGATCAGGTTGCCGACTTCCGGGTGCTTCGCGAAAGGCGTCAGGATCAGAAAGCAGGAGAGGGACAAAATGCCGGATGACATTCTGTCGATGTCGTAGCGTTCCGCCAGCCGGTAGGCCACCAGAAAACTGATAAACACTGCCATGGTAGAGAAGATGGCGTTAAAAGGGATCTCAACGGTGGCGGACCACCCCTCACCAAAGACAGAAGCCATAAACTGCTGGTAATGGGTGCTCGGGAAGGACGAGATCACCAGCAGAATGGAACCAACGATAATAAACGGCATGAACGAGATATAGGCGTCGCGGATGGCGCCGAGGTGGCGCTGCTGCGCCATTTTGGCAGCCAGCGGCATCAGCCGGGCTTCTAATGCGGCCATCAGGTTTTTCATTTTACCGCTCCGTAAGTAATCACAAGAGACAATTCTTGCGTGCCTCTACCTTAGAGCTTGTTCGTGGCTAATAAAGTGAGTTAATTCACAGATGAGCCATATAAGTATCATATGATTGCTTAAATGGTTTTAGGGGGAAGGTGCAATAAAAATGCCCCGCAAAGCAGGGCATTATGTTGGCGGAAGAACGGGCTATTTGTAGATAGTGGCGGTACCGTACAGGTGGTTATCACCGCCTGCAGAGTTAATCACGTAGCCGGTTGCGCCCTGTTCTTTGGCTTTTTCTGCCAGTTTGGCCTGCAGATCGTCAAGGTTGCTGGCTTTGGCCGTTACGGTGCCGATAGGGTGCATTTGACCAAGGTTTGCGTCACTCATTTCCTGGGCTGCCATGGAGGCAAAAGGCAGTGCAGCAAGAGAGATAACCGCAGAGAAATACAGCAGTTTTTTCATCTTTACATCCTCATGAGCGTTGAGAGCAAAACACCTTTTTGTTGTCTGACAATTACAGTCTAGTTCCCCTTTTGGCAGACAATGACGCAAAAAATTGATGGACTTGTGCTTGTTTTTTGAACGATAAAACTTGACCTAAAACTGACAAAAAACAGACATGTAGGTGACTGATATTGTTGATTTAGCGCGCGTCGGGGCGAATCAGGTCAAAACGTTGTGATTCATCAACCGTGTAATAAGCGGTTGGCCCTCCGGCCCGCAGCACGGGTTGTGCCAGTGCGGTTTGGTAGATACCGTCGATAAGTAAGGCTTCATCAATGTGTACGGCAACCACTTCCCCCAGCACCAGCCAGCTGTTCAATTCGTCGCCGTCGGCAGACGTCAGGCGAATGCACTGCGACAGGCGGCATTCAAAATTGACCGGGCTTTCTGCGACCAGACTGGCGCTGACCTTCGTGCCAGCCATTGGGGTCAGGCCTGCACGCTGGAACTCATCTTCGCCTCTGGGGAGCGTGACGGAGGTTTCATTCATCTGTTCTGCCAGCGGGCGCGTGGCCAGGTTCCAGACGAATTCTTTGGTGTCGAGGATGTTCTGGACGCTGTCTTTCCAGCCGGTGCTGGCGAAACCAATGATTGGTGGGCGATAGTTAAAACAGTTAAAGAAGCTGTAAGGTGCGAGATTACGCTGGCCCTGTAGATTGCAGGAGGAAATCCAGCCAATCGGGCGCGGCCCGACAATGGCGTTCAGCGGATCGTGTGGTAAACCGTGGCCTTCCGAGGGCTCGTAGTAATAACGTTTTTTACTCATTACGCACCTGAATTCATGTTGGAAAGGTCAAATCGTCAGCGATGTATTTACCCGACGCGGAGAGCAGAGTATCTTACGCGGCCACACAAGGAGAAGCCCCCAATGAAAACCCCTGCCGACACCAAACCTGGTTTGCATCCGCGCAACCGTCACCGCAGCCGCTATGACTTTGCCGCATTAACCGCGAGCAGCCCGGCGCTGGCCGAGTTTTTGCGCCCGGGTCCGCACGGCGACACGACCGTTAATTTCGCGGATCCGCTGGCGGTGAAGGCGCTGAACCAGGCGCTGTTGGCACACTTTTATCAGGTTAAGCAGTGGGATATCCCTGAAGGGTTCCTTTGCCCACCGGTGCCGGGACGGGCGGATTATATACACCATCTGGCCGATCTGCTGGCGGAAGGCAACGGCGGCGTTGTGCCTGCCCAGGCTTCTGTCCTGGATATCGGCGTCGGCGCTAACTGCATTTATCCACTCATTGGGCAACACGAATACGGCTGGCGTTTTACCGGCTCTGAGGTGGACGACGAAGCATTTCGCAGCGCGCAGCAAATTGTAGACGGCAATCCTGGGCTTAGCCGCATGATCCGCCTTCGTCGCCAGAAAAATGCCGACTGCATTCTGGACGGGATTATCCACAAAAATGAAACCTACGACGCCACGCTATGTAATCCGCCGTTCCACGATTCAGTCGAGGCGGCACGCAGCGGCAGCGAGCGTAAACGCCGCAATCTTGGCCAGGACGCAGGGGCCGCGCTGAATTTTGGTGGCCGCGAGCAGGAGCTGTGGTGCGAAGGCGGCGAAGTGGCCTTCGTTAGCCAGATGATCAAAGAAAGTAAGGCGTTTGGTCGCCAGGTCCTGTGGTTCACCTCGCTGGTGTCAAAAGGTGAAAATCTGCCGGCGCTGTACCGCGTGATGCAGGAAACCGGCGTGGTGAAAGTGGTGAAAAAAGAGATGGCCCAGGGGCAAAAGCAGAGCCGTTTCATCGCCTGGAGCTTTATGGATGATGCCCAGCGCGCACGCTGGGCAAAAAACCGCGGGAAGTAATTTAGCCGGTCGGGCTGGCGGGAGGTAAAGCGCCAGCCGCCGCCTCTGAGGCCTGTAAAGCCTGCGCCGCATCGGCCCCCGGCTGCATGACCTGCACGGTTTGCACCGGTGGCCTGATGCCCGCTTCATCAAAGTATTTTTTGACCATGCCGTCGAGCGCGTAGCGCACCGTCCACTGTTTTAGCGGCAGGGTGGTAAAGGTGACTCTCACCGTAAAGGCCTGATTCGTCAGCCTCACGATGCCCGAGAACGTCGGCTCGCCAATCACCAGCATTCGAATATCTTCCTGACCCATCAGCGCTTCCACCGCCTCTTTCAGCACCCGGTTAGCTTTATCCACGTCCTCCTGCCTGTCGACGTCATAGTTTGCGACGAAGGAGCCGATCCCGCGCACAAAGTTGGCGAAGGTCGTTATCGAGGACCACGGAATAATGTGGTAAGCCCCGGTATCCTGGCGGACGCCCACCGAACGAATAGACATTTTCTCAACGGTGCCGGTAATCGCGCCGATGGTGACGTAGTCACCGGTATTCATCCCATTTTCAAACTGAATGAATATCCCGGTAATAATATCTTTCACCAATGTTTGCGAGCCAAAGCTTATCGCCAACCCCAGCGCGCCCGCCCCGGCCAGCAGCGGTGCGATGTTCACGCCAATCTCAGAAAGCAGGATCATGATGGTGATGGTGCTTATCACCACGGCCAGCGCGTTGCGGAACAGCGTCAGCAGCGTGCGCGCTCGCGCACTTGGCATCGGGCGGCCGTGGATATCGGAGGCCAGGCGGTTTTCGATCAGGCTTGCCAGCAGCGTCCAGCCGACCGCAGAGAAGAAAAGGATAAGCACGATGCGAATCAGGATATCGACGGTTTTCTCCCCGGCTCCCTGGGTGAGCCATTGCCAGACATCGAAAAGTCCCCAGGCATCCAGCAGCAGCATGACTGCCACGCAAACGGTAAGAATGCGCGCCAGCTTCAGCGAGACGGATATCCAGCCGTTAAGGCGCTTTTGCAGCTCCGGATAATTACGCTGTACCTGGGGAGAAAGGGTGATGGTTTTTGCTATCCAGCGTGAAAGCATGCCGGAGATAAACGCCGCCACGCCGACGATCGTCAGGCTGTGCAGCGAGGCGCCCATCATAAATTTCAGGCTGTTGCCCGGATCGAAAAGCGAAAGGAAAAACAGCACCACAAAATAAAGGCAGGCGAGCCAGTGCCAGATGAGTGCAAAAGCACGAATAAACAGGCTAAAGAAGCTCATTGAGCGGTCTGCCAGGTGAATCAAGCTTTGCTGGATGGCGCGTTTATTGTGAAAAATCAGGTACTGCGCCCAGACGGTGATCAGCAGCATTACTACCACGTTGACCGTGGCGCTGATCTGGGCGTTGACCTGATTGGCGAGAATCGGCACCACCACCAATAATCCATAGCCGATAATTGTACTCAGCCACGAAAGGCGCAGGCTCCAGTAGCGGGCGCCCTGGTCGCCGATGGGGAAGGGGCGCAGCGCCGGGAAACGCGGGCTGAAAATAAGGCGCAGAACGGCCTTGAAGAATTCTATAAGCCCAAAGGCGTTGAGAAACAGCCCCTGCTGGCGCGCGATGGTGGCGTTGCCGGCGTTCATTTTGTCGCTGAGAAGCTGCCCGACGAACAGCGTCAGCGCCAGCAGCAGGATATCCACCGCGAAAGCACCGAGGATGGTTATAGGCAGGTGAAGCCAGTTGGTATGGTCGCGGTTTTTTCTTCTCCCCCAGTCGCCCATTTTGGCCCACAGCGGCCTGACGCAGGCGCGAAGCAGGAAATAAAACACGAAGACCGCGCTGGCAAGCATCGCGAAGTGGCTCAGCGCATTGAAGAAAGTCTGCTGGTTAAAGGCTTTCCTTGGTGCGCTGGCGATGTTTTGCTGGAGCTGCTCAAAGCGCTGCGTGAGTTCTCCCCCGTAGCGGCGGCTGACGTCGGTGACGTTTTCGAGCACGGTTTTATCTTCGGTGAGCGTATCCGGTGGCGTGATGGCAGGCACGGCCTGCGAGGCGTCGTCAGCGGCGACTTTGCGAAGCTGTTCGATAAGTTCACTGCGGGACTTGGGGTTGTCCAGGACGTCGGCGAGCGCCGAATAAGCTTTTTTCTTTTCTTCTACGCTGGGCTCAGCCGGTGTTGCGGTATTACTCTGGGACGTTGAGGCGGCAACGGCGGCGGCGGGTAAGGTGACCGCATGGCCGGGCAGGCTCATGAGGCTAAACAGTAATATCAGGATCCATCGCACAGCGCTCCTCCGGACTGAGAAAATCGGACAAAGGAGTAAGTATAGTGGCTGAGATTTTGGCGAGGTAAAAAGCGGGATAATTCCAGAAAAAGCAGGGCGGCCGGTTTGTTGCCCGCCGCCCTGAGTGAAACGTTATGCGACGTGCTGCAGGAACTCGCGCAGACGCGGGCTCGGCGGGTTGTCGATAAGCTCCTGTGGATTACCGTCTTCCGCCACGCGACCTTTATCGATAAAGATCAGGCGAGAAGCCACTTTGGCGGCAAAGCCGACTTCGTGGGTAACGATAACCATGGTCATGCCTTCTTCGGCCAGGTCCTGCATAACTTTCAGCACTTCATGACGCAGTTCCGGGTCGAGAGCCGACGTTGGCTCATCAAACAGCATCATCTTCGGCTTCACGGCAAGGGCACGGGCAATAGCCACACGCTGCTGCTGGCCGCCAGAAAGCTCTGACGGGTAGTGATGCGCGCGTTCCGCCAGGCCAACCTTCGCCAGCAGTTCTTTCGCCAGCTTCTCAGCGGCGTCTTTTTTCATGCCGCGAACGCGAATCGGGCCGAAGGCGACGTTTTCCAGCGCCGTCAGGTGCGGGAACAGGTAGAACTGCTGGAACACCATGCCAGCTTCCTGACGGATCAGGCGATCGTCGACCTTCGGATCGTTGACCTTCAGGCCGTCGACGATCAGGTCACCGCTGGTGATTTCTTCCAGCTTGTTGATGCAGCGCAGCAGGGTTGATTTGCCGGAGCCGCTTGGCCCGATAATCACCACCACTTCACCCTGTTTGATGTTCAGGTCAATATTGTGCAGCACCTGGGTTTGGCCAAAGTGCTTGGAGACGTTTTTAAATTCAATCACAGGATTTTCATCCTTCTTTCAAGGCGACGCAGCACGAAGCTCAGCACCAGGGTAATAATCAGATAGAAGACCGCAACGGCGCTCCAAATCTCCAGCGCGCGGAAGTTACCGGCGATAATTTCCTGACCCTGACGAGTCAGCTCTGCTACACCGATAACGATGAACAGCGAGGTATCTTTAATGCTGATGATCCACTGGTTACCCAGCGGCGGCAGCATACGGCGCAGCGCCAGCGGCATAATCACGTGACGGATGGTTTCACGTTTTGACAGCCCAAGCGCAAGGCCCGCTTCCTGGAAGCCTTTATGAATAGACAGTACCGCCCCACGGGTGATTTCTGCGATGTAAGCCCCTGAGTTGATCATGATGGTGACGACCGCCGCGCTAAACGGATCGATACGCAGATCTGTAAAGGCCATCGGCAGGGCGAAGTAGATAAACATCACCTGCACCACAATTGGCGTGCCGCGAATCACTTCGATGAAAACAAGGGCAACGTGGTTGGCAATCCAACCGCCGTAGGTGCGAGCAAAGCCCGCGACTAAACCAATTACTAAACCGCCGCAAAGCCCCAGGATAGAAATCCATAGGGTCATTTTAGCGCCTTCAAACAAGATGGGAATTGCAGGCCAAATGGCGCTCCAGTCAAACTGCATGATGTGTTCCTGTTGTCTACCGTGGTTCACCTCTTTGGGCTTTCAGGCCGGGGCCTGGCAGCGTGAGAGGCGTTTAATAATAAGAGGGGCGAAAGGCGCCCCTCAGATCTTACTCATACTTAGAATTATTATTTTGGTTCAGTGCCGAACCATTTTTTGTAGATTTCGTTGTACGTGCCGTTCTCTTTCAGGGTTTTCAGCGCGCCGTTGATTTTGGTGCGCAGTTCGTCGCTGCCTTTAGGCAGGGCGATACCGTACTGCTGAGCTTCCAGAGACTCACCTACCGCTTTGAACTGACCGTTACCGGCGGTTTTGATGAAGTACAGGATGTTTGGCGTGTCGTGCAGAACCGCGTCAGCGCGGTTGGTGCCCAGTTCCATGTAAGCGTTATCGATGTTCGGGAACTGACGCAGGTCTTTGGTTTTGATGTTGGCTTTGGCGTAATCAACGGAACCGGTGCCGCCTTTAACAGCAACCACTTTACCGTCCAGGTCTTTCACGCTTTTGATGTCGTTGTTATTGGCTTTGACCATCACCAACAGGCCGCTTTTGTAGTAGCCGTCGGAGAAGTCGATCGCTTTTTCGCGCTCAGGGGTGATGGTGATCCCGGCCAGCGCCAGGTCAACGTTTTTGGTTTGCAGGGCAGGGATGATGCCGCTGAAGTCCATTGGCTTCAGGGTGTAGTCCAGCTTCAACTCTTTGGCGATAGCTGCCCACAGATCCACGTCAAAGCCGACATACTGATCGCCTTGTTTAAATTCAAAAGGAACGAACGCGGTGTCGGTCGCAACGACCAGTTTTTTATCAGCGGCATGGGAAGATACAGCGAAAGCCAGGGTAAGTGCAGCCAGTGAAACTTTCAAAATCGACTTCATAGCATTTCCTTTGTTAATCCACGGGGCGATCCCCTGCGTCAGCGGCGACTCATGAAAGAATCGTGCCAAATTTGCAACTTACTGTTTTTGCAAGGATATGATTATTTAACATTGCGCATCGAGCGTTGCAAGCTGGTCATAACGCACCGTTATGGTGCACCATTTTGGTGCGTGTTATGGGCCGGCAGGGCTGGGGGTAGTTTTACCGCGAAAACAGTGGACAAAACAATCATTCGTTAACGATTGTGTGAGGTGATTATTACATTTGATTAACTTTGGGCTATGAATTAATCGATGGTCTGCTCTGTTTTGGTGCAGGCTCCGCCCCCGGGCGGAGGAGGAGCCATAGGAAAATGCTCTGGTTACTCGATATTGGACTCAATGAACCACAAGAATTTGTCCAAATCGCGGGAAGCTGCGGTCAAAATATCTGCGGTGTCTTCGTCTTTCGCTTCGCTGACGGCTTTACGCACATCGTTCGCTACGATGGCATAGCGATCGGCCAGTTCTTTCAGGTGTTCCTGAACGGTGTGAATGTCCAGCGGGTAGCTTTTCAGCGGGGTTTTGCTGTTGATCACCTGAGTGGTGCCCAGCGCCACGCCGCCAAGCTGCACGGCACGTTCAGCCATGGTGTCCAGGTGCTCGGTCAGTGCGGTGCGGAAGCCGTCCAGCATTTCGTGTACTGCAATAAAGTTAGCCCCGCGCATATTCCAGTGAGCCTGTTTGGTAATCAGCGACAAGTCGATGAACTGGACGACCTGGCGATTCAGCAGCTCGATGGTGGCTTTTTTCTCGCTGTCTTTCACATCATTGCGGGTATATAGCAGGTTTGTAGATTTAGTTTTTACCAGTTTAGCGGTACTCATAATCTTTCATCCTCTTGATGTTGGTGTCCCAATGAATTACCGGCAATAAGTATAGCACCGCTTTTTTACTTTGCTGGTGAGGGTAATACCTATCAAACCGATAGCGAGAGGAAAATGGTAAAAGTAAATGCATTGTGGAACAGTGGGTTATCTTTACTTTCAAATTTGTGTCAAAAAGAATGAATAAATATGACGGCGAAAAGAAAATAATTCTTATTGAGTATTACAGAGTGGACAAAATATAAGTGCTTGATTGCGAGTAAATCATTTAATGCGGTAATTATCACCGCATTAAATGAAGGGCGACGGATTAATTTATGTCGACATTTTTAAGCTGCGTTTCGCGCTTCATGGTCAGCGTTGAACCCACTGAAGCCGCGATGATGGAGAGCAACGCCAGCCATTGCACCAGCGTCAGATGTTCGCCGAGGAACAGCATACCTGACAGCGCCGCGAGGCCGGGTTCCAGGCTCATCAGCGTGCCAAAGGTGCGGGTTGGTAGCCGGGTTAACGCAATCATTTCCAGCGAGTAGGGCAGCGCCGTTGAAAGCACGGCAATCGCCAGGCCGACGGGCAGCAGCGACCACTGCAGCAGCGAGCTGCTGGCTTCCCAGGCGCCCAGTGGCACAAAAATAATGGCCGCAATCAGAGACCCAAACGCGACCGTGGCCGGGCCGTGCTCAGCGCCCGCTTTTTGCCCGGCAATAATATAGACCGCCCAACAGGCACCCGCCCCCAGCGCATAGGCGGCGCCAGCAAGGTCAACATGGGAGATGTCCTGACCCAACGGGAGCAGGAACCACAGTCCGGCAACCGCCAGCACCACCCAGATAAAATCCACCGCCCGGCGTGAAGCGAATAGCGCGACGGCTAGCGGCCCGGTAAATTCGAGCGCCACAGCAATGCCCAGCGGCACGGTACGCAGCGAGACATAAAAGAGATAATTCATGCTGCCCAGCGCCAGCCCGTAAAGCAACAGAGGTAAACGTTGTTCTGGCTTAAAGCGCAGACGCCAGGGCTTAAAAATCACCACAAGGATTAGCGTTCCCAGAAACAGACGTAGCGAAGTCACGCCCTGAGGACCTATTAGCGGGAATAATGATTTAGCCAGCGAAGCGCCGCTCTGAATCGACGTCATGGCAATAAGCAGAACTACGATGGGCAGCCAGCGCGGCATATTACGGGAGGTTTGCGGCATCCTGTACCTTGTCAGTATTTGTCTGTATTTGGTCAAGAAAATAAAAGTCAGCCCAGTCTAAAGGATTAAGTTATGGGTGGTTGAACTTTCATTAAGAAAAATTCTCATGACGTGGAGTACGATCGGGGCACTTTTGTCAGTTTGTGTCAAAAATAATTCCAGAATTATCTGAATGACGACGTTGTTAAAGGGGTTAATATTTGCCGTCGTATGGCCTTATTCCTCTGGTTTTTTAGTAAGTTAACATGTAGTGGAAATGTTATGTTACATGAAAAGGTTCGTTAGACAACACAATTGGCGAAGAGTTTCTGTCATGGTTTTGTTATATTTAAAACTTAGGACTTACTTGAAGCACATTTGAGGTGGATATTATGAAAAAAATTGCATGTCTTTCAGCACTGGCCTGTGTACTGGCCGTCTCCGTAGGTACCGCATCTGCAGCAACCAGCACCGTAACCGGTGGTTATGCTCAGAGCGATATGCAGGGCGTTGCTAACAAAGCTGGCGGTTTCAACCTGAAATACCGTTACGAAAATGATACCCCGCTGGGCTACATCGGCTCCTTCACCTACACCCAGAAAAGCGACACTTCTGACGGCGTTTACACCAAAGGCCAGTACTACGGTATCACCGCTGGTCCAGCTTACCGCATCAACGACTGGGCAAGCATCTACGGTGTAGTCGGTGTTGGCTACGGTAAATTCCAGGCAACTGAATACCCAGCTGCTCACGATTCCGTTAGCGACTACGGCTTCTCCTACGGTGCTGGCCTGCAGTTCAACCCAATTGAAAACGTTGCTCTGGACTTCTCCTACGAGCAGAGCCGTATTCGTAGCGTTGACGTTGGCACCTGGATCGCTGGCGTAGGTTACCGCTTCTAATATCCCTTCCGGGATAGAAATAAAAAATCCGCCCAAGTGGCGGATTTTTTTTATCGGTAAACCGACTGAAGTTAGCGAGTCCTGGTCTCAAACATATCCGTCTGCAGATGAGTATAGTCCACTTTTTTCAGGTTGAAGTTGGTTATCCAGACCAGCCCGGCTTTTTGCTCGGAGATAAACTTGTACTTCGGCGTAAGCTCTTTCGCCTTAATCCCCGTCCATGCAGAGAAGAAGTTGAGGAAATCATTGGCGCTGCGGCGGGCTTTGATTAGCCGGTGCGTGGTGTCATCGCTCGACAGCACCATAAACGGCACCTGGAAATTCTGCTGGAACTTATCGTCGTGCGCCAGATATTGCACGTCGGTACCGCGCTCTTTGAACGCCAGCCCGTGGTCAGAGAAATAGACCATTGAGAAGGTGTTGCCGGTGTTTTGCAACTGCAGATAAAGCTGTTTTAGCAAGTCGTCGGTTTGCGTCATGCTGTAGAGATAGCAGGACGTCTCTTTAGACTGCACAAAATCTTTGTATTTGCCCTGAGTACGATCGCAGGCCTGCGGGTGAGAGCCCATCAAATGCAGCACAATCAGCTGCGGTGTGTTGCGCTGAGTGGCAAAAACCTGAGCCGTCATCTTTAACAGAGCTTCATCTCGGGTGTTTTTATCCGCCTCAAAATCCCCATTTTTCAGGAACTGCACTTCGTCCGCGCGTTTGGCGATACTGGCAATGGCGGTATCGTATTCGCCTATCTGCCCCTGGTTTGAGAACCACCAGGTCTGGAAGCCCGCGCGGTTTGCCAGGGTCACAAAATTGTCCTGATATTGAGGTTTACCGTCCACGACGCGGTTCAGCGTCAGCCCCAGCGATTTTTGGGTTGAGCCGCTGGCGGAGACGTAATCCATAAACAGATTGCCTTTTACCTGGCTTGCGAAGGGGGTGTTGTCCCAGTGGCCGCCAAAGGCACCCAGCGCATCACGGCGAGCGCTTTCGCCAATCACCACCACATAGGTGTGGTATTTAGGCTGCACCGACAGCACGTTCCAGGAGTCTTTTTGCTGTGAAAGCGCCTTCATGCGGGCTTGCTCTTCGATGACTTCGTGGTTGTTGACTACGACATCTTTTACGAAGCGCACAACCGGGTAGCCGGTATCTTTAAATTTAAATACGCCGCCGTAGGCGAGGTTGGTGACCGGCGTGACAAAAAAACAGACCACGCTGACGGCCAGACATAAGCTATCGAAATGACCCCAGGGACGTTTTTCTTCACGTTTGCGGCGCAGCGCCATCACGCCGAGGGCGAGAATAAAGAGAGAAACCACGTAGCTGTACCACGGGAAGATAGTCATGATTTCCGTGGATTCTTCAAAGTTGGTTGAGTGCAGCGCCAGCAGAGTATTGAAGTTGGGTGAGCCGTAGGCCTGGCCAAACGGGAAGTACATTGCCGCCACGAGACTGCAAAGCCCAAGCAGGGCTTTCTGGGCGCGTGGAGCCGTGCGCCACAGCAGCATAAGTACGCAGCTAAAGGCGATGGCGTAAATCAGGCTGAAGGCATAGCCCAGCGCAAAGTTGATCAATAGAGACTGCAAAAAATAGAAACCAGCCCACGGATTCAACACGATTCCGCGAGCAGTCAGGGTGTCTTTAACCGTTACATTCATCTTTATTATGGTCTTGCAAAACGCCATGCGGTGACCCTGGCGATAAGGGTAGAGCCTGCCTGACAGACGGAAACGAAGGGGAATTGCACCGCATCTGCGAGCCGCTTCATGTGCAGGGCTGCAAGAAGATAGAGCCGTAAGATAAGAATATCAACTGATAACAGAGCGCGGTTTTGCGAAGCTGATTGCAAATCCGACAAATGATGGGGTTAAAGCTCGGCCAGAGTAGCCATTAACGGGGATTTTGCAGGGGGATTATGACAAAAGAATGATCGTTAGCGTGGAACGCTAAACAAAATCGCCAGGCGGCGGGCCTGGCGTTATTGCTGTTTTTCTTCTTTCTGCTGGGGTTTGCCGACAACCCACTCACAAATCATGTTCAGCAGCATTAAGCGTACCTGGAAGGGAGATTGTGAAAACACGTTGATGCACCTCTTGAATTCGTTCATAGCGTCCTCCTGTTAGCCGTACGACCGTTTTTCCGTAAACGCGTCTGACTGGATTACATACAGGTATAGCACAGGCTATATTTTATAGCCACGGCTATTTCGTTAATTTTTTGTGGATGAGCAATGCTGGTTTACAATAAAGCCTTCCGTCGTCAGATGACGACGCCGCGCCACTGGAAGAGGAAGCACTATGAGCCGTCGGGTAGGGCAAAAGAACAGCGAAAAAGTGACGCCATTACCGAATATTGAAGAGCATGTTGAGGGCTTCAGGCAGGTACGCGAAGCGCATCGCCGCGAGTTAATTGATGATTACGTTGAGCTGATTTCGGATTTGATTCATGAAGTGGGTGAAGTACGCCAGGTGGATATGGCCGCTCGTCTGGGCGTTTCCCAGCCGACCGTGGCGAAGATGCTTAAGCGTCTTGCATCCGTTGGCCTGATTGAGCAAATTCCGTGGCGTGGGGTCTTTTTAACGCCGGAAGGGGAAAAACTGGCGCAGCAAAGCCGCGAGCGCCATCAAATCGTTGAAAACTTCTTTCTCGCGCTGGGCATCAGCCCGGAGACCGCGCGCATTGACGCCGAAGGTGTGGAGCACCACGTCAGCGAAGAGACGCTGGAAGCTTTCCGTAAATTCAGCGCAGAGCGGGGTATCGGCTAAACATGCTGCTGCGTCTGGCGCAGCCGTTCCTGCGCGATCGATTCCTGCATTTATTGTTGTTAATCGGCGTCGCCCTGAGCCTGGCGGTGCCGTTCCGCCCGGCTTTGTGGCCCGCGGCTATCGACTGGCACACCATTATTACGCTGACCGGGCTGATGATGTTGACCAAAGGCGTGGAGCTGAGCGGGTATTTCGACGTGCTGGGCCGCAAGATGGTGGCGCGTTTCGCCAACGAGCGGCAGCTGGCGCTGTTCATGGTTGCGGCGGCGGCGGTTCTGTCGACTTTCCTGACTAACGATGTTGCGCTGTTTATCATCGTTCCGCTGACCATCACGCTGAAAAAACTCTGTTCCGTACCGGCCAGTAAACTGATTATTTTTGAGGCGCTGGCGGTCAATGCCGGCTCTTTGCTTACGCCTATCGGTAACCCGCAGAACATCTTACTGTGGGGGCATTCCGGGATCTCTTTTGGCGCGTTTACCTGGCAGATGGCACCGCTGGCACTGGCAATGATCGCCAGCCTGCTGATACTGGCGTGGATCTGCTTCAAACCCAAACCGTTGAGCTACCACGGCGAAGTGAATGAAAACCGCTGGCAGCCTAAGCTGGTCTGGTGCTGCCTGGCGTTTTATATCGTGTTTATTCTCGCGCTGGAGTTGAAGCTTGAACTCTGGGGGCTGGGGCTGATTGCGCTTGGGTTCCTGGGGCTGGCGCGCAAAGTGCTGCTCAGCATTGACTGGAGCCTGCTGGTGGTGTTTGTGGCGATGTTTATTGACGTTCACCTCATTACTCAACTGCCGGTGCTGCAGCACTCTCTTCAGGGCGTGGCGCAGCTCTCTTCTGGCGAGTTGTTTGGTCTTGGTATTTTGCTTTCGCAGTTTATCAGTAATGTTCCAGCCACTATTTTATTGCTGAACTATGTACCCGCCTCGCTGCTGCTGGCCTTTGCGGTCAATATCGGCGGTTTTGGACTGTTGCCGGGTTCGCTGGCTAATCTGATCGCCCTGCGTATGGCGAACGATCGCCGCATCTGGTGGCGCTTCCATCTCTATTCTCTCCCTATGCTGCTTTGGGCCGCGCTGGTCGGCTACGGCTTATTACTGCTTTTGCGTTAACGCATGGTCAGGCAGAAACAGGCAAGGAATGAGCAGAAATCCCCCATTCCAGAACCTCGCGCGACGCGTATAACTGGCAGTCCGCACTCTTCCTTCCTGAAATACTGACCACGAGGTACCGCTATGCGTTATAAAAAATTAGGGAATACCGGCCTGTTTGTTTCAGAGCTTTGCCTGGGCACCATGACCTTTGGTGGTGAAGACGGTATCTGGGGAAAAATAGGCCAGCTTGCGCAAAACGATGCCGACAGGCTGGTCGGGAGCGCCCTGGACGCCGGGATTAACTTTATTGATACGGCTAACGTGTACTCCGGCGGACGCTCGGAAATTATCACCGGCCAGGCGCTGAAAAACCTTAACGTGCCGCGTGAGAATGTGGTGGTGGCCACCAAAGCCTTTGGCGAAACCGGCACCGCCGGGCCGAACTCCCGGGGCTCATCGCGCTACCATCTTCTGAACAGCGTCAAAGAGAGCCTGCAGCGGCTGCAGCTCGACTATATCGACCTGTACCAACTGCACGGCTTTGACCCCGCAACGCCGATAGAAGAAACGCTACGGGCGCTGGATTCGCTGGTGCAGCAAGGGCTGGTACGCTACATCGGCGTTTCCAACTGGGCAGCCTGGCAGATCATGAAGGCTCTCGGGATCTCCGAACGTCTGGGGCTTGCGCGCTTTGCCTCTTTGCAGGCTTATTACACCCTTGCCGGGCGCGATCTGGAGCGAGAGCTGGTGCCGATGATGCAAAGTGAAGGCGTCGGCCTGATGGTGTGGAGTCCGCTCGCGGGCGGGCTGCTCAGCGGCAAGTACGACCGAGACGGTAAAGCCGAAACCGGGAGCCGCCGCCTGGAGTTTGATTTCCCGCCGGTCAACAGGGAGCGCGCGTTTGATTGCGTGGATGTGATGCGTGACATTGCCGGCGTCAAAGGCGTATCCGTGGCGCAGATTGCGCTGGCCTGGCTGCTGCATCAGCAGGCGGTGACGACGGTCATCGTTGGCGCGAAACGCATTGAGCAGCTTGAGGACAATATCGCTGCCACGGGCGTTCAGCTTAGCGCGGACGAACTTGAAAGGCTGAATGCGGTGAGTGAGCTGCCGCGCGAATATCCGGGCTGGATGCTTGAGCGGCAGGGGGAGTATCGCCGGGAACAGCTCAAGAATCAGTCATAAATCGGGAGTAATTTAGCCCTCACCCCGGCCCTCTCCCTGAGGGAGAGGGGGAAAACAAGCGATGCGATAAAACTATCGTTTAAGCTTCAAATGCAGCAAAGGGAAAGGATTCCCTTCACCGTCGAGTTCTGAACGCCCGATCTGTGCAAAACCCATATGCAGATAGAAACCTACGCCCTGCGGATTTTGTTCGTTCACATCCACTTCATCGACCTGCAAATGTTCAATAGCGTGCTGCAGAAGCTGCTTACCCACGCCCGTGCCACGGCTCTCCGGCGAAACAAACAGCATTTCAATCCGATTATCGTGACAGCCGATAAAGCCCAGTGGCTCGCCGGTTTTGCCGGATGCCAGCAGCATCGGGATCTGCGGCATATAGAGTTCGCGAACCTGAGGCTTCAACGTCCTGATATTTTCCTCAGGTAAAAAATCATGCGTGGCGCGAACGGACGCCTCCCAGATTTCCGCCAGCGCATCAAAATCCGCCGGGGTTGCTTTTCTTATCGTTAACATTCTTGTTCTCAGAGGCTGTCAGTTAAATGGCGCTTCTTTCTTCAGGATCTTGTCGATCACATCCAGCACGCCTTGCTGATTGCAGTGTCCGGCCTGGTAGCTGGCAATGCGTTTGATTTTGTCCGGTGCGTTGGCCATAGCAAATCCATATCGGGCCTGGGTTAGCATCTCGATGTCGTTGCCGCCGTCGCCGAAGGTCACCACTTCGCTGTCCTGGATGCCCCATTTTTCCTGCAGGATCCGCAGGCCGTTAGCTTTATGGATGCCCGGAATAATCAGGTCGATAGAGCCGTGTCCGCTGGTGACCGGCACCATAATGCCTTCCAGCTCTGCGCCCAGAGCATCCATGGTTTCATCGAGCTGGCTGTCCGGCAGGTTCAGGGCAAACTTGAAGAACACATCGTCCAGGCCGGAGAAGTTTTCCACGTGTTCAAGGCGGTGGTAGTACTTCGCCGCCAGCGCTTTAAAGTCGTCGTCATAGCCGTTGAGGGTATAGCCGTTACGCTTGCCACAGGCGATGATCTCCACGTGTGGCAGGGTCAGCAGGTGATCCACCACCGTGTTGAACTCTTGTCTGGTCAGCTCGCCGTTGAACAGATCTTTGCCTTCGCTGACCACCCAGCCGCCGTTATCGGCCACGAAAGAGATCTCGTGGGCAATTTCCGGAAAGAAGGAGATCAGCTGAAAATACTGGTTCCCGCTGGCCACCACAAAGCGGATGCCTTGCTCTTTCATCTGCTGATATTGCGCCGCAAAGCGTTCGCGGTTGTAGGTTTTTTCGTCATTAAGAAAAGTGCCGTCCATGTCTACTGCAATCAGTTTGATGCTCATTGAACTCTCCATTATTCAGTTTCTAAAGTCTGCCTGGAAGATTGCCCTGGTTTAGCCACGGCGCGGGCAACCAGCGCCGCAATCACCATCAACGTCAGCACGACCAGCATGGCCTGGCGTAGGCCGTAGTGCTCGCCGAGGAAGCCCAGCAGCGGCGGGCCAACTAAAAAGGCGACGTAGCCCGAAGCGGCAACGACGCTAACCCGGCTGGCCGGATCGGGGCCGGTATCGCCCGCCGCAGAAATGGTCAGCGGGAAGCCTAAAGAGGTGCCTAGCCCCCACAGAATCACCGATACGCCAGCAAGGAATGCGTTGTCGACGAACACAATGGTGCCGATACCAATAATGCCCATGATCGCACAGGCGCGAACCACAATAACGCGGCTGTAGCGGTCAATAAACCAGCCGCCGGTGAAGCGCCCGACCGTCATGCCGAGGGTAAAGCCAACGTAGATTAGCGACCCGGAGGTTGGGCTAAAGCCGTGCCCGTCCACCATTAACAGCGGCAGCCAGTCGTTGGCCGAGCCTTCGGCAAAGGCCATCGCCAGCACGACAAAGCCAATCAGCAATAGCTGAATATCTTTATAAAACGGGCGATGCGGCTCGTGCGCTTCGTCTTTCTCCTGGTTGTCTTTACCCACGCCGTGCGGCACGGCGATAAGCGCGATGGCAATTGGCGCGATGGTCAGCAGGCCAATCAGCAGCAGGTGCCCCCAGGACACTACGTTCCACGCGGTCAGGCTCAGGCCAATCCCGGCACCAACGAGCGTGCCCAGGCTAAAGAAGCCGTGCATCATCGGCAGCACCGTTTTCTTCATCAGGCCTTCGATAATGGCACCTTCGACGTTCATCGCCACTTCAGACGAACCCAGTCCGCTGCCAAGCAGCGCCAGGCCAAAGGCAAACAGCACCGGCGAGGCAAGATAAAGCGCAAGGCTCATCACCAGCATCCCGATGACCATCAGCGTCATGCCGCTGCGAATAATGGTGCGGGTGCCAAAGCGTTTCACCAGCCAGCCGGAACAGAGAATACCGCCCATCGATCCTATCGACAGGCCAAATAATACGATGCCCATTCCGGCCGTAGAGACGCTGAGCGTATCGCGGATTGCAGGGGTGCGCGTGGCCCAGGATGCCATCACCAGGCCTGGAAGGAAGAAGAAGGTGAACAAGGCCCAGGTACGGAGCTGTAAGGCTTTTCTCGGCGAAACGGACATAAACAACAACCAGTGAAAGAGAAACAGGGATGCAGACTAGCAAGCTTGTGTACATTTGTACACATCCCGGTATAGACTCTTTGTCATACTCTAAATTCAGGTAGGTAATGATGAGCAAAGCCCCGCGCCGGAATGACCCCGAACGCCGCTCGCGTATTTTGCAGGCGACGCTGGATATGGTGGTAAAGCATGGCATAAGCGATATCACACACCGCAAAATTGCCGCTGAGGCCGGCGTTTCGCTGGGATCGATGACCTACTATTTTGCTGGTATTGAGTCGCTGCTTTGCGAAGCGTTTACCCTGTTTGCCCACCAGATGTCGGACAGTTATCGGGAGCGAATGCAGCAGGCCAGCAATCGCGATGAGGCGTGCGAAGCGATTGTCGATATGATTTGCGGTGGCTGCGTGGCCACGCCGTACAACATGCAGGTGATGTACCAACTTTATGCTTATGCCAGCTGCAATCCGCAGCTAAAAGGCATCATGCAAGAGTGGATGATCCGCAGCCAGCAGGCGCTGGAGCCGTTTTTCGATCCGCTAACCGCCAGGGCGCTGGACGCGTTTCTGGAAGGCATGACGCTGCACTACGTCACCGATCGCGAACCGATGAGCCGCGACGATATGCGGGTAATGGTGAGAAGGATTGTGGTGGCGAGTGATGCAGAATAGAACGAGTGGAAAATCCGATAATGCTTTGTTGTTAATGCTCTAAAAAATAAAAACCCATCAACCTTGAACCGAAAACGGCGGGGTTGATGGGCTCCACAAATTGGGGACATCAAAGAAAAGCAGTGGCACTAATTCAGACTGACGCCCCGAAAGAAAGTTCGCTCAGGCATAAAAAAAAAGTATTTTTCTTTGTCTGTGGTTGCGATCACAAACCTGGCCATATCACGACAATTAGCGTACCGGCCAGCGTTAACAACACGTTAGCGATAGCATAGGTGCCGGCGTACCCCAGCGCAGGGATGTTGCTGCGGGCAGTGTCGCTGATGATCTCCATCGCTGGCGCACAGGTTCGTGCCCCCATCATCGCGCCGAACAGCAGCGCGCGGTTCATTCGCAGCACATAGGCACCGAACAGGAAGCAAATGATGACCGGCACCAGGCTCACGATAAGGCCAGAAATCAGCATCTGGCCGCCTACAGCGCCGAGGCCATTGCTGATGCCGCTGCCGGCGCTCAGGCCAACCCCCGCCATAAATACCATCAGCCCGAACTCTTTCACCATGTTCAGTGCGCCCTGCGGAATGTAGCCGAAGGTTGGGTGGTTGGCACGCAGGAAGCCAAGCATGATGCCCGCAAACAGCAGGCCCGCGGCGTTACCGACGCCGAAGCTGAACGAGCTGAACTGGAAGGTGACCATACCCACCATCAGACCAATAACGAAGAAGGCGCAAAAGGCCAGCAGGTCGGTTATCTGGCTGTGGATGGAGATAAAGCCGATGCGCTCTGCAACGGTTTTGACGCGTCTGGCATCGCCGCTCACCTGCAGAACATCGCCTTTGTTCAGCACGATGTTGTCGTCGATAGGCATCTCAATCTGGCTGCGGATCACGCGGTTCAGGAAGCAGCCGTGGTCGGTAAGCTTGAGCTGGGCCAGGCGACGGCCCACGGCGTTGTGGTTTTTCACCACAATCTCTTCGGTGACGATACGCATATCCAGCAGATCGCGGTCGAAAACCTCTTTGCCGTTTCTGAAGCTTGGGTCAAGGCGCGCATGCGAGTCCGGGTAGCCCACAAGGGAGATTTCATCGCCCATTTGCAGCACCGCATCCCCGTCAGGGTTAGCCAGAATACCGTTGCGGCGAATACGTTCGATGTAGCAGCCGGTCTGACGATAAATGCCCAGTTCACGCAGGTTTTTGCCGTCGGCCCAGGCAACCAGCTCCGGCCCGACGCGGTAGGCGCGGATCACCGGGAGGTAAACTTTACGGCTGGCGTCGGTATCCAGACCGCGTTCGCGGGCAATTTGCTGGGCACTGGTCTGCAGATCCTGATGCTGAAGCTTCGGCAAATAGCGAGCGCCGACAATCAGGCTAACCAGGCCAATCAGGTAGGTCAGGGCATAACCGAGGCTCAGGTTATCCAGAGAGGTCGCAAGCTGTGCGGCGGGAATACTGGAATGGCGCAGGGTATCGCCCGCGCCGACCAGCACAGGCGTGGAGGTCATGGCGCCAGCGAGCATACCGGCGGTCAGGCCGATATCCCAGCCGAAAAGTTTGCCCAGGCCGAGGGCAATCAGCAGCGCGCTCCCGACCATGACCAGGGCCAGCATCAGATAATTTTTGCCGTCGCGGAAGAAAATAGAAAAAAAGTTTGGTCCCGCTTCAACGCCCACGCAAAAAATGAACAGCATAAAACCAAGATTTAACGCGTCGGTATTGATCGAGAAATGTTGTTGCCCAAGTAATAAAGAGACCACTAAAACACCAATGGAATTACCCAGTTGCACCGGACCGAGGCGTAATTTCCCCAGGCAGAGTCCGAGCGTGAGTACAACAAATAACAAAAGGATGTAATTCCCGTTTAACAAATCTGCGACGTTTATATTCACGAAGGCTAACTTCTTGTTTACCAGTAAGCTGTTGAAAGAGATAGAGTTATGCGCTAAGGTTTTGACGGTTTCGTCAGTGACGACCGGCAAAACATCACGCATCTAAATATCTCACGCGATGACCGAATTTCCGCCGCTAGTTTAATCTTTCTCAGTATCAGCGGCTAGTAAGAATATTGTGCTAATTGTGGCAATGCTTTATCGGCACGGATGGCCAGGATTTATCAAATCGGGTAAAGACTCTGCAGAGCGTTCAGGCGGGGTATTTGCGAGCAGAAGCAGATGTCAGGAGGTAAAATGCACAGACGAGCGCAACGGTGGCTGGGGATTATCTGCTGCTTCGTGCTATTTATTCTGGTTTTTCTTTCGCTGCATTTAAATATGATGGGGCGATTTATTGCAACCGGACACTATGAGCTTGGGCTGCTGTTTTTCCTCTTCCCAGGTGCTGCTGCCAGTTTTTTCTCCCGGGACGATAAGGTGGTAAAACCGCTGGCTGGCGCAATGCTCGCTTCGCCGCTTTGTTTGTTGATTGCTCACCTGTTTTTACCCGTAACTCGCTCCTTCTGGCAGGAGGTGGCGTGGTTGCTCAGCGCGGTGTTTTGGTCTTCTCTTGGTTCACTTTGCTACCTTCTCTTTATCATGTGCCGCGACCGGGCGCGCAGCCATAAAAAAACCGACTCCTGAGAGTCGGTTTTCTGCGTGCTTAAAGCTTACTGTGCGGTCTGGAACAGGTTCAGGTGTTCTTTCGCGTAGGCTTCAAAATCAGTGCAGCCACCGATGTGCTGCTGATCCAGGAAGATCTGCGGCACGGTTTCAACCGGTTTACCCACGGTTTTTTCCAGGTCGGCTTTGGTAATGCCTTCGGCGTGGATATCAACATAGCGGAAGTTGAAGTCATCACGCTCGGCGGTCAGTTTCTCAGCCAGTTCTTTAGCGCGAACACAATATGGGCAGCCAGGGCGTCCAAAAATTACTGCAAACATGCTCTCTCCTCAGTTTTTATGGCCGATACGAACCGGCGAATGATCTTATAATGCCGACATCCGTCACATTTTGAAAGAAGGTCGTGCCTGTTAGTTCGATGCCCGTAGGCTATCTGACGTTGCCCGCACCAATCGCCAGTGCAACGGCGGCTATAGTCATGGTATTTATTGGCCCTGGGCTAATACAGCCTGGTTCTGTTTCGCAATACTCTGATTTAAAAAAGCCAAAGGAAAATCGTGATGACGCCGACCATCGATCTGCTTCGTTCCCACCGTTCAATTCGTCATTTTACCGGCGAACCCATTACCGACGAGCAGCGCGAGGCAATTATTGCCAGCGCACAGGCGGCTTCTACTTCCAGCTTTCTCCAGTGCAGTTCAATCATTCGCATTACGGATAAAGCGCTGCGCGAGCAGCTGGTGCCGCTGACCGGCGGCCAAAAGCATGTGGCGGAAGCGGCCGAGTTTTGGGTGTTCTGCGCCGACTTTAACCGCAATCTGCAAATCTGCCCGGATGCCCGACTTGGGCTGGCGGAACAGCTGTTATTGGGCGCAGTTGATACCGCTATTCTGGCGCAAAATGCGTTTACTGCCGCAGAATCTCTGGGGTTAGGCGGCGTCTATATTGGCGGTATCCGCAACAATATTGAAGCGGTGGGAGAGCTGCTGGGCGTGCCGAAATACGTGTTACCGCTGTTCGGCCTCTGCCTGGGCTGGCCTGCCGCCACGCCGGATATCAAGCCGCGTATGCCGGCCGCAATGCTGGTGCATGAAAACCGCTATCAGCCGCTGAACAGACCGCTGCTGGACGAATATGACGAGCAGCTGGCGCAGTATTATTTAAGCCGGGACAGCAACACGCGGCGCGACACCTGGAGCGATCACATCAGCCGCACCATTATTAAAGAAAGCCGGCCTTTCATTCTCGATTATCTGCATAAGCAGGGCTGGGCGACGCGCTAATTCACGCGGGGTCAGGTCGATTCCCGCCGATCTTTATGCCGTCTTCTATCCGATGCATCTCACTTCGACCACAAAGTCATTCATTGAGGTACTTAAGAAGTCTCCCGCTGATTAGCCCATCGTTGAAAGGTAAGGGCAGTGGTATGATTAGCGGGCGGTTAATTTTGGTCTGGTTGCTCAGAGGTGCAGGTTGAAAATCGCTATTTTATCCCGGGATGGAACGCTCTATTCATGCAAGCGCCTGCGCGAGGCGGCGATGCGTCGCGGCCATCAGGTGGAGATCATCGATCCCCTTTCTTGCTATATGAACATTAATCCGGCCGCGCCTTCCGTGCACTACAAGGGACGTCAATTGCCGCATTATGACGCGGTTATCCCGCGTATTGGCTCGGCTATTACCTTTTACGGTACGGCGGTGCTGCGCCAGTTTGAAATGCTGGGAAGCTATCCGCTGAATGAGTCGGTGGCGATCACCCGCGCGCGGGACAAGCTGCGTTCGCTGCAATTGCTGGCGAAGCAGGGAATTGATTTGCCGGTGACGGGGTTTGCCCACTCGCCGGACGACACCAGCGATCTGATTGATATGGTGGGCGGCGCGCCGCTGGTGGTGAAGCTCGTTGAAGGCACGCAGGGCATTGGTGTGGTGCTGGCCGAAACGCGGCAGGCAGCGGAAAGCGTGATTGATGCGTTTCGCGGTCTGAACGCCCATATTTTAGTGCAGGAATACATCAAAGAAGCGAAAGGAAGAGATATTCGCTGCCTGGTGGTGGGTGACCAGGTTGTTGCCGCCATTGAGCGTCAGGCCAAACCCGGCGATTTCCGCTCAAATCTGCACCGCGGCGGCGTCGCGCATCAGGTAACCATTACCGACCTCGAGCGAGAAGTGGCGCTAAAAGCGGCCAGTACGCTGGGGCTGGATATTGCCGGCGTGGACATTTTACGCGCCGATCGCGGGCCGCTGGTAATGGAAGTGAACGCCTCGCCGGGGCTGGAAGGCATTGAAAATACAAGCGGTGTTGATATCGCCGGGCTGATGATCAAATGGATAGAGCAGCAGGCGCGTCCTGGGTACTGTCTTAAAACCGGGGGATAATCGCCAAATCGGCGCTTATGCATAGTATGACGTGTCATTTTTGCGTAAGATGGCACGTTAATTTTTGAACCGGTAATGAGGTTTTTGCGTTTATGGATTCACTCGTCGTCCCTACTCTGGACACTTTACGCCGCTGGCTGGATGAAATCGGCGTAACCTTCTTCGAGTGCGATACCTGCCAGGCATTGCATTTGCCCCATATGCAGAACTTCGATGGCGTATACGACGCAAAAATCGATCTCGTGGATAACATTATTCTGTTTTCCGCATTGGCAGAGGTTAAGCCTTCGGCGCTGTTACCGCTGGCGTCCGATCTCTCCTCGATCAATGCCAGCTCGCTGACGGTGAAAGCGTTCCTGGATATACAGGATGATAACTTGCCGAAGCTGGTGGTGTGTCAGTCTTTGTATGCCTCGGTGGGCATTACCCGCGAGCAGTTTGCCGCTTTCGTACAGCAGAGCGAAGAGCAGGTTTCCATGGTGATCCTCGAGGCCTGTGCGAATCAGCTGCTTTTTGTGGCTGAAGAAGAAGAGCGCGACAGCACAATTATTCACACTCACTCTCTGCACTGATCCTTTCTTATTTTGACGCAGCGGCCACCAGCGCCGCCGCGTTCCGCATGTTTTTATTCTGTCATATTGCCGTCACAGCCAGACAAATCCCTGCCATAAGGCGCGTTTTTGCCGAATGAATAGACGAAAGATGTCTAAAAAGTTGATAAAAGGCGTTTTTTCATCCGGGCTATAGTCGCCAACCCTGGCTACAGTTATTCTTGCGTGGCCGTAAAAACGAGCAACGTCTGCGTGAAGATTACCCAAATTCTTTTTCTGCAGAATGAATAGAGATGCATGAATCTTGCATGTTGGAAACAGCGTGCGGTGAGTGCGGATAAGCCACATTGCGTAAATTCGGCTCATACGAGCCAGGTTTGGCCTTTATTCAGAAGGAATGAAATTATGCTCTACCTAGGTAAAAAAGGGTTGTTGGGGATGGTTGCTGGTGCGCTGATGGTGGCTTCTGCCGCCAGCTCTGCCGCCGAACAAAAGACGCTGCACGTCTATAACTGGTCTGACTATATTGCGCCGGATACCCTGGCAAACTTCACGAAAGAGACCGGCATCAAAGTGGTCTACGACGTGTTCGATTCCAACGAGGTACTGGAAGGGAAGCTGATGGCGGGCAGCACGGGTTATGACCTGGTGGTGCCGTCTTCGCAGTTTCTTGAGCGCCAGGCTCAGGCCGGTATTTTCGAGCCTCTGGATAAAAGCAAACTGCCGAATTACAAAAACCTCGACCCGGAAATGCTCAAACTGGTGGCGCAAAACGACCACGACAACAAATACGGCATTCCTTACATGATGGTGACGACCGGCATCGGCTATAACGTCGAGAAGGTGAAAGCCGCGCTGGGGAAAGACGCGCCGGTAGACAGCTGGGATCTGATCCTTAAGCCAGAGAACCTTGAAAAACTGAAAAGCTGTGGCGTGTCTTTCCTGGACGCACCAAGTGAAATTTACGCCACCGTGCTGCACTACCTGGGCAAAGATCCTAACAGCACCAACGCCGCAGACTACACCGGGGCGGCTAACGATCTGCTGCTGAAGCTGCGGCCAAATATTCGCTACTTCCATTCATCCCAGTACATCAACGATCTCGCCAACGGTGATATTTGCGTGGCGATTGGCTGGTCCGGGGATATTCTGCAGGCCGCTAACCGTGCCAAAGAAGCCAAAAATGGCGTGAATGTTGCTTACTCCATTCCTAAGGAAGGCGCGATGGTCTACTTCGATATGTTTGCCTTGCCGGTAGACGCGAAGAATAAAGACGAAGCGTATCAGTTCCTGAACTACCTGATGAAGCCGGACGTTATCGCCAACATCAGTAATCATATTTACTACGCGAACGCCAACAAAGAAGCTACGCCGTTACTGAGCGAAGAAGTCCGCAGCAACCCGGGCATTTACCCGCCGGCGGATATTCGTGCCAAGCTGTTCACACAAACGGTGATGCCAGCGAAGATTGACCGGGTTATCACCCGCGCGTGGACTAAGGTTAAAACAGGCAAGTAGTCCTGTGACGCCCTGCACCGGGCGGTTGCACCAGAGTTGTGCAATCGCCCCAGCCTGAACGGAAGCCCTTGTTTCCGGGGTGGCTAAAAGTACGGCAACCGGGCCGTATCTTCTTTTTGCTTTTGCCGGAGAGCAACAGAATTGAACGACGCAATCCCTCGCCCGCAGTCCAAAACACCCAAAGCGCTGACGCCGCTGCTGGAAATTCGTAACCTTACTAAATCGTTTGATGGTCAACATGCCGTGGATGACGTCAGCCTGACCATCTATAAAGGCGAAATTTTTGCTTTGCTGGGCGCCTCGGGCTGCGGCAAATCTACGCTGCTGCGCATGCTGGCGGGGTTTGAGCAACCTAGCGCTGGGCAAATCATGCTTGATGGCGTCGATTTGTCGCATGTGCCGCCTTACCAGCGTCCGATCAATATGATGTTCCAGTCCTATGCGCTGTTTCCACACATGACCGTGGAGCAAAACATCGCCTTTGGCCTGAAGCAGGACAAGCTGCCGAAGGCGGAAATTACCCGTCGCGTGGCAGAAATGCTGACCCTGGTGCACATGCAGGAATTTGCAAAGCGCAAACCACATCAGCTTTCCGGCGGCCAGCGTCAGCGCGTGGCGTTAGCCCGAAGCCTGGCTAAGCGCCCCAAATTACTGCTGCTCGACGAGCCCATGGGGGCGCTGGATAAAAAGCTGCGCGACCGCATGCAGCTTGAAGTGGTGGATATTCTTGAGCGCGTCGGCGTGACCTGCGTGATGGTGACCCACGACCAGGAAGAGGCGATGACCATGGCCGGGCGGATTGCGATCATGAATCGCGGTAAGTTCGTGCAAATTGGTGAGCCGGAAGAGATTTATGAGCACCCAACCACCCGCTATAGCGCGGAGTTTATCGGGTCGGTAAACGTCTTCGAAGGGCTGCTGAAAGAGCGCCAGGACGACGGGCTGGTGATCGATAGCCCTGGACTTGTGCATCCGCTGAAGGTGGATCCTGATGCTTCCGTAGTAGACGGCGTACCGGTTTTCGTCGCCCTGCGCCCGGAAAAGGTGATGCTTTGCGAGGAGCCGCCCGCCGATGGCTATAACTTTGCCGTCGGAGAAGTGGTGCATATCGCCTACCTCGGCGATCTCTCCATCTACCACGTTCGCCTGAAAAGCGGGCAGATGATCAGCGCCCAGCTACAGAATGAGCACCGCTACCGTAAAGGGGCGCCCACCTGGGGGGATGAAGTTCGTCTGTGTTGGGATGCCGACAGCTGCGTGGTTCTGACAGTTTAAGGGGGCAAGATGACAACACTTTCTGAAGGCCCGGCAGAGACAGCGGTTCCTCGGCCCTCGGGCGCGAAGCGTTTGCTCGCCCGTTTGCAGATGGCGCACGGGCGCAAGCTGGTGATTGCGCTGCCCTATTTGTGGCTGATCCTGCTGTTTATGCTGCCGTTCCTGATCGTTTTTAAGATCAGTTTTTCGGAAATAGCCCGCGCGATCCCGCCTTACAGCGACCTGGTGAGCTGGGCTGACGGCCAACTGTCGATCACCCTGAACCTGGCGAACTACTTCCAGCTGACGGACGATCCGCTCTATTTCGAGGCTTATCTGCAGTCTCTGCAGGTGGCGGCGGTGTCAACGCTGTGCTGCCTGGCGCTGGGCTATCCGCTCGCCTGGGCGGTGGCGCACAGTAAACCCTCGACGCGAAACATCCTGCTGTTGCTGGTGATCTTACCTTCGTGGACCTCGTTCCTGATCCGCGTGTATGCGTGGATGGGCATCCTGAAAAACAACGGCATCTTGAATAATATGCTGCTTTGGCTTGGGGTTATCGATCAGCCGCTGACTATTCTGCACACCAACCTTGCGGTCTACATCGGGGTGGTTTATGCCTACCTGCCGTTTATGGTGCTGCCGATTTATACCGCGCTAACGCGCATAGATTATTCGCTGGTGGAGGCTTCGTTAGATCTCGGCGCTCGGCCGCTGAAAACGTTCTTCAGCGTGATTGTGCCGTTGACCAAAGGCGGGATTATTGCCGGCTCGATGCTGGTGTTTATTCCGGCGGTAGGGGAGTTTGTGATCCCGGAACTGCTTGGCGGGCCGGACAGCATTATGATTGGTCGCGTTCTGTGGCAGGAATTCTTTAATAACCGCGACTGGCCGGTGGCCTCTGCCGTGGCGATTATCATGCTTCTGCTGCTGATCGTGCCGATCATGTGGTTCCATAAATACCAGAACAAAGCCGCGGAGGATCACGCATGAACAACTTACCGGTTGTGCGCTCCCCGTGGCGTATTCTTATTCTGGTTATTGGCTTTACCTTCCTGTATGCGCCAATGCTGATGCTGGTTATCTACTCGTTTAACAGTTCTAAGCTGGTAACGGTGTGGGCTGGCTGGTCAACGCGCTGGTATGGCGAGCTTTTCCGGGATTCAGCAATGATGAACGCCGTTGGCCTGAGCCTGACCATTGCCGCGGCTGCCGCCACGATGGCCGTTATCCTGGGGACGATTGCCGCCGTGGTGATGGTGCGTTTTGGTCGCTTCCGTGGCTCAAACGGCTTTGCCTTTATGCTGACCGCACCGCTGGTTATGCCGGACGTGATCACCGGGCTTTCGCTGCTGCTGCTGTTCGTGGCGCTGGCGCACGCGATTGGCTGGCCGAGTGACAGGGGGATGCTCACCATTTGGCTGGCGCATGTGACGTTCTGCACCGCCTATGTTGCGGTCGTCATTAGCTCGCGCCTGCGGGAGCTGGACCGTTCCATTGAAGAAGCGGCGATGGATCTGGGGGCGACACCGCTAAAAGTTTTCTTTGTTATCACCTTACCGATGATCTCGCCTGCCATTATCTCCGGCTGGCTGCTGGCGTTCACGCTTTCGCTTGACGATCTGGTTATCGCCAGCTTCGTGTCGGGACCGGGCGCGACCACGCTGCCGATGCTGGTGTTCTCAAATGTGCGTATGGGGGTTAATCCGGAAATTAACGCGCTGGCGTCGATTATTCTCGGCGTTGTGGGCGTTATCGGCTTGATTGCATGGTGGTTTATGGCGCGAGCAGAAAAGCAGCGGCTGCGTGATATCCAGAGTGCAAGACGTGGTTAAAACGCCTAAAATCTGCAATGATGTGCCTCCGGTGCCGCGCTTGTCGCGGCACCGTGACGTAAGGAACGCGAGGTTGTGGAAATTATCAGGAAACAGCGGTCATCCCATGCAAAATTAAACGTCCCCACGCTGGTGATGGTGGCGGCTATCGGCATCGTCACTACCCGATGCCTCGATTTGCTACTGCTGTTGAATATGCTCGGCGTCAGCGGGGTGATGGATTTTGTGCACCGCAGCGTACAAACCTGGCCCCTGACGCTGGTGTTTCTCGGCAGCCTGGTGATGCTTTTTGTCGAACTGCGCTGTGCGTTCGTGATAATCAAAGGACGCAACTGGGGGCGCTGGGTGTTCCTGCTGACCCAAATTATTTCCGTGGCTTATTTGTCTCTGGCCTCGCTTGGCTGGGGGTATCCGGAGTTATTCAGTATTTCCGGCGGCACAAAACGTGAGATCTTCCGTTCGCTGTTCACCCAAAAGCTGCCTGATATTCTGGTGCTGCTTCTGCTGTTTGTCCCCGCCCGCAGTCGGCTTTTTTTCAGACTTCAGTAAGCGCAGAGTGCTACAATCTGCGCCCTCGTTTTTTCTCAGGGTTTATCTATGCAATGCGCGCTCTATGATGCCGGTCGCTGTCGTTCCTGCCAGTGGATTGAACACCCGGTTGAAGACCAGCTTCTCGCTAAAATGACCGATCTCCGGCATCTGCTGGACGGGATTGTGGTGGGCGAGTGGTGCCAGCCGGTCAGAGGCCATGAGCAGGCATTTCGCAACAAAGCCAAAATGGTGGTCAGCGGCAGCGTGGAAAAACCGCTGTTGGGGATGCTACACCGCGACGGCACGCCCGAAGATTTAACCGACTGCCCGCTTTATCCCGCTTCATTTGAGCCTGTTTTTGCAGCGCTAAAGCCGTTTATTGCTCGTGCGGGATTAACTCCGTATAACGTGGCGCGCAAGCGTGGGGAACTGAAGTATCTGCTGCTGACCGAGAGTCAGGCCGATGGCGGCATGATGCTGCGCTTTGTATTACGTTCGGAAAGCAAGCTGGAGCAGTTGAAAGCAGCGCTGCCGTGGCTCCAGCAGCAGCTTCCTCAACTTAAGGTGATTTCGGCCAACATTCAGCCCGTACACATGGCGATTATGGAAGGCGAGCAGGAAATTCCGCTGACCGAACAGCGTGCGCTCGAAGAGGTTTTCAACGGCGTGCCGCTTTATATTCGCCCGCAAAGCTTCTTCCAGACCAACCCTCAGGTGGCTTCCCGGCTGTACGCCACGGCCCGTGACTGGGTGCGCGCGCTGCCGGTTAACCATATGTGGGATTTGTTCTGCGGCGTCGGCGGTTTTGGACTGCATTGCGCCACGCCGGAGATGAAGCTAACCGGGATAGAAATTGCCCCGGAAGCCATTGCCAGCGCGAAGCAGTCGGCTGAAAAACTGGGCCTGCATAATCTTCATTTTCAGGCGCTGGATTCCACGCAGTTTGCCGTCGCCCAGCAGGACATCCCGCAGCTGGTTCTGGTGAACCCGCCGCGTCGAGGCATTGGCAAAGCGCTGTGCGATTATCTGACGCAGATGGCCCCGGCGTTTATAGTCTACTCAAGCTGCAATGCGCAGACCATGGCGAAGGATATTAAGATGCTGCCGGGTTACCGCGTGGTGCGTACCCAGCTGTTTGATATGTTCCCACATACTTCGCATTATGAAGTGCTGACGCTGCTGGTGCTGGACTAAAATCCCGGGAAGCGGAAGTCGCCTGGTTGGTGCCATCATGATGCATGTGTCCGCTTCTTTATGTTGCCGTTAAGAATGTCAGAAGCCAGTGATCATGATATCACCCAGCCTGTGTTTAATGGCGTGCATCTCGTTGATGAATTCTGTGTTCCAGCATTTTGAACCGTCTTTAAACAGTTTAGCCACTTGCTGACGCAAGGGTAGTTCAGGCATTTCCGTTTCAGGAATCTCAATAGCGTTGCTGAGCATTTTGTTATTCTCAAGCATCAGTCCCAATTCCCATGGGCTGGCGAAATGAACGGAATTTGTCGCCTTGTCGCTATACCAGATGTTGATGCTGCCCGTCGGTGAAGAGGCCAGAGCCTGCATGCCCTGAAACACAATTTTTAGATAACGGCGGGTGGCTTTTAATACCACCGACTGGTTCATCTTTTCCTCTAAATTTTTCAATCGCCGGGAATCATTGGAGAGCGGAAGCTGCCTGAACAAAATGTCGTGGGCCTTTGAAACATAGCTTTCCTGCGAGGAAATGGTTTCAATTAATGCGGTCAGCGTCAAATGTGCATCGATAAAGTCAGGTTCAGTAGAAATATATCTGTCGAGCGCCGCTTCGAGTTTTTCATTTTCGCCAAGCTGATAGATAAAGTCTCTTGTAGCGGCATGACTGCTGAGATATTGGGTGTTGGCCAACTGTTCGTTGTGCCCTTCAATAGGCAATACCAGTAGGCGGGTTTTACATGGAGTATTACGATGTAAGTAACTGAATTCACCGTTGGTGCCAGCCCCTGCGGTGGTAATGCCATCAGCATCGGCCAGGTAGGCCAGATGCAGTGCGTTATAGTTTCCTGCTGCTTTTGCGCCACAGAACAAAAATATGCGCCGGGAATAATGCTCATCGTTGTGGCTGATTTTAGACAGCACATGCTGGGCAATGAGATTGCTTTTTTTATGCGCGTAAACATAAACAATGTTGCGTAGAGCCATGTTTGCCATGCATCCGCTTCCCGCTATCACTCCCGCAAAGAGAGTACCACTCCCTAAGGCACTCGCGACCGCATCCAGGGGAAGGGCATGAGCCTGCAGCAATTCAAGAATTTTCGTATGTGCTTCTCTGATCCCGCTGCCTGAGATGATCCCTAGCATGTCGGCGGTAGATTTTACTGAACTCAACGTATTTTTTTCTCCGAGGGATATATGGGAAATATTTTCGTAGGTACCGCCCAATACCTTTGCTAATAACGCATATTTTGGTAGTAAATTCATTGCCGAATTTTTTGGATCCAACAGAATGGCGTGGTTTTGCTGATCCAGGCGGTGTATCGCGGACACGCCAGCTTTAGCGGCTGATTTTTGCAGGGAATAATCCATATCAGTAAGTACATAGATACGCTCTTGAAACACTTTTCTGTCGAGATATTTTTTCAGATAGCTAAAAAGATCGGTGCTTTCAATAATGGGAAGTTTATTGATATCGAGGATTTCTCGAAGAAACATTTTCGAGGATAGCGTTTGCGTACGATGTGATATGTCAGGCAATAAAGTAGGGCGGTTGCTCCGATGGCGTAAAGGATTACTGGCCAGTCTTTCAAGTATTTTTGCATCGTCCGATCCGCCTGTATTATCATCCAGATAACCGTAGACGGGTTTAGTTGATTCTGTCAGTAATACATGAATACCCAGACCCACAAGCTTATTTGCGAGCGTCTGAAGTTCTCCACGGCGTTGGATATTCTCCCAGGCCGGAGGTGCATGAAATATTACTATAGAGTCTTTAGATAGCGTGTCCTGCAGAAGGGCATGATCGATAATTTGCAATAGTCGACCGGTATGTCCTCCACCGGTAGGCGAATAGCCGACGATCAGAAGCTTTGTTGTTTTTTCCAGATTAAATTGGGTAAATAGACGGGGAAGTGAGGTTGCAGCAAGTGGCATAATTATCGTACCTCATAGATATTTCATTTTTGGGTAATTCCAGCCAGTGAATGGGCAGGAATTGGTTGTCATTAACGATTTACTGAACGGGCGATTCGGCTGTAGGTATGCCGGACTCCTCTGATAGCTACGCTATAGGCGAAAATATTTTCTGGCAACGCGATCCCCATGTAACCGGTATCGCCAATATGATGCAGGTCGGCACCGGCCATTTTGCTCATCAGCGCTATCTGGCGAACGGTTTCCCGATCGGCACCTTCCTGAGAGGTACCAATTGCCGTCATCGCCATCATGCCAGCCGAATGTGCGCAGCGAATGAGTGTACTGACTGTCTCAATGCTCATGCCTGGCACGGTACCCGGGGCTGGGATCAGCGCAATATCAACGCCCTGGCGGGCAAATTCCTGTAGATCGGTTTCACTGATAATGGCTGTACCACTTTCCTGGATCACGCCTGCACCGTGCATTTTTCCACTGATAATGATGGCTTCGTCGCCAACCGCGCTGCGAATTTTTCCTGCCGACTGAGCCAGAGCCTGATTACTGACACCATTGTTTGGGTTACCGGTAAGCACTAAAATTTTTACCCCCATCTCTACCAATTTGCGGGCATTATCAGGTGTTGCCGCACGGCCAGGTTTCATTTTCCATAACTCATCGTGTTCCGTGGCGAACCGTGGATCGACGGCCTCGAGATTGACGCCAATCACGCGGCCGGTTAGTTGCTGGAGCACATGTAAGGTCTGTGCCGGATCGATACCACCCGGCATGCCCTGTATCACAGGTTGTTGGCAGTCGAACATATTGATCAGCAGAATATCGGCGCCCTGAGAGGCGGCAAGTTCCGCATTCGTGATGTTCTTGAGCAGAGGTGGAGTGATGGCTATAGTTTCACTGACCATGACCCGACCCTCACTTGCGCGAATAGCGTGAAGTAGCTGTGGTTTAGTGAGCGCAGCCAGCTCAGAAGCACTGCAGTCAAGTAAACGTTTAAATGTCATTTCAGATTTCCTCATTGGCACAGTAGTTAACAAAAAACACCTGCGTTCTGCAGGGCATTTGTGTTGGGGAGAGCGGTGTTTTACCGCAATAAACGTTCGTTCATAAAAGCTGTTTACAAATTCAGATTGTTTGGGTGTACCAGTTGTATACCTTTTGTGTACCATAATGGCAGTAAGATGTATTTTCATACTTATTTTGTCTTTTTTGTGATCTTGCACAGTCCTTTAGATCGCCAGAAGTAGCAAAAATCACGTCATCACTCTTTGTGTTGTCAATAAGTGGTATAGTTGAATGGCTACCTGGTAACCTGGACGTAAAGAGAATGAAGTTGCTGCAACCTGCTGATTTAAAAATCGATGGTTCAAATGCCATGCCGCTGTATATGCAACTGGCGAATGAGATCCAGCGTGTCATTGATGAAGGCCAGCTTCGCCCTGGAGATGCTTTACCTTCAGAACGCACGCTGATGGAGATGTTAGGTATTTCTCGGGGCACCGCCAGAAAAGCTATTGAGCAGCTTATCGAGGATCGGATCCTCATCCGAAATCCTGGCTCCGGGACCTATGTTGCTCCTCACGTCCGGCAGTCATTAGTCCAGTTGGAGAGCTTCAGTGAAATAGCCTTTGCCAGCGGGGGTGAGGCACAAAGTGAACTGGTGGGCTACTTTCGTAGAGTTGCGACTGAAAAAGAACAACAGCTTTTACAACTCGAGGAAGGTAAAAAAGATATTGTCGAGCTGACGCGTCTGCGTAAAATTAGCGGCACCGTCGTTTCGGTACAAAGGGCTGTATTACCCTCGCCGTTGCTGAATAAAATTAACGAATTGAATGAATCGCTCTATCGCTATCTTGAGGAAAAAGGCGTCCCTGTGTTATCCGCTACCCAAAAATTTAGCGCAGTTGCCGCAGATAAGCAGTTAGCCTATTACCTGAATATCTCTGAGCGCGATCCTATATTACTCGTCACCCGGACTGGATATAGCCATAATAATATTCCCGTAGAATATACACAGACATGGTGTCTGAACGAATATTACGATTTCAAAATTGAACTGAAAATGCCAGATAAATAAGTCTTAGTGAGATTAGAGACTGCTCGTTAACACTAATGAAAGGTGAATATGGTTTTTTAAATGTTCAGATAATAAATGTTATTTATCTGGCAGAAATTAACTATTATTATATGGATTATGTTTTTTGTTCGGAAAAAATAGCGTCAAGCGTGGGGGGCGTTCCGGGTGATTTTTTTTAGTTGTGGCTCACCGATATAAGCAGGAATAAAACCTGAGAGTTTGTTGCAAACCCTCAGGTTAGAAGAATAGCTAATAGAGATCAGGCTAATAACCAGGTACGAAAGGTCATAATTTATAATGAATCCAGGAATTATCAGCCTGGGAACCACTCGCTACTGATCTTCTGGTAAGTCCCGTCTGCTTTAATTGCCGCCAGCGCATCGTTGAGTTTCTTCAGCAGCGCCTGATTATCCGGGCGAACCGCAATCCCTAAACCGGTGCCAAAGTACTGTGCGTCGGTCACATGCTCGCCCACGGTGCCCAGCTGCGGGTTGGTTTTCAGCCATTCGTTCACCACGGCGGTATCGCCGAACACGCCATCGATACGGCCATTTTTCAGGTCAATAATCGCGTTCTGGTAGCTGTCATAGGAGACGGTTTTGATCTCAGGATGTTTATCCTGCAGATATTTCTGGTGCGTGGTGCCGTTTTCCATCCCGATGCGTTTGCCCTTAAGGTCGTCCAGCGAAGTAAACTGGCCTTTTTTCGCAATTACCACCGCCGAGTTGGCGTAGTACGGGTTGGTGAAGGCGACCTGTTTGGCGCGCTCAGGCGTGATATCCATACCGGAAATCACCGCGTCGTATTTACGGAACTTCAGGGAAGGGATCAGGCTGTCGAAAGCGTGGTTGGTGAAGGTACATTCAGCCTGCATTTGTTTGCATAATGCTTTAGCCAGATCGATATCGAAACCGACGATCTGATTGCTGGCGTCCAGAGATTCAAAAGGAGGATACGTTGCCGAAGAGCCGAAGCTGATTTTCTCCACTGCGCCCGCGCTGAATGCGGTTGTAGCGAACATAGCGGCTAACAGTAACTTTTTCATGCGTGTTGCTCCTGTCTGTCAATATTGTTTTAAGTCGCCGTTTCTCGACGTCAAACAACCATGCCAAAACATGAATTTATATGCAATAAAAATGTATAATTATATTTATTGGGATGTAAAAAAAGCGGGGTTTTTCCCCGCTTTTATTTTTGACCTTTCTAGCTTCGGCGTTCGAAGGCCAGCGCCCGGCGTTCGATCAGACGCATCAACAGCGTAAGCAGCCCGTTGACGATGAGGTAGACCAGCCCGGCGGCGCCGAAGACCGCGACATCATAGGTGCGGCCATACAGCAGCTGCCCGTAGCCCATCACTTCCATCAGCGTGATGGTGTAGGCCAGGGAGGTACTCTTGAACACCAGCACGACTTCGTTCGAGTACGAAGAGAGCGCGCGTTTAAAGGCATAAGGCAACAGGATGGCCAGCGTGTCTTTCTTGCTCATCCCTAAGGCGCTGCAGGACTGCCACTGACCTTCCGGAATGGCTCTGATCGCGCCGTAGAACAGCTGCGTGGTATACGCGGCGCTGTTGAGCGACAGCGCAATCAATGCGCACAGCCACGGCTCGGAAAGCAGATGCCACAGCACCGGATAGTGCTGAAGTGACGGGAACTGCCCCGGGCCGTAGTAAATCAGGAAGATCTGCACCAGCAGCGGCGTGCCGGTAAACAGCGTGATGTAGGCGCGCACAATGTGCACCAGCCCCGGCGTTTTCAGCGTCAGAACGATGGTGAACAGCAGCGACAGCACGAGCGCGACGGCAATGGAAGCGGCGGTGAGCGTCAGGCTGGTGTGCAGACCCTTCATCAGCTCCGGTAAGTACTCGAGCATCAGTCAGGTCTCCGTTCAAAGCGCGTGGCGCGTAGGTCGATACGCTTCAGGATGTACTGGCTCAGCAAGGTGATAACCAGGTAAATCGCTGCGGCAATCACGTACCAGGTAAACGGTTCCTGGGTGCGGGTGGCGATGCTTTTAGTTTGCAGCATCAGATCGTTCACGCTGATAAGCGACACCAGAGCGGTGTCTTTCAGCAGCACCAGCCACTGGTTACCCAGACCCGGCAGCGCGTGGCGCCACATCTGCGGCATCACCAGCCGGAAGAAAATCGCGGTTTGGGATAAACCCAACGCCTGGCCTGATTCCCATTGCCCAACCGGCACCGCTTTCAGCGCGCCGCGCAGCGTCTGCGACGCATAGGCGGAATAGAGCAGGGAGAGGGCAATCACGCCGCAGAGGAACGGGCTGACGTCAAAGTTCTCAATCTCCATTTTGACCGGGATTGCGGCAAAACCGAGGTTAATAGTAAAACCGTCAGAGAGCATCAGCAGCAGCTGGGAGGAGCCGAAGTAGATAAACAGCACCACCAGGATTTCAGGCAGGCCACGGAAAAGCGTGACCAGCCCTGAGCCAATCCATGCCAACGGGCGCCATTTGGCGGACTCCCAGACGGCAAAGATCATCGCCAGCACAAGGCCGACTATCAGGGCACAAACGGCAAGGCCGACGGTCATCCCGGCGGCGCTTGCTAATGGAAACAATTCGTTCATCGAGTCGATTACTTCTGGAACCATTTGTCGTAGATGGCTTTGTAGGTGCCATCTTGTTTCACTTTATCCAGCGCGGCGTTGAATTTGCTTTGCAGGTCAGTGTTGCCCTGGCGCAGGGCGATGCCGAGGCCGGTGCCGAAGTAATCTTTGTCGGTCACTTTATCACCTACGGCAACCAGTTCCGGGCTGGCTTTCAGCCACTCGGTCACCACGGCGGTGTCGCCGAAGACGGCATCAATACGACCGTTTTGCAGATCCAGCTTGGCGTTCTGGTAGCTGTCGTAAGGCACGGTGGTGATTTCTGGGTGCTTATCGGTGATGAATTTCTGGTGGGTAGTGCCGTTCTGGATGCCCACTTTCTTGCCTTTCAGCGCGGCAATATCAGCGTACTTGCCCTTAACGCCCACAAACAGCGCGGAGTTGTCATAGTAAGGTTTGGTGAAAAGTACCTGTTTTTCACGCTCAGGGGTGATGTCCATCCCAGCCATTACCGCGTCAATGCGGCGGAATTTCAGGCTTGGGATCAGGCTGTCAAACGCCTGATTGGTGAAGGTACAGGTGGCATCGATCTGCTTGCACAGGGCGTTAGCCAGGTCAACGTCAAAGCCGACGATCTTGTTGTTGGCGTCGATAGACTCAAACGGAGGGTAAGAGGCTTCGGTAGCAAAACGGATAGTCTGTGCGGCGGTAGCAGAAAGGCTCAGAGTGGCTAAAAGTGTGGCCAGCAAAACTTTTTTCATTGTCGTTTTCCCGTTCAACATCAGTGAGATAGATAGAATTTAAACGCATCGGTTTGCGGGTTAGCAAAGCAGCTGGCATCACCTTGTTCGATGATGTGGCCGTTTTCCATATACACCACGCGGCTGGCGGTTTTACGCGCCACTTCTACTTCATGGGTCACGATGACCTGAGTAATGTTGGTTTCCGCCAGCTCGCGAATAATGCTGACGATCTGCGCGGTGATTTCCGGGTCGAGGGCGGCAGTCGGCTCATCAAACAGCAGAATCTGCGGCTCCATCATCAGCGCGCGGGCAATGGCCACGCGCTGCTGCTGGCCGCCTGAAAGGTGCAGCGGATAGCGGTCCATGTAGGGCTTCAGGCGCAGGCGCTCAAGCAGTTTATCGGCGCGTTCACGCGCCTGATCTTTGCTTAATCCGAGCACGCGGCACGGCGCTTCAATCAGGTTTTGCAGCACGGTTAAGTGCGGCCACAGATTGTATTGCTGGAAGACCATGCCGACGTTCTGGCGCAGATCGCGAATCGCTTTGTCACCGGGAGCTTTGGCGAAGTCGAAAGTTGTGCCTGCAATGCTCAGCTTGCCGGAACGCGGCATCTCGAGCAGGTTAAGGACGCGCAGCAGAGAACTCTTGCCGGCACCGCTCGGGCCCAGCAATACCAGCGTCTCGCCCTGCGGGCAATGTAGTGTGATATCGAACAGCGCCTGATGGGCACCGTAAAAGCAATTAATGCTGTCTAGTTGAATACTCATGCGCTGAAGTTGAATAGCAATTGAGGCCGCAAAGGGTACCTTTAACAGAATAGTTATGCAATCTTTGTGCGTTAAAACTTATAATTAACGGCTTGTCTGGCCTAAAGTTAGCACAAAATAGCGAGGCGGGTGGTGGCTAAGTATAAAAAACCGAGATCCCTGAATATACCAGACTATTTACAGGGGTTACGTTTCTTCCACCCGCATAGCGTAAGCATAAATTGCCGCTATTTCCCTTCAACTGCCTGGCGTAGCGTGCCGGTTGGCGCGTGGCTCGCTGCACCGAGATAGCGCACATCGTCCACCGCCCAGCACTGGCCTTCGCGCACCATCAAGACTTCATCTTTCCAGGTCTGGCTACCGCGGGTCAGCTCGACGCGCAGTGGAATATTTCGTGCATCGGTGTTCGGGATAGTTGACGCCGAAGCCACACTGGCTTTGTCCGGCCCTTCGGACTGGCTGGAGAAGATGTCGCTGCGGGTAAACGCGCTTTGCGCCACCGGAGAAGTGCTGGATTTTTGCAGAAGCTGGAACAGGGAATCGCTTAGGTAAGGGCGCAGCGCGGAAACGGAACTCAGGCCTTCGCCTTTGTGCGCGATACGGTAATCATAGAACTGCTGAGCAACATCATCCGGGCCGCCGCTGACGCAGGGGCCGCTGCGGGTGCCGATGTCTTTAAAGGCTGGCGTGACGGTGGTACAGGCCGACAATACCATCGCACAGGGGAGAAGAGCCAAAGCTGAGCTGCGCATTTTTATTTCCTTATTTTCTCAGGAGGACTACCTTAGCATAGCGTATTGGCTCAAAATCGCGTGGCGATTGCCGGGCTAACATGTTGATGGCAAAGAGAGGAGAACGAGATGCAGTTTACAACGACGCCAGGCCTGGAAGGCCAAACCATTACTGAATACTGCGGCGTGGTGACCGGGGAAGCTATCCTCGGCGCCAATATTTTCCGCGATTTTTTTGCCGGGGTTCGCGACATCGTCGGCGGGCGTTCCGGGGCTTATGAAAAAGAATTACGTAAAGCGCGGGACATCGCGTTTCGCGAGATTCAGGAACAGGCTGAAAGCCTGGGCGCTAACGCCGTGGTCGGGATTGATATCGACTATGAAACCGTCGGCAAAGACGGCAGCATGCTGATGGTTTGCGTAAGCGGCACAGCGGTTAAAACGCGAAAATGAAAGCCAGGATCTTAGCGCTTGCCCTGGCGCTGCTGCTGGCGGGCTGCGCTGGCCCAAAAGGGATTGTCGATCGGGGCAGCTATAAAGTAGACACCAGGCACCAGGCGCAGGCCGCTTATCCACGAGTGAAAATTCTGGTGATCCACTACACGGCGGATGATTTTTCAAGTTCGCTTTCCACGCTCACCGATCGTAACGTCAGCGCCCACTATCTTGTTCCTGCCGAGCCGCCGCTGTCCGGCGGGAAACCCGTTGTCTGGCAACTGGTGCCGGAAGAACAGCTGGCCTGGCATGCCGGGATCAGCTTCTGGCGCGGTGCCACGCGAATTAACGACACGTCCGTGGGCATTGAGCTGGAAAACCAGGGTTACACCCGGGTGGGCGGTGTTCAGCGCTTCTACCCCTTCAGCCAGCCGCAGATTGCGGTGCTTGAGGATTTAGCGAAGCAGATTATTGCGCGCTATAACATCGCGCCGCAAAACGTGGTCGCTCACGGAGATATCGCGCCGCAACGCAAGGTTGATCCGGGGCCATTGTTCCCGTGGAAGCAATTTGCGGATATAGGTATTGGCGCGTGGCCAGATGCGGCGCGGGTGGCATTTTATCTCAACGGTCGTGGCTCTTATCAACCGGTGGATAAAACAGAGCTGCTGGATGTGCTTTCCCGTTATGGCTACGAAGTGTTGCCGGGTATGACCGATGCGCAGCAAAAAAGGGTGATTACCGCCTTCCAGATGCACTTCCGCCCGGCCAACTACAGCGGCGAGGCGGATGCAGAAAGCCTGGCGATAGCCGAAGCATTACTGGAAAAATACGGCCAGGGCTAGCCGCGGTGCAGCGTGCCGTGATCTTTCAACCACAGCGCGGTACGGTGAATGCCTTCATCAAGGGTAACGATAGGCTGGTAGCCCAGCTCCGTTTCTGCGCGCGTGGTGTCCAGAGTTAAGTCGAAGTTCAGCTTGGAGACGCCGTAGTGCGTGAGCACCGGCTCTTTGGCTGATTTATTGCCAAAGTGCTCCAGGCTGCGGGCAATGATATCCAGCATCGGATATGGCACAGAACGAATGCGGCATTTGATGCCCAGCTCGTCGATCAGTTTCTGCACGATAGTCCGCAGCGGGCGCGCTTCCATATTGGTGATGTTGTAGGCGCGGCCGGAGGGTAAGTTCTGTTTCTGCGTCGCCAGCCACATTGCGTGTACCGCGTTTTCCAGATAGGTCATATCCACCAGCGCATCGCCCCCGCGCGGCAGCAGCACGCTGCCGTAGTGGCGCATCATCTGCACCAGGCGTGGGAAAAACACTTTGTCGTGTGGCCCAAACAGGCTTTGTGGGCGCAGGATGGTGAAACGGGTGTTTGGGTTGGCCTGTGCCAGCAGCTGAATCACCTCTTCGCTGGCGGCTTTGCTGCGGGCAAATTCGTTGGCGAAGCGCACCGGGCGAAAGTCTTCGCTGATGTTCCGGTGGTGGTGGTAGTCGAAATAGAGCGACGGCGACGAAATATGAATAAAGTCACGCACGCCCCAGGCCACGGCCCATTCGCCCAGACGGCGGGTGGCACGGACGTTGGCGAGGTCGAAAGCCTGTTGGGTTCCCCACGGCGAAGTGAAGCTGGAGCAATGCCACAGCGTATCGACGTCCGCGAGCATCACTTTAGCCTGAGAAGAGACCAGCTCGGTCAGGTCGGCATGGACAAATTCGGCACCCATTTTCTGCAGTAGTTTGCCCATCGCTTCGTTGCGCCCGGTTGCCCGGACGCTAACGCCCCTGGCGCGTAAATACTCGACCGCGTTTCGGCCTAAACCGCTGGTTGCGCCCGTGACCAGTACCTTCATGTGACCAACTCGTTATGTTTGAGATTAACGCTGCGCATTTTTCCGTGAAATGGCAGCGCATGCAATGGGAATACTGAAAGATTAGGAGCTAACTTCTCTTTTTGATCGAGTTTTGTTCCGCTAAATGAACAATTCGCCGCGCCATTCCCTTAAAGATAAATAAATGGGCGGGGATCATCACCAGCCAGTAGAGCAAACCGGCGCAGCCGTGAGGGTGCCACCAGGCTCTGACGTCCAGCCGACGCTGGTGGCCATCATCCTGCAGGGTGAAAGAGAGCCGCCCGAGGCCCGGAGCCCTCATTCCAAACAGCAGCGTCAGCTCTTTTTCCGGCTCGGCGATAATCACTTTCCAGCTATCGACGGTGTCGCCCACTTCCAGCATGGCTTTTTCAGGCCGACCTTTGGCAAGCCGATGCCCGACCAGCAAATCCATCAGCGCGCGTGTTTTCCACAGCGCGTTGCCAAAAAAGTAGCCTTCTTTGCCGCCGAGCTGGTTGATCACCAGCCAGAGCGAAGAGAGAGAGGCCCGGGTGGTCAGCGTGCAGCCCGCCTGTTTGGCAAAAAAGCCGTAATCTGGCCGCCAGCGGGCAAACGCCTGAGCGTCATAGCCCCAGTCCTGCGAGTTGGCGAGCTTGTGTTCGTTTGCCAGCGTCAGGCGTACGGCGTCGTCAAAGCTGATGAGGTGCTGCGGGATGAGTTCGCGCAGGCTGCGGTCATCCGCCAGCAGATCGTGTTCGAGTCCCTGAATCAGCGCTTTAGCAATGCCGGGCGGTACCGAGGTAATAACGTTCAGAAACCACACGGAAATCCAGCTGGTGGGAAGAGGGACAGGAATCAACGGACGACGGCGGCCGCTGATAGCCATAAAGCGTTCAAACTGCTGCTGATAGCTAAGGACTTCCGGCCCGGCGGCTTCAAACAGGCGATGCCCTGTGGCCGGATGATCCAGCAGCCCGAGCAGGTAATGCAGCAGGTTATCCAATGCAATCGGTGAAGTACGAGAGCGCACCCAGCGCGGCGGCGTTAGCACCGGCAGGTTATAAACCATATCACGCATGACCTCAAAGGCCGCTGAGCCTGCGCCAACAATAATCCCCGCGCGCAGTTCGGTGACCGGCACACCGGAATCACGCAGGATATCCGCAGTGATTTGCCGTGCTTTCAGGTGCTTAGAATGGGTTTGCCCGTTTTTGGCCTGCAAAGAGCTGAGGAAAATAACCTGCTTAACCGGATGTTCGGTCAGCGCGTCACGCATATTCAGCGCCGCCTGGCGTTCGAATTCCAGAAAATTATCGCCGTCGCCCATGCTGTGGATCAGGTAGTACACGATATCCGCACCTTCGAGCAGGGCGCCCAGGCGGTGCGGCCAGTGTAAATCTACGTGTCGGCACTCAACGCCAGGCCAGGGCTGTTTCTTCAGCCAGTCAATGCGTCGGGCGGCGGCGGTGACGTGATGTCCCGCCGCCACGAGTAACGGCACCAGATGTTGGCCAATGTAGCCGCTGGCACCGAGGACCACTATCCTTTGAGGTTCTGCCATCGTCCCTGAATTCCCTTAGTTTTGCAGGAAGCTGCGCCAGTGGGCGACGACTTCAGCCAGCTGACTGCGGGTGACGTCCAGATGGGTGACGAGGCGAGTTGCCGGGCCAGCGCTGATAATGATGCCGCGCTCACGCATGTATGGCCCCAAATCTTCCGCTTCTTCCGCCGTCATGCGTACAAATACCATGTTGGTGTCCTGACGCATCACATCGACGCCGATTTCACGCAGTTCGCCTGCCAGCCAGTGGGCGTTGTCGTGGTCTTCTTTCAGGCGCTCGACGTTATTTTTCAGCGCATACAGGCCTGCCGCCGCCAGAATACCGGCCTGGCGCATACCGCCGCCCGTCATTTTGCGCCAGCGCACAGCGCGCTTGATGTACTCTTTACTGCCCACTAGCAGAGAGCCCACAGGCGTGCCCAGGCCTTTCGACAGGCAAATGGTGAAGCTGTCGCAGTAGCGGGTAATGTCTTCCAGCTGGCAGCCATAGGAAACCACGGCGTTGAAGATACGCGCGCCGTCTACGTGCAGCGCCAGGTTGTGCTTGCGGGTGAATTCCCAGGCCTGCTGGAGGTATTCGCGCGGCAGCACTTTGCCGTTATGGGTGTTCTCAAGGCTCAATAATTTAGTGCGGGCGAAGTGAATGTCGTCCGGCTTAATTTTTGCCGCTACTTTATCCAGCGGCAGCGTGCCGTCGCGATCCGCTTCAATGGGTTGAGGCTGAATACTGCCCAGTACCGCCGCGCCACCGGCTTCATAGAGATAGTTATGTGCGGCCTGGCCAACGATGTACTCTTCGCCGCGCTCGCAGTGGCTGAGCAAAGCGACGAGGTTAGCCTGAGTGCCGGTAGGTAAAAACAGGGCAGCTTCTTTCCCGCTGATTTTTGCTGCGTATGCCTGAAGCTCGTTAACGGTCGGGTCGTCGCCGTAAACGTCATCTCCGGTCGGGGCGGCCATCATTTGTTCAAGCATGGCGCGGGAAGGGCGGGTAACGGTATCGCTGCGTAAATCGATCATGACGGGTCCTTTATCGGAAGGCTGCGCCCGGACGGTTATCCGGGCGCCTGAGGCAACCTTCTTTTTTACCGGAACCAGTTGGTTTTCGCCAGCTCGATCACTTCATCTCCGCGCCCGCTGATGATAGCGCGCAGCATATACAGGCTGAATCCCTTAGCCTGCTCCAGCTTGATCTGCGGCGGGATCGCCAGTTCGTCTTTGGCGACGACAACATCGACCAATACCGGGCCATCGATGCTGAAGGCCCGTTCCAGCGCGCCGTTCAGCTCTTCGGGTTTTTCAACCCGAATGCCGGTAATGCCGCAGGCTTCGGCGATACGGGCGAAGTTGGTGTCGTGCAGTTCGGTGCCGTCGGTGAGGTAGCCCCCGGCTTTCATCTCCATCGCCACAAACCCCAGCACGCTGTTGTTGAAGACCACTATTTTAATCGGCAGCTGCATTTGCGCGACGGACAGGAAATCACCCATCAGCATGCTGAAGCCGCCGTCGCCGCACATGGCGACTACCTGGCGATCGGGCGCGGTGGCTTTAGCGCCCAGTGCCTGCGGCATAGCATTGGCCATCGAACCGTGGTTAAACGAGCCCAGCAGGCGGCGCTTGCCGTTCATTTTCAGGTAGCGTGCGGCCCAAACGGTCGGCGTGCCAACGTCACAGGTAAAAATAGCGTCATCTGAGGCGTAATGGCTGATTTGCTGCGCCAAATATTGCGGATGGATTGGCTTGCCTTCGGTGGCTTTTGCCAGATCGTCCAGATCCTCACGTGCTTTGCGGTAATTCTCGAGCGCTTTATCGAGGAAGCTGCGATCGGTTTTCTCTTCCAGCATCGGCAGCAGGGCGGCCAGCGTGGCTTTGATATCGCCAATTAGCGCCATGTCGACCTTGCTGTGCGCGCCGATGCTGCCTGGGTTGATATCTATCTGGATAATTTTTGCATCCGTCGGGTAGAACGCGCGGTAAGGGAACTGGGTGCCGAGCAGGATCAGCGTGTCGGCGTTCATCATGGTGTGGAAGCCGGATGAGAAGCCGATTAATCCGGTCATGCCCACGTCGTAAGGGTTGTCGTACTCGACGTGTTCCTTACCGCGCAGAGCGTGAACCACAGGCGCTTTCAGCGTGGCCGCCAGCTGAACCACTTCATCGTGGGCGCCGGCACAGCCGCTGCCGCACATCAGGGCGATGTTGTCGTTATAGCGCAGCAGTTGGGCGAGTTTTTTCAGTTCGTCATGATGCGGCACCACGACGGGCTGGGGGGCCGGATACCAGTGAGTGGTCGCGTTTTCTGGCGCAGGCTTAAGCGCCACGTCGCCCGGCAGTACAACGACCGAAACGCCCCGGTTCAGGATGGCTTTACGCATGGCGATCGCCAGCACCTGCGGGATTTGTTCCGGGTTAGAGACCAGCTCGCAGTAGTGGCTGCACTCGCGGAACAGCTCTTCGGGATGGGTTTCCTGGAAATAACCGCTGCCGATTTCGCTTGAAGGAATGTGGGCGGCAATGGCGAGAACAGGGACGTGGTTGCGGTGGCAATCGTACAGGCCGTTAATCAGGTGCAGGTTGCCTGGCCCGCATGAGCCCGCACAGACCGCAAGCTCTCCGGTAAGGTGCGCTTCTGCGCCAGCGGCGAAAGCGGCGACTTCTTCATGGCGGGTTGGCATCCACTTGATGGTACCCATTCGGTTGAGGCTGTCGCTGAGGCCGTTCAGTGAATCACCGGTGACGCCCCAGATACGTTTCACGCCCGCGCTCTCAAGGGTTTTGGCCAGCCAGGCCGCTACGGATTGTTTCATCGGTTTTCCTTGTCCAGTGTGATAGCGCTTACAAGCTTAGTTCAATTCCACGTAAGAGCAGGTAAAGGCCTCCCTAAAATTGGGGCTATTTGTTACCGAATATTAAGCGTAAATTATTCTCGTTATCATTTTAAAAGGGTGGCAATTCATATGGTTACTAAATTGTTAAATGCAGTGAATGGCGCGCTGAATAAAGACGATCTGGGAAAACTTTTACTGCGTCTGGCGGTTGGGGGGCTGATGCTGTTTCACGGCCTGCATAAGCTGTTTGGCGGTGTGGGCGGGATTAAGGGAATGCTTGCTGCGCAGGGCATACCGGAGTTTGTGGCCTACGGCGTGCTGCTGGGCGAGGTGCTTGCCCCGCTGCTGATTATTTTGGGGATCCTGACGCGTTTGTCTGCGCTTGGGCTGGTATTCACCATGATTGTGGCCTGGCTGCTGGTGGGCGTGGGCGAAACCTTTATGCTGGATAAAACCGGGGCATGGGGCATTGAAAGCCTGATGTACTTTTTCCTCGGCGCGCTGGCGATTGTCTTTTGCGGCGCAGGGCGTTACGCGTTTGGCAAGTCTGCCTGGCGGTAGAAAAAGAAGAGGCACCGCGAGGTGCCTCTTTAGATTTAAGCGAGCACCAGGTCGCTCTGAGGGTGGCAGGAACAGGCCAGCACATAGCCGCTGGCAATCTCCTCTTCCGTGAGCGTCATCGTGCTGGAGACGGTGTAGTCGCCAGAGACTACTTTCGTTTTACAGCAGCCACAAACCCCGGCGCGGCAGGCGGCATTCACCGGCACGCTGTTGCTTTCGAGCGCGGCAAGCAGCGTACTGCCCACCGGAGAGTAGAACTCACGCATCGGCTGCAGCGTGGTGAACTTCAGGCCGCTAGCTGCCGGAGCGGCTACTGGAGTAAAGAACACCTCCTGGTAAAATGCTTTTACGCCGAGCGCCTTAACTTCTTTCTCGACCAGATCCATATAAGGCGCAGGCCCGCAGGTCATGACCGTCCGGCTGGCGATATCCGGCACTACGGCCAGGAGCTCGCGGCTCAATCGCCCGGCAATGAAGCCGTGTGTGGCGTTATTTTCTGCCACCAGCGTGACCGGATAATGCCGCCATTCGTCAGCAAAAATCACATCCTGAGGAGAGCGCACGCTGTAAATGACCTGCACGTCCGCCTGCGGGCGATGCTTTGCCAGCCAGCGGCGCATGGCCATAATCGGCGTGACGCCGCAGCCCGCCGCCAGCAGCAGATAGCGTTCCGACATGATGTCCTCACAGCTGAACTCGCCCTGGGCTTCAGACAGCCATAGATAGTCACCGATTTTCACTTCCCCGGTCAGCCACTCCGAGCCAGCGCCACCGTCGATGCGACGGACCGTCAGCGTGATGAATTCACTGAGGCCCGGCGTGGAGGAGAGAGTGTAGGCCCGCAGCGTCTCGCTGCCGTGGCGAATGCTCACCAGCGCATATTGTCCGGCTTTGTAGGGATAGAAGTCGTGGTTGATCAGCGACAGCGTCCAGACATCCGGCGTTTCCTGATGAATATGGTGCACCTGCATACGGTGCGGGCACAGCGGCGTGGGCATGGTCATGGGGTCTCCTTACGCGCTCATTAACTGTTGGATGTCTTGCTCAACGGTGGTGATGGCGCGCAGGCCAAATTTCTCGTTCAGCACAGCCAGCAGATTTGGCGTCAGGAAGCCCGGCGCGGTGGGGCCGGTCACAATGTTGGTAACGCCGAGCGAGAGTAGCGTCAGCAGAATGACAATCGCTTTTTGCTCAAACCAGGAGAGCACCAGGCTCAGCGGCAGATCATTCACGCCGCAGCCCAGTTTTTCTGCCAGAGTGACGGCCAGAATAATCGCCGAATAGGCGTCGTTACACTGGCCCGCATCTACCAGACGCGGCAGCCCTTCGATGTCGCCGAAGTCCAGTTTGTTAAAGCGATATTTACCGCAGGCCAGGGTCAGGATCAGGCAGTCCTGAGGCACGCTGGTGGCGAAGTCGGTGAAGTAGTTACGTTCGCCGCGCGCCCCGTCACAGCCGCCGACCAGGAAGATGTGGCGCAGTTTTTCACGACTCACCAGATCGATAAGCGTGTCTGCCGCCCCCAGCAGGGTCTGGCGGCCAAAGCCGACGGTGATCAGGTGTTCGATTTCGCTGTACGGGAAGCCCGCCATTTGCTGAGCCTGGGTAATCACCGGGCCAAAGTTGTCGCCTTCCAGGTGGCTGACGCCCGGCCAGCCGACGATGCTGCGGGTCCAGATCCGGTCATCGTACGCGCCCACGGTTGGGTCGATAATGCAGTTGGAGGTCATCACAATCGGGCCAGGGAAGCGGGCGAATTCCGTTTGCTGATTCTGCCAGCCGCTGCCGTAGTTGCCGACCAGATGTTTGAATTTACGCAGTTCTGGATAGCCGTGCGCCGGAAGCATTTCGCCGTGGGTATAGACGTTAACGCCGGTGCCTTCGGTTTGCTCGAGTAAGTTATAGAGATCTTTAAGGTCATGACCGGAAATCAGAATGCACTTCCCGGCGACCGGGCGCACGTTAACCTGGGTTGGGGTTGGATGACCGTATTTACCGGTTTCCCCCAGATCCAGAATGCTCATCACTTTGAAGTTCATCTGGCCGATTTCCATGGAACAGTCCAGCAGGGCGCCCATGTCTGCAGGCCAGGTGCCGAGCCACGCCATGATTTTATGGTACTGGGCGTAGATGTCGTTGTCGTACTGGCCCAGCACGTGCGCATGTTCCATATAAGCTGCAGCGCCTTTCATGCCGTACAGGCACAGCAGGCGCAGGCCGAGAATGTCTTCGCCAATGTCGGCTTTATCGCGGTTGGGCGTAAATTCGGCGGCCTGGCGCTGGAGATCGCCGAGGTCGCTGCTGACCAGCTGCAGCTCTGCCATCGGATTAGTTACGGTTGCCGAAGGATCGATAGCCAGCGTGCGGGCTTTCAGATCTTCACGCATCGTAATCGCATCGCGGGCATAGCCTACGATGCGCACGGAGTCGAAATTCACGTTTGTCAGCGTGGAGAAGAAGGCGCGCGGGGCAAAGTTATCAATTTCGTGGTCGATAATACCGCGTTCACGAGCGGCGACCGCCCAGGCGGAAAGCCCCTGCAATGTCGCAATCAGCAGATCCTGCAGGTCGGAAGTCTGGGCCGTTTTACCGCAAACGCCCTGGGCATAGGCGCAGCCGTCGCCGGCCGGGGTACGGATGGTCTGTTCACATTGCACACAAAACATGATCTCACCTTAAAGTTATATTTTAAATACATGTTTAAGGTTAGGCCGTGATTTAGTCGGTTAAAAGGACTTTTTGGTGCAACTTAAAGGGAGATTGATATAGCTCAACTTTGGCGGCAGCAGGCTACCGCCAGAGAGGTATCAGGAGGCGAAGAAGGCCATCAGTAACGGTGTCAGCAGGCTAAGAATAAATCCATGCACGATGGCGGCAGGCACAATTTCTACGCCGCCGCTGCGCTGCAGAACCGGTAGGGTAAAGTCCATCGAGGTCGCACCGCAAAGACCCAGCGCCGTCGAGCGGCTACGGCGAACGAGGGCAGGGATCAGCATAATCGCCAGCAGTTCGCGCACCAGGTCATTAAAGAAAGTCGCGCTGCCAATCACCGGCCCGTAAGACTCGGTCATCAGGATCCCGGACAGCGAGTACCAGCCAAACCCGGAAGCCATGGCCAGGCCGGTCTTGATTGGCAGGCCGAGAATCATGGCGTTTATCACCCCGGCGACCATCGAACTCAGGACGACCACGACGGCAACTATCATGCCGCGACGGTTGAGGACGATTTGCTTGATGGTCATGCCGCTGTTGCGCAGCTGAATACCGACCAGCAGCAGCAGGAAGATGAGCGTGTATTCGCTTGCCTCAGTGGCATGTTTCAGCACTTCGAACCCTGTCAGCCCCAGCAGGAAACCGAGGGCGACCACGCCGCAGAGCTGCAAAGACTCCAGCGCCATTGCCAGGCGGGACGGCAGTTTTTCCTGTTTATGCTGGTGCCGCCAGGGCAGAGAACGTTCCAGCAGCAAAAGGCCCGCTACGTTACACAGCAAAATCACGGCCACGCTGATGACCGAGTAATGCAGGATGGTCAGCAGGTTGCTGGCGAGGTTATCGAGAAACGCCAGGCTAATGCCCATCAGGAACAGGATCACGTAAACAATCCAGCTCAGCAGGCGGTTAATAAGCTTGAGCAGGTGAGTTTGTTTCAGTGGGATCAGGTAGCCGGCAATCAGCGGCACCAGGATAATGAGTAATCCTGAGAGCATGGGTGGGACAGTCCTTGTAGTTAAAATGTTACGACGGATGTCACACTACCGAAAGAAAGGAAACGAGTCGAGTAGAGACGAAGAAAAAGGTTGGCGCGAGAGATAATGGAGAAATAGCAGGCTTACCGGAGTAAGCCTGCATAAAGACTTAACTGCGTTTTTCCAGCAGAGTACGGTAAATAATACCACCCAGAATCCCGCCAATAATAGGCATGACCCAGAAAAGCCACAGTTGATCCAGCGCCCAGCCCCCCTGGAAAATAGCCACTGCGGTACTGCGTGCAGGGTTTACGGAGGTATTGGTAACCGGAATACTAATTAAGTGAATTAAGGTTAATGCCAGGCCAATGGCTATTGGCGCAAAACCCGGCGCTGCAAATTTGTCCGTTGCACCATGAATAACAATCAGGAAGCCGCAGGTTAATACGATTTCAATCACAATGGCGGACAGCATGGAATATCCACCCGGAGAATGTTCACCATAGCCATTAGAAGCAAAACCGCTGGCGGCCGCATCAAAGCCGGTTTTACCGCTGGCGATTAAATACAAAATACCCGCAGCAACAATACCGCCAATGACCTGGGCAATGATGTAGCCAATCACTTCCTTAGCCGGGAAGCGGCCGCCGGCCCACAGGCCGAGGGTAACAGCAGGGTTAAAATGTCCGCCGGAAATATGACCGACGGCAAACGCCATGGTCAGTACGGTTAAACCAAACGCCAGTGCCACACCCACGAAACCAATGCCTAATTCCGGAAATGCTGCCGCTAATACCGCGCTACCACAGCCACCAAATACCAGCCAGAACGTCCCGAAGAACTCGGCTGCTAATTTTCTAAACATAACCACCTCTACTAAAAGCAAGAAACAACTTACGGCTCACGCGCTAAATCACACGAACCCGATTGTCGCTAATTCACCGTCATTAAGTGAATGACGAAAGTAATATTAAATACGCGTTAATATTAGGTATTTCGCCAATTCGCCACCAGCACAATAAATTCCTGTTTTTTGATTTAGGGCAATGAGGTGTTATTCCTTTTATGAGGAGAGGTATCGGAAGTATAGATTATCTTTGAATGAAGTAAGAATATTCTGGATAGCAAAAAATAGCTCCCCCGCACGAATAGATTATGTTACTGGTGGCCCGTTTTTATCGCCTAACGCTTTGACATTGTGTGGTTACATTGCCCTCCGGGTTGCCGCTATACTCGAAAAGAGCGATGGATAAAAGCGGATGCACAGGAGGCGGTATGTTTCTCGAGCGGGTTGAAGTGGTTGGTTTTCGCGGTATTAACCGTTTGTCGTTAATGCTTGAGCAAAACAATGTGCTGATTGGCGAAAATGCCTGGGGGAAATCTAGCCTGTTAGATGTGCTGACCTTGCTGCTTTCACCGCACCGGGAGCTGTACCATTTTGTGCGCGAAGATTTCTATTTCCCCCCTGGCGAACTGCACGGCCGAGAAAGTCACCTGCAAATCATCCTGACCTTCCGTGAGGCGGCGTCCGGCCACCATTTAGGGCGACGTTATCGTAATCTTTCCCCCGTCTGGGTGGAGGGGAACGACGGCTTTCATCGCATTTATTACCGCCTGGAAGGAGAGCTTGGGGATGAGGGGACAGTTTTAACATTGCGAAGCTTTCTCAATGCCCACGGTCAGCCGCTGACGCTGGACGCCATCGACGAAATGGCGATGAATATTACGCGGCTAAACCCCGTGCTGCGCCTCAGAGATGCCCGATTCATGCGGCGACTGCGCAACGGCAGCATGCCAGAAATGCCGGAAACGGAACTGACCGCACGCCAGCTAGATTTTCTGGCAAGGGAGCTGGTGTCGAGGCCGCAAAATCTTACCGATGCGCAGCTGCGGCAGGGGCTGTCGGCCATGGTGCAGCTGCTTGAGCACTATTTCTCTGAACAAGGGGCGGTAGCGCATCAGCGGCTGATGCGACGGCGCTCCCATGATGAGCAGCGCAGCTGGCGTTATCTGGATGTGATCAACCGAATGATCGACAAGCCGGGCAGCCGTTCGCACCGCATGATCCTGCTGGGCATGTTTTCCACGTTGCTACAGGCGAAGGGCAGTATTGCGCTCGACAGAGATGCCCGCCCACTGCTGCTGGTGGAAGATCCTGAAACTCGTCTACACCCGATTATGCTTTCTGTTGCCTGGCACCTGCTGAATTTGCTGCCGCTGCAAAAAATTACCACGACAAATTCCGGAGAGTTGCTCTCGCTGACGCCGGTAGAACAGGTTTGCCGGCTGGTGCGTGAATCCTCCCGCGTGGCCGCATGGCGATTAGGACCGGGCGGTATGAACGCTGAAGACAGCCGGAGAATTGCTTTCCACATTCGTTTTAACCGCGCGTCCTCGCTTTTTGCTCGCTGCTGGCTGCTGGTGGAAGGCGAAACCGAAGTGTGGGTGATGAACGAACTGGCGCGGCAGTGTGGGCACCATTTTGATGCCGAAGGGGTGAAGGTTATCGAGTTTGCGCAATCTGGCCTGCGTCCTTTAATTAAGTTCGCCAGGCGCATGGGCATTGAATGGCATGTTCTGGTGGACGGTGATGATGCCGGTAAAAAATATGCGGCTACCGTGCGCGGCCTGCTGGATAACGATCGCGACCAGGAACGCGATCACCTGACGGCGTTGCCCGCGCTGGATATGGAGCATTTCATGTATCGGCAGGGGTTTTCGGATGTGTTTCACCGCGTGGCTCAATTGCCTGAAAATGTACCGATGAATTTGCGCCGAATTATTACGAAAGCCATTCATCGTTCGTCAAAGCCGGATTTAGCTATCGAAGTGGCACTGGAGGCGGGGCGACGGGGCGTGGATGCGGTTCCGCCGTTGCTGCGGAAAATGTTTTCCAGGGTGCTCTGGCTGGCGCGCGGCCGGGCAGATTAGTGCCCGGCTGGCAATCAATATAGTTTAGAAGTGGCTGTTGATATTACTCATCATGCCGTCGAGCAGTTCATAACGGCGGCGATACTCAGCGCGTTTTTTGCTTGCAATGTCTTCCAGCGGTTTGCGCTCAACGCTGGACGGCAGGGCAAACAGGCCGTCGGCGCGAGATTGGCCGCTCATGGACTCCCAGAAACTGTCATAGTCCGCATGTAGACTGTCTTTTTTCTTTTTCTCGTAGCGCCATGAGCGGTAAATATGAGTGCTGTTGCCTACGGCCAGAATGCGCTCTGCGTCGAAAAGTTTCGCCAGTTCACACGCAACTTCAAGCAGTATGCGTTTAGGGAACAATCCGTGACAGGCTTTAGTCGCAGCCTGTATCGCTTCGTGAGGCACCCAAGGTTTTGCACCCTGCAGGCAACCAATAAAGAAGGTATTTTTGCCTTCGAACTGGTTGAGAGTGAAGGTCATGCGCGCCAGCGGAACGCCCTCTTCATTACAGAAGTTCAGGAAGGCTTCGCCTTCTTTACCTTCTATATCGTGTGAAGTGAGGTCGATAAACATCAGTTCGTTGTTTTTACCCACCAGTGAGGCCAGGCGATAACCTTCGGTGGAAAAATGCCCGTTAAGCAACTTTTTCGGCATTTTCTCGGCAATTTTCTGGTAGTGGTAAGCGATAGTATCCCGCGTATGCTTACGTTTCAGCGGCATCGCAAGGTAAGGGCGATGCAGTCGGCACGGCAGGCCCGGCTGAGCGTTCAGCATGTTGGCAAGATGAGGCTGGCTTGCCAGGTTTTTCATCAGGCTGGCGGTATACACCGGCATCACCAGTGAGCGTAAAATAAACTTGCGGCGGTAAGCCTTCTTGCCCCAGGATGCTCCCGGCTGCCATTCCCCAGTTGCGAGGGAAAGGAAGAGTTTCCAGCCTGATTGAGGCAGGGTTTCGGTAGCTTGCGCGGCAGCGATCTGGGACATGATAAAAACCTGAATATTCGGAAAGATGCCATTATTTCAACACGCCGGATGTCAACCGACGTTCAATAACTGTTACATATCTTCACATTGTGAAGTTTGTTTAAGAACCGTTTAATCATGCGTTAGCTATTTCAGGATTTATATGAAAATTAAGGGAAAATTTAAAAAACGTTATTGGCTTTACGCACTGTTAGTGGTGATATTTTTCCTCTGGCTTTGGCAGTTTTTACGTGCGCCAGCCCCACAGTATCAGACGATGATCGTGCGTAAGGCTTCGCTTCAGCAAAGCGTTCTGGCAACCGGAAAGCTTGATGCCGTGCGCAAAGTTGACGTCGGGGCGCAGGTGAGCGGGCAGCTAAAAACACTGTCGGTTAGCATCGGCGATAAAGTGAAAAAAGATCAGCTTTTGGGGGTTATCGATCCCGAACAGGCAGAAAACCAGGTCAAGGAGGTTGAAGCCACGTTGATGGAGCTGCGGGCGCAACGTATGCAGTCCGAAGCCGAAAGTAAGCTTGCCGCCGTGACGCTCTCCCGCCAGCAGGCGCTGGCGAAAACCCAGGCTGTGTCCCGGCAGGATCTTGATAAAGCGGCAACCGATCTGGCGGTAAAACAGGCACAGACAGGCACCATTGATGCGCAGATTAAGCGCAATCAGGCCTCACTCAGCACCGCGAAAACGAATCTTGAATTTACCCGCATCGTCGCGCCAATGGCGGGCGAAGTGACGCAAATCACGACGCTGCAGGGGCAAACTGTGATTGCCGCTCAGCAGGCGCCGAATATCCTGACGCTGGCGGATTTAAGCACCATGCTGGTGAAAGCGCAGGTCTCTGAAGCCGATGTTATCCACCTCAAGCCGGGCCAGAAAGCCTGGTTTACGGTACTTGGCGATCCGATGACGCGCTATGAAGGCGTGCTGAAAGATATCCTGCCGACGCCAGATAAAGTCAACGAGGCCATTTTCTATAATGCGCGTTTTGAGGTGCCGAATCCGAACGGCATTCTGCGTCTGGATATGACCGCTCAGGTACATATTCAACTCGGCGGTGTAAAAGATGTGCTGACGATTCCGCTGGCCGCGCTGGGAGAACCGATTGGTGATAATCGCTATAACATCACCGTGTTGCGCAATGGGGAAACCAAAACCCGTGAGGTCACCATCGGCATGCGTAACGACACGGAAGTTCAGGTCGTTAACGGGCTGGAAGAAGGCGAAGAGGTGGTGACTGGTCGCGCCAATGCCGGGAGTAGCAAATGACGGCGCTGCTTGAACTAAAGGACATTCGCCGCAGCTATCCTTCCGGTGAAGAACAGGTTGAGGTACTGAAGGGCATTAGCCTGACGATTGAAGCCGGGGAAATGGTAGCGATTGTCGGCGCGTCCGGTTCCGGTAAATCGACGCTAATGAATATTCTCGGGTGCCTGGATAAACCCAGCAGCGGAAGCTATAAGGTCGCGGGCGTGGATGTGGCTGGCCTGGATAACGATGCGCTGGCGACGCTGCGTCGCGAGCATTTCGGCTTTATCTTCCAGCGTTATCACCTGCTTTCTCACCTTAATGCTTCGCAAAATGTTGAAGTCCCTGCGGTTTACGCCGGGACAACACGATCCCAGCGTCAGCAGCGCGCGCATGAATTGCTTGGGCGTCTCGGGCTAAAGGAGAGGGTTGAGTATCTTCCTTCGCAACTTTCGGGCGGGCAGCAGCAGCGGGTCAGTATCGCACGTGCGCTGATGAACGGTGGGCAGGTGATTCTGGCCGATGAGCCTACCGGCGCACTCGACAGCCATTCCGGCGAAGAGGTGATGGCAACCCTGAAGCAGCTTCGCGAGCGCGGGCATACGGTGATTATCGTGACCCACGATCCGGCGGTGGCGGCGCAGGCTCAGCGTATTATCGAAATTCGCGACGGAGAAATTATCAGCAACCCTCCGCCGGTTCATCAGCCTGCCGCGCGTAGGGTTGAAAATCAGGCTCTGCGGAGCGGTTCGTCAATACAGCAAGTCATCAGCAGCTTCCGCGAGGCGCTTGGTATGGCCTGGCTGGCGATGGCTGCGAACAAGATGCGCACGCTGCTGACCATGCTTGGCATTATTATTGGTATTGCCTCGGTGGTTTCGATCGTGGTGGTGGGGGATGCCGCCAAACAGATGGTGCTGGAAGATATTCGCTCTATCGGCACTAACACGATTGACGTCTATCCCGGCAAGGATTTTGGCGATGATAATCCGCAGTTCCAGCAGGCATTGAAATATGATGATTTGCTGGCTATTGGCCAGCAACCCTGGGTGAGTTCGGCCACACCTTCTATTTCCAGTAATTTGCGTCTGCGTTATGGGAACACGGATGCGGCGGCCAGCGTTAATGGCGTGAGCGGCGACTATTTTAATGTTTACGGCATGACCATGAGCCAGGGCGCGAGCTTTAACGACGAGCAGATGAAGGGGCGTGCGCAGGTTGTAGTGCTGGATGCGAATAGCAAAAGGCAGCTATTCCCGAACAAAAGTGACGTTGTCGGGGAGGTTGTGCTGGTGGGGAATATGCCCGCTACGGTGATTGGTGTGGCGCAAGAAAAACAGTCGATGTTTGGCAGCAGCAAAGTGCTGCGCGTGTGGCTGCCTTATAACACGATGGCGGGGCGCGTGATGGGGCAGAGCTGGCTCAACTCGATAACCGTGCGGGTGAAAGAGGGTTATGACAGTCATGAAGCCGAGCAGCAGTTGAATCGCCTGTTGTCGCTGCGCCACGGCAAGAAAGACTTTTTCACCTATAACATGGACGGGCTGTTGAAAACGGCGGAAAAGACCACACGTACTCTTCAGATGTTCCTGACGCTGGTGGCGGTGATTTCGCTGTTGGTTGGGGGCATTGGGGTGATGAATATCATGCTGGTGTCGGTCACTGAACGCACGAAAGAGATAGGTATCCGCATGGCGGTGGGCGCGCGAGCCAGCGATGTACTGCAGCAGTTTTTAATTGAAGCGGTGCTGGTTTGTCTCGTCGGGGGCGCGTTGGGGATATCGCTGTCGCTGGTTATCGCGTTCACGCTGCAACTGGTGCTACCGGGCTGGCAGATAGGTTTCTCGCCTGTGGCGCTGCTGACCGCGTTTGGCTGCTCAACGGCAACGGGTGTGCTTTTTGGTTGGTTGCCGGCCAGAAACGCGGCGCGCCTGAACCCTATCGATGCCTTAGCGCGTGAGTAATGAGTAAGTAATCCCAGCCGTTGGCCATAAAAATGCCAGCCTTATGGGCTGGCATTTTATTTGCGGGATGTACACAATTAACAATGGAACTAGGCGACCGCTTCCGCTTCATGGGGAACGATCAGGCTGGCATGGTTGCCTTTAGGTCCCTGATGTACATCAAACCGGACAAGTTGCCCGGCTTTTAGCGTTCTGTATCCGTCCATTTGAATGGTGGAGTAGTGGGCGAAGATATCTTCGCCGCCGCCTTCCGGGCAAATGAAACCGAACCCTTTGGCGTTATTGAACCATTTAACAGTACCCGTCTCCATGCTTCGACATCCTTCGTAACTCTTAATAGTGAGATGGAATCAACCGGTGGGTAAGGGCGGGCTGTTCAAAACCTCGCCAACTCACCCCGCTACAATGTAGATATTTTATACACTGCGTCAAGCGTCTGGCGGGGCTGGCGGGGCAACAATGAGTCAAAAATTTGAAGCAGTTAACGCTATTGCTATTAATGTGATGTAGTTCGCTTTAAGGAAAAAGCCGCAGAATCGAATACGTTGTAATACGTTTGCGAAAAGCGTATTACACTCAATATAAGGCCTTGCCTGACAGTGTGTTGGGCTTCAACAAACGATGAAAAATCGCAATGGGTAAGACGAACGACTGGTTGGACTTTGACCAAATGGCGGCGGATAAACTGCGCGAAACGCTAAAACCGCCTTCCATGTATAAAGTTATACTGATGAACGATGACTACACGCCAATGGAATTTGTTATTGACGTACTGCAAAAGTTCTTTTCTTATGATGTTGAACGTGCCACGCAGTTGATGCTCACGGTTCACTATCAGGGTAAAGCTATCTGTGGCATCTTTACTGCAGAAGTAGCGGAAACCAAAGTGGCGTTAGTGAACCAGTATGCAAGGGAGAACGAGTACCCGTTGCTGTGTACGCTAGAAAAAGCCTGACAAGGCCGATAATTTGGGGAGGTGCCTATGCTCAATCAAGAACTGGAACTCAGTTTAAACATGGCTTTCGCCAGAGCGCGCGAGCACCGACATGAGTTTATGACCGTCGAGCATTTGTTACTGGCATTGCTCAGTAACCCATCTGCCCGCGAAGCGCTGGAAGCGTGTTCTGTGGACATGGTGGCGCTGCGACAGGAACTCGAAGCCTTCATCGAACAAACTACGCCGGTCCTGCCACCAAACGTTGAAGAGCGCGACACACAGCCGACGCTCAGCTTCCAGCGTGTGCTGCAGCGAGCGGTCTTCCACGTTCAGTCCTCCGGGCGCAGTGAAGTGACAGGCGCCAACGTGCTGGTCGCCATTTTCAGCGAGCAGGAATCCCAGGCGGCTTATCTGCTGCGCAAACATGAAGTAAGCCGTCTCGACGTGGTGAACTTTATCTCTCATGGCACGCGTAAAGACGAACCAAATCAGTCATCGGGCTCCGAAAACCCGGTCAACGAAGAGCAAGCAGGCGGGGAGGAACGTATGGAAAACTTCACCACCAATCTTAATCAGCTTGCACGCGTTGGCGGGATCGATCCGCTGATTGGCCGTGATAAAGAGCTGGAGCGCGCTATCCAGGTTCTCTGCCGCCGTCGTAAAAATAATCCGCTGCTGGTCGGTGAGTCAGGCGTGGGTAAAACGGCTATTGCCGAAGGGCTGGCCTGGAGAATTGTGCAGGGTGACGTGCCGGAAGTGATGGCCGACTGCACTATCTACTCGCTGGATATCGGTTCTCTGTTGGCGGGTACCAAATACCGCGGTGATTTCGAAAAACGTTTTAAAGCGCTGCTGAAACAGCTCGAGCAGGATCAAAATAGCATCCTGTTTATCGATGAAATCCACACCATCATTGGCGCTGGTGCGGCTTCCGGCGGCCAGGTCGATGCTGCTAACCTGATTAAGCCGCTGCTTTCCGGCGGTAAAATTCGGGTGATTGGTTCGACGACCTATCAGGAGTTCAGCAACATCTTCGAAAAAGATCGTGCTCTGGCGCGTCGCTTCCAGAAGATTGATATTACTGAGCCTAGCGTTGAAGAAACGGTGCAGATAATCAATGGCCTGAAGCCGAAATACGAAGCGCATCACGACGTTCGTTATACCGCGAAGGCAGTTCGGGCTGCGGTTGAACTGGCGGTGAAATATATCAATGACAGGCATCTGCCGGATAAGGCTATTGACGTCATTGATGAGGCGGGCGCGCGTAGCCGCCTGATGCCGGTCAGCAAGCGGAAGAAAACCGTCAACGTCGCGGACATCGAAACCGTGGTAGCTCGCATTGCGCGTATCCCGGAAAAAAGCGTTTCCGCGAGCGATCGCGATACGCTGAAAAGCCTGGGCGATCGCCTGAAAATGCTGGTGTTTGGCCAGGATAAAGCAATCGAAGCGTTAACCGAAGCTATCAAGATGAGCCGCGCCGGCCTGGGGCAGGATCATAAGCCTGTCGGTTCGTTCCTGTTTGCCGGGCCTACCGGGGTCGGTAAGACAGAAGTCACCGTGCAGCTGGCGAAGTCTCTGGGCATTGAGCTGCTGCGTTTTGATATGTCCGAGTACATGGAACGCCATACCGTGAGCCGTCTGATTGGTGCACCTCCAGGCTATGTCGGCTTCGATCAGGGTGGCCTGTTAACGGACGCGGTCATTAAGCATCCGCACGCGGTTCTGCTGCTCGATGAAATCGAGAAAGCACACCCGGATGTCTTTAACCTGCTGCTGCAGGTGATGGACAACGGGACGCTGACCGACAACAACGGGCGTAAGGCGGACTTCCGCAACGTGATTCTGGTAATGACGACTAACGCCGGGGTACGGGAAACCGAACGTAAATCTATCGGGCTTATCCGCCAGGACAACAGCACCGACGCGATGGAAGAGATCAAAAAGATCTTCACGCCGGAGTTCCGTAACCGTCTCGACAACATCATTTGGTTCAACCACCTTTCTACCGAGGTGATTCATCAGGTGGTGGATAAATTTATCGTCGAGCTTCAGGTTCAGTTGGATCAGAAAGGCGTTTCACTGGAAGTGAGTCAGGAAGCGCGTGACTGGCTGGCAGAGAAGGGCTATGACCGTGCGATGGGGGCTCGCCCAATGGCGCGCGTCATCCAGGACAGCCTGAAAAAACCGCTGGCTAACGAACTGTTGTTTGGCAGTCTTGTTGACGGTGGGCAGGTTACCGTTGCGCTGGATAAAGACCAGCAGCAGCTGACCTACAGCTTCGTGAGTGCCCAGAAACACAAGCCGGAAGCGGCGCACTAGCACCGTGATTCGAGCATAAAAAAGGCCGGGCATTGCCCGGCCTTTCTATTACAACTTACTCTCAACGCCGCCCATCTCAGGCCGCGGAATAAAAACTATCAACGGCTACGGAAGACAATGCGGCCTTTGCTCAGGTCGTACGGGGTCAGCTCAACGGTGACTTTGTCGCCCGTCAGAATGCGGATGTAGTTTTTGCGCATTTTACCGGAGATATGAGCGGTAACCACGTGCCCGTTTTCCAGCTCAACGCGGAACATGGTGTTAGGTAACGTATCCAGTACGGTACCCTGCATTTCAATATTGTCTTCTTTGGCCATCTAATCCTCTGGGGTATCACTACCGTAGTTTGAACCGGCAAGATAATGCCGAAGTTCGCTTATCATGTAAAGAATTGTTGGTGAAATCACCAATGAAAGTGCATTTTGCTTATTACCCGCCGCGTCACAGCTTGCGCATAGCAACGTCTGCGATGAAGAACGCAAAGAGATAAATGAGAGGGTATTCCCTTAAACAATAAATCCCAAACGATGGCGGGGTAGCAGGCAAAAGCCACTTAGCGGCGCTAATTATAACACCCTCACATAAAATGTGTTGTTAAACATTATTGCTCCAGCGTCTGCGGAACCCAGCAGTGAGAGCCTAAGTGCTGGGGACGAAGTTCCGCTAATGCCTGCAGATACTCCCGACGGGGAATTTCAATCACGCCCAGTGAAGCCGTGTGCTCATTTAATACCTGGCAGTCGATCAATTTGCCGCCGTGACGAATAAAGTGCTGACAGAAAACCAGCAGTGCCGTTTTGGATGCATTCACCCGTCGGCTGAACATGGATTCGCCGCAAAATAATGCTCCCTGCGCCACGCCGTACATGCCGCCTACCAGCTCTTCTCCTTCCCACACTTCAATGGAATGGGCGTGGCCTAACTCATGCAGGCGTAAATAGGCTTCCACAATTTCTGCGGTTATCCATGTCCCTTCATTTCGGTCGCCCGCGCAGCCGTAGAGTACGCGCTCAAAAGCGTGGTTGAGCGTGACGGTATAAGGCGAAGAGCGATGAAAGCGCTTCATGCTGCGGCTGAGGTGAAACTGCTCCGGGTAAAGAATGGCGCGGGGATCTGGCGACCACCACAAAATAGGGTCGCCGGGAGAAAACCACGGAAAGATACCTCGCTGATAGGCCATCAGCAGACGAGCGGGGCCAAGGTCACCGCCAAGCGCCAGTAACCCATTAGGTTCACGCAACGCCCCTTCCGGCGAAGGAAAGGCAATCGAGTCACGAGAAAGCTGCACCAGGCGCATTACGTCCAACACTCCAGAGCGATAGAGCAATAATAAATTGATAAACCCGCCATACTTCAAGCTGCAGGTGTGTTGACTGCAACCGCGCACCCCAGTCACATAGTTAGCTATGCTCCCGGGGAGTTACGGTCTTGTCGCCTGCCTGCAACTCGAATTATTTAAGGTTATACATAGTTTATCAGGAACGCCTACAGGCGCTGGCGAAATTGATAATAACGTCCGCCGGACGCCATCAATTCGGCGTGATTACCTTGCTCAATTATTTGCCCGTTGTCCATCACAATTATGCTGTCAAAAGCGTTCAAACCACGCAGACGGTGAGTGACCATTAACACGGTTTTATTCCTGGTGACTTCGGCTAATAAATCAAGAATTTGACGCTCGGTTTCTGCATCCAGCCCTTCGGTAGGTTCGTCCAGTAGCATGAGAGGGGCGTTATGCAATATCGCTCTCGCAATCGCAAGGCGGCGGAGCTCACCGCCGGACAGCTGACGGCCGCCTTCACCCAGCCAGCCGTTGAGTCCGTCGTCGGCCAGCAGCTTTTCAAGTCCTACCTGCGTCAGGGCGGTAGTGAGTTGCTTATCGCTGGCCTCTGGAGAAGCCAGTAAAAGATTGTCTCGCAACGTAGCGCTAAACAGATGTACGCGCTGTGGGACAACGCTCGTCGCTTTACGCAGAGTCACTTCATCAAAAGCGCTCAGGGCTATGCCGTTGAGTTGAATCTCACCCTGCTGAGCATCCCAGGCGCGCGTAAGTAATTGCAGTAAAGTGGATTTACCGCAGCCGGTTTTGCCGAGGATGGCGATTCGTTGCCCTGTGCTGACAGATAATGAAATATTTCTCAGTGCCGGCTGACTCTGGCCAGGATAGGTAAAGTTCAGACCGCGAATATTCAGCGTTGCCTGCTGCTGCTCGGGCTGTGCTGCTTCAGGAAAAATAACTTCAGGTGTCTGGCTGGTGATTTGCGTCACGCGTAACGCGGAGGCAATGACCTGGCCGAGATGCTGGAAGGCACCGGTAACCGGGGTCATCGCTTCAAAAGCCGCAAGGGCACAAAAGACGAACAGGGCAATTAGCGCGCCGGGAGATTGGCTTTCACCGACGCCGGCTGATGCCATCCACAGCATGGCCAGGACAGCAATGCCGCTGATGAGCAGCATAACGGCTTGTGACAGGGCGGTTAATCCAGCCTGACGACGTTGCGCTTCCTGCCAGCTGTTTTCCGTGGCATCTAACTGCTCACGCGCGCGGTTTGCTGCGCCAAAAATGGTTAATTCCGCGTGACTTTGCAGCCACGAGGTTAGCTGCTGGCGATAGTTGCCGCGTTGAACGGTTAGTGCTTCCCCGGTTGGCTGCCCCGCGCGGTAGAACAGCGGAGGTAACAAGATAAGCGTCGCGAGCAAAATTCCACCAAGCGTTAAGGCAAGGGAAACATCAAGGAAACTTAGGCCAAAAGTGACCACCAGGATAACCACAAAAGCGCCGACCAACGGGGAAATAACCCGTAAATAAAGGTGATCGAGCGTATCGACATCGGCCACCACGCGATTTAGCAATTCTCCCTGACGAAAGCGCGCCAGCCCGGCAGGGGAGAGCGGCAGCAGCTTGCTGAAGGTAGAAACACGTAAATGCTGCAGCACGCGGAAGGTGGCATCATGGCTAACCAGACGCTCGAAATAACGGCCTGCGGTGCGGGTGATCGCCGCTCCACGAACGCCAGCGGCAGGCAGCATGTAGTTAAAGCTGTAGAGCCCGGCAACGCCCACCACGGCAGAGGCAGAAAGGAACCAGCCTGAGAGTGTCAGCAGGCCAATGCTGGCAAGCAGCGTGATGATGGCTAGCACAACGCCTAAAGACAGTAACCACTTATGGCGACGGTAAAGCGCCAGATAAGGCAGCAATGCGCGCATTAAATTTCCTCCTGGCGACTCGCCAGTAATACAGCAAAGGGACCTTCTTCAGCGGAAAGCTGTTCGAAGTTACCTTGCTGAACAATCAGCCCGTTTCGCATCACCCAAATTTGATCCCAACTGCTGATGTAGTCCAGTTGGTGAGTCACCATCAGCGTGGTTTGTTGGTGGGACGCTTCCGTGAGCGCTTCCATAACGCGTTGTTCGCTGTGGGCGTCCAGGCTCGCCGCAGGCTCATCCAGTAGCAAAATCCCGCAAGGGGACAACAACGCTCTGGCAACGGCCACTCGCTGTGCCTGACCCACGGATAAGCGGGTAGACTGATCGCCGATGGGGGTGTCAATGCCTTCTGGCAACTGCGACAGGAACTCTGTCACCGACGCTTTATCCAGAGCTGCCTGCAAACGAGCGTCATCCGCTTCTGGCATTCCCAGAAGCACGTTGTCACGCAGGGTGCTCGCTGGTAGTTGGGGATTTTGACCCACCCAGCTAAGCTGCGCGCGCCACCACTCAGGCGAAAGCTGTGCTAGCTCGACGCCATTGATCAGCAACTGCCCCTGATAGGGCAGGAAGCCGGACAGGACATTCAGCAGGGAGCTTTTGCCCGCACCGCTTTGGCCCACCAGTGCCACACGTTGCCCGGCGGGAAGCATGAAATTCAGCGGCCCGGCCAGCACTTTTCCTTCAGCTGATAAGATCGTCATCTCGCGGGCTTCAAGAGTAAAAGTCCCGTTACCGGACAGCTGCACGGTTCCCTGCTCAGGGTGTTGCAGCGGTGCGTCGAGGAAGGTCTTCAGTGTCTCTGCAGCGCCCACAGCCTGAGCCCTGGCGTGATAGAAGGTGCCCATATCACGCAGCGGCTGGAAGAATTCAGGCGCAAGAATGAGCGCCAGGAAGCCGGCGAATAACGTCACTCCGGCACCGTAATGGCCGAAATTCAGTTCGCCCAGGTAAGAGAAGCCGAAATAGACCGCCACCACGGCGATAGATAAAGAAGCGAAAAACTCCAGCACGCCGGAAGAAAGAAAGGCCATCCGCAGTACTTCCATGGTGCGCTGGCGGAAGTCCTGACTAGCGGCACGAATGTTTTCGGTTTCCGCTGCGCCACGGTTAAATACACGGAGTGTTTCCATCCCACGAAGGCGATCGAGGAAATGGCCACTGAGCCTGGCCAGTGCCTGGAAATTGCGGCGGTTTGCATCGGCTGCGCCCATACCCACCAGCGCCATGAAAATAGGGATAAGTGGCGCGGTACCCAGCAAAATGAGTGCGGCAGCCCAGTTGATCGGGAAAATGGCAATAATAATCAGCAGAGGCACCATGACCGCCAGCGACATCTGGGGCAGGTAGCGCGCATAGTAGTCGTGCATGTCTTCTATTTGCTCAAGCACCAGCGTCGCCCAGCTACCAACAGGTTTGCCCTGAATCCAGGCCGGACCTGCCTGATGCAATCTGTCGAGTACCTGGCGGCGAATTTCCTGACGAATATGTAGCCCGGCATGAAAGCCGACTTTTTCCCTCAGCCAGACCACCCAGGCGCGCAGCACAAATACCAGAACCAGCAAAATAAACGGCATGAGCAATGCTTCACGCGGAATATTTTCCATGATCATGTGCTGGAGAATGCGGGCCAGTAGCCAGGCCTGGGCCACAATCAGTAAACCACTGACCAAACCGAGCAGACGTGACAAGCCGAGCCAACGGCGAGAGATAAGACTTTGCTGCTTTAGCCAGAGGCTAAGTTCTTGCTGACGGGTTTTATTCATCGCGTGCCAGATGCTGGTAGAAGAAGGAATTCTCAGGCAATTTTGACAGGCAATGTTACATGGCAGAAACAAGAAAGGCGACCTGCAAGGCCGCCTTTTTTAACATCTTTAAATTATTTACACTGTTCGGCGAGGCCGTCGAGATAGCGCTCGGCGTCCAGAGCGGCCATACAGCCGGTTCCGGCAGAAGTGATGGCCTGGCGATAAATATGATCCATCACGTCACCCGCGGCAAATACGCCCGGAATGCTAGTTTGTGTGGCATTGCCGTGAATGCCGGACTGCACTTTGATGTAGCCGTTTTCCAGCTCCAACTGACCGTTGAAAATCGCGGTATTCGGACTGTGGCCGATAGCCACAAACAGGCCGGCGACTTCCAGCTCTTCGGTAATATCGGTGTTTTGCGTGTCACGAAGGCGAAGACCGCTAACGCCCATCTGATCGCCTGTTACTTCTTCCAGCGTGCGGTGGGTGTGGAGCACAATGTTGCCATTCTGCACTTTATCCATCAGACGGTTAATCAGGATCTTCTCTGCGCGGAAGCTATCACGGCGGTGGATCAAATGGACTTCAGAGGCGATGTTCGCCAGATACAGCGCTTCTTCGACTGCGGTATTCCCGCCGCCGATGACCGCGACTTTCTGGTTGCGGTAGAAGAAACCATCACAGGTGGCACAGGCTGAAACGCCGCGGCCTTTGAATGCTTCTTCGGAAGGCAGGCCCAGGTAACGTGCAGAAGCACCGGTCGCAATGATTAGCGCGTCACAGGTGTATTCACCGCTGTCGCCCACCAGGCGGAACGGACGGTTCTGCAGATCGACGCTGGTGATGTGGTCGAACAGAATTTCAGTTTCGAACTTGGCCGCATGCTCGTGCATACGTTCCATCAATAACGGACCAGTCAGGTCGTTAGGATCGCCAGGCCAGTTTTCGACTTCGGTCGTGGTGGTCAGCTGACCGCCTTTTTCCATGCCGGTAATCAGAACCGGTTTTAAGTTGGCGCGTGCAGCGTAGACCGCTGCGGTATAGCCCGCAGGGCCGGAGCCAAGAATAAGCAGCTTACTGTGTTTAGCTGTGCCCATGAGATCCTCATTGAACGTTTACAGACAATGAGGGTGATTGTAGGGAATTCGCTGCATTAAAAAAAGAGTGCAGCAATGTTGTTAACGATGTGTGTCATTGATGCTGCCTATAAGCCCAATGAATATCGCCGTCATATGCATAAATAATCATTGTAATAGCACGGTAATCACGGGGCGAAAATGATGAATAATCATCAGCCAAAAGGAATATCTGGCACGTTCCACTAAAAATAGATGTTTTGCTTTGACAATCCCCTAAGCATTTGCGAAAACATTCGAGGAAGAAAAACATTTGGTGATGTGGAAGCCGCGTGCTCTCGCGCAAACCTGATGCAAATTTACCGAGTTATTGAAATTTACGCATGACGTGGACAGACGCTATGCGTGATGTCGATAGCAGCCGCAAGGCATCGGTCTTCTCACGTACACCCTGAACATTGACGTCACCAGGGTTATGGCAGGTGAAGGAAGGAATAGAGAGAGACAATAATAATGGTAGATAGCAAGAAGCGCCCGGGCAAAGATCTCGACCGTATCGATCGCAATATTCTCAACGAATTGCAAAAGGATGGGCGCATTTCTAACGTTGAGCTTTCAAAGCGTGTTGGGCTTTCGCCGACGCCGTGCCTTGAGCGCGTCCGTCGTCTGGAACGTCAGGGTTTTATTCAGGGCTATACGGCGCTGTTAAACCCGCATTATCTGGATGCCTCACTGTTGGTATTTGTTGAGATTACTCTGAATCGTGGCGCCCCGGATGTGTTTGAGCAATTTAACGCCGCAGTGCAAAAACTTGAAGAAATTCAAGAGTGTCATCTCGTATCCGGTGATTTCGACTACTTGTTGAAAACGCGCGTGCCGGATATGTCGGCGTATCGTAAACTCTTAGGTGAGACCCTGCTGCGTCTGCCGGGCGTTAACGACACCCGTACTTATGTTGTCATGGAAGAGGTCAAACAGAGTAACCGTTTGGTCATTAAGACCCGTTAAGACGGGCCAGGTGCAAAATTGGCGTATTTTGGTTACACTCCTGGGAATCCATACAGCAACAGCTCCGGCATGCCGCCGGTGCTGTTGTCTCCATTGAGTTTAAGGACCTGGAGAGCCTTTCTTGAGCCAGGAATATACCGAAGATAAAGAAGTAACATTGCGGAAACTGAGCAGCGGGCGCCGTTTACTCGAGGCTTTGCTGATCCTTGTCGCCTTATTTGCCATCTATTTGATGGTTGCCTTACTAAGCTTTAACCCCTCAGACCCCAGTTGGTCGCAAACCGCGTGGCATGAGCCTATCCATAATTTGGGTGGTACGCCGGGAGCGTGGTTTGCCGATACACTATTCTTCATTTTTGGCGTGATAGCTTACACCATTCCGGTAATCATCATCGGTGGCTGCTGGTTCACCTGGCGCCAGCGTGACAGTGAAGAATTCATCGATTATTTTGCCGTTTCGCTGCGCCTGATCGGCGTACTTGCGATGGTACTGACCTCGTGTGGTCTGGCGGCCATCAATGCGGACGATATCTGGTACTTCGCCTCGGGCGGCGTGCTGGGCAGCTTGCTCAGTACCGCGATGATGCCGCTGTTGAATAGCAGTGGCGGCACTATTGCGCTGCTTTGTGTTTGGGCCGCTGGTCTGACGCTGTTTACCGGTTGGTCCTGGGTCAGCATTGCCGAGAAGCTCGGCAGCGCGGTGTTAACCATTCTTACCTTCGCCAGCAACCGCACCCGCCGGGATAACACCTGGCAGGATGAAGACGAGTACGAAGAAGAGCACCACACAGACGAGCAGCAGCACGTTTCTACCGAGAAACGTGAATCTCGCCGGGCACGTATTTTACGCGGTGCACTTGCACGTAAACAGCGCCTGTCGCAGAAGTTTGCTAATCCTAACGGTCGCAAAACGGATGCTGCATTGTTCTCTGGCAAACGTATGGACGATGCTGAAGATGACGTCTTGTTCAGCGCGCGTGGCGTAGAGGCCGATTCGAACGATGTGCTGTTCTCCGGGCACAAAGCGACCTTGCCGGAAGACCAGGAATACGATCCTTTGTTCAGCGGGCATTCTGCCGTTGAACCGATTGCTGCGGCCGCTGCGGCAACGACCGCTAATCAGACCTGGGCAGCACCTGTGCCGCCGGTTGCGCCAATGCCTCCGGTATCTACACCGGCACCCGTCGTTGACGCCGAGCCCGCGGCCCCCGCGATTGCCTGGGAACCAGCTCCGACAACGGTCACGCCAGAGCCGGTTATTGCTCCTGCTCCGGATCACTACACTTCTCCACACCCGGCAAGCATACAACAGCAGGTTGTGCCTGAGACGTATCAAAGCTGGTCTGAACCCGTTGTGCCTGTGGTTGAGCCAGGGGTTGAATCGCAGCCTGCGCCAGAGCCGGTAGAAGAAGTGAAATATGTTCGCCCGCCGATGTATCACTTTGAAGAAGTGGAAGAGAAGCGAGCCCGGGAACGTGAGCAGCTTGCGGCCTGGTATCAGCCTGTTAATGAGCCGAAACCCGATCCTTATAACTATGCGCCAGTTAAACCTGCTACGCCTGAACCGGCTCAATCTTCTATGTCGGCATCTGCGCCAGTTTCCGCGCCGTTATCTGCACCTGAAGTGCCAGTGCCGGATGTAACGCAGACTGCCTCAGGCGTTCAGCAGGCGGCAAAAGCTGCGGCCACAGCGGCAGCATTTTCACCGGTGTTTAGTATCGCCAGCGATGCGCCACGTCCTCAGGTAAAAGAAGGTATTGGCCCTCAACTGCCGCGCCCGAACCGTGTACGCGTTCCGACCCGTCGTGAACTGGCGTCTTACGGTATAAAACTGCCTTCCCAGCGAATGGCAGAAGAACAGGCCAGGCTTGCCGAGAGCCAGCAGCCTGAAGGCGATTACGGTGATGAAAACGATGCGCTGCAGGAGCATGAACTGGCCCGCCAGTTTGCTGCTCAGCAACAGCAGCGCTATGGCGAAGAGTACGAAGACGAAAGCTGGTCTGCAGACGATCAGGCCGAGGCGGAAGAAGCAGAGCTTGCGCGCCAGTTTGCTGCGCAGCAGCAACAGCGCTACGGCGAGCAGCCGCAGCAGAATAATGCGCCGTTCTCGTTGGATGATTTTGATTTCCAGTCCTCGCTGAAAGAGCTGGTGGATGATACGCCGAGCGAGCCGCTGTTCACGCCGAGCTTCGAACCGGCTCCGCAGCCGGTTCAGCACAGCCAGCCGGCTGCTCAGCCTTCTCAATATGCTCAGACGGCTCAGCATCAGCCTGCTGCGCCAGAGCCGAAGGAGAGCCTGATCCACCCGTTCCTGATGCGCAACGGCGACGACCGTCCGCTTCAGAAACCTACCACGCCGCTGCCGTCGCTGGATCTGCTGACTTCTCCTCCAACAGAAGTTGAGCCGGTAGATACCTTTGCGATGGAGCAGATGGCTCGTCTGGTGGAAGCTCGTTTGGCTGATTACCGTATTAAAGCCGACGTCGTGGACTATTCTCCGGGCCCGGTTATCACCCGATTTGAACTTGATTTGGCCCCAGGCGTGAAAGCGGCTCGTATTTCGAACCTTTCCCGTGACCTGGCTCGTTCTTTGTCGACCGTCGCCGTTCGTGTGGTTGAGGTTATTCCGGGCAAACCCTACGTCGGCCTTGAGTTGCCGAACAAAAAGCGGCAGACAGTTTATCTGCGTGAGGTGCTCGACTGCGCTAAATTCCGCGACAACGGATCTCCGTTGACCGTGGTTCTGGGTAAAGACATCGGCGGCGAGCCTGTGGTCGCAGACCTGGCGAAAATGCCTCACCTGCTGGTCGCCGGTACGACCGGTTCCGGTAAGTCGGTCGGCGTGAACGCCATGATCATCAGCATGTTGTACAAAGCAACGCCGGAAGACGTTCGCTTCATAATGATCGACCCGAAAATGCTTGAACTGTCGGTCTATGAAGGCATCCCACATCTGTTGACTGAAGTGGTTACGGATATGAAAGATGCCGCGAATGCGCTGCGCTGGAGCGTGAATGAGATGGAACGCCGCTATAAGCTGATGTCCGCGCTTGGCGTGCGTAACCTGGCAGGCTACAACGAGCGCGTACTGGAAGCTGAACGTATGGGCCGCCCAATTCCTGACCCGTTCTGGAAACCTGGCGACAGCATGGAAGTGAGCCATCCAATGCTGGAAAAACTGCCGTACATCGTGGTTTTAGTGGACGAGTTTGCCGACCTGATGATGACGGTAGGCAAAAAAGTAGAAGAGTTGATCGCCCGTCTGGCGCAGAAAGCGCGTGCGGCAGGTATTCACCTTGTTCTGGCAACGCAGCGTCCTTCGGTGGACGTTATTACCGGCCTGATTAAAGCTAACATTCCAACCCGCATCGCCTTTACGGTGTCGAGCAAAATTGACTCACGTACCATCCTTGACCAGGGCGGCGCTGAATCATTGCTGGGCATGGGGGATATGCTTTATTCTGCGCCAAACTCCACGACGCCGATTCGCGTGCACGGTGCCTTTGTCCGTGATGAAGAAGTTCATGCGGTAGTGCAGGACTGGAAAGCGCGTGGTCGCCCGCAATACATTACCGGTATTACCGATGATGAAGGTAGCGGTGACGGCAGCGGCGGCGGGATGGACGGTGACGAAGAGCTGGATCCGCTGTTCGATCAGGCGGTTGCTTTCGTGGTTGAGAAACGCAAAGCATCTATCTCCGGCGTACAGCGCCAGTTCCGTATCGGCTACAACCGAGCCGCGAGGATCGTTGAGCAGATGGAAGCGCAAGGGATCGTGAGCCCACAGGGGCATAACGGTAACCGAGAGGTGCTTGCGCCGCCTCAGTTTGAGTAAGCTGGCTGAGCGTTAGTCCAATGAGTAAAAAAGAGCCGCGCCTGCGGCTCTTTTTGCAAAGATGGGTAAATTACCGGAAAATCAGCTTATTCTTCTGTTGCGGTAGCCAAAGACTTCACTAGAGTGAGCAGCAGAAGCACCATCGTCAGGTGGTTAATGAATCCAGAGGGAACATAATGAAAAAAATCGTAATGACCTGTGCGCTATTAGTCGGCATGACTGCAACCGGAGCCTGGGCTGATGCAGCCGGGGATTTGCAGGGCCGTCTTGATAAAGTTGGTAGCTTCCATGCCAGCTTCACCCAAAAAGTGACCGATGGCAGTGGGGCAGCTGTACAGGAAGGTCAGGGCGACCTGTGGGTTAAGCGCCCAAACCTGTTCAACTGGCACATGACTCAGCCCGATGAAAGTATCCTGGTCTCCGACGGCAAAACCCTGTGGTTCTATAACCCGTTTGTTGAGCAGGTTACGGCCACCTGGCTAAAAGACGCCACCAGCAATACGCCGTTTATGCTGATTGCCCGCAACCAGTCCAGCGACTGGAAGCAATACAACATCAAGCAAAATGGCGATGACTTTGTGCTGACGCCAAAAAGCAGCTCGGGTAACCTGAAACAGTTCACCATCAACGTCGGCCGTGATGGCACTATCCATCAGTTTAGCGCGGTGGAGCAGGACGACCAGCGCAGCAGCTATACTTTGAAGGCTCAGCAAAACGGCGCAGTGGATGCCGGTAAGTTTACGTTCACCCCGCCAAAAGGCGTCACGGTGGACGACCAACGTAAGTAGAGGCTTGAGTGAGCAATTTGTCGCTCGATTTTTCAGATAATACCTTCCAGCCGCTGGCCGCGCGTATGCGGCCAGAAAATCTGGCCCAGTATATCGGCCAGCAGCATCTGCTGGCCGCAGGAAAACCGCTGCCCAGAGCCATTGAAGCGGGCCATTTGCATTCGATGATCCTCTGGGGACCGCCGGGAACCGGTAAAACGACCCTCGCTGAAGTGATTGCTCGCTATGCCAGCGCGGACGTCGAACGTATTTCTGCGGTAACCTCAGGCGTAAAAGAGATACGTGAGGCTATTGAGCGGGCGCGGCAAAATCGCAATGCCGGGCGTCGTACCATTCTGTTTGTGGACGAAGTTCACCGCTTCAACAAAAGCCAGCAGGATGCTTTCCTGCCGCATATTGAAGACGGCACCATTACTTTTATTGGTGCGACAACCGAAAACCCTTCGTTTGAGCTGAACTCGGCGCTTCTTTCCCGTGCCCGTGTTTATCTGCTGAAATCCCTCACCGTAGCGGACATCGAGCAGGTGCTCGAGCAGGCGATGAGCGATAAAGAGCGGGGCTACGGTGGGCAAAATATTGTGCTGCCGGACGAGACGCGAAAAGCCATTGCCGAGCTAGTAAACGGCGATGCACGCCGGGCGCTGAATACGCTGGAAATGATGGCGGATATGGCCGAGACGGACGCTAGCGGAAATCGTGTTTTACAGACTCAGTTGCTGACTGAGATTGCCGGCGAACGCAGCGCTCGCTTCGATAATAAGGGCGATCGTTTTTACGATCTGATTTCAGCGGTGCATAAATCCATTCGTGGCTCCTCGCCTGACGCCGCCCTTTACTGGTACGCCCGCATTATTAGCGCAGGCGGCGACCCGCTTTACGTTGCTCGGCGTTTGCTGGCCATCGCTTCGGAAGACGTGGGTAATGCCGATCCAAGAGGTATGCAGGTTGCCATTGCCGCCTGGGATTGTTTCACCCGCGTAGGGCCGGCTGAAGGAGAGAGAGCGATTGCCCAGGCAATTGTTTATCTGGCCTGTGCGCCGAAAAGTAACGCAGTTTACACCGCATTCAAAGCCGCAATGGCGGATGCGCGTGAGCGCCCTGATTATGACGTTCCCGTTCATCTGCGCAATGCCCCTACGAAGCTGATGAAAGAAATGGGCTATGGCCAGGAATACCGTTACGCTCACGATGAGCCGAACGCCTATGCCGCCGGGGAAGACTATTTTCCGCCTGAAATGGCACAAACTCGCTACTATCGGCCGACCAGCAGAGGCCTGGAAGGTAAGATTGGCGAAAAGCTAGCCTGGCTTACCGAGCAGGATCAGAAAAGCCCCACAAAACGCTACCGCTAATGCAGGCGTTGCGGTAAGGTTAGCAAGACTATCAAAGCGGCCGCAGGCTGTGGCCGCACTCCCTATAAATTCAATTCGATAAGCACAGGATAAGCATGCTCGATCCCAATCTGCTGCGTACAGAGCCAGACGCAGTCGCTGAAAAACTGGCACGCCGGGGCTTTAAGCTGGATGTAGACACGCTGCGCTCTCTGGAAGAGCGTCGTAAAGTACTGCAGGTCAAAACGGAAAATCTGCAGGCTGAACGTAACTCGCGATCGAAATCCATCGGCCAGGCGAAAGCGCGCGGAGAAGACATTGAGCCGCTGCGCCTGCAGGTTAACCAGCTGGGCGAAGAGCTGGATGCAGCGAAAAACGAGCTTGATTCTCTGCTGGCGGAAATTCGCGATATCTCGCTGACCCTGCCAAACATTCCTGACGACTGCGTGCCAATGGGCAAAGACGACAGTGAAAACGTAGAAATTAGCCGCTGGGGTGAGCCGCGCAAGTTTGATTTTGAAGTGCGCGACCACGTAACCCTGGGCGAAATGGCCAAAGGCCTCGACTTCGCTGCTGCGGTGAAACTCACCGGTTCCCGCTTTGTGGTGATGCAAGGGCAGGTGGCGCGTATGCATCGTGCGCTAAGCCAGTTTATGCTGGATCTGCACACCGAGCAGCACGGCTACATGGAAAACTATGTCCCGTACCTGGTTAACCAGGACACGCTGTACGGTACCGGCCAATTGCCTAAATTTGGCGGTGACCTGTTCCATACTCGTCCGCTGGAAGAAGAAGCAGACAGCAGCAACTATGCGCTGATCCCTACCGCAGAAGTGCCGCTGACCAACCTGGTTCGCGACGAGATCATCGACGAAGATTCCCTGCCGCTGAAGCTGACTGCGCACACGCCGTGCTTCCGCTCTGAAGCTGGATCCTATGGCCGTGATACTCGCGGGCTGATTCGTATGCACCAGTTCGACAAAGTTGAGATGGTGCAGATCGTTCGCCCAGAAGACTCTATGGATGCGCTGGAAGAGATGACCGGCCATGCGGAGAAGGTTCTGCAACTGCTGGGTCTGCCATACCGTAAAGTGCTGCTTTGCAGCGGTGATATCGGTTTCGGTGCGCGCAAAACTTACGATCTGGAAGTCTGGCTGCCGGCACAGGATACCTACCGTGAGATCTCTTCCTGCTCCAACTGCTGGGACTTCCAGGCTCGCCGCCTGCAGGCCCGCTGCCGCAGTAAAGCAGACAAGAAAACTCGCCTGGTTCACACCCTGAACGGCTCTGGTCTGGCAGTTGGCCGTACTCTGGTCGCCGTCCTGGAAAACTACCAGCAGGCTGATGGCCGCATTCAGGTACCAGAAGTGCTGCGTCCTTACATGAATGGCCTGGAATACATCGGATAATCTGCCGTTTGTGATGCATTGAAAAAGCGCCTCAGGGCGCTTTTTTTATACCCTAATTCCGAGGTTTTACGTCAATACCGCCTTTCTTGATACCAGACAATAACCCCTACTCTCAAAGAAGTATTATTGCTCACCGGAAGCGGGTGATGATTGTTCAATTAAAACTTCAATCTAATCATCATTTGACGGCCGTGCTTCACAAGGCGTGACGCGGCCAGGTCAATCCTCCAACAAATATTAACCGGGCACCCCTTTCAACTTTAACTGCGCAGCGGTATGTGGGCTCTCAACCCGCGTCGCCGCTGTCAGCTTTTTTCAACTGTGAGCAAAACAAGTAGGTCACTATGACTGATAAAACCCCTAACGCGATCCTCGCGGCAGAGGTCAGCCGTCGTAAGCTGGTCCAAACCACGGCAATCGGTGGTTTAGCTGCTGCAACTAGCGCCTTCTCGCTTCCCTTTTCCAGATTCGCCTTTGCCGACCCCGCCGTTAACCCCGGTGGCGATGAGACAGTGGTCTGGAGCGCCTGTACGGTGAACTGCGGCAGCCGCTGCCCGCTGCGTATGCATGTGGTGGACGGCGAAATTAAATACGTTGAAACCGATAACACCGGTGATGACGACTACGAAGGTTTACATCAGGTTCGAGCCTGCCTGCGTGGGCGTTCAATGCGCCGACGTGTCTACAATGCCGATCGCCTCAAATATCCGATGAAGCGTGTTGGCGCACGCGGCGAAGGGAAGTTCGAGCGTATCAGCTGGGATGAAGCGTTTGATACCATCGCCAACAGCATGCAAGGCATCATTAAAGAGTACGGTAACGAAGCTATTTATCTGAACTACGGCACGGGGACGCTCGGCGGCACCATGACGCGTTCCTGGCCACCGGGCTCCACGCTGATTGCCCGCCTGATGAACTGCTGCGGGGGTTATCTCAATCATTACGGGGACTATTCCACCGCGCAGATTGCCGCTGGTCTGAATTATACCTACGGTGGCTGGGCGGACGGCAACAGTCCGTCTGATATCGAAAACAGCAAGCTGGTGGTGCTGTTCGGTAACAACCCCGGCGAAACTCGTATGAGCGGCGGCGGGGTAACTTATTACCTCGAGCAGGCCCGCCAAAAATCTAATGCCCGAATGATTATTATCGACCCACGCTATACCGATACCGGCGCGGGACGGGAAGATGAGTGGATCCCTATTCGCCCAGGCACCGATGCGGCGCTGATCTCCGCGCTGGCGTGGGTGATGATAAATGAAGACCTCGTAGACCAGGCTTTCCTGGATAAATACTGCGTAGGCTACGATGACAAAACGCTGCCAGCGGGGGCACCGCACAATGGGCACTATAAGGCTTACATACTCGGTCAGGGCGTTGATGGCGTGGCTAAAACACCTGAATGGGCCTCGCAGATAACCGGGGTACCGGTTGACCGCATTATTAAACTCGCCCGCGAAATCGGCAGCGCCAAACCAGCTTTTATCAGCCAGGGCTGGGGGCCGCAGCGTCACTCCAACGGCGAGCTGGTTTCCCGCGCAATCGCCATGCTTTCTATCCTGACCGGTAACGTCGGTATTCACGGCGGTAACAGCGGGGCGCGTGAGGGTTCCTATAGTTTGCCGTTCGTGCGTATGCCAACGCTGGAAAACCCGGTTCAGACCAGCATCTCAATGTTTATGTGGACCGACGCCATCGATCGCGGCGCCGAAATGACGGCCACACGTGACGGCGTACGCGGCAAAGATAAGTTAGATGTGCCAATCAAAATGGTCTGGAACTATGCCGGTAACTGCCTGATTAACCAGCATTCCCAGATCAACCGAACCCACGACATTCTGCAGGATGACAAGAAGTGCGAGATGATTGTGGTTATCGACAATCACATGACTTCCTCTGCGAAATACGCCGATATTTTGCTCCCGGACTGCACGGCTTCCGAGCAGATGGATTTCTGCCTTGATGCCTCTTGCGGCAACATGTCTTACGTGATTTTCGCCGAGCAGGCCATCAAACCTCGGTTTGAATGCAAAACCATCTATGAGATGACCACCGAACTGGCGAAGCGTATGGGCGTGGAGCAGCGGTTCACGGAAGGACGGACGCAGGAAGGTTGGATGCGTCACCTTTACGCTCAGTCTCAGAAAGCGATTCCAGAGTTGCCGAGTTTTGACGAGTTCCGCCAGCAGGGAATGTTCAAAAAACGTGACCCGGAAGGGCACCATGTGGCCTACAAGGCCTTCCGTGAAAATCCGCAGGCGAATCCGTTAACCACGCCGTCCGGCAAGATTGAAATCTACTCCGCACAGCTGGCAGAGATTGCCGCCACCTGGGAACTCCGTGAAGGCGACGTTATCGATCCGCTCCCGGTGTATAGCGCTGGTTTTGAAAACGTCGGCGATCCGCTGGCGGAGAAATGGCCGCTGCAGTTGACCGGCTTCCATTACAAAGCGCGGACGCATTCCACCTACGGCAACGTTGACGTGCTGAAGGCCGCCTGTCGCCAGGAGATGTGGATCAACCCGCTTGATGCAAAACAGCGCGGCATCGCCAACGGTGATGAAGTCCGTATTTTCAACGGTCGCGGAGAAGTACGCATTAACGCCAAAGTTACGCCACGCATCATTCCTGGCGTTGTCGCCTTAGGGGAAGGAGCCTGGTATAACCCGGATGCCAACAAGGTAGACCGCGCGGGCAGCATCAACGTGCTGACCACTCAGCGCCCGTCACCGTTGGCAAAAGGCAATCCATCTCACAGTAACCTGGTCCAGGTTGAAAAGGCGTAAGGAGCAGTAAATGACAACCCAATATGGCTTTTATATCGACTCCAGCCGCTGCACTGGCTGCAAAACCTGTGAACTGGCGTGCAAGGATTTTAAGAACCTGACTCCGGACGTGAGCTATCGCCGCATTTATGAATATGCGGGCGGCAACTGGCAGGAGGATAACGGCGTATTCCATCAGGATGTCTTCGCCTACTACCTTTCTATCTCCTGTAACCACTGTGAAGATCCGGCCTGTACTAAGGTCTGCCCAAGCGGCGCGATGCATAAGCGCGAAGATGGCTTCGTGGTGGTGAACGAAGACGTTTGTATCGGCTGCCGCTACTGCCATATGGCGTGTCCGTACGGTGCGCCTCAGTACAACGAAGAGAAAGGCCACATGACGAAGTGCGACGGCTGCTACGAGCGCGTTGCCGAGGGGAAAAAGCCGATTTGCGTAGAGTCCTGCCCGCTGCGTGCACTGGACTTAGCACCTATCGACGAGTTACGCAAAAAGTACGGTACTCAGGCCGCTATTGCTCCGCTGCCTGCATCGCACTTCACAAAACCAAATATCGTGATTAAACCTAACGCCAACAGCCGCCCGAGTGGGGATACCAGCGGTTATCTGGCCAACCCGAAGGAGGTGTGAGATGGGAAACGGATGGCATGAATGGCCGCTAATGGTCTTTACGGTTCTGGGCCAGTGCGTTGCGGGCGGGTTTATGGTTATGGCGCTGGCATTGCTTTACGGTGTGAACGACAGGGCGACCCGCAGGCGCGCCGAGCTGATGATGGTGGTGCTCTGGATCCTGATGGGCGTCGGTTTCATCGCCTCGATACTGCACTTAGGCTCACCGCTGCGCGCCTTCAACTCGCTCAACCGCCTCGGCAGTTCGGCGTTGAGTAATGAAATTGCCAGCGGCTCGGTATTCTTTGCCGTGGGCGGTTTCTGGTGGCTTTTGACCGTACTTGGCAAAATGCCTCAGGCGCTCAGCAAAGTCTGGGCCGTAGTGACCATGATTCTGGGCGTGGTGTTCGTCTGGATGATGAGCCGGGTGTATTTAATCGATACGGTGCCGACCTGGTTTAGCCTCTGGACGCCGATGAACTTCTTCCTGACGATGTTTATCGGCGGCCCGCTGCTTGGCTACCTGCTGCTGCGTGCGGCCGGCGTTAACGGCTGGGGGATGCGTATTCTGCCGGTCATCACGCTGCTGGCGCTGGTAGTCAGCATGATTGTTGTGCTGATGCAGGGCATGGAGCTGGCAACGCTGCATAGCTCCATTCAGCAGGCATCTGCGCTGGTGCCGGAGTATGGCTCGCTGATGGCGTGGCGGATGGTTTTGCTGGTCCTCGCTCTGGTCTGCTGGATTGCACCGCAGCTGAAAGGATATCGTCCGGGCGTTGGTCTGTTGACGCTGGCGATGGTATTGGTGATTGCGGGTGAGCTCATTGGTCGTGGCGTCTTCTACGGGCTGCATATGACGGTTGGTATGGCGATCGCGGGCTAACATTTCATCGAGTTATAAGCGCGTCTGCGGGCGCGCTTTTTCATGCTTTCAGATAAGAAAATCTCACCTGAATATCCATGAAATTTTTCATTGCTTATTTTGGCCTGCTTTTCGCTATATCGCATCAAAAACAGTGAGATACAATTTACGTGACCCCGGTCACTTATTAGCAGGATAAGTTTTTCAAATCGTTCCCGTCAAAACCCCTCTCACCCCCCATTATTGCTGGATTGACAATCAATTTGCCGGTGGCATGATGCGCACAAATTTCCTGATTTCCTCACGGTTTGATACCCATGACCACCTATACCCGTCCCGTATTGCTCCTGCTTTGCGGGCTTTTGCTGCTGACTCTGGCGATGGCGGTTTTAAACACGCTCGTCCCGCTTTGGCTGGCTCACGATAATCTTCCTACCTGGCAGGTTGGGATGGTGGGCTCCGCCTACTTTACCGGCAACCTGGTCGGGACATTGATTACCGGATGGGTGATTAAGCGTCACGGGTTTAACCGCAGCTACTATTTTGCCTCTATTATCTTTGCCGTGGGCTGTGTTGGCCTGGGGCTGATGGTCGGTTTCTGGAGCTGGATGGTCTGGCGTTTTGTGGCCGGTGTGGGCTGTGCAATGATTTGGGTTGTGGTTGAAAGCGCGCTGATGTGCAGCGGGACTTCCCGCAACCGTGGCCGTCTTCTGGCGGCTTATATGACCGTTTACTACATCGGGATGGTGGTCGGTCAACTGATGGTCAGCAAACTTTCTACTGAACTGATGAGCGTTCTACCGTGGGCTACCGCGCTGGTGCTGGCCGCTATCCTGCCGCTGCTGTTTGCGCATATCGTCAGCGATGGGGATGAACATCGGGATAACACTCCGGTCTGGCCAATGCTGCGTCTGCGCCAGGCTCGGCTGGGTGTGAATGGCTGCATTATGTCCGGCATTGTACTCGGCTCGCTGTACGGCCTGATGCCATTGTATTTGAACCATCAGGGCGTGAGTGACTCCGGCATTGGCTTTTGGATGGCGCTGATGATCAGTGCTGGCATTGTTGGTCAGTGGCCGATGGGGCGTCTGGCGGATAAATACGGTCGCCTGCTGGTGCTGCGCGTTCAGGTCTTTGTGGTGATCCTCGGCTGTCTGGCCATGCTCAGCAATGCCGCAATGGGGCCTGCGCTATTTGTGCTGGGAGCTTTCGGTTTCACGCTTTACCCGGTTGCGATGGCCTGGGCTTGTGAAAGAATTGAGCGCCATCAACTGGTGGCGATGAATCAGGCGCTGCTGCTGAGCTACACCATCGGCAGCCTGATTGGGCCCACGATCACCGCGCTGCTGATGCAGAACTACTCGGATAACGTGCTGTTTATCATGATGGCTGCGGTGTCATTTGTTTACCTGATGATGCTGCTGCGGAAGGCGGGGCATCATCCTGGGCCGGTGGCTCACGCTTAATCAGCGTATTGAGTCTGCGATCTTCTCGCACCTGAAGCGTTTGAATTTTTGAGTCCTGCAGAGAGGCGTGATCGGGGCGAAAGGAAAATATTCGTGCTCCCACAGAGGGAGCACGTTTTCGGATCAGTACATCACTTTATGACCGTACTGCTCCAGAATACCTTTCACCCGCTCCATCGTTTCTTTCTTCGGCGGATGAACGCCATCCAGCTTGTATTCTTCGCCCATCGCCACCCACTTGTGTTTGCCCAATTCGTGATACGGCAGCAGTTCTATTTTTTCAACATTCCCCATATCGCGGGTGAACTCGCCCAGGCGATGCGCGGAATCATCATCGTCAGACCAGCCCGGTACGACCACGTAGCGGATCCATACTTTAATGTCTTTTTTAGACAGATATTGAGCAAATTCAAGCGTGCGATGGTTTGAAACGCCCACCAGGTTTTGGTGGATTTCGTCGTTCATCTGCTTGAGATCGAGCATCACCAGGTCAGTGACCTCCAGCAGCTCATCAATCACCGGATCGTAACGGCGAACAAAGCCGTTGGTATCCAGGCAGGTATGAATCCCTTCTTTATGACAGGCACGGAACCAGTCACGAACAAACTCGGCCTGCAGGATTGCCTCTCCGCCGGACGCGGTGACGCCGCCGCCGGAAGCGTTCATAAAGTGGCGATAGGTGACAACTTCTTTCATCAGATCTTCCACCGTCACTTCTTTGCCACCGTGAGTATCCCAGGTGTCGCGATTGTGACAGTACAGGCAGCGCATCAGGCAGCCCTGAAAGAAGGTGATAAAGCGGATACCGGGGCCGTCCACGGTACCGCAGGATTCAAAAGAGTGAATTCGTCCGATTGCTGACATTGCGGTGATCTCTCCAGATGTGGCCCGTCCAGGGCCTGTGTCGTGCACAGCTCAAGCCGGCTGTGTTAAGTCTGTTTTGACAGATACCCAGAGTATAGATAGCTGGCAAAGCAGGCTGAGGGTAGGGAGGTGAGTAAAAAGGCCCCACGGGAGTGGAGCCTTTATATAGTACGCTTCTTCAGTCTAACAAGGAATTAGATGGACTGAGTGAAGGTACGGGTAATAACGTCCTGCTGCTGCTCTTTGGTCAGCGAGTTGAAGCGTACTGCATAACCAGATACACGAATGGTCAGCTGAGGATATTTCTCAGGGTTTTCCATCGCGTCCAGCAGCATTTCACGGTTCATGACGTTGACGTTCAGGTGCTGACCACCTTCGATGTTCGCTTCGTGGTGGAAGTAACCGTCCATCAGGCCTGCTAGGTTGGTTTTACGCACGTCATCGTCTTTACCCAGCGCGTTTGGCACGATGGAGAAGGTATAAGAGATACCATCTTTCGCGTAAGCAAACGGCAGTTTAGCTACGGAAGTCAGAGAGGCAACGGCACCTTTCTGGTCACGACCGTGCATTGGGTTAGCGCCTGGGCCGAACGGAGTCCCTGCGCGACGACCGTCTGGGGTGTTACCGGTTTTCTTACCATAAACCACGTTAGAGGTGATGGTCAGAACAGACTGGGTCGCGATAGCGCCACGGTAGGTGGTCAGTTTCTGAATTTTCTTCATGAAACGTTCTACCAGGTCAACGGCGATGTCATCGACGCGAGGATCGTTGTTACCGAACTGTGGATATTCACCTTCGATTTCGAAGTCGATAGCCAGACCGTCTTCGTCACGAATTGGTTTAACTTTCGCGTATTTGATTGCAGACAGGGAGTCAGCTGCAACGGACAGACCCGCGATACCACAAGCCATGGTGCGAACAACGTCACGGTCGTGCAGAGCCATCAGAGACGCTTCGTAGCTGTATTTATCATGCATGTAGTGAATGATGTTCAGCGCGGTAACGTACTGTTTAGCCAGCCAGTCCATGAAGTGATCCAGACGATCCAACACGTTGTCGTAGTCCAGAACGTCTGCAGTGATTGGGGCTTCTTTAGGGCCAACCTGCATTTTCAGTTTTTCATCAACGCCGCCGTTGATTGCATACAGCATGGTTTTCGCCAGGTTTGCACGAGCACCGAAGAACTGCATTTGCTTACCAACAATCATTGGGCTTACGCAGCAAGCGATAGCGTAGTCGTCGTTGTTGAAGTCAGGGCGCATCAGATCGTCATTCTCGTACTGCAGAGAAGAGGTATCGATGGAAACTTTAGCCGCGTATTTTTTGAAGTTCAGTGGCAGTTTTTCAGACCACAGAATGGTGATGTTCGGCTCCGGAGATGGCCCCATAGTGTACAGGGTGTTCAGGAAGCGGAAGCTGTTTTTGGTTACCAGAGTACGGCCATCAACGCCCATACCGCCGATTGATTCAGTTGCCCAGATTGGGTCACCGGAGAACAGCTCATCGTATTCAGGGGTACGCAGGAAGCGAACCATACGCAGTTTCATGACCAGGTGGTCAATCATTTCCTGAGCGTCTTGCTCGTTGATTTTGCCTGCTTTGATGTCGCGCTCGATGTAAGCATCCAGGAAGGTGGATACGCGACCGAAGGACATTGCAGCGCCGTTCTGAGATTTAACCGCAGCCAGGTAGCCAAAGTAAGTCCACTGAATAGCTTCCTGAGCGTTGGTAGCCGGGCCGGAGATGTCGTAGCCATATTTAGCGGCCATCTCTTTGATCTGACCCAGTGCTCGGTGCTGTTCGGAGATTTCTTCACGCAGACGGATAGTCGCTTCCAGGTCTTCACCGTTTTCCAGTTTGGTCTGCAGTGAGTTGAACTGAGCGAACTTATCTTTCATCAGGTAGTCGATACCGTACAGCGCAACGCGACGGTAGTCACCGATGATACGGCCACGGCCATAGGCATCTGGCAGGCCGGTAATAACACCGGACTTACGGCAGTTCAGGATGTCTTTGGTGTAAACGTCAAACACGCCCTGGTTGTGTGTTTTACGGTATTCGGTGAAGATCTTTTTCAGCATTGGGTCGAGTTCACGACCATATACTTTGCAAGAACCTTCGACCATTTTGATGCCGCCGAAAGGAATGATGGCACGTTTCAGAGGAGCATCAGTCTGCAGACCCACGATGGTTTCGAGGGACTTGTTGATGTAGCCCGCATCGTGAGCGGTGATGGTAGAAGCGAGGTCGGTATCGAAGTCAACTGGCGCGTGAGTGCTGTTTTCCAGTTTGATGCCTTCCATCACGCTGTCCCACAGTTTGGTAGTTGCGTCGGTAGCACCTGCCAGGAAGGACTCGTCACCCTCGTACGGGGTGTAGTTTTTCTGAATAAAGTCACGTACGTTGACTTCATTCTGCCAGTCGCCTTTAGCAAAACCTTCCCAGGCTGTGGCTAACTTTTCATTTTGCTCGGACATGTAACACCTACCTTCTAATGTGGAGTTCTTAAACCTGCGTACTGGCTTGGCTTAGTGCTTGTCGCCACCGCGCAGATAAATTACCCAGTATGTCAACCCAACCAGTAAACCCCCGCCGATGATGTTTCCGATGGTAACTGGAATCAGGTTATCGGTGATGAAGTTCAGCACGGTCAGATGCGAGAAACTTTCCGGAGAAGACCCTACGGCGGTCCAGAATTCCGGGCTGGCAAAGTCACGAACCACGATAGCCATCGGGATCATGAACATATTTGCGATGCTGTGCTCAAAGCCGCTGGCAACAAACATGGCAACCGGAAGGATCATAGCAAACATTTTGTCCATCAGGCTGCGGCCGGAGTAGCTCATCCAGACGGCGAGACACACCATCAGGTTTGCCAGAATGCCAAGGCAGACGGCCTCAACAAATGTGTGGTGCATTTTATGGTCGGCGGTTTGCAGGACATTCAGGCCCCATGCGCCATTGGCGGTCATATACATGCCGGACAGCCAGATCAGCAACACAAAGAGCAGGGCGCCGATCAGGTTACCGATATAGACGTTAGCCCAGTTACGTAGCAGCTGGCCCCAAGTGATACGACCGCTGGCTTTGGCAACGACAATAAGCACAGTGGAGGTGAAAAGGTCAGCACCGCAGATAACACAAAGAATTAAACCCAGTGAGAAGCATGTGCCGCCAATCAGTTTGGCAATTCCAAAAGGAATAGCGGATGTGCCGGTTGTGGCGGTGATGTAGAACACGAAGGCAATCGAAATGAAGACGCCAGCGGTAATCGCTAAGTAAAAGGTCGTTAGCGGTTGTTTTGTTGCTTTATAGACGCCAGCATCTTCGGCAATTTTTGCCATCGCTGGTGGAAGTACTAGATCAAAAGGGTTGTCAGCTTTCACACTAACTCTCTCTTATTTAATTCGGCGAGGAGATACTAACAAAGCATTATAGAGTAAAATTTGATGTGGATCATATCTCGCCAAGCTAATAGGCACTGAAAAAGTAGGCTTTTGCCAGTTTTTCACCATAATATTTTGATTTTAAATGAAAAAATAAATTTTAATAATTATAATTAAAATTGAATTCAGCTTTCCCCTCACACGAAATTGGTTAATTATAATGGGGTATTTTTATATTTTGATAACATTGTTGCCGCTATCAAAAAATAACCATTCACCCAAAATTAACCAAAAAATTACATAATAAATTATTATTGTTGCAATAATAAAAAGGGGCGCAAAAGGCGCCCCGTAATATAGCTCAGACCCGGTGCAGCACGCACCTGGAAGTTGTCAGTAAATCACTTTACCTGCCAATATTTGGCTTTGGCACGCTGTAATTTTTCGTACGCGGCCAACAGAGCCTGATGTGCCGGGAAAGCTTTCAGATCTTTATCCACTGGCTGCAGCCCATAGAAGGCGGCTTCACCGCTCATCGCCGCGCTGGCGGCATCTACCGCTTCAGCCCCGAACATCCGCACAAACGCGTTCAGGTATTGCAGAGGCTCGCGCTCTTCTTCCTGAGACAGCAGAAGCAGAGTTTGCAGGCAGCGGTAGTAGTTGGCACGCTCCGGGCTAAAGATAGAGGCGTTGAACTCCATAGTCCATTCGGTCCAGATTAGCGCCTGCTCAAGATCGCCACCAGCAAGGGCCAGCATGGCTTTCAGTTCGCCAATGCGCAGCGTGTACCAGCCGTTATCTTTCCCGGTTGCCAGACCCAGCAATTCACGCACGCGGGTGAAGTCATCATGGCCTTCGTCGTCCAACTGGGAAATCAGATCCAGGTAGTCCTGCTGCTCCCATTCGCTGTCCGGCAGAGCAAGAATAGTTTCACGCAGGTGGCTGCCCATGCTGTTATTTGCCAGCAGCAGGTCGTCGGCAGGGTAAATATCAGACATGCCCGGGACGATAATACGGCAGGCGTAGACGTCCAAATGTTCGTAATCGGCGATGTACACTTCTTTATCTTCAGACTTGAAGATGGCCATCAGCGTAGCGAACTCTTCTTCTGTTGTGCTTGCGAAGCTCCAGTCAGCAAACGGGTAATCTGCATCCTGCTTGAACATATCCCAGGAAATCAGGCCGCTGGAATCGATGAAGTGAGTTTCCAGATTCGCGTGCTCAGCGACTTCTTCATCATCAAAGGTTGGAGGCGTAAACACATCCAGATCTTTCAGACCGCGCCCCTGGAGCAGCTCGGTGACTGTACGTTCCAGCGCTACGCCAAAATCAGGGTGTGCGCCGAAGGATGCGAAACAGGTTCCGTTGGCCGGGTTGAACAGTACGACGCAGATAACCGGGTACTTACCGCCCAGAGAACCATCGTATGCAAAAATAGGGAAGCCTTCAGCTTCAAGCGTTTTAATGGACTCCACGACACCAGGATAGCGAGCCAGTACATCCTGAGGGATCTCTGGCAGGCTGATGCTTTCCGCAATAATGCGGTTCTTAATATGACGCTCAAAGACTTCGGAGAGACCCTGGACGCGAGCTTCATTCGCCGTGTTGCCCGCGGACATGCCGTTGGAAACATACAGGTTACCAATGATGTTCATCGGGATATAAACGGTCTGCAGGTCTGACTGGCGTGTGAACGGCAGAGCGCAAATACCGCGCTCGTCGTTCCCGGACTGCAGATCGATCAGCATCCCGGCGCCGACTTCATTTTCCGGGTCGTAGAAAGCACGCAGACGATCGTCAAGGATGCCTTCTGGCAGTTGGTCATCTTCCGGCAGCGGGAACCACTTCTCATTCGGGTAATGCACGAACGGGCCGTTTGCGATCGTATCGCCCAGCCAGAAGTCAGCGAAGAAGTAGTTGGTTGACAGACGTTCAAAATATTCACCCAGCGCGGATGCCAGCGCCGCTTTTTTGGTCGCGCCTTTACCGTTGGTGAAGCACAGGGCGCTGTCTTTGTCGCGAATATGCACCGACCAAACGTTCGGTACCGGGTTAAGCCAGGAGGCTTCTTCGATGTTAAAACCGAGGTCGGTCAGCTTTTGCTGGAAGCGAGCGATGGAGTCTTCCAGGGCGGCATCTTTGCCAGGGATAAATGTCTGAGTCATGGGGTTCACTTTAATGGTACGCAAAACGCGCAATGATACGGGTTTTACCGGGCAGACGCTATCTTCCGCCAGGTGCAGGCGACGTTAGCATAACAGGCTATGTCTGCTTACAGTAACCCACTGTTATGGTAGCCAAATGACGAGCAGCCATGGGCATGTTCGCCACATTGCCTTAGCGTCGGAAATCGGGCAGTTTTTTCTCTTGCCGGAAGATTATGTTGTGTGATTTTGCTCACATTGGTCACCCGCGCGGGATTAACCATTGCAACACTGCGCCGCTGAATGATAAAACCGATAATGTAATAAAAACTTATTGCTCGAGGCGTGGTGAGGGGAAATGACACAGGTATACAATTTTAGTTCTGGTCCGGCGATGCTGCCGGCTGAAGTACTTCGTCGTGCACAACAGGAACTGTGCGACTGGCACGGTCTGGGCACCTCCGTAATGGAAATTAGCCACCGTGGTAAAGAGTTTATCCAGGTCGCTGAAGAGGCGGAAAAAGATTTTCGCGATCTGCTGCAAATCCCCTCCAACTATAAAGTTTTATTCTGCCACGGCGGTGGGCGCGGCCAGTTTGCGGGCGTACCGCTGAATATCCTCGGTGACAAAACTACGGCCGACTACATTGACGGCGGCTACTGGGCGAATAGCGCAATAAAAGAAGCGAAAAAATACTGCCAGCCTGTTGCCCATGACGTGAAAATCACCGTGGACGGTAAACGGGCTATCAAGCCGATGAGTGAATGGCAGGTGTCTGATAACAGCGCGTTTCTACACTACTGCCCGAATGAGACCATCGACGGTATTTCCATCGACGAAACGCCTGATTTTGGCGATACCGTCGTTGCCGCGGATTTCTCTTCAACCATTCTTTCTCGCCCTATCGACGTCAGCCGCTTCGGCGTGATTTATGCCGGTGCGCAGAAAAACATTGGTCCGGCTGGCCTGACGCTGGTCGTTGTTCGTGAAGACCTGCTGGGCAAGGCGCATAAAGCATGTCCGTCGATTATCGATTACACCGTGCTGAACGATAACGACTCAATGTTTAACACACCGCCAACTTTTGCCTGGTATCTGGCGGGCCTGGTCTTTAAGTGGCTGAAAGAGCAGGGCGGCGTTGCCTCGATGGATCGTATCAACCAGGCCAAGGCCGAGTTGCTGTACGGCGTGATTGATAACAGCGATTTCTATCGTAATGACGTAGCTGCTTCTAACCGTTCGCGGATGAACGTGCCGTTCCAGCTGGCGGATAGCGCGCTGGATAAAGTGTTCCTCGAAGAGTCCTTTGCGGCAGGTCTGCATTCTCTAAAAGGTCACCGTGTTGTCGGTGGCATGCGCGCCTCGATTTACAACGCGATGCCGCTCGATGGCGTCAAAGCGTTGACTGATTTCATGGTGGACTTCGAGCGTCGCCACGGTTAATTAATGTATTAGCACTTCGCCCCGCGGCCCGTCTGCGGGGTTTTTATTCTGTTTGAGTTGAGAGTATTTTTCCCATGCTGGAATCCCTGACGTTACAACCCATCGCGCTGGTCGACGGCACTATTAATCTGCCGGGTTCAAAAAGCGTGTCTAACCGCGCGCTGCTACTGGCCGCGCTGGCCAATGGCACGACGGTGCTGACCAATCTGCTGGATAGCGATGATGTCCGCCATATGCTTAACGCGCTGAAGGCGCTGGGCGTGAGCTATACGCTTTCGGCGGATCGTACCCGTTGTGAAGTCACCGGCGTGGCCGGGCCTCTGCAGGCACAAGGTGAGTTGGAGCTTTTTTTAGGCAATGCTGGCACCGCTATGCGTCCGCTGGCGGCGGCGTTGTGCCTCGGTAGTAACAATATTGTTCTGACCGGCGAGCCGCGTATGAAAGAGCGTCCAATCGGCCATCTTGTCGATGCGCTACGCCAGGGCGGGGCGAACATTGAGTACCTGGAGCAAGAAAATTACCCGCCACTGCGTCTGCGTGGTGGTTTTAGTGGCGGTAAGGTTGAAGTGGACGGCAGCGTCTCTAGCCAGTTCCTGACCGCGTTGCTGATGACCGCGCCTATGGCAGAAAATGACACTGAAATCACCATTAAAGGTGAGCTGGTTTCCAAACCTTATATCGATATCACGCTGCATTTGATGAAAACCTTCGGCGTGGAAGTTGAAAACCGCGACTATCGCAGCTTCCTGATTCGCGGCGCACAGCAGTACCAATCTCCAGGGGCATACCTGGTAGAAGGTGATGCGTCCTCTGCCTCTTACTTCCTGGCCGCAGGGGCAATTAAAGGCGGTGTGGTTAAGGTAACCGGCATCGGGCGTAACAGCGTGCAGGGTGATATTCGCTTTGCTGATGTGCTTGAGAAAATGGGCGCGAAAGTAACCTGGGGCGATGACTTCATTAGCTGCGAACGTGGTGAGCTAAACGCTATCGATATGGACATGAACCACATTCCGGATGCAGCAATGACTATCGCGACAGCGGCGCTGTTTGCTAAGGGCACGACCACGTTACGTAATATCTATAACTGGCGAGTAAAAGAGACCGATCGTCTTAGCGCGATGGCTACTGAACTCCGAAAAGTGGGCGCAGAAGTCGAAGAGGGCGAAGATTATATTACCGTTACGCCTCCGGCTAAGCTGACGTTTGCTGAGATCGGTACCTATAACGACCATCGTATGGCGATGTGTTTCTCGCTGGTGGCGTTATCCGATACGCCAGTGACTATCCTTGATCCTGGCTGCACTGCGAAAACCTTCCCTGATTATTTCGAGCAGTTAGCGCGCATCAGTACCCCTGCGTAATGTTCGTAAAACCGCATCGCTGATGCGGTTTTTCTTTCTCCCTACGATTCCTTACAACGCCAGTTGCGCAATTCTTCTACACTCAGCCTGATTCCCGAGGATATTTGCCCGGAAAGATAACAGTCCTGGCGGTTGCGGCGTATAATGCGCGGCGTTTACCACCCGCGAATCCAGCGATAGAGGAGAAAACGATGACGGCATCCGCCCCGGTAATAACGATTGATGGCCCAAGTGGCGCCGGTAAAGGCACGCTCTGTAAGGCCATGGCCGAAGCGCTGCAGTGGCATCTGCTGGACTCTGGTGCGATTTATCGCGTCCTGGCGCTCGCTGCGCTGCATCACCATGTTGATGTCGCTTCCGAAGACGCACTTGTACCTCTTGCTGCCCATCTGGACGTTCGGTTTATTTCTACCGATGGTAATCTCGAAGTGGTCCTGGAAGGGGAAGACGTTAGCGCTGAAATCCGCACTCAGGAAGTGGCAAATGCTGCCTCTCAGGTGGCGGCGTTCCCTCGCGTGCGGGAAGCCCTGCTGCGCCGCCAGCGTGCTTTCCGTGAAGCACCGGGTCTGATTGCCGATGGAAGGGATATGGGGACCGTTGTATTCCCGGACGCCCCGGTGAAAATTTTCCTTGATGCCTCCTCTGAAGAGCGCGCCCACAGGCGCATGCTACAGTTGCAGGAGAAGGGCTTTAGTGTTAACTTTGAGCGCCTTTTGGCCGAGATAAAGGAACGCGACGATCGCGACCGTAATCGGTCCGTTGCGCCGTTAGTGCCTGCTGCTGATGCTTTAGTACTGGATTCAACCAGTATGAGTATTGAGCAAGTGATTGAAAAAGCGCTACAATACGCCCGCGAAAAGCTGGCGCTCGCTTGAGATAGCGACCCCATTTTGTAGTACCCCCGCTGCAACGGAGTGTGAGCGGGTATGTAAAACAACCCCATCCGGCATGAGGCCAGATGGACGTTAATCTAACTTTTGAAGATTAAACATGACTGAATCTTTTGCTCAACTATTTGAAGAATCCCTTAAAACAATCGAAACCCGTCCGGGTTCCATCGTTCGTGGCGTTGTTGTTGCTATCGACAAAGACGTCGTTCTGGTTGATGCGGGCCTGAAATCTGAATCTGCAATCCCTGCAGAGCAGTTCAAAAACGCAGCCGGCGAACTGGAAATTCAGGTTGGCGACGAAGTTGACGTTGCGCTGGACGCAGTAGAAGACGGCTTCGGTGAAACCCTGCTGTCCCGTGAGAAAGCTAAACGTCACGAAGCTTGGATCACGCTGGAAAAAGCTTACGAAGAAGCTGAAACTGTGGTCGGTGTTATCAACGGCAAAGTTAAAGGTGGCTTCACTGTTGAGCTGAACGGTATTCGTGCGTTCCTGCCAGGTTCCCTGGTTGACGTGCGTCCAGTTCGCGACACGCTGCACCTGGAAGGCAAAGAGCTTGAGTTCAAAGTTATCAAGCTTGACCAGAAGCGCAACAACGTTGTTGTTTCCCGTCGTGCGGTAATCGAGTCTGAGAACAGCGCAGAGCGCGATCAGCTGCTTGAAAACCTGCAAGAAGGCATGGAAGTTAAAGGTATCGTTAAGAACCTCACTGACTACGGTGCATTCGTTGACCTGGGTGGCGTTGATGGCCTGCTGCACATCACCGATATGGCATGGAAACGCGTTAAGCATCCAAGCGAAATCGTGAATGTTGGCGACGAAATCACTGTTAAAGTGCTGAAGTTCGACCGCGAGCGTACTCGTGTTTCCCTCGGCCTGAAACAGCTGGGCGAAGATCCATGGGTAGCTATCGCTAAGCGTTATCCAGAAGGTACCAAACTGACTGGTCGCGTGACCAACCTGACCGACTACGGCTGCTTCGTTGAAATCGAAGAAGGCGTTGAAGGCCTGGTTCACGTTTCCGAAATGGATTGGACCAACAAAAACATCCACCCATCCAAAGTTGTTAACGTTGGTGATGTAGTGGAAGTGATGGTTCTGGATATCGACGAAGAACGTCGTCGTATCTCCCTGGGTCTGAAGCAGTGCAAAAACAACCCATGGCAGCAGTTCGCTGAGACCCACAACAAAGGCGATCGCGTTGAAGGTAAAATCAAGTCTATCACTGACTTCGGTATCTTCATCGGCCTGGACGGCGGCATCGACGGCCTGGTTCACCTGTCTGACATCTCCTGGAACGTTGCAGGCGAAGAAGCAGTACGTGAATACAAAAAAGGCGACGAAATCGCAGCCGTTGTTCTGCAGGTTGACGCAGAGCGTGAGCGTATCTCCCTGGGCGTTAAACAGCTCGCAGAAGATCCGTTCAACAACTACGTTGCGCTGAACAAGAAAGGTACTATCGTTACTGGTAAAGTAACGGCAGTTGACGCGAAAGGTGCTACAGTTGAATTAGCAGATGGCGTAGAAGGCTACCTGCGTGCTTCTGAAGCTTCCCGTGACCGCGTTGAAGATGCAACTCTGGTTCTGAACGTTGGCGACGACGTTGAAGCTAAATTCACCGGCGTTGATCGTAAAAACCGTGTTGTGAGCCTGTCTGTTCGTGCTAAAGACGAAGCTGACGAGAAAGATGCAATTGCGACTGTTAACAACAAACAGGAAGAAGGCAACTTCTCTAACGCAATGGCTGAAGCATTCAAAGCAGCTAAAGGCGAGTAATCGTCCGAGCGTTGTATCCCGGCTTCTGCCAGGGTATAAAATCAGGGCGGCTTCGGCCGCCCTTGTTCGATTGAGAGCTGTAAGCTAATTTTCCTGAAAGGAAACCGGAGGAATCATGACCAAGTCAGAATTGATCGAAAGACTTGCAACCCAGCAATCTCACATCCCTGCGAAAGCAGTAGAAGATGCGGTGAAGGAAATGCTGGAGCATATGGCCTCTACGCTCGCCGAGGGTGAACGTATTGAAATCCGGGGTTTCGGCAGTTTCTCCTTACACTATCGCGCTCCTCGCACCGGACGTAACCCGAAAACCGGCGACAAAGTGGATCTGGAAGGCAAATACGTTCCACACTTTAAGCCAGGCAAAGAGTTGCGTGACCGCGCCAATATTTACGGCTAATTCTTTGGAGTTAGTCATAAATGGCACCTCAAATGAGGTGCCATTTTTTTTACTGATATTGCTATTTTGCGAGCCGCATAGAGAGGGCTAACGCAACATTGTTAAGCTGGACTCAACGCAGCCCAGGCCATCACGTATTTCCCCGATCGCTTTCTGATTTAATTGCAATATTGCCGCACACTGCCTGCAACAAGGAGGTGGATGTGTTTTCTATTGCTGCCGTTTCTGGTGCTGTTCTGATTAGCGCCTTTCCACTGTTATGGCTGCCGGTTATTCCGGAACAAAAAGATATTTTGCTGCTCTTGGCAGCGGCGCTGGCACTGGCAGTTTTTTTGAGCCGTGTAGCCTGGGTGCGCTATTTGGTGCTGTGTCTTTTGTTACTAAGCTGGAGCCTGCTAAGTGCGCGGCAAATGCTGGATATGTTCTCTGTTTTTGGGGAGAAGCCGCTGACGGTGCAGGTGAAAATTACGAGAAGTGATGGTGATAAACGACATGAGCTGCGGGTAGTCAAGCTGGATGGCCGCTACTTGTTTCCTGCTCCGGGCGTTGTACTGCGAAATAGTGAATTGCCCGTGCCCGTTTGCGAAGGGCAGACATGGTTAATGACGCTACGACTTCGCCCGGTACACGGGCGCCTCAATGAAGGTGTTTTTGACGGGCAGCGTTATGCACTTTCGCAGATGCTGCCGTTTAACGGCAGAGTATTGAAGGCAACCCAGCTCTCAGATAGCTGCAATCTTAGAGGTAAATGGCTCGAGCAAGCCAAAAGTGCCACCGCTCATCTCCCATGGCAGGGGGTGATTATCGCTCTTGGTTTTGGGGAGCGCATAGACGTTAGTGCGGACGTCAAAAAAATCATGCTTGATACCGGGACGGCTCATCTCATGGCTATTTCCGGATTGCATATCGCATTAGCCGGCGGGATTGGCTTGCTGTTCGCGCGGGCTGTGCAATTTTGTCTACCCACCCCGATGATTGGGTTTCGTTTTCCTTTACTGGTGAGCTTTAGCGTCGCGCTATTTTACACCTGGCTGTCAGGTATGAATCCACCAGCGGTCAGAACTCTGGTTGGGATGGGCATTTGGGCAATATTACGCCTGAGCAGCAGAAAATGGTCTTCCTGGGATGTGCTACTTTGCTGTGCCTCGGGCATTGTGTTGAGTGAACCGATGGCGATTTTGTCTGAAAGTCTTTGGCTCTCCGCGCTTGCGGTTTGCGGGCTTATCTTTTGGTACCAGTGGGTGCCATTGCCACGCAGGGCGATAAATCGTTGGCTCCGTCCTTTTGCCGATCTGCTTTATTTGCAAACCGGAATCACGTTACTGCTTATCCCACTTCAGGTGGTCCTGTTTCACGGCATCAGTTTGACTTCGCTGGCCGCTAATCTCTTCGCTGTTCCCTGGATTACCTTCGTTAGCGTGCCCTTAATTTTAGCCGGCATGGTGTTCGGAGAAGTCCCGTCCATCGGCCAGGTGTTTTGGTCCCTGGCGGATAAATCACTTGTGGGAGTATTCGCCTTATTAGCTGGTTTACCGGAAGGCTGGAAAGAGCTTGACCGTCGCTATCAATTTCTGGCGTTCATTGCCTGGTGGGCCATAGTGATATGGCGGTTCGGTTTTTGGCGAAGCTCTTCCGCTACCGCTGCGACAGTGTTGCTTTTGATGACATTTCCCTTCTGGCGGAAGCCTGAGGCCAATAGTTGGGCCGTGCATATGCTTGATGTCGGGCATGGGCTTGCGATGGTTATCGAACGTGAAGGGAAAGCGTTACTCTACGACACGGGCAACGCGTGGCCTGGAGGGGATGCTGCTAAAAGTGTGATTATACCTTGGTTAAAATGGCGAAACCTGCAGCCAGAGTGGGTGATTATAAGCCATGAACATCTTGACCATATCGGTGGGTTGAAAAGTCTTAAGCATCAGTGGCCTGCCCTAAGTATTCGTAGCGCTTTACGCTGGGAGGAGCATGAGCCTTGCTTTCGTGGTCAGCAATGGGCATGGCAGGGTATTCAATTCGAGGTGCTGTGGCCGCCTGAAGAGTACGAGGGGAGCGGCAATAATCGCTCTTGTGTGGTGAAGGTCAGTCACGGAGGATTTAGCCTCATGTTGACGGGAGACCTGGAGGCAAGCGCAGAATTAACTATGCTGAGAAAACGCTGGCAAACGCTAGAGGCCAATGTTTTACAGGTTCCTCATCATGGGAGCCGAAGTTCGTCCAGCGGCCCTCTACTGAGAGCCGTTTCAGGCAGCGTGGCGCTGGCTTCAGCTTCTAGATTCAACGCCTGGCGTTTACCTTCTTCAACAATTATCGATCGTTACCAAAAATATGGCTATCAGTGGCATGACACGGCGCATTCAGGGCAACTGACAATTGAAATAAACAGTGATAAATGGCAAATCTCTGGCTTCAGAGAACAAATATTGCCCCGTTGGTATCATCAGTGGTTTGGCGTCACCCGCGATAATGGGTAGAATATGCGGCTATTTCATAAAAGGCTGGTTCGACTTAATGCAGAACGATAAAGATCTCTCCACGTGGCAGACTTTCCGCCGGCTCTGGCCGATGATTTCCCCCTTTAGAACGGGTCTGATTGTGGCTGGGATAGCGTTAATCCTCAATGCGGCGAGCGATACCTACATGCTTTCGCTGCTTAAGCCATTACTGGATGATGGTTTTGGTAAGGCGAACTCTTCTGTACTTCTATGGATGCCTCTGGCCGTGATTGCGCTGATGCTGCTGCGTGGCGTGACTAGTTATATTTCAAGCTACTGTATTTCATGGGTGTCAGGCATGGTGGTCATGAACATGCGCCGTCGCCTGTTCAGCCACATGATGGGGATGCCGGTTTCATTTTTCGACCAACAGTCCACCGGGACACTGCTTTCCCGTATTACCTATGACTCGGAGCAGGTTGCTTCTTCTTCCTCTGGCGCACTGATCACCGTTGTACGTGAAGGCGCGTCAATTATTGGCCTGTTTGTGCTGATGTTCTGGTACAGCTGGCAGCTTTCAGTGATTCTGATCGTGCTGGCACCGATTGTGTCCTTTGCCATTCGCTTTGTCTCTAAGCGTTTTCGTAATATCAGCAAAAATATGCAGAACACTATGGGGCAGGTTACATCCAGCGCTGAGCAGATGCTGAAGGGGCACAAAGAGGTACTTATTTTCGGTGGTCAACAGGTAGAAACCGACCGCTTTGACAAAGTTAGCAACAGCATGCGTAATCAGGGCATGAAGCTGGTTTCAGCCTCTTCTATCTCCGATCCGATTATTCAGCTTATTGCTTCCCTTGCGTTGGCCTTTGTTCTTTATGCCGCCAGCTTCCCAAGCGTGATGGAAACGCTCACTGCGGGGACCATCACGGTCGTCTTCTCTTCCATGATTGCGCTGATGCGCCCGCTGAAGTCGCTGACTAACGTTAACGCCCAGTTCCAGCGCGGAATGGCCGCCTGCCAGACGCTGTTCTCTATTCTCGATTCCGAGCAGGAAAAAGACAGTGGCAAACAGGTTATCGAACGCTCTAAAGGCGATGTTGAATTTCGCGATGTCACTTTCACCTATCCAGGGCGTGATACTCCAGCACTGCGCAACATCAATCTGACCATCCCGGCAGGAAAAACTGTTGCGCTGGTAGGGCGTTCAGGTTCGGGTAAATCGACCATTGCCAGCCTGCTTACGCGTTTCTACGAGCAGCAGGAAGGCGAAATCCTGATTGACGGGCACGATATACGTGAATACACCCTTGCGTCTCTGCGCAATCAGGTAGGGTTGGTGTCTCAGAATGTTCATCTCTTTAACGATACCGTGGCGAATAATATTGCCTATGCTCGTACCGGGGAGTATTCCCGTGAAGACATCGAAAAGGCTGCGCGTATGGCCTACGCGATGGACTTCATCAATAAAATGGACAACGGGCTGGATACCCTGATAGGTGAGAATGGCGTGCTCCTCTCTGGCGGCCAGCGCCAGCGTATCGCAATCGCTCGTGCCCTACTGCGTGATAGCCCAATCCTGATCCTTGATGAAGCGACCTCTGCGCTTGATACCGAATCCGAACGCGCTATTCAGGCCGCTTTGGATGAACTGCAGAAAAACCGTACGTCACTGGTGATCGCTCACCGCCTGTCGACGATTGAACAGGCAGACGAAATCGTGGTTGTAGAAGATGGTCGCATCGTCGAACGCGGTCCTCACCTGGAGCTGCTGGCCCATCGTGGCGTTTATGCCCAGCTACATAAGATGCAATTCGGCTAATGATTGAACGTATCTGGTCGGGGAAATCGCCTCTCTACCTGCTGCTGCTGCCGCTTTCCTGGCTTTATGGCCTGGTGAGCGGCGCTATTCGACTGTCCTACCGTATTGGTCTGCGCGCGGTATGGCGTGCCCCCGTGCCAGTGGTTGTCGTTGGGAACCTGACGGCGGGCGGCAATGGAAAAACGCCAGTGGTTATCTGGCTGGTGGAGCAGTTACAGCGACGCGGTGTGCGAGTTGGCGTTGTATCCCGAGGCTACGGCGGAAAAGCAGCCGCTTATCCTCTGCTGCTTGACGCGAAAACCACTCCCTCTGAAGCCGGGGACGAACCGGTACTTATTTTTCAACGTACCGGGGCCCCCGTCGCCGTTGCCCCGAAACGCAGCGAGGCTGTGAAAGCCCTCATTGCGGCCGAAGCTCCGCAAATCATTATCACCGACGATGGTTTACAGCATTACGCACTAGCTCGTGATAAAGAAATTGTTGTTATCGACGGCGTACGTCGTTTCGGTAACGGCTGGTGGTTACCTGCAGGGCCAATGCGCGAAAGAGCAGGGCGTCTGCGCAGTGTAGATGCCGTTATCGTTAACGGCGGCAAATCTCGGGCTGGTGAAATTGCCATGCGTCTTAAACCAGGGCTTGCCATTAACGTTCTCAGCGGTGAGCGCCGCCCATTGTCGGATTTCAGCGACGTTGTGGCTATGGCCGGTATAGGCCATCCACCGCGCTTCTTTGCTACGCTGGAACAGTCCGGCATTACGCCGGTGAAAACTGTTGCGCTGGCCGATCACCAGGCGATTACCGAACAGGATATGCTGAATATTGCGCCGGCTAACCAAACGGTAATGATGACGGAAAAAGATGCGGTGAAATGCCGTGCCTTCGCCGAAGGGCATGCCAACTGGTGGTATCTGCCGGTAGATGCGCAGCTAGACTCCCCCCTCGCTGAAACGCTGCTCAAGGAGTTATTGGGGCTGGTGCGTTAGTTTTGCGTCACCGGTTATTTGTTCGCTGATTACAGGTGTGCCATGACCGTTGTGCAACTTTCATTACGAGCAGCCCGGAATCTGCACCTTGCAGCCCAGGGGCTGCTGCAAAAACCTCGCCGCCGTGCGCGTCCCTCTGACGTTGCCGACGCTATCTCCCGCATGTCGCTGCTCCAGATTGATACCATCAATATCGTAGCCCGCAGTCCGTATCTGGTGTTATTCAGCCGCCTTGGGCACTTTGAACCCGGCTGGTTGGATGGGGCGCTGGCAAACGGCGAGCTGATTGAATACTGGGCGCATGAGGCCTGCTTCTTGCCAAAAAAAGATTTTGCGCTAATTCGCCACCGAATGCTTAGCCCTGAAAACATGGGCTGGAAATACCGCCCAGAGTGGATGAATGAGCATGCGGAAGATATCAGCCAGTTGCTCGCTTATATCAAAGAAAATGGCCCCGTCCGCTCCGCCGATTTTGAACATCCCCGCAAAGGGGCGAGCGGCTGGTGGGAATGGAAGCCGCAGAAAAAACACCTTGAAGGATTATTTACCGCCGGGCAGGTGATGGTGACGGAGCGGCGTAATTTCCAGCGGGTTTACGATTTAACCCACCGGGTTATGCCGCACTGGAACGATGATCTGCATCTGATTGAGCAGCCCGAGGCTGAGCTATTAATGCTGGAAAACAGTGCTCGCAGCCTGGGGATCTTCCGGCCTGAATGGCTGGCTGATTACTATCGACTCAAAAACCTGTCTTTAAAGCCCTTGATGGAAGCCTGGCTTTTATCGGGCAACGTTATTCGCGTTCAGGTTGAAAAATTGGGCGAAATGCTGGTGCATCATTCTCTGTTGCCACAGCTGGAGAAAGCGCAGCAAAACCAGCTTAATGCCACCCACAGCGCCGTGCTCTCGCCGTTTGATCCTGTCGTATGGGATCGCCGCAGAGCAGAGGCGTTGTTTAACTTTTCCTATCGGCTGGAATGCTATACCCCGGCGGAAAAGCGCCGATACGGTTATTTTGTTTTACCGCTGCTACACAAAGGGGTGCTGGTCGGCAGGATGGATGCCAAAATGCACCGCAAGCAGGGCGAATTGGAGGTGATAAGCCTCTACCTTGAAGAGGGCATTAAGGTGACAGACTCTTTGCAGGCAGGCCTGCGTGCTGCACTGACGGAATTTGCGCGCTGGCAATCCGCGACGCATCTTACCCTCGGCGTCCTGCCTGCTGAACTGAGAGAAAGCTGGGGAACAGGCTGGGAAATGGCCCCGGCGGGCTAGTCATTTATGCTATTCTGGTGCCGTTGATGGCACTCATCTGGAGTAATTATGGAAAGTCGTTTACTTGAAATCATTGCCTGCCCGGTTTGTAACGGCAAGCTCTACTATAACCAGGAAAAGCAAGAGCTTATCTGCAAGCCTGATCGCCTGGCCTACCCGCTGCGTGACGGTATTCCGGTTCTGCTGGAAAGTGAAGCCTGGACGCTGACTTCAGACGAGACCAATCCATGAGTTTTGTCGCCATTATTCCCGCACGCTATGCGTCCACGCGTCTGCCGGGTAAGCCCTTAAAAGAGATCAACGGCAAAGCGATGGTTCTGCATGTGCTGGACCGTGCGCGCGAATCCGGCGCTGAACGTATCATTGTCGCGACCGATCACCCGGAAGTTGCGCGCGTTGTCGAAGCCGCTGGCGGGGAAGTTTGCCTGACCAGCCCCGATCACCAGTCCGGAACCGAACGTCTGGCTGAGGTTATCGAGAAATGTGGTTTCAGCGATGACACGGTTATTGTCAACGTGCAGGGTGACGAGCCAATGATCCCGCCGGTCATTATCCAGCAGGTTGCCAATAACGTGGCTAACAGCAAAGCCGGTATGGCGACGCTTGCAGTGCCTATCGAATCAGCCGAAGAAGCGTTTAACCCAAATGCGGTTAAAGTCGTCATGGATGCGCAGGGCTACGCGCTCTATTTCTCACGCGCCACAATTCCCTGGGATCGCGAACGCTTTGCCGCTTCCCGCGAACAGATTGGCGATACCTTCCTGCGCCACATCGGCATTTATGGCTACCGCGCCGGTTTTATCCGCCGCTATGTCAGCTGGGAGCCAAGTCAGCTCGAGCAAATCGAAATGCTTGAGCAACTACGCGTATTGTGGAACGGCGAAAAAATTCACGTTGCCGTGGCGAAAGCCATCCCAAGCATTGGTGTGGACACCCCGGAAGATCTTGAGCGCGTCCGTCTTGCAATGCGTTAATTCACCTTCAGCGTGATTAATAAAACCGGCTAACCAGGCCGGTTTTTCTTTTTCTGAAACCCAATTGATCTGGAGTGGTGACAACTTCGCCTGGTGCGCTCATTATTAAATCAACAGTATTACCAGGGGAAATCGGTATGGAATTGCTGCGTAAGGAGCTAAGTCACCTGCTGGGTGAAAAACTAAGCCGTATTGAGTGCATTAGCGAGCATGCGGAAACTGCACTTTGGTCGCTTTACGACAGCGGTGGCCACGCGATGCCGCTGCTTGCCAAGAGCTTTACCTCGCCGGGTCTGGCAACGCAGCTAGCCTGGAAAATGTCGATGCTGGCACGTTCAGGTACCGTCCGCATGCCTGTGGTCTACGGCGTGCTTACGCATGAAGAACATCCTGGCCCGGATGTTTTGCTGATGGAGCGCCTGCGCGGCGTTCCCGGGGAAGCGCCAACCCGCACGCCAAACCGCTGGGAGCAGCTCAAAGACCAGATTGTTGAGGGGTTGTTAGCCTGGCATCGCGTGGACAGCAGTGGCTGTGTAGGGAACGTCGACAGCACTCAGGAAAATATCTGGCCGCACTGGTACCGGCAGCGGGTTGAAGTGCTCTGGACCACGCTCAATCAGTACCGGAATACCGGGTTAACGATGCAGGATAAACGTATTTTGTTCCGCACCCGCGAATGTCTGCCGCGTATGTTCGAGGACTTCAGCGATAACTGCGTGCTGATCCACGGCAACTTTTCCCTTCGCAGTATGCTCAAGGATTCGCGTAGCGATCAGCTGTTGGCGATGGTGAATCCCGGCGTGATGTTATGGGCTCCGCGAGAATATGAACTGTTTCGCCTCGTAGAGCCAGGGCAGGCCGAGAGCCTGCTTTGGCACTATTTACAGCGCGCCCCGGTCGCAGAATCTTTCCTGTGGCGACGCTGGCTATATGTGCTGTGGGATGAGATAGCACAGTTGCTGCAAACCGGCCGCCTGAACCGGCCGGTTTTTGACAACGCAGCTAAGTCATTACTGCCCTGGCTCTCCTGAAGAGCCTTTCAGCCATTGCCAGATGCGCCCCAGCGTTTCATAGCCCACGCGCTCGCTGTGCATCAACCATACCGGGTCGGGGATAGCCTTCTCCCACGGGTTAAGCGGAGAGGTTATCGCCAGCTGGTTGGCCGGGGCAGGGAGCGGATGTAACCCGGCCCGGGTGAAGAAGATCATTGCCCTTGGCAGATGCGAAGCGGATGTCACCAGAATAAACGGCTGCTGGCCTATCAGCTTCGCGACGGCATGCGCTTCCTCTTCAGTATCTTTGGGGGAATCCAGGGTGATGATGTCCTCTCTGGAAATCCCAAGACTTTCCGCAACCCTGGCACCTGCCTCCGCCGTGCTAACGGCATTGGTCATCGCCCTGGCTCCGGTAAAGATAAGTTTTGCCCCCGGATTGAGCTGTTTCAGACGAATCGCCTCGGTGAGTCGCGGTAAACTGTTGTCGATAAGATTCGAGCTGGGGGCCCAGTCCGGGTTCCAGGTGTAGCCGCCGCCCAGCACAACAATGTAGCGAGCGTTGTCGCCGTGCTGACGAGTGGCGTAAGTGTCTTCAATAGGCTTTAGCATCCAGTCTGCGACGGGCTGGAGGCTAATCAGAAAAAGCACCAGCCAGCTTGCCGTGAGTAACCCTTTGGCCGTTTTTTGCCAGCGGGTAAACCACAACAGAGCCAGGGCCACGCCCATGGTTAATAGCAGGAATGGCAAGGGAAGCAGCAGGCCACCAATGATTTTTTTCAGTATAAAAAGCATGAAATTCGGATCCTTTTTAACCATCCAGCAGGTAAACCCTCGTGATATTACACCAGATGGGTTCATTCTCGTCCCGGCTGTGCCAAAATAGCAGTTTTGTCAGATGACCTCTTTTGCCACGGAGCTGTACCCATGGGTGACCGCAATTTTGACGATATTGCCGAGAAGTTTTCGCACAATATCTATGGCACAACCAAAGGCCAATTGCGGCAGGCGATTCTCTGGCAGGATCTGGATGCTTTCCTGGCGACACAGCCCGCAACCTTAAAGGTGCTGGATGCCGGCGGAGGGGAGGGGCAAACGGCCACCCGATTTGCCGAGCGGGGTCACGAAGTCGTGCTTTGTGATGTGTCCGCCGAAATGATTGCACGTGCAAAAATGCTCGCTCAGGAGAAAGGTGTGAGCGACAACATGCATTTTGTACAATCTGCCGCTCAGGATATGGCTCAACATTTGGAAAGCCCGGTTGATCTGATATTGTTTCATGCGGTGCTTGAGTGGGTAACCGACCCTCAGGCCGTGCTAAAAGCGCTTTGGGATTGTTTACGTCCCGGCGGCACTTTGTCGCTAATGTTCTACAATGCAAACGGCCTGCTGATGCGAAACATGTTCGTCGGGAACTTCGAATACGTGTTGCAAGGGATGAAAAAAAATAAGCGCAAAACCCTTTCGCCCGACAATCCGCTGCAGCCAGAACAGGTTTACTACTGGCTGGAGCAAATTGGCTGGCAAATTACCGGTAAAACCGGCGTGCGGGTGTTCCATGACTACCTGCGAGATAAACACAAACAACGAGATGGTTTTGACGATTTGCTGACGCTGGAGACGCGTTATTGCCGGCAGGAGCCGTTTATCAGTCTCGGCCGCTATATTCACGTAACCGCGTTTAAGCCGCAGAGCCAAGGATAAATTATGAGTGATTTTTCCCAGACAGTGCCTGAACTGGTTGCCTGGGCCAGGAAAAATGATTTTTCGATCTCGCTACCAACGGAACGCCTGACGTTTTTGCTGGCCGTTGCCACCTTAAACGGCGAGCGCCTTGACGGTGAGCTGAGCGAGGGAGAACTTATTGATGCGTTTCGCCACGTGAGCGACGGTTTTGAACAAACCAGTGAAACCATCAACGTGCGCGCCAATAACGCGATCAACGATATGGTGCGCCAGCGCTTACTTAACCGCTTTGTAAGCGAGCTGACCGAAGGCAACGCTATTTATCGCCTGACGCCGCTGGGTATCGGCATTACCGACTACTACATTCGCCAGCGTGAATTTTCTACGCTGCGCCTGTCTATGCAGCTTTCTATCGTTGCCGGTGAGCTTAAACGCGCGGCTGATGCCGCAGATGAAGATGGCGATGAATTCCACTGGCACCGTAACGTTTACGCGCCGCTGAAATACTCCGTGGCGGAGATCTTTGACAGCATCGATCTTACCCAACGCATCATGGACGAACAGCAGCAGCAGGTAAAAGACGACATTGCCCAGTTGCTTAACAAAGACTGGCGCGCGGCCATTTCGAGCTGTGAGCTGCTGCTGTCGGAGACCTCTGGCACATTGCGCGAACTGCAGGATACGCTGGAAGCAGCGGGAGATAAGCTGCAGGCAAACCTGCTTCGCGTTCAGGATTCAACCCTGGGCCGCGACGACCTTCACTTTGTAGATCGCCTGGTGTTCGATCTGCAAAGCAAGCTCGACCGCATTATCAGCTGGGGTCAGCAGGCCATCGACCTGTGGATAGGCTACGACCGGCACGTGCATAAATTTATCCGTACCGCTATCGATATGGATAAAAACCGCGTCTTTGCTCAGCGTCTTCGCCAGTCGGTACAAAACTACTTCGATGCGCCTTGGGCGTTGACCTATTCCAGCGCCGATCGTCTGCTGGATATGCGTGATGAAGAGATGGCGCTGCGCGATGAAGAAGTGACGGGCGAGTTACCTAATGAGCTCGAGTTTGAAGAATTTAACGAAATTCGTGAACAGCTGGCGGCGCTGATTGAAGCGGCGCTACAGGTCTACAAAACGAAGCAAGTACCCCTCGATTTGGGGGTTGTAGTGCGTGACTACCTCGTGCAATACCCTCGTGCTCGTCATTTCGACGTCGCACGAATTGTTGTAGACCAGGCGGTACGTCTGGGCGTAGCGGAAGCGGATTTCACAGGATTGCCCGCCAAGTGGCAAACCATTAACGATTACGGAGCCAAGGTACAGGCGCATGTCATCAACAAATATTGAACAAGTGATGCCGGTTAAACTGGCACAGGCGCTGGCCAACCCTCTCTTTCCTGCGCTCGACAGTCAGCTGCGCGCCGGGCGCCACATCGGCCTTGAAGAGCTGGACAATCACGCCTTTTTGATGGATTTCCAGGAATATCTGGAAGAGTTTTACGCGCGCTACAACGTTGAGCTGATTCGTGCACCGGAAGGTTTTTTCTATCTGCGTCCACGTTCCACCACGCTCATTCCGCGTTCGGTGCTTTCCGAGCTGGACATGATGGTCGGCAAAATTCTTTGTTATCTCTACCTCAGCCCGGAACGACTGGCCAACGAAGGCATCTTTACCCAGCAGGAGCTGTACGACGAGTTGCTGACGCTGGCGGATGAAAACAAACTGCTGAAGCTGGTGAACAACCGCTCTACGGGCTCCGATCTCGACCGTCAGAAGCTGCAGGAGAAAGTTCGCGCCTCCCTGACCCGTTTGCGCCGCCTCGGTATGATCTGGTTTATGGGCCATGACAGCAGCAAGTTCCGCATCACCGAGTCGGTCTTCCGCTTCGGCGCCGATGTGCGTACCGGGGATGATCCACGTGAAGCTCAGCTGCGCATGATTCGCGACGGCGAAGCTATGGCGGTAGAAAGCCGCCTGCAGCTCAACGATGAAAGCGATGAGCCACAACCAGGACTAGATAATGCGGAGGATGAACAGGAATGATTGAACGCGGAAAATTTCGCTCGCTGACGCTGGTCAACTGGAACGGTTTCTTCGCCCGCACCTTCGATCTCGACGAGCTGGTCACCACGCTTTCAGGCGGTAACGGCGCGGGTAAGTCCACTACGATGGCGGCTTTCGTTACGGCGCTTATCCCGGATTTAACCCTGCTGCATTTCCGTAACACCACGGAGGCTGGAGCAACCTCCGGCTCTCGTGATAAAGGTCTGCACGGTAAGCTTAAAGCCGGCGTGTGTTACTCCACGCTGGACGTGATCAACTCCCGCCATCAGCGCGTTGTGGTAGGTGTTCGCCTGCAGCAGGTCGCCGGGCGTGACCGTAAGGTCGACATCAAACCGTTTGCTATTCAGGGTTTGCCGACCTCTATTCAGCCGACTCAACTGCTGACCGAAACGCTGAACGAGCGACAGGCTCGCGTGCTCAGCCTGCAGGAGCTGAAGGATAAAGTCGAAGCCATTGAAGGCGTGCAGTTCAAGCAGTTTAACTCCATCACCGACTACCACTCGCTGATGTTCGATCTGGGCATTGTGGCCCGTCGCCTGCGCAGCGCCGCAGACCGCAGTAAATACTATCGCCTGATTGAAGCCTCGCTGTACGGCGGGATTTCCAGCGCGATTACCCGCTCCCTGCGTGACTATCTGTTGCCGGAAAACGGCGGCGTGCGTAAGGCCTTCCAGGACATGGAGGCAGCGCTGCGTGAAAACCGCATGACGCTGGAAGCGATTCGCGTTACTCAGTCCGACCGCGACCTGTTTAAACACCTGATTTCGGAGGCGACGGATTATGTGGCAGCGGACTATATGCGTCATGCCAACGAACGCCGGATCCATCTGGATAAAGCGCTGGAATTTCGTCGCGAGCTGCTGACCAGCCGCCAGCAGCTATCCGCTGAACAGTATAAGCACGTTGATATGGCGCGTGAGCTGGGCGAGCACAGCGGTGCGGAAGGCGATCTTGAAACTGATTATCAGGCCGCAAGTGACCACCTGAACCTGGTGCAAACGGCGATTCGTCAGCAAGAGAAGATCGAGCGTTACGAAGCTGACCTCGACGAGCTGCAAATTCGCCTTGAAGAGCAAAACGAAATCGTGGCTGAAGCCCACGAGCAGCAGGAAGAAAATGAAGCCCGAGCCGAAGCTGCCGAGCTGGAAGTGGATGAGCTGAAAAGCCAGCTTGCCGATTACCAGCAGGCGCTGGACGTGCAGCAGACGCGTGCGATTCAGTATCAGCAGGCGTTACAGGCGTTAGAGCGCGCTCGTGAGCTGTGTCATCTGCCGGATTTAACCGCCGACAGCGCCGACGAATGGCAGGACACTTTCAAAGCGAAAGAGATCGAAGCAACCGACAAGCTGCTGTCACTCGAACAGAAAATGAGCGTGGCGCAGGCGGCGCATAGCCAGTTCGAACATGCTTACCAACTGGTGACGGCGATCAGCGGCCCGGTGAGCCGCAGCGAAGCCTGGGACACCGCGCGTGAACTGCTGCGCGACAGCAGCAATCAGCGCCATCTGGCCGATCAAGTTCAGCCGCTGCGTATGCGCCTCAACGAGCTGGAACAGCGCCTGCGCGAGCAGCAAGAAGCCGAGCGTCTGCTCGCTGATTTCTGTAAACGCCAGGGGAAACAGTTCGATCCAGAAGAGCTTGAAGCGCTGCATGAAGAATTAGAAGAGCGAATTGGTGCGCTGCAGCAAACCGTTGCCGATGCCAGCGAGCAGCGTATGGCGCTGCGTCAGGAGCTGGAACAGATTCAGGCGAGTATCAAAACGCTGAACCTGCGTGCCCCAAGATGGATTGCAGCCCAGACCAGCCTTAGCCAGCTGTGCGAGCAAAGCGGTGAGCAGTTCGAAGCCAGCCAGCAGGTGACTGAGTACATGCAGCAACTGCTGGAGCGCGAGCGCGAATCCACCGTTGAGCGTGATGAAGTCGGGGCGCGTAAACGTGCCGTGGATGACGAAATTGAACGTCTCAGCCAGCCTGGCGGGGCCGAAGATCCTCGCCTCAACGCTTTGGCTGAACGTTTTGGCGGCGTCCTGCTGTCTGAAATTTACGATGACATTGGCCTTGAAGATGCGCCGTACTTCTCTGCGCTCTACGGGCCATCCCGCCACGCCATCGTGGTGCCGGATCTTTCGCTGGTGCGCGAGCAGCTGGAAAATCTGGAAGACTGTCCGGAAGATCTTTACCTGATCGAAGGGGATCCGTCCTCGTTCGATGACAGCGTGTTTACCGTTGAAGAGATGGGCGCGGCGGTGCTCGTCAAAACCGCCGAACGTCAGTGGCGCTATTCACGTCTGCCGGAGCTGCCGCTGTTTGGCCGCGCCGCGCGTGAAAACCGTCTTGAAGCGCTGCACAACGAGCGGGAATCACTTGCTGAACGTTTTGCCACGCTCTCTTTTGACGTGCAGAAAAACCAGCGCCTGCATCAGTCGTTTAGTCGTTTTATCGGCCAGCACCTGGGCGTGGCGTTTGAAGACGATCCAGAGGCGGAAATCCGCCACCTCAACAGCCGTCGCGGCGAGATTGAGCGGGCTATCAACAACCACGAAAATGACAATCAGCAGCAGCGTCAGCAGTTCGATCAGGCGAAAGAGGGCGTGGCCCAGCTTAACCGCCTGCTGCCGCGTATTAGCCTGCTGAATGACGAAACCCTGGCCGACCGCTGCGATGAAATCCAGGAACGCCTGGATGAAGCCGAAGAATCTGCCCGCTTTATTCAGCAGCACGGCAACCAGCTGATTAAGCTGGAAGGTATCGTCAACGTCCTGCAGAGCGATCCTGAACAGTTCGAGCAGTTGAAAGACGATTATGCCCACGCGCAGCAAATTCAGCGTGACGCCCGCCAGCGTGCCTTTGCGCTGACTGAAGTCGTGCAGCGTCGCGCTCACTTCAGCTACAGCGATTCTGCGGCCATGCTGGACGGCAACAGCGACCTGAACGAGAAGCTGCGCCAGCGTCTGGAACAGGCTGAAGTAGAGCGTACGCGTTCCCGCGAAGCGCTGCGTCAGCATGCTCAACAGTTAGGTCAGTACAGCCAGCTAATGGCGTCGCTGAAAAGTTCGTTTGATACCAAAAAAGAGCTGCTGACCGATCTGCATAAAGAGCTGCAGGATATCGGAGTGCGTGCCGATGCGGGTGCAGAGGAAAGGGCGCGTGCGCGTCGTGATGAGCTGCATACCGCGCTTAGCAACAACCGTTCACGCCGTAATCAGCTTGAGAAACAGCTGACCTATTGTGAAGCGGAGATGAACAACCTTACCCGCAAACTGAAGCAGCTTGAGCGTAACTACTTTGAGATGCGTGAGCAGGTTGTCACCGCGAAAGCGGGCTGGTGCGCGGTGATGCGTATGGTGAAAGACAACGGCGTTGAGCGCCGCCTGCACCGTCGCGAACTGGCCTATCTCTCCGGCGACGATCTGCGTTCCATGTCGGATAAAGCGTTGGGTGCGCTGCGGCTGGCCGTTGCCGACAACGAACATCTGCGCGACGTGCTTCGTCTGTCAGAAGATCCTAAGCGCCCTGAGCGCAAGATTCAGTTCTTCGTTGCGGTGTACCAGCATCTGCGCGAGCGTATCCGTCAGGATATCATCCGTACCGACGACCCGGTTGAAGCCATCGAGCAGATGGAAATTGAACTGGGCCGCCTGACGGAAGAGCTGACCTCGCGCGAGCAGAAATTGGCGATTAGCTCCCGCAGCGTGGCGAACATCATTCGCAAGACGATTCAGCGCGAGCAGAACCGTATTCGCATGCTTAACCAGGGGCTGCAAAGTGTCTCCTTCGGCCAGGTGAAGAGCGTTCGTCTGAACGTTAACGTGCGAGAAGCGCATGCTACGCTGCTGAACGTACTTTCCGAGCAGCACGAGCAGCATCAGGATCTGTTTAACAGCAATCGCCTGACCTTCTCCGAAGCGCTGGCGAAGCTTTATCAGCGCCTGAACCCGCAGATCGACATGGGCCAGCGCACGCCGCAGACCATTGGTGAAGAGCTGCTGGATTACCGTAACTACCTGGAAATGGAGGTTGAGGTTAACCGTGGTTCGGATGGTTGGCTGCGTGCAGAGAGCGGGGCGCTGTCCACTGGGGAAGCCATCGGGACCGGGATGTCTATCCTGGTGATGGTTGTTCAGAGCTGGGAAGATGAGTCTCAGCGTCTGCGCGGAAAAGACATTTCCCCTTGCCGCCTGCTGTTCCTTGACGAAGCGGCGCGACTGGATGCCAAGTCCATCGCCACGCTGTTTGAACTGTGTGAACGTCTTGAAATGCAATTAATTATTGCTGCACCAGAAAACATCAGCCCGGAAAAAGGCACCACCTATAAGCTGGTGCGTAAGGTTTTCCAGAACAGCGAACACGTTCACGTTGTTGGCCTGCGTGGATTTGCGGCCCCGGCGTTGCCAGAGCCGCAGCAGGGCTCGGAAACCGCTGACGCATCGTAAACCAGCGATACAGGATGCTAAATTATCAAGCGGGCTACGGCCCGCTTTTTCTTTGTCGCGAACAGTCTTAATCTTTAATTTTCTTTACATTTTGTCAGGCAAATGGTTTTTACTGTTTATATACTAGTGGTGAATACTTCCCGCCTTTGACGGTGAGCACAGTGATAAACAGGGGGCAAGGGATGTTGCTTAGAAAAGTTAAAGATTTTCGATTGTCGGCAGTCGGTTATTGCCTGGCGCTCAGTTTCGCTCCGCTGTTTGTGGCCCAGGCCGATGAGCCTGCCGTCGTTCCCTCCGACAGTTCTGCTTTCCAGACAGATCGGCCCACGGAACTCAATCAGCCTTTGGCGCAGTCTACGGCGACGGCCACGATGGCCGGGACTTTGCCAACAAACACCTCCACGATGTCGGCGGCACAAAGCCGATCACAGCTTATTACGGGCCTACCTGCGGGCTACACGCCGGTTTATCTCAACGCCCTGTCGGCCTTCTATGCCGCGCGTGACATGAAGCCGATGTGGGAAAACCGCGATGCGGTTAAAGCCTTTCAGCAACAGCTGGCGGAAGTGGCAATTGCAGGAATACAGCCGCAGTTTAATCAGTGGGTTGAGCTGTTGACCGATCCAGCGGTGACCGGTATGGCGCGCGATGTGGTGCTTTCCGATGCCATGATGGGTTACCTGCAATTCGTTTCGGGGATTCCGATTGACGGCAATCGCTGGCTTTATAGCAGTACGCCTTACAAGTTGAAAACGCCGCCTTTGTCGGTGATTAACCAGTGGCAGGTGGCCGTTGACCAGGGTTCTCTGGTGAACTTTATCGACAGCCTTGCGCCTCAGCATCCGCAGTATGCTCAGCTACATCAATCCCTGATTCATCTGCTGGCTGATACCCGCCCGTGGCCGCAGATGACCGGTAAAGAGACGTTGAGGCCGGGGCAGTGGAGCAACGATGTAGGGGCGCTGAGAGAAATTCTTGCCCGAACCGGTATGCTTCAGGACAAGTCATCGGGAGTGACCAGCGTGGCCGATGTCACCGTGAGCCCGTCCGCGATCAACGTTGAAGAGGCTTCTCCTCAGGCTGGCAAAAAGAAACCTCAGGCGGCAGCCCGTGGCGTGTATAGCCGCGATCTGGTGGACGGCGTTAAACGTTTCCAGCAGTGGCAGGGGTTAGGCTCGGACGGTGCGATTGGCCAACTGACGCGCGACTGGCTTAACGTCTCGCCTCAGCAGCGTGCGGCGCTGGTGGCATTAAATATTCAGCGTTTACGCCTGCTGCCGGATAAACTTGAGACCGGCATTATGGTGAACATTCCTAACTATTCGCTGGTGTATTACCTTAACGGCAATGAAGCGCTGGCGTCTCGCGTTATCGTTGGGCGACCGGATCGTAAAACCCCGATGATGAGCAGCGCGCTGAACAACGTCGTGGTTAACCCGCCGTGGAATGTTCCTCCGACGCTGGCGCGCAAAGATATTTTGCCAAAGGTTCGCCAGAATCCGGGTTATCTGGAGCAGCACGGCTATAGCGTGATTCGAGGCTGGAGCAACAATGCCGAGATGATCGATCCGTGGCGCGTTGATTGGTCGACGATCACCGAGAATAATCTGCCGTTCCGCTTCCAGCAAAAGCCTGGTACGCAGAACTCGCTTGGGCGTTACAAATTCAATATGCCGAGCTCTGACGCCATCTACCTGCACGACACGCCAAATCATAACCTGTTCCAGAAGGATGCAAGGGCCCTGAGCTCAGGCTGCGTGCGCGTTAATAAGGCGTCCGAACTTGCAAATATGCTGCTGCAGGATGCCGGGTGGAATGACTCCCGGATATCCAGTACGTTGCAGGAAGGTAATACTAAATACGTCAATATCCGTCAAAACATTCCGGTTAATCTCTACTATCTGACCGCTTTTGTCGGAAAAGATGGTCGCACCGAGTTTCGTACAGATATTTACAATTATGATCTCACCGCGCGATCTGGCGCACAAAACCTCGCAAAAGCCGGGTTATTAATCCGCTAAACGCAACATTTCTAATGAATTAGTGGTCGTAGAAAATGTAAAACGCAGCCGGGCCCTCTACAGGGCCCGCCGTTGCTGGGTTTTATCGTGCCTTGACTCCCCGGATTCGGGCAGTTATGGTGCGATGGCTGTGCGCAAAAGTGCATATTAAACCATCATTTTATTACCTGTAGACCTGGATATCATGGACAAATTTGACGCTAATCGCCGCAAGCTACTGGCTTTGGGGGGCGTGGCTTTCGGTGCCGCTCTCATGCCTTTGCCGTCGTTTGCCACCCTCTCGACACCACGCCCGCGTATTTTGACTCTCAATAACCTGCATACTGGAGAGTCACTGAAAGCTGAGTTTTTTGATGGCAGAGGCTATATTCAGGATGAATTAGCAAGACTTAATCACTTCTTCCGGGACTACCGGGCGAACAAGATTAAATCTATCGATCCTTCCCTGTTTGACCAACTCTATCGCCTGCAGGGGCTTTTGGGGACGAACAAACCGGTCCAACTGATTTCCGGTTACCGCTCCATCGACACCAATAATGAACTTCGCGCTCACAGCCGCGGCGTGGCGAAAAAAAGCTACCACACCAAAGGCCAGGCGATGGATTTCCATATTGAAGGCGTTTCGTTAAGCAATATTCGCAAAGCTGCATTATCTATGCGGGCAGGTGGTGTAGGATACTACCCCAGCAGCGACTTTGTGCATATTGACACCGGGCCGGTAAGGCACTGGTAAAACAACGGAATCCGGCTTTGTTGTCGGTAATGGAGCAGCATGAACTATCATATTATTCCGGTCACGGCTTTTGCCCAGAACTGTTCTCTTATTTGGTGCGAGGAAACGAAGCAGGCGGCGCTGGTGGATCCCGGTGGCGATGCGGCACGGATTAAGCAAGAAGTGGCGCAGAAAGACGTGCAGATTAGCCAAATCCTGTTGACGCATGGTCATCTCGATCACGTCGGCGCGGCGGCTGAGCTGGCGGCACATTACGGCGTGCCCGTTGTGGGGCCGGAAAAAGAAGATGAGTTCTGGCTGCAGGGACTGCCGCAGCAAAGCCGGATGTTTGGCCTCGACGAGTGTCAGCCTTTGACGCCGGACCGCTGGTTAAACGAAGGGGAATGTGTCTCCGTAGGGAATGTAACTTTCCAGGTGTTGCATTGTCCGGGGCATACGCCTGGCCATATTGTCTTCTTCGATGCGGCCTCTCGTTTGCTGGTTTCCGGTGATGTCATCTTTAAAGGTGGGGTGGGGCGCAGCGATTTCCCTCGTGGCGATCACGCGGCGTTGATTGATTCGATCAAACGAAAGCTGCTGCCGCTGGGAGATGATGTGACCTTTATTCCCGGCCACGGCCCAATGTCTACCCTGGGTTACGAGCGCCTGCATAATCCGTTTTTACAGGATGAGCAGCCGGTTTGGTAAAACGGGTTTCCAGTAAAAAAAAGAGCCGCTTATGCGGCTCTTTTTTATGCGTGGTTATTACAGCACGGCAACGATAGCTTCGCACAGCGGCGCCATGTTATCCGGCGTCATGCCCGCCACGTTAACGCGGCCAGATGCGACGGCGTAAACGCCGAATTCTTCACGCAGGCGCAGAACCTGTTCTTTGGTCAGGCCGCTGAACGAGAACATCCCGTTCTGGTTAATGATGAAGCTGAAGTCGCGGTTGGCGCCTTTCTCCTGCAGGGTATTCACAAACAGCTGACGCATGCGGTGAATACGCTGGCGCATATCGGTCAGCTCTTGTTCCCACATGGTACGCAGCGCGTCGTTGCTCAGAATCGTCGCTACAACCGAGGCACCGTGTGCCGGTGGGTTGGAGTAGTTAGCGCGAATGACCGATTTCACCTGGCTGAATGAACGGTCAGCAGTATCGGCATCGGCGGCAACCAGCGTGAAAGCGCCTACGCGTTCGTTGTACAAACCAAAGTTCTTGGAGTAGGAGCTGGCCACCAGCAGTTCTTTGTGACCGGCTGCGAAAATACGCAGGCCTTCGGCATCTTCTTCCAGACCACGAGCAAAGCCCTGGTAAGCAAAGTCAAACAGCGGCAGCCAGCCTTTGGCCAGCGACATCTCTGCCAGCGTTTTCCACTGCTCGGCAGTAGGATCGATACCGGTTGGGTTATGGCAGCAGCCGTGGAACAGCACTACGTCACCGGCTTCCGCCGCCTGCAGGCTGGCCACCAGGCCATCAAAGTCCAGACTGTGATTTTCTGCGTCGTAGTACGCATACTCTTTCACTTCCAGACCGGCGGAGTTAAACACGCTCTTATGGTTTGGCCAGCTTGGGTTGCTCACCCACACGCGTTTGGCGGAAGTGTTTTTCGCCAGGAAATCAGCGGCAACGCGCAATGCACCGGTCCCGCCTGGGGTTTGTGCCGTAAGCGCGCGTTTGTCAGCAACAAGCGCATTGCCTTTGCCGAACAGCAGCTCTTGCGTGCAGCGGCCAAACTCTGGAATACCATCAATGCCCAGATAGTTTTTGGTGGTCTCATTTTCCAGCAGATAAAGTTCTGCTTTCTTTACGCTGGTCAGGACCGGGGTTTTACCGGTTTCGTCCTTATAGACCCCGATGCCGAGGTTAATTTTGGTTGGACGGTCGTCGGCGCGAAACAGGTCAGCCAGACCAAGAATAGGATCGGCAGGGGCAGCGGTAATGTTCTCAAACATGACGGGTTCCATTAGTGATATCGGGAGAAATCGCTTTCAGGTTAACTGCTGTTTTACGAATTGCCAACCGTTTGCGACAAAAAGAGACGGTTAGCGATAACATCGGGTTTATTCTACTTTTTTGCCATAAAAAAACAGGGCCGAAGCCCTGTTTTTAAACATTTCAGACAAACAAATGGCTGAAATTAGAACTGGTAGGTCACGCCAACGCCGAACTGGTCGTCTGCACCAACACCGCCCAGACCGCCGCCGTTTTGAACGTAAGAGCTGTCTTTGTCCAGCAGGTTGATCAGGTAGTCAGCATAAACGTTGAAGTTTTTGTTGAAGTAGTAGGTGGTGCCGATCTGGATGAATTTAGCCATATCTGCGCTGCCGCCTGCAAAGGTACCAGACTGGTTCAGGTTTTTACCTTTAGTCTGTACGTAGGAGATTGCTGGACGCAGGCCGAAATCGAACTGGTACTGAGCCACTAATTCAAGGTTCTGAGTTTTATTTGCAAAGCCCAGGTCACTACCCTGATCGGTCAAGTTACGCGTTTCGGCGTAGGTTGCTGCCAGATAAACATTATTAGCATCGTATTTAGTACCGATTGCCCATGCTTCAGCTTTGCTGCCGCGACCATCAGCTTTCTGACCAGGCTTGCTATCAGATGAACCTACGGTGGTACGGTTAGAGTTGCTGTAAGCACCGATTACGGAGAAGCCTTCGCCGAAATCGTAACCCAGAGAGTAGCCTACGCCATCGCCGTTCGCCTGAGTAACGTCATCACGGTCGTTTTTGCCCTGGTACTGTACGGCGAAGTTCAGGCCATCAGCCAGACCAAAGAAGTTAGAGTTACGGTAGGTCAGCAGGCCGTTAGAACGACCAGTCATGAAGTTGTCAGAGCTGCCAAGTGTAGTCATACCAGACCAGATTGGTGCCATGTCGGTAATGGACTCAACATCGTAAACGATACCGTAGTTACGGCCGTAATCGAAAGAACCGAAATCTTTAATTTTCAGGCCAGCAAATGCCAGACGGGTGGAGTTTTTCTGGTTGCCTTCACCGCCGTTTGCACGAGCACGGTATTCCCACTGACCGAAACCAGTCAGATCGCTGTTGATCTGAGTTTCGCCTTTAAAGCCAATCTGGCCGTAGTTGATGTCGGAGTTGCCTTTCTTACCGGTAGTGGTGAAATCACGCTCGCCGGTTACTTTACCGTACAGATCCAGTTTGTTGCCGTTTTTGTTGTAGATTTCTGCAGCGTTAGCTGCACCGGCTACCAGCAGAGCAGGGATTACCACTGCCAGAATATTGCGCTTCATCATTATTTATTACCCTCATTGTGGTTTTTATGGACACCTGCCACTGCCGTCAATAATTCTTTACGGAACTATTGATGATAGTTTGGTGTCTTTCTGTATCTGTCAGGCATCTTTCCATCCATGAAACCGTTTCGCTAGCCTGAAAGTGCTACAAATGTCTAAACTGAGTTTCAAAAAGAAAATATGTGTAACAAAATATTAATTTGAGGGAACTTTGTGAACCATTTCAAATTTCACTCTTAGCGCAACTCGAATGTGTGATTTCTAAGCATATATATATGAATTACTTATGTTTAATTTGCATAAAGTTATGGAGTGAATGTTTCTTGTTCACAATTGTTCATTTTTTGACTTGTTTTTGGATGTCTGGATGTCTGTGCGAAAAGTGAGCAAATATGCTATGCCAATCACTATTTAGAAGTACTAGCAAACTTAAGCGCAATTTTTGTTAAAGAGTGTGAGGTGGAAATAGTTGGTAACGGGGTTGTCGGAAATGAGGGTTGAAATTGACGTTTGTTTAATGAGCGTTGAAGAAAATAGACCTTTCCTTCTCAAATGTAAAAAAGGCCAGCGTAAAGCTGGCCTCTGATTTTCTCTAACTTAGAAGCTTGCGTTACGAGGAGTGCGTGGGAATGGAATCACATCACGCACGTTCTGAACGCCGGTGACATAGGCAATCAGACGCTCGAAGCCAAGACCGAAACCGGAGTGCGGCACGGTGCCGTAGCGGCGCAGGTCGCGATACCACCAGTAATCTTCTTTATTCAGCCCCATTTCAGCCATACGCGCGTCCAGCACATCCAGACGCTCTTCACGCTGGGAGCCACCGATGATTTCACCGATGCCCGGAGCCAGAACGTCCATAGCGGCAACGGTCTTACCGTCTTCGTTCAGGCGCATATAGAAGGCTTTGATGTCTTTCGGGTAGTTTTTCACTACCACCGGTGCCTTGAAGTGCTGCTCGGCCAGGTAACGCTCGTGCTCGGAGGAGAGATCGACGCCCCAGTAAACCGGGTTTTCGAACTTGTGCCCGCAGTTCAGCAGGATTTCGACCGCGTCGGTGTAGTTCACCTGGGCAAAGTCTGCGGAGATGAAGCGTTCCAGGCGCTCAATGGCCTCTTTGTCCACGCGCTCAGCAAAGAACTTCATGTCGTCCATACGCTCTTCCAGGACAGCCTTAAAGACGTACTTGAGCATCGCTTCGGCCAGCCCGGCAACATCGTCCAGATCGGCAAAGGCCACTTCCGGCTCCAGCATCCAGAACTCCGCCAGGTGGCGGCTGGTGTTGGAGTTTTCCGCGCGGAAGGTTGGCCCGAAGGTATAAACCTTGGACAACGCGCTCGCGTAGGTTTCGCCGTTCAGCTGGCCGGAAACGGTCAGGAAAGCTTCTTTACCGAAGAAGTCTTTATCAAAATCGACTTTGCCTTCTGCGGTGCGAGGCAGGTTTTCCAGATCCAGCGTAGAGACACGGAACATCTCGCCGGCACCTTCGGTGTCCGAAGCGGTGATAAGCGGGGTAGAGACCCAGAAATAACCATTTTCGTGGAAGAAACGGTGCAGCGCCTGGGCCAGCGTATGACGAACGCGGGCCACGGCACCAATCATGTTGGTGCGCGGACGCAGGTGAGCGACTTCGCGGAGGTATTCGATGCTGTGGCGTTTGGCCGCCATCGGATAGGTGTCCGGATCGTCAACCCAGCCGGTAACTTCCACTTTGGTAGCCTGAAGTTCGAAAGCCTGGCCCTGGCCCTGAGACTCGACCACCACGCCGGTAACAATCACGGAGCAGCCGGTGGTCAGGCGCAGAACGTCTTCATTGTAATTGGGCAGAGAATTATTAATGACGGCCTGTACAGGATCAAAGCAGGAACCGTCATAGACGGCGAGGAAGGAGATACCAGCTTTTGAATCTCTTCGAGTACGTACCCACCCGCGCACGGTGACTTCGCTGTCAACGGCGGCACGGCCCTGGAGTACGTCGGCTACAGGCACAACGCTCATAGTTTTCTCTCTATTAAATGGTCAATGACAAAAAAAATAGTAACCCACAGATGGGGGTTATCTATGTTACCTGTCGCGCGCCATCAGACAAGCAGAATTCGCGTTACTTATGAAGAAATAAAGGAAAGAGAGAAGGGCGGTGAATAGCAAAGCCGCTATTCACCGATTATCACTGAATCAACTGGCTTTTTTAACCAGCGGGAGGTCAAAGGCTTTGCGTAATGCTCGCACAAAGGCTTTGTCGTGGCAGATGGTTTTTCCTGGGCTGTCCGAAAGCTTAGCCACAGGCTTACCGTTACACTCCACAAGTTTAATCACGATATTCAGCGGCTTAACCTGTGGGATGTCGCAGGTCAGGCGGGTGCCAATACCAAAGCTGAGGTTAACCCGGGATGAGAAGCGGCGATACAGCTCCACGGCTTTGTTTAAATCCAGGTTGTCGGAAAACACCAACACTTTGCTTAACGGATCGATGCCAAGCTTCTGGTAGTGGGCAATGGCTTTTTCTCCCCACTCTACCGGGTCCCCCGAGTCATGGCGCAGCCCCTGATAGCGGGTAGCGAACTCTTTACCGAAGTCACGCAGGAAAGCGTCCATGGTGATGCAGTCAGTCAGGGCAATCCCGAGCTGATCGGGATATTCGTCCAGCCAGGCCTGCAGCGCCGCACGCTGGCTGTTCGCCAGGTCTGGGCTTATCTGCTGATGCGCCTGGAACCATTCGTGTGCCTGGGTGCCCATCGGCGTAAGGTCAAGGCGGCGAGCCAGATCGTAGTTGCTGGTGCCGATAAACCAAGGTTCCTGCTTGAGGCGCTCGACAATGGCCTGCTGCACTTCACGAGAGAAACGGCGGCGGGTGCCGAAGTCCATCAGGCGGAAATGGGAAAGATCCAGCCCGTCGGTCAGCGCGTTAAATTCCCGCAGCTTGGTTTCCAGGTGGTTAACAGCCATTTGCGGCGTCACGCCAGGGGCGCGATGCTGGTGAACGACTTCACTGATAACCGCCAGCAGGGGAACTTCCCACATAATGACTTCCCGCCACGGCCCGCTGAGGCGGATGTCTAAATGACCGTGGTTATTGGTCACCTGAACCTGAGAAGGGTCATAGCGGAAGTCTCGCAGCCAGTCGAGGTAATCGGCTTTGAAAAAGGGCAGGCTTTTCAACCAGTGGAATTCTTCGTCGCTGAGGTGCAGGTGCTGCATAGCGGCTACCTGCTCACGAATGGCGTCGGCATGAATGCCCAGCAGATCGTCGCCGCGGCAACGGAATTCCGCTGCGACGTTTACGTCGTAATAGCGGTGATAAACCGCTTGCTGCATATGAAGCTTATAGGCGTCAGTATCCAGAAGCGTTTGCAAAATCGGGGAAGCGTGTCGTGTCATGGCGCGTTTCAGCATCCTCTCACAGGAGCGTTTCCATCAGTCCGGGCAAATAAAGACGCGGGAGTATACCCTGATTATCCGTTTATTGAAGCAGGATCACAACATTAGGGGGGGCGGGGGGAAAGGGCAATTTGTGCCATAACGGGGTTATGCACAAAGTAACGCGTTGATATAACTATGTTTAGAGTACTAAACAAAATGTGCGATTACCGCCTGACAGCCGCATCTTCTATAAGGTGCATGGTCACCAAAGTGCTACGCTGAGCCGCTAAAATTTTTTGGGCGCAGATGGCCAAAGATGAAGATTCTGCGTAGCAACATTCCGGCAACAGGAATAGACTGAAGTTCGTTATCTTACGGACGATGTATAAGGTTTTTTATGACACAACAGCCACAAGCCAAATACCGCCACGACTATCGCGCGGCGGATTATACGATAACCGATATCGATTTGACCTTTGACCTTGATGCCACAAAAACTCAGGTCACCGCAGTTAGCAACATTGTCCGTCAGGGCGAAGCGGGTGCTCCGCTGCATCTTGATGGCGAAGACCTCACGCTGGTCTCCATTGCCGTAAACGGTAGCGCGTGGCCGCATTATCGCCAGGAAGATGGCGCGCTCATTCTGGAACAGGTTCCTGACGCCTTTACGCTGACGATTGTGAACGAAATCAGCCCGGCAACGAACACCGCGCTTGAAGGGCTGTATCAATCCGGGGAAGCGTTATGTACCCAATGTGAAGCAGAAGGCTTCCATCACATCACCTGGTATCTGGATCGTCCGGACGTACTGGCGCGCTTCACGACCAAAGTTATCGCCGACAAAAGCAAATACCCATATTTGCTGGCTAACGGCAACCGCATTGCCGAAGGCGATCTTGAAAATGGCCGCCACTGGGTGCAGTGGCAAGATCCGTTCCCAAAACCTTGCTACCTGTTTGCGCTGGTGGCGGGTGATTTTGACGTCCTGCGCGACAGCTTCAAAACCCGTTCTGGCCGTGACGTTGCGTTGGAACTGTTTGTTGACCGCGGCAACCTCGATCGTGCTGACTGGGCGATGACCTCGCTGAAGGCCTCGATGAAGTGGGATGAAACCCGCTTCGGCCTGGAGTATGACCTCGACATCTATATGATAGTCGCCGTCGACTTCTTCAATATGGGCGCGATGGAAAACAAAGGGCTGAATATCTTCAACTCGAAGTATGTCCTGGCCCGCGCCGAAACCGCGACCGACAAAGATTATCTCGATATCGAACGTGTTATCGGGCACGAATATTTCCACAACTGGACCGGTAACCGCGTCACCTGCCGCGACTGGTTCCAGCTGAGCCTGAAAGAGGGCCTGACCGTCTTCCGCGACCAGGAGTTCAGCTCTGACCTGGGCTCACGTGCGGTAAACCGTATTCAAAACGTGCGCACCATGCGTGCGATGCAGTTCGCCGAGGACGCCAGCCCGATGGCGCACCCGATCCGCCCGGACAAAGTTATCGAAATGAACAACTTCTATACCTTAACTGTGTATGAGAAGGGGTCAGAAGTTATTCGTATGCTGCACACGCTGCTGGGCGAAGAGAACTTCCAGAAAGGCATGCAGCTCTACTTTGAGCGCCACGACGGCAGCGCAGCAACCTGCGATGACTTCGTGCAGGCGATGGAAGATGCGTCCAACGTGGACCTGTCTCATTTCCGCCGCTGGTATAGCCAGGCCGGGACGCCGGTTGTCACCGTACGTGACGACTACAACCCGGAAACTGAGCACTACACGTTGACGATTAGCCAGATGACGCCGCCGACCGCCGAGCAGCAGGAAAAACACCCACTGCATATCCCGTTTGATATCGAGCTTTACGATAACGAAGGGAAGGTTATTCCGCTGCAGAAGGACGGCCACCCGGTACACCACGTGCTGAACGTGACCCAGGCCGAGCAGACCTTTGTCTTCGACAATGTTTACTTCCAGCCGGTGCCGTCTTTGCTGCGTGAATTCTCTGCGCCAGTGAAGCTCGAGTACAAATGGAGCGACCAGCAGTTGACGTTCCTGATGCGCCACGCACGGAACGACTTCTCTCGTTGGGATGCGGCGCAAAGCCTGCTGGCCAACTACATCAAGATCAACGTGAACCGCAGCCAGCAAGGGCAGCCGCTTTCTCTGCCGCTGCACGTGGCCGACGCATTCCGCGCCATTTTGCTGGATGAGAAGATCGATCCTGCGCTCGCCGCTGAGATCCTGACGCTGCCTTCGCAGAATGAAATCGCCGAGCTGTTCCAGACTATCGATCCGATCGCCATTGCGGAAGTTCACGGGGCGCTGACCCGTACTCTGGCGTCCGAGCTGGCCGACGAATTCCTGGCTATTTATAACGCCAATAAGCTCGATAGCTATCGTGTGGATCACAGTGATATCGGCAAACGTGCATTGCGCAATACTTGCCTGCGCTATCTGGCGTTTGGCGACGTTGAACTTGCCGAGCAACTGGTGCGCGAGCAGTATCAGCAGGCGGACAATATGACCGATTCTATCGCTGCACTGTCCGCCGCGGTGGCCGCACAGCTGCCATGCCGTGAGGCGCTGCTGGCTCAGTACGATGAGAAGTGGCACAAAGATGGCCTGGTTATGGACAAGTGGTTTGTGCTGCAGGCGACCAGCCCGGCAAGCAACACGCTGACTAAGGTTCGCGAACTGCTGAATCACCGTTCCTTCAGCCTGGGTAACCCGAACCGCGTTCGTTCTCTGATTGGCGCGTTTGCCTCAGCCAACCCGGCAGCGTTCCACGCCAAAGACGGCAGCGGCTACCAGTTTATGGTGGAAATGCTGACCGAGCTGAACAGCCGTAACCCGCAAATCGCTTCTCGTCTGGTTGAGCCGCTGATTCGCCTGAAGCGTTATGACGCGGAACGTCAGGCTAAGATGCGCGCCGCGCTGGAACAGTTGAAAGGGCTGGAAAACCTGTCCGGGGATCTGTTCGAGAAGATTGCTAAGGCTCTGGCATAAGTTCTGCTCCTCACCCTGAGGCTCTCCCTTTCATGGAGAGGACTGGGGTGAGGGTATAAACTCAGCCGGTGCGCACCGCGCGTGCCGGCTCCTCTGAACCTCGTTTCATGACTCTAGCCAGCACCTCAGCTTCCAGCTCGGCCAGCTTTACCGATCCCAGACGGCACGGGCGCGGTAAATCGACCGTTAGATCCAGGCCAATTTTCCCTTCTTCTATGAGCAGCACGCGATCGGCCATGGCGACCGCCTCGCTGACGTCATGCGTCACCAAAAGTACCGTGAAGCCATGCTCCTGCCACAACGAAACAATCAGTTCCTGCATTTCGATACGCGTCAGGGCATCCAGCGCGCCAAGCGGTTCATCAAGTAATAACAGGCGTGGACGATGGATAAGCGCCCTGGCCAGCGCAACGCGCTGCTTTTGCCCGCCGGAAAGGGCGGCCGGCCACTCGCTGGCTCGATTTTCAAGACCAACGGCGGTAAGCGCCTTGAGCGCCGCCTCTCGCCAGTCGTTTTTCAGCCCAAGCCCGACGTTGTCTATCACCGTTTTCCACGGCAGCAGCCTGTCATCCTGGAACATCAGTCGCGTATCTTCCTGGCTGTCCCTTAGCGGAGTATTACCTGCGAAAAGCGCTCCGTGATTGGGCGTTTCCAGCCCGGCAAGCAGGCGCAGCAGCGTACTTTTACCGCCGCCGCTGCGGCCGACCACCGCCACGAACTGCCCGGCGGGGATCCGGAGTTCAAGCTGATTGAGAATGCTTTTATCGCCGTAGCGTTTGCTGACGCCGTTGAGCCACAGCGGCGTGCCCTGGTTCAGACGAGCAGTTGTCATACCGTCTCCTCCTTTAATTGATAAGCCGGATGCCAGCGTAACCAGACGCGTTCCAGCAGCCGGGCGCTGACGTCGGCGAGTTTGCCCAACAGCGCATACAGCACGATGGCCACCACTACCACGTCGGTTTGCAGGAATTCCCTGGCATTCATCGCCAGGTAGCCAATCCCTGAATTTGCCGAGATCGTCTCGGCGACAATAAGCGTCAGCCACATCAGGCCTAAGGCGAAACGTACGCCAACCATAATGGACGGCAGCGCACCCGGCAGAATGACGTGCACAAACAGGCTAAACCCGGAGAGGCCGTAGCTGCGGGCCATTTCCAGCAACCCGCGATCGATATTACGGATCCCGTGCCAGGTATTGATATAAATTGGGAACAGCGTACCGAGCGCGACTAAAAAGATTTTGGCGGTTTCGTCGATGCCAAACCACAGGATAACCAGCGGGATCAGCGCCAGGTGCGGAACGTTGCGCAGCATCTGAATAGAGCTGTCCAGCAGGCGCTCTCCCCAGCGAGACAGGCCGCTAATCAGGCCTAAGATCAGGCCCAGCGATCCGCCGATGCTGAACCCAATCACTGCTCGCCAGGAGCTGATAGCCAGATGTTGCCAGAGTTCACCGCTGGCCGAGAGACTCCAGAATGCCAGCACTACGCCCTCGGGAGAGGGCAAAATGCGCGTCGAAAGCCAGCCTGCAGATGAAGCTAATTGCCAGAGAAGGACGATAGCCACCGGCAGCGCCCAGGGTGCCAGGCGCAGTAAGACTTTGTGAACGGCCGCTTGCATGGTGCCTCCCTAGCTTTGCGCCACTTTACGCGGGATAAAGTCGTTGGCGACAACTTCGCCTTTCTCTTGCACCTGTCGTGGCTGAGGAATTTCAGGGATCGCAACGTCAAGGTGAGGGAACAGCAGTTCGCTTGCGCGGTACGCTTCTTCCAGGTGCGGATAGCCGGAGAGAATAAAGCTGTCGATGCCCAGGTCGGCGTATTCATTAATACGGGCTGCAACGGTCGGCCCGTCGCCCACCAGCGCGGTGCCTGCCCCGCCGCGAACCAGCCCGACGCCAGCCCACAGGTTCGGGCTGATCTCCAGCTTGTCTCGCTTGCCGCCGTGCAGGGCAGCCATGCGATGCTGGCCAACTGAGTCGCTACGGGCAAAGGCGGCCTGTGCTTTAGCGATGGTGATGTCATCGAGGTGAGAAATCAGTCGGTTTGCAGCCTGCCAGGCTTCTTCGTTAGTTTCCCGCACGATAACGTGCAGGCGGATACCAAAGCGAACCTGCCGCCCCTGTGCCTCAGCTTTCGCCCGCACTTGCTCGATCTTTTCTTTTACCAGATGCGGTGGTTCGCCCCAGGTCAGGTAAAGGTCAACCTGCTCGGCCGCAAGATCCTGGGCGGCGTCGGACGATCCGCCAAAATAAAGCGGCGGGCGAGGCTGCTGCACCGGAGGATAAAGCAGCTTCGCGCCTTTCACTTTGATGTGTTTGCCATCGTAGTCGACGGTTTCGCCTTCCAGCACGCGCCGCCAGATGCGGGTAAATTCCGCCGAAGCCTCATAGCGTTCTTCATGGTCGAGAAATACGCCTTCGGCAGCCAGCTCCTCGGCGTCGCCGCCGGTCACCAGGTTGAACAATGCCCGCCCGTTGGAAAGGCGGTCAAGCGTGGCCGCCTGGCGTGCGGCAAGAGTAGGGGATACAACGCTCGGGCGTAGCGCGACCAGGAACTTAAGCCGTTGAGTGACCGGAATCATTGAGGCGGCCACCAGCCAGGCATCCTCGCAGGAGCGGCCGGTCGGAATCAGCACGCCGGTGAATCCTATTCGGTCGGCGGCCTGGGCAATTTGCTGCAGATAGCCATAGTCGACCGGACGCGCGCCCGTATCGCTGCCAAGATAGTGACCATCTCCGTGGGTGGGTAAAAACCAGAACAGATTCAGACTCATGACTTAGCTCCTTGTGTCGCGGCGGTGGGCTGCCAGATGCGGGTACGAATATCGACCTTCTTCGGCACGAGGCGGTTTTCATAAAACAGGTCAGCGGTATTTTGCTGTTTGCCTGCGGTAGCCTCGCTAACCGGGGTAATTTCTGAAGGAGGGCGATGATCAAAGTAAGTGGCGATCACCGCTTCCGGCAGGCCCATCGTTTTGGCGAGAAGCGTTACGCTTTCCGCCCGCTGCGTGCGGGTGAGTGCGTCGGCATCACTGAAGGTTTTCAGCACCTGCTGGAGGAATACGCCATTGGCCTGTGCGTAAGGACGAGAGGCTAAATAGAAAGATCCGGTTTGATTAAGTTCGCTGCCGTCAGTCAAGACGCGAACGCCGCCGTTTAACAGCGCCGCCGAATAATACGGATCCCAGATGGCCCAGGCGTCTACGTTACCCTGCTGGAAAGCAGCCCGCGCATCGGCAGGAGTCAGATATGCAGGCTGAATATCGGAAAACTTCAGCCCGGCTTTCTGCAGCGCGCGCAGCACCAGATTGTGCGAGCTGGAGCCTTTCTGGAAGGCTATCTTATGGCCTTTTAAATCAGCCACCGTTTTCAGCGGGCTATTCTCCGGCACCAGGATCACCTCTGCTTTCGGTTTGGGCGGCTCGGCGCCTACGTACAGCAGGTCTGCGCCAGCGGCCTGCGCGAAGATCGGCGGAATATCTCCGGTGCTGCCTAAATCAATACTGCCGACGTTCAGCGCCTCAAGCATTTGTGGCCCGGCGGGAAATTCAACCCACGAGACTTTGGTATTCGGGTATTGCTTCTCCAGTAGCTGGTGGCTTTTGGCTAACACCATACTGACGGAGCCTTTTTGGTAACCAATGCGCAGCTGCTCCGGGCTGCTGTCCGAGGCGTTGCTGTAAGTTGAAAAGGCGAGCAGGCCAGCAAACGCCAGCCACGGAGAACGACGTTTGAGCAGGTTAAACATGGCTCACCCCTCGAACGTTAAACGGGGACGGCACGGCAAAGTCGCGGCGATGAAGCGCCTGCCAGAAGGTTTCCAGCGCTTCGTCCAGGCGTTTTTGCAGGTTGGGCGTGAACTGGGGTTTGTGCTGGTAATCGGCTATCTGGCTATCGTCGGCAAAAACCCCATGCAGGATCTCCTGCGCTTTTAGCGCATTCAGCACCGGCTTAAGGGCGTAGTCCACGGCGAGCATATGGGCTACGGTACCGCCGGTGGCGAGAGGCAGAACAACCTTTTTCTCCAGGGCTCGTTCGGGGAGCAAATCGAGAAGCGTTTTTAGCGCACCTGAAAACGAGGCTTTATAGACCGGCGTGGCGATAATCAGGCCGTCGGCGGTACTGAGTTGTTCAGTGAGCGCCAGCAGCGCCGGGCTATCGAACCGGGCGTAGAGCAGATCTTCCGGCGCGAAGTTCTGTAAGTGCCAGTGATAGACTTCAACATCCAGGGCGCTCAGCTTCTCCCGCGCATACTCCAGCAGCGAGCTGGAACGGGACGGGTAGCGAGGGCTTCCGGCCAGGGTAATCACACGCATCACGACTCCTTATAACTAATTGTTTGCTTTTATCTAACATTGATAACAATTAGCGTGATACTCGCAGAGATGATTTCCGTGGCTAAGTGATTTTTCCGGGATAGATTTGCGAAAAAGCGCATATTGCGCGTTGGGAAAGAAAACGTTTGCTTCTATTCAGGCTTTTTTGCGACAGGTCAATTCCAATCATCCCCTGGATCGTGAATAATAGCGCCCCGGTCTGCACACCGGGAATCCAGGAGAGTTCATGTACTACCCCTTCGTTCGTAAAGCCCTTTTTCAGCTCGATCCAGAGCGCGCTCATGAGTTAACTTTTCAGCAATTACGCTTTGTCACCGGTACGCCACTTGAGTGGCTGGTTCGTCAGAACGTGCCGTCAAAACCGGTGACCTGCATGGGGTTAACGTTCAAGAACCCGCTGGGCTTAGCCGCGGGTCTGGATAAAAACGGGGAATGCATTGATGCCTTCGGGGCGATGGGCTTTGGCTCCATTGAGATTGGCACCGTGACGCCGCGTCCGCAGCCGGGGAACGATAAACCGCGCATCTTCCGCCTGGTGGAGGCCGAAGGGCTGATCAACCGAATGGGGTTTAATAATCTCGGGGTGGATAACCTGGTCGAAAACGTAAAAAAAGCGCATTTCGACGGCGTGCTCGGGATTAATATCGGCAAGAACAAAGATACCCCCGTTGAGCAGGGGAAAGATGATTATCTGATCTGCATGGATAAAATTTATCCGTATGCTGGCTATATTGCGATCAATATCTCATCACCGAATACGCCAGGGCTGCGTACCTTGCAATATGGTGAAGCGTTAGACGATCTTTTAAGCGCCATTAAAAATAAGCAACAAGCGCTGCAAGCGATCCACCATAAATATGTTCCCGTGGCGGTGAAGATCGCGCCGGATCTTTCTGAAGAAGAATTGATCCAGGTGGCAGACAGTTTAGTTCGCCATAATATTGATGGGGTGATTGCGACCAATACCACTTTAGACCGCAGCCTTGTTCAGGGCATGAAGCACTGCGACGAAACCGGAGGCTTGAGCGGGCGTCCCGTGCAATTAAAAAGCACGGAAATTATTCGTCGCCTGTCTCAGGAATTAAATGGCCGGTTACCGATTATCGGCGTCGGTGGTATTGATTCAGTCGTCGCTGCTCGCGAGAAGATGGCAGCGGGAGCTTCATTGGTTCAAATATACTCAGGCTTCATTTTTAAAGGCCCACCGCTGATTAAAGAAATCGTTACCCATCTCTGATCATTTACCTTTTACAGACAACCAGGGCTTTATTTTCGGCCCTGGTTGTTTTATATTCCGCTACTGTTGCTTATTTAAACATATTGGTCTTTTATTAATATGGTAAGAATTTGAGTGGCAATTGAGCAGCGGGATAAATGAAGGGTAAGTATTATGCGAATAAAACCGGACGATAACTGGCGTTGGTATTTCGATGAAGAGCACGATCGAATGATGCTCGATTTGGCCAATGGTATGCTTTTCCGTTCGCGCTTTCCTCGTAAAATGCTAACGCCGGATGCCTTTGAAAACTCAGGTTTTTGTGTTGATGATGCGGCGCTCTATTTCTCCTTTGAAGAAAAATGCCGTGATTTACCGCTAGGAAAAGAACAGCGTGCCGAGCTGGTGCTCAACGCCCTGGTGGCGATTCGCTTCCTCAAGCCGCAGATGCCGAAAAGCTGGCATTTTGTCTCCCACGGCGACTGCTGGCAGCCGGGGATCGGCGATGGAGCCTGCGTGTGGCTAAGCGAGAATATGCAGCAGGTTAACCTGTTGGTGGTAGAAACTGGCGACAATGCCGCGCTTTGCCTGCTTGCTCAGCAAGGTTTGACCCTGGCGGGCCGCACCATGCAGCTTGGGGATGCCATTAAAGTCATGAATGACCGGCTGAAACCGCAGCCTTTAAGCAGCGGCCTCAGTCTCGATCAGGCCGTTTAGCGCGGCGCCACGCTCACATTTCCTGCGGGCACGCAGCTGCAGCATAAAATGGTGCCGTCTGCGCCAATCGCGCCTTTCTTCAGCGCTTTCACTTCGCCATCCAGTAAACGAATCCGACAGCTTCCGCATATCCCGGCCCGGCAGGAATAGGGCACGCGGATCCCTTTGTTTTCCAACTGCTCCAGCAGAATTTGCTGGTTATTGCCCTGGAACGTGGTGCCTTCCCAGTCGATATTGACGCTGCTTTCGGGCTGGCTTTGAGGTTCGAGGCTTTCCACCACTTCGCCAGGGCCATAAACATTCGCCGGTTTGTGCGCCAGTACTTCCAGCTCATCACCAACGCGGATAACCCCGCTGTTGCGGGCAATGACATTCTGGCCGAAGTCCACGGCGCCGCTATTATCCTGCGCGGTGCGGAAGCCCTGCAGCGTTTTCAGTGGTTCCCCGCTCGGATGTTTGAGACCGCGTTCCGGGCTAACCGTCGTAAAAATACAGCGGCTGCAAGGTCTGACAACGTCAAAGGTAACACCGCCAATACGCACGACTTTCCAGGTATCTTCCGCCCACGCAGAAGCGCCGGTCACCACAATATTCGGGCGAAACTGGGTCATTTTAACGCTCGCCGGGCAGCGGTTTTGCAGGTCGCGCAGCGAGGCTTCATTGGTCAACAAGTAAGGAAAACCGTCGGCAAAAGAGAGCGGCACTTCTTCGTGACGTTTCACCCGGCGGGTTGGCTGCTCGCCTACCCAGCGAAGCTGCACCGGGCGAGAGAAGAACCCGCTTAGCCACTGGTTAATTTCATCGGGCGCAATCAGCGCGGTAAAGTGCGTACCCCAGACTTCTGTCGGCTCAGGAGTCGCCGCAAAATCCGCAAAGCGAATGCTGGCCGAGCTGCCGTCCGGTGCGGATAAATGTAGGCCGTCATGAATAAATGCGGGAGTGAACAGCACCATTTGCGGATGCTGACGAGCAGTAATAAAAGTGCCATCCAGCTCGGTAATCATAAAAATGCGGTCAAAGGCCAGGCCGCTGGCGGTTGCTTGCGCGTGGGAGAGCGCCAGGCCGCGCATGGATTTTACCGGGTGAATAAAGAGTTGAGACAAAGTAATCACGGCGCCCTCCGTGGGAAATAAATATAAGAGGGCAACTTTATGACATGCGTTGCGGATTAGCTATAATGCGCCACAATTTTCTTTTTACCTGATAAGTGACGATATGAATTCTCTGTTTGCCAGTACGGCGCGTGGGCTTGAAGAGCTGTTAAAAACTGAACTAGAAAACCTGGGGGCGCAGAGCTGCCAGGTGGTTCAGGGCGGCGTACATTTCCAGGGGGATACTCGTCTACTCTATCAAAGCCTGATGTGGAGCCGCCTGGCTTCGCGCATTTTGCTGCCGCTCAGCGAATGCAAAGTCTACAGCGATCTTGACCTGTACCTCGGCGTGATGGCTATCGACTGGCCGGCGCTGTTCGGGCCGGGCGCAACGTTTGCCGTGCACTTCAGCGGCCTGAACGAAACCATCCGCAACAGCCAGTACGGCGCGCTGAAGGTGAAGGATGCAATTGTTGACTCCTTTACCCGCAAGAATCTGCCGCGCCCGGATGTCGATCGCGAACAGCCGGATCTGCGCATTAACGTCTGGCTGAACAAAGATACCGCCAGCATTGCGCTGGATCTCAGCGGTGAAGGTCTGCATCAGCGCGGCTACCGCGATGCAACCGGTGCTGCGCCTATCAAAGAAACCCTGGCGGCGGCCATCGTAATGCGTTCAGGCTGGCAGCACGGTACGCCGCTGTTGGATCCGATGTGCGGCTCCGGCACGCTGTTAATTGAAGGGGCGATGATCGCCACCGATCGTGCGCCGGGCCTGCACCGTAAACATTGGGGCTTCCTGAACTGGGCGAAGCATGATGCCGATGTCTGGAAAGAAGTGGTGACCGAGGCTCAGGTTCGCGCTCGCCGTGGCCTGACTGAATATCCATCTCGCTTCTATGGTTCAGATAACGACAGCCGCGTCATTGAACGCGCCCGCGCCAACGCCCGTCGCGCAGGTCTTGGCGAGGTAATCAGTTTTGAAGTTAAAGATGTCGCTAAGCTAACCAACCCGCTGCCGGAGGGCCCGGCGGGTACGGTGGTCAGTAACCCACCTTACGGTGAGCGTCTGGAAAGCGAGCCTGCGCTGATTGCCCTGCACAGCCTGCTGGGTCGCCATCTGAAAAATCAGTTCGGCGGCTGGAATCTGTCGCTGTTCAGCGCTTCCCCTGAACTGCTGAGCTGCCTGCAGCTGCGTGCCGATCGTCAGTTTAAGGCCAAAAACGGCCCGCTGGACTGCGTGCAGAAAAACTACCAGCTGGCGGTTAGCCTTGCTGGCGTAGCCGCGGCCAGCGGTCAGATTGCTGAAGATTATGCCAACCGCCTGCGTAAAAACGTCAAAAAGCTTGATAAGTGGGCCCGTCAGGAGGGGATTGAATGCTATCGCCTGTACGACGGCGACCTGCCTGACTACAACGTTGCGGTTGACCGCTACGGCGACTGGGTTGTGGTGCAGGAATATGCGCCCCCGAAAACCATCGATCCGAACAAAGCCCGCCAGCGTCTGTTTGACGTCATCGCGGCAACGCTTGCGGTACTTGAGCTGCCAACCAACAAGCTGGTGTTAAAAACCCGCGAGCGTCAGAAAGGGAAAAGTCAGTACCAGAAGATGGGCGAGAAGGGCGACTTCATGGAGGTCAGCGAGTTTGACGCGCGCCTGTGGGTTAACCTCACCGACTATCTGGATACCGGCCTGTTCCTCGACCACCGCATCGCTCGCCGCATGCTGGGCCAGATGAGCAAAGGGAAAGACTTCCTGAACCTGTTCGCTTACACCGGTACCGCAACGGTCCATGCGGGCCTCGGCGGGGCGAAAAGCACCACCACGGTGGACATGTCTCGTACCTATCTTGAGTGGGCGGAGCGTAACCTGCGCCTGAACGGCTTGACCGGCCGCGCCCACCGCCTGGTCCAGGCTGATTGCCTTGGCTGGCTCCGCGACAGCGATGAGCAGTTTGACCTGATCTTTATCGACCCGCCGACGTTCTCCAACTCCAAGCGTATGGAAGATTCATTCGACGTGCAGCGTGACCATATTGCGCTGATGAAGGATCTGAAGCGCCTGCTGCGTCGTGGCGGTACCATTATGTTCTCCAACAATAAACGTGGCTTCAAAATGGACTTCGCCGGCCTGGCGGAGCTTGGCCTGGTTGCACAGGAAATTACACAAAAAACGCAGTCGCAGGACTTTGCGCGCAACCGCCAGATCCATAACTGCTGGTTAGTCACTCACGAATCCCGGGATTAATAGTCATGTCATTAATTAGTATGCACGGTGCCTGGCTGTCGTTTAGCGACGCGCCGCTGTTAGATAACACCGAATTACACATCGAAGAAAACGAACGCGTCTGTCTGGTTGGCCGTAACGGCGCGGGTAAATCAACGCTGATGAAGATCCTCAACCGCGAGCTGCCGCTGGACGATGGCCGCATGGTTTACGAACAGGATCTTATCGTGGCGCGTTTGCAGCAGGATCCGCCGCGTAACGTTGCGGGCACGGTGTATGACTTTGTGGCGGAAGGCGTGGAAGAGCAGGCCGAATACCTGAAGGCCTACCACGATATCTCCCATAAAGTGATGACCGACCCAAGCGACAAAAATCTTAATGAGATGGCGCGCATTCAGGAGATCCTCGATCATCAGGGCCTGTGGCAGCTCGACAGCCGCATTAACGAAGTGCTCGAGCAGCTTGGTCTGGAAGCGGATACCGACCTTTCCGCGCTGTCCGGCGGCTGGCTGCGTAAAGCAGCGCTGGGCCGGGCATTGGTCAGTTCCCCGCGCGTATTGTTGCTCGACGAACCGACTAACCACCTCGATATCGAAACCATCGACTGGCTGGAAGGCTTCCTGAAGGAGTTCCAGGGCAGCATTATCTTCATCTCCCACGACCGTTCGTTTATCCGCAATATGGCCACCCGCATTGTCGATCTCGATCGCGGCAAGCTGGTGTCTTACCCAGGCGATTACGATCAGTATCTGCTGGCGAAAGAAGAAGCCCTGCGCGTGGAAGAGCTACAGAACGCCGAGTTTGACCGCAAGCTGGCGCAGGAAGAAGTGTGGATCCGCCAGGGCATCAAAGCACGTCGAACCCGTAACGAAGGGCGCGTACGTGCCCTGAAAGCGATGCGCCGCGAGCGCGGTGAACGCCGTGAAGTGATGGGCAGCGCGAAGATGCAGGTCGAAGAGGCGAGCCGCTCCGGCAAAATCGTCTTCGAGATGGAAGACGTTAATTACCAGGTTGCCGGCAAAACGCTGGTGCGTGATTTCTCCGCTCAGGTTCAGCGTGGCGATAAAATCGCGCTGGTGGGGGCGAACGGCTGCGGTAAGACCACGCTGCTTAAGCTGATGCTTAGCCAGCTGCAGGCCGACAGCGGCCGCGTGCACTGCGGTACCAAGCTGGAAGTAGCCTACTTCGACCAGCACCGCGCCGAGCTGGATCCTGACCGCACGGTGATGGATAACCTGGCGGAAGGGAAGCAGGAAGTGATGGTGAACGGTAAGCCGCGCCACGTGCTGGGCTACCTGCAGGACTTCCTGTTCCATCCAAAACGCGCCATGACCCCGGTGCGTGCGCTTTCCGGTGGGGAAAGAAACCGCCTGCTGCTGGCGCGTTTGTTCTTAAAACCTAGCAACCTGCTGATCCTCGATGAACCAACCAACGACCTGGACGTCGAAACGCTGGAGCTGCTGGAAGAGCTGATTGATGGCTACCAGGGCACCGTCATGCTGGTCAGCCACGACCGTCAGTTTGTTGATAATACCGTGACCGAGTGTTGGATCTTCGAAGGTCAGGGCAAAATCGGCCGCTATGTCGGCGGTTACCATGATGCGAAAGGGCAGCAAGGTTCCGCTCAGCCGCTGCGTCAGGCTGCTGCGGCTAAATCCGAGAAGGCAGAACCGCAAAAAGCAGAACCTGTCAAACGTGCCAATAGCAAACTAAGCTATAACCTGCAGCGCGAATTAGAGCAATTGCCTCAGCGACTTGAGCAGCTTGAAGCTGATTTAGGTGCGCTACAGGCGAAGGTCGCTGATGCTGATTTCTTTAACCAACCGCACGATGTGACCCAAAAAGTCCTCGCGGAAATGTCCGCAGCGGAGCTGGCTCTGGAAGAAGCATTCGAACGCTGGGAGTATCTCGAAGCGCTGAAAAACGGCTCGTAATCTAAGGAGAGTTACGATGTGTGCCACGCACCACCATCGCTCGCATATTTTGTGTCGACAATGTGATTTGCTGGTGGCGCTGCCCGCTCTGCAGGATGGCCACAAAGCCTCCTGCCCGCGCTGTGGCACTCCGTTGGTCACACAGTGGTATTTGCCGCGCCAGCGGCCAACGGCTTACGCTTTGGCGGGGCTGTTTATGCTGCTGCTGGCCAACCTGTTCCCTTTCATTAATATGAAGGTGGCCGGGATCAGCAGCGAAGTCACGCTGATGCAAATCCCCGGCGTGATGTTTTCTGAGGATTACGCCAGCCTGGGCACCTTCTTTTTGCTATTTGTCCAGGCGGTGCCGGCTTTCTGCCTGATAACCATTCTGCTGTTAGTCAACCAGGCGAAGCTACCTTTCGGGCTTAAACGCTGGCTGGCGCGAGTCCTGTTCCAGCTGAAAAGCTGGGGCATGGCGGAAATCTTCCTCGCCGGCGTCCTGGTCAGCTTCGTTAAGCTTATGGCCTATGGCGATATTGGCGTGGGCAGCAGTTTTATTCCCTGGTGTCTGTTTTGTATTTTGCAGCTAAGGGCCTTCCAGTGCGTGGACCGGCGCTGGCTTTGGGATGACATTGCCCCCATGCCGCCGGTGCATCAGCCGCTCAAGGTTGGCGTATCGGGTATCAAGCAGGGGCTGCGTTCCTGCTCCTGCTGCACGGCTATTGTTGAGGCTGACACGCTGGTTTGCCCGCGCTGCGGGACACACGGTCACGTACGCCGCAGGCACAGCCTGCAGTGGACGCTGGCGCTGCTGATCACTTCTATCATGCTCTACCTGCCAGCGAACATTTTGCCGATCATGGTCACCGAGATGCTGGGCAGCAAATATCCCTCCACGATTTTGGCCGGGGTGATCCTGCTGTGGAGCGAGGGATCTTATCCGGTGGCAATGGTGATTTTCATCGCCAGTATTATGGTGCCGACGCTGAAAATGATCGCCATTGCCTGGCTGTGCTGGGATGCAAAAGGGCACGGCAGGCGCGACAGTGAGCGAATGCATCTGATTTATGAAGTTGTCGAATTTGTTGGCCGCTGGTCGATGATCGACGTGTTCGTGATTGCCGTCCTTTCTGCGCTGGTGCGTATGGGCGGGTTGATGAATATCTACCCGGCTATGGGAGCATTAATGTTTGCTTTTGTGGTTATTTTGACGATGTTTGCAGCGATGACCTTTGACCCTCGCTTGTCCTGGGATCGAGCAGACGATGTAACTGATGAGGAGTCTTCCGAGCATGGAAAATAAGAGCGGCGAGGCGAAAGTACAGAAGGTAAAAAACTGGTCGCCGGTTTGGATCTTTCCCATCGTAACGGCGCTGATTGGCGCCTGGATCCTGTTTTACCACTACAGCCATCAGGGGCCGGAAGTGACCCTGATCACCGCCAATGCCGAAGGAATTGAGGGCGGAAAAACCACCATTAAAAGCCGCAGCGTGGACGTGGGCGTCGTCGAGAGCGCGCAGCTTACCGATGATTTACACCACGTGGAAATTAAGGCCCGGCTCAATTCCGGGATGGAAAAGCTACTGCATAAAGATTCCGTCTTCTGGGTGGTAAAACCGCAGGTTGGGCGGGAAGGGATTTCCGGACTTGGGACACTGCTGTCTGGCGCCTACATCGAGCTGCAGCCGGGTACCAAAGGCGAACAGCCGGAAAACTATGCTTTGCTGGATGCGCCACCGCTTGCCCCGCCGGACGCCAAAGGTATTCGCATCACGCTCGACAGCAAAAAAGCAGGTCAGCTCACCCCTGGGGACCCGGTACTGTTCCGCGGCTACCGCGTGGGGTCGGTGGAAACCAGCACCTTTGATACCAATAAACGAGCTATCAGCTACCAGCTGTTTATCGCCGCGCCGAACGACAGGCTGATTACCAGCAACGTTCGCTTCTGGAAAGACAGCGGCATTGCCGTGGATATGTCTTCCCAGGGCATGCGTGTTGAAATGGGCTCGCTGACCACGCTGTTTAGCGGCGGCGTGAGCTTTGACGTGCCTGACGGTTGGGAGTGGGGCAAGCCGGTTGAGTCTGGTACCGACTTCCAGCTGTTTGACGATCAGAAAAGCATTCAGGATTCGCTGTTTACCGATCATATCGACTACCTGATGTTCTTCAAAGATTCTATTCGCGGCCTGCAGCCTGGCGCGCCGGTAGAGTTCCGGGGCATTCGTCTGGGTACCGTCGCTCAGGTGCCGTTCTTCAACGAGAGCATGCGCCAGAAGCTGAACGATGATTTCCGTATTCCGGTGCTGATCCGCATTGAGCCGGAACGCCTGAAAAATATGGTGGGGAATGAGGCAGATATTCCATCGAACCTGAAAGCGCTGATTCAGCGTGGACTGCGTGCCTCGATGAAAACCGGCAATCTGATTACCGGGGCGCTGTATATCGATCTCGATTTCTATCCGAATGAGAAAACGGTGACAGAAATTCCGAGCATCAGCGGTTATCCGGTGATCCCAACCATGAGCGGCGGTCTGGCGCAAATTCAGCAGAAGCTGCTGGAAACGCTGAACAAGATCAACAACCTGCCGATTTCGCCGATGCTGGAACAGGCGACGAACACGCTGGGTGAAAGTCAGAAAACCATGCGTCATCTGCAGCAGACGCTGGATAACCTGAATAAGATCACCGCCAGCCAGTCGATGCAGCAGCTGCCGGAAGATATGCAGAAAACGCTTCGAGAGCTGAACCGCAGCATGCAGGGCTTCCAGCCTGGCTCCGCGGCTTACAATAAGATGGTGGCGGATATGCAGCGTCTTGATCAGGTGCTGCGCGAGCTGCAGCCGGTATTGCGCACGCTGAACGACAAGAGCAATTCGCTGATATTTGAAGCGAAGGATAAAAAGGATCCGCAGCCGAAGAGGGCACAACCATGAAAAAGTGGCTCACGCTAGCCGCCGTAATGACGCTGTCTGCCTGTAGCGGCAGCGATAACGGTAAGACGTACTATCAGCTGCCGCAAAGCTCACAGCCTGTTATGCAGGCCGTGAGCCAGCCTGGAAGCCATTTACTGTGGGTGGATCAGATTACGGTCCCTGATTTCCTGGCGGGCACCGGGGTGGTTTACCAGACGACCGATGTGCAGTACGTCATTGCCACCAGTAATCTGTGGGCCAGCCCGCTGGACCAGCAGCTACGTAATACGCTGGTGAGTAACCTCAGCAGCGCGCTGCCGGGCTGGGTTGTTGCTTCCCAGCCTTTAGGTAACGATCAGGAGGCGCTAAGCGTGAACGTGACCGGCTTCCACGGCCGCTACGACGGTAAGGTAATTGTCAGCGGAGAATGGTTGCTGAAGCGCCAGGGTGAGATCATCAAGCGTCCGTTCCATATCGAACTGAAACAGCAGGATGACGGCTACGACGCGATGGTGAAAACCCTGGCCCAGGGCTGGCAACAGGAAGCGAAGAGTATAGCTTCGGAGCTCACACGCCTTAATTAATAGGTAAAATGATTGGTACAAAAAAGCTGCGATATTCACCATCGGGTGGTCGCAGCTTTTCTTTTTTTGTGAACCGGTTAGCCGCAGGACCGCCTGAATTTTTGTCGAAAAGATAACCAGAATAGCGAAGAAATATGACATTGGCGTGAATTTTGCGCATTGACGCTCTTCGGATTTCGCGTTATTGCTTATCCGTGGTTGCACATTTTGTAATCACTGTTTTCTTTTCCACCAGACAATGTAATGAGGGAAACGAGGCATGAAGAGACAAAAACGAGATCGCCTGGAACGGGCACATCAACGTGGTTATCAAGCAGGCATCGCCGGACGCTCAAAAGAGATTTGTCCATATCAGACTCTGAATCAGAGGTCCTATTGGATGGGAGGCTGGCGAGAAGCCATGGAAGACAGGGCGGTTACTGCGTAATCACTGTCTCTTTAGAAAAAGAAACCTCCGCCGTGCGGAGGTTTCGCCTTTTTGGACCTTTGTAAAATCAATCAGGGTTTAGGGAAAATCCAGACGTGCTGTTCGGGCAGCTGTAGATGATGCGGTTGAGCATCACGCATTTCATTGCCGTAGGCGCGGATAACGAAATCATCCCCCGCGGTACGGAATAAATACTCCCAACGGTCGCCTAAATACATGCTGGTCAACAGCGGCAGCGTCATGCCGTTTTCTCCCGGCTGGTCTGCAATACGGACGCGCTCAACGCGAATCACGGCTGTACCTTCCTGCCCGGCAACTACGCCAGCGCCTGCTTTGCCCCAAAGCGCCCAGTCGCTGCCTTCGATACGCGCTTTGCCGTCGCGAACCTCGGTCACCTTGCCGTTCAGACGGTTGTTGCTGCCCATAAACTCGGCGGTAAAGAGCGTTTGCGGCGAGCCATACATCTCCTGCGGCGTTCCCTGCTGCTCGATTTTGCCGTTATTGAGCAGCAGGATACGGTCGGAAATCGCCATCGCTTCGTTCTGATCGTGGGTGACCATTAACGCCGACAGCCCAAGCTTGATAATCAATTCCCTCAGGAAGACGCGCGCTTCTTCGCGCAGCTTCGCATCCAGATTGGATAGCGGCTCGTCCAGCAAAATCACCGGTGGGTTATAAACCAGCGCCCGGCCAATGGCCACGCGCTGCTGCTGCCCGCCGGAAAGCTGATAAGGATGGCGCTGGCCGAGGTGCCCCAGGCCCAGCTGATCCAGAACCGCCTGCACCCGCTGGTTGATTTCCGCCGTCGCCACTTTACGCAGCTTTAGCGGGTAAGCGACATTTTCAAAGACGGTTTTATGCGGCCACAGGGCATAAGACTGGAATACCAGCCCCAGGTTACGTTCCTCCGCTGGGATCTCTTTACGGGACGCACCGTCGTAAACGTTGCTTTTGCCGATAACAATAGTGCCCTGGGTGGGCTTTTCCAGCCCGGCGACGGCGCGTAGCAGCGTGGTTTTGCCGCTGCCGGAAGGACCAAGCAGTGAGACGACCTCACCGCGTTTGAGATCCATGGAAACGCCTTTCAGCACCGGGTTGTCGCCGTAGGTTAAGTGCAGGTTCTCGACCGATAACTCAATCATGTAATTTCACTCCAAAACGAAGGGCAATGCCGAGCCCTAACACCACGAACAGAATATTGATAAAGGAAAGTGCGGCGACAATATCGATGGCGCCTGCAGCCCACAGCGAAACCAGCATGGAACCGATGGTTTCCGTGCCGGGCGAAAGCAGGTAGACGCCGGTGGAATATTCACGCTCAAAGATCAGGAACATCAGCAGCCAGGAGCCAATCAGGCCGTAGCGCGACAGTGGGATGGTGACGTGACGGGTAATCTGTCCGCGGCTTGCCCCGGTGCTGCGGGCAGCTTCTTCCAGCTCCGGCCCAACCTGCAGCAGGGTAGACGAGATAAGGCGCAGGCCATAGGCCATCCACACGACGGTATAGGCCAGCCAGACGCTGAATATCGTGCTGCGCAGCGAGCGCAGCCAGACGATAAGGTTATCCCGCAGCCACTGGGACCACGGCATACCGGAAAGCCAGCCGGATTTCAGCGCGTTATCGAGCCACATTGGTAGGAATAAGAACACCCACAGGAAGGCCAGACCGGCCAGTAGACCAGGCACGGCACGGGGTACCAGCACGCTGTAGTCTAAGAAACGAGTGACGTTATCCGGCTTTCTGTGCATAGCGATGCCGATAAACAGGTAGCAGACCACCGCCAGCGCACCGCCGATGACGCCAATCGCCATAGAGTTGACGATGGCCCGCAGCAGGTTGGGCTGTTCCCAGATAGTGCGGAAGGTATTGAGCGACAGCTCATCCCACAGCGAAACGCCCACGCCCCAGTTGGAAATAAAGGAACGAAGGATAACGCCAATCAGTGGTACACCGATGGTAACGGTCAGCCAGAACGCCACGACTGCACCTGCGACCCAACGCCATTTCCCGAGCGGCAAGGCTCGCGCCTGGGAGGCTTTGCCTTTGACGGTTACAAAGCGGTTCGCGGTGCGCATCAGGCGGCGTTGCAGCATGACCAGCGGAATAGTGATACAAATCAGCACCACGGCGACGGCAGCCATCAGGTGATAAGAAGGCGTGCCGAGCTTATTGGTGAGCTTGTAGAGGTAGGTCGCTAGCACCATATTGCCTTCCGGATCGCCCAGCACGAGCATCAGGCCGAAAACTTCCAGCCCGAGGAAGAACAGCAGCACGGTGGCGTAAAGCATCGCCGGGCGCACCATCGGCAGACTGACGGCGGTCATGACCTGAAGCGGCGTTGCGCCTGCGGTACGGGCCGCTTCTTCCACATCAGACCCTACGCTGCGCAGCGCCGAGGAGATGTAGAGATAAGCATGCGGAACGTGCGTCAGGCCGGCAATCACCACGATGCTCGACATGTCGTAGATATTCCACGGCACGAAGCCGAGCAGCGACTGCGCCCACAGGGAGAAAAAGCCAACCGGGCCAGCGGCCACCACGTAGCCGAATCCCAGCACCATAGGAGATACGAAGATAGGTACCAGAATCAGCGGCTCAATGATCCGCCTGCCAGGCAGGTCGGTACGAACCATCAAGAAGGCCAGGATGCCACCCAGCGGGATGGCAATAATCACCAGGCCAAAAGCCAGAATAAAACCGCTTTTCAGCGCCAGGTAAAAATCGGAGTCGGTGAAGATAAACTCAAAGGACTCAAGGCTCCACTCTTTCGACGGCGAGAAGAACGGGGCCGAGAGAAAACTCTGTATAACGATAAACGACAGCGGAATATAGATAACCAGCGCAGTTATCAGCACCACGATGCCGCGCGGCAGGCTCTGCCACTTTCTGCGTAATGCATCCATGTAACGATCCCTCAGGTCAGTAAGCCTGAATAGCCTAATGTGTTCGGGTTAAGTGAGGCGCAGCCGGATGGTGCGCCTCATCAGAGGATTATTTCGCGGCGGCTTCGCGCCACTGCTTGATGTAGTCCAGACGTTTTTTCTGCTGCAGGTATTCCAGCAGTGTTTCATCAACTGGGATCGGCTTCAGGGCGTTGCCGAGCTTTTTAGTCATACCGTCGATGTCGTTGTCACCGTCGATATCATTGCGAATAGACGGAATATCAGCCTGGTTTGCGAGGATGCTTTGCCCTTTCTCAGACAGCACGTAGTCAATCCACAGCTTCGCCGCGTTGCTATTTTTGGCTTCACTGCTGATAAAGGAGACGCGTGACAGCACCAGGGTATAGTCCTTCGGGTAGGCAATACCGAGAGAGGTATCCGTTTTGGCGCGTGCTTCTGCGTAGGAGCCCAGGATGTTGAAGCCAATCAGGTTCTCGCCAGAGGAAACTCGCTCCATCATCGTCCCGGTTGAGGACTGGACCGAAAGGCCGCCTTTAGCCACAGCGGCCAGAGTTTTGAAGTAGTTTGGGTCGGCCTTGTAGTCCTGAACGGAAAGCATAAAGCCAAGACCGGATTTTTCGATATCGTAAGTGGTGACTTTTTTGCTGAATTTATCCGGCTGGCTGGAGATGAGTTTCGCCAGCGCCTCGTGGCTGTCAGGCACTTCATTGGCTGGGATCAGGCGTTTGTTGTAGATAAAAATAACCGGCTCGTAGGTGGTGCCGTACGCCTTGTCTTTCCATACCGCCCACTTAGGCAACTGGCCTTGCTCGGGGGATTTGTACTCCTGGGCATAGTCGGTGGCGAGCTTCAGGGCAGTGTCCATCGAAGAGCTCCAGACCACATCGCCGCTGGTGCCGCCGGCGGCCTGCTCGCTGATATAACGGTTGTACAGCTCGGTGCTGTTCATGTCGTTATATTCTACTTTGATGCCCGGATATGCGGCCTCAAAGCCTTGAATCAGCGGCGAGGCGGTTTTGGTGTCGGTGGTGGAGTAGAGCACCACTTTACCTTCTTTGGTCGCTGCATCGATGATTTTTTGATAATCCGCCGGATAGCCCTGAGGCACAGCAGAAAACGCGGAGGTAGAGAGCAGCACGGCAGAAGCAAGGCAAGATATACGTAACTTATTCGACATTATTGTTAACCTCTAGTTACATTTGAGAAACTAAAAATCAACATAACGCATAACGTTTTTCAGGCAAGAGGGGGCGTTTTTTATCTTCACGATTTGTGATTTCGAACGTTGTTTAAGCAATTAACACCATAAAAACCACGGCAGGAAAGCGTAATCCAGGCTGACGACAGAAACAAAAAAGCATCCATTGTTCACAATGGATGCTTTCGTGATGAAGCTAAATTGTACTGTATTAGAAAGCAGAAGTGTCTTTGAAAAGACCCACTTTCAGATCGGTCGCGGTGTAGATCACACGGCCATCAACCAGTACTTCACCGTCAGCCAGGCCCATGATCAGGCGGCGATTCACAACACGTTTGAAATGAATACGGTAGGTGACTTTCTTCGCGGTAGGAAGAACCTGGCCGGTAAATTTCACTTCGCCTACGCCCAGCGCGCGGCCTTTACCTTCGCCGCCAAGCCAGCCGAGATAGAAACCGACCAGCTGCCACATGGCATCCAGGCCCAGGCAACCAGGCATCACCGGGTCGCCAATGAAGTGGCAACCAAAGAACCACAGGTCTGGGTTAATATCCAGCTCGGCTTCCACGTAACCTTTATCAAAGTTACCGCCGTCCTCGGTCATCTTGACTACGCGGTCCATCATCAGCATGGAAGGTGCAGGTAACTGCGGGCCTTCAGCACCAAACAGTTCGCCACGCCCTGAGGCAAGAAGATCTTCTTTCGTATAGGATTCGCGTTTATCTACCATGTCTACAGTAAGCCTTTTTATAATGAAGCACGCAGGTTAGCTAACACGTGTACGCTCAACAAGTCCGATCAGTTGTGGTTGAACCAGTTGAGCCAGCGTAGCGGCCACGGAAAGCGCTGGCGAACATCCGGCGCCGAAGCCTGAGCAATACGCTCTTGCACCGCACGCATCAGGGTGTTTTGCCCTTCGCCATCCCACGGGAGATTGGTCAATAACGGCAGGGCATCAGCCACGTCGTCAATGGCCCAAATCGAGAATTTATTTTGCTCGACGGCCTCCAGTACATCTTTATGCAGCGACAGGTGACGCACGTTCGCTAAAGGAATAATGACTCCTTGAACGCCGCTAAACTCACGCTGCTGACAAATACGGAAAAAGCCTTCCACCTTTTCATTCAGGCCGCCAACAGGCTGCACGCGACCAAACTGATCCACAGAGCCAGTGATTGCGATATGCTGATAAATCGGAACGTTAGCCAGGGCGCTTATCAGGGCACAAAGCTCAGCCATGGAGGCGCTATCGCCGTCAACTTCGCTGTAAGATTGCTCGAATGTTATGGATGCAGAAAACGGTATTTGCTGGTCAAGCTGCAGTTCAGACATCAAGAATGCCTGCATGATCATCATGCCTTTGGCATGAATGTTACCGCCGAGTTCTGCCTTGCGCTCTACGTCTGTAAACTCCCCGTCACCTACGTGAACCACGCAGCTAATACGGGAGGGCTCACCAAACGCCCGTGGATGACCGGGGAATTCAATGACCGACAGGGCGTTGATCTGGCCGACCATTTCGCCTTCGGTTTCAATCAGGATTTGCTCCATCAGGATTTCATCCTGCATGCGCTCGGCCAGGAAACCTTCGCGCCATTCACGCTGCACGAGCATTTGCTGGAGCTGTTCGGCGTTAAAGCTGCCTTCTTCGGTAAACGGCGCGACTTCGCGCAGCTGGCGTGAAATCCAGGAAGGGCAGAGCGGCAGCATTTCCTGATCGCCCGTGTAGCGGACGGCCTCACGAATCAGCGGTTGCCAGGCATCGGCTGCGGGGGCAGGTAATGACTTCTCGGCGGCAATGGCATAGATCCACTGGCACCAAAGCGCCATGTCATCGGCAGAAGCAATTTGCAGATTATCTTCAAATTCACCGTAGATCGCGGCTGCGGCCAGATCCATCTCCATTTCCTGGAAATCTGCCAGCGAGTCGCGCTCGCCAACCAGTACCAGTTTGAAATCCAACGCTAATGACGGAATTTTTACCGGCAATGGACGAGTTTCGTCAGGTGAAATCCAGTCAAAACGCCCCTGGGTCATGATTTGTTTCAGGCGTAGCCACAGCAGCGGCTGGGCAAGGACGCTACGCATCGACAGCACCAGGACGCCGCCGTTCACGCGATGAATCAGGCCAGGCTCCAGCGACACCTCACCCGCAAACTGCCGGACACAGCCGAACAGTTGCTCTGGTTCAATCCAGTCAGCGGCAATCACTTCTCCACCAGACGCAAAGTTATCGTCGGCGTGCTCGGCCGGGCGCAGCGTGACCCGACTACCTTCAATGAGATAGTGTCCGCCGATAATCTCGTCGTCTTCATCGCGGGATGCTTCAACGGCTGCAGCGATAAGGTCCAGGTATTCTTGCTCTTCCGGTGCTTTTATTAGCATCAGGTCGACGGAAGAAACGGAAAGGTTGAGTTGCTCAATCCCGTAAACTAAACGAGGTTGAACCGCAGAAAGAGGGGCAGAGTCGGTATCATAAGGCTGTGCAAAAATTTCCTGATAGCTTTCGGTATCAGGCACCAGGGCACGCCAGTCAAGTCGATTAGTCGTCAAAGTCGCTATATTTTTTAATGAGATGTCAAAGGCGCGATTATACAAGAATCGTTCGGGTAGCACACGGATAAAGCAGTAACACAGTTTTATCCCTCTCACAGCTTTGATTTTCAGTTCAGCGAATGGCGGAAAAACTGTTATTCTGAACTAAGTTACACGGTCACACTGAGATCACAATGAAATATCAACAGTTGGAAAATCTCGAGAGCGGCTGGAAGTGGAAGTATCTGGTTAAGAAGCATCGCGAAGGAGAATTAATCACGCGATACATTGAGGCCAGCGCAGCCCAAGAGGCGGTAGAGCAGCTCCTGACGCTGGAGAATGTGCCGGTTCTGGTTCAGAGCTGGATTGATCAGCATATGAACCCGGCGCTGCATAACCGCATGAAGCAAACGATTCGTGCACGGCGTAAAAGGCATTTTAACGCTGAGCATCAGCATACCCGCAAGAAATCCATCGATCTTGAGTATCTTGTCTGGCAGCGTCTGGCCGGGCTTGCGCAGCGCCGCGGCAATACGCTTTCGGAAACGGTTGTTCAACTGATTGAAGATGCGGAACGTAAAGAGAAGGTGGAAAGCAAGATGTCGACGCTTAAGCAGGATCTGCAGGCCATGCTGGGCAAAAAATGACGCGATGAAAAAGCTTGCGACCGAGCCATCACGAAATCTCAGACAATAAAAAACCCCGCCATGGCGGGGTTTTTGTTCAAGGAAGGGTAACTTATGCCGCAGGCTGAGTTACAACTTCTTTGATACCTTTAACTTCGATCTCAACACGACGATCTGGAGCCAGGCAGTCGATCAGTTTAGCTTTAGGCGCTACGTTGTCACAGGTGTTGCCGGTAACTGGGTTAGCTTTGCCCATGCCACGTGGAGAGATTTTGTTCGCTGGGATACCTTTAGAGATCAGGTAATCAACAACGCTCTGAGCACGTTTTTCAGACAGTTTCAGGTTGTACTGCTCGGAACCGATACGGTCGGTGTAGCCCAGAACAACAACGGAACCATCTTTAGGATCCAGGTTGCTCAGCTGGGTGTACAGCTGATCCAGTGCCTGCTGACCTTCTGGTTTCAGGGTTGCTTTGTTGAAGTTGAACAGAACGTCAGACTTCAGAGTGAAGTGTTTGGTCTGTACTTCTGGTGCTGGAGCCGGAGCTGGAGCTACAACTGGTGCAGCTTCTTCCTGCTGGCCAAAGCGGTAGGAAACACCTACGCTCAGCATGCCGTTGTCAGGACGAACGCCAACGGTCTGTGCGTCACCGATGTTGTTAACCCACTGGTATTCCAGACGGGTAGCGATATCACGGGTAACTGCCCACTCAACGCCACCAGCGAATACTGGGGAAACACCAGTGTCGTGGTTTTTACCACCGATGGTGTTTTTAGAATCTGCACGCCATACCATGCCGCCCAGACGGGTGTAGATGTCCAGATCGTCAGTGATTGGGTAACCCAGTTTGGTGGTCAGCTGTACGCCCTGAGCCTTGAAGGCACCGCTAACTTCGCTGCCTTTGTAAGGCATACGGCCAAGCCAGTCGTAACCCATTTCAAAACCAACGTACGGGTTAACCTGATAACCACCGAAGGCACCAGCGCCCAGCTGGCTTTCGTGGGTGTTACCGTTGTTTTGCTGGGCCTTGTCATACCAGCCGGTATCGTGGAACTGAGACCAGCCCAGTTTGCCACCCGCATACCAGGTGTTATCTTTCGGTGCGGCCTGCGCTACGGTAGCGAAGCCAGCCAGTGCCACTGCAATCGCGATAGCTGTCTTTTTCATTTTTTGCGCCTCATTATCATCCAAAAGGCCATGAGCTCTAAACCAATTTAAAGCCCAGGGTTAAATCCTTCGCCCGGGTTTACGCTCAATTGTTACTCTACCGATATATCGGTGTTATGAAGAGCAACCCTGGCGAGGTAAAGTCTACAACGTAGTTGAAAAGTTACAAGTGTGAAGTCCGTCAGGCATATGAAAAAAAACGACTTGCATACATATTTTTTTACAAAGTGGACTGTTTTTTGAACGAGGCCTCTGTCAAGTGAACCCCGTCAAACCGCCATATGGCGGGCATTTTTGAGTCATGGCAGCGGATTATGTGGCATACGTAAAAAATTCCAGGATTTCTCCTAAATTTACTTAATGATACAAACTAGAATGAATTTTTAGGCCATTTCGTGGTCTTGAACCGGATGTTCTTGTGCTGGTTGGACGCATAATAAAGCCCATCGCGTTACCTGTTTCGGCTGCTATCGTTAGCCGTAAATGTTCTTCATCTGTTAATTCTTCTGGTAGCCAGCCGATAACAACGCTGTAATTTCCCGTCTGTAGAGCTTTCACCATGGCATCAACGGTACAAAGCGGATCTAACTGATTTGCCTGCATCACTTTTGCCAGCGGCAGCCCGGCACCCTGCAGCCATGCGCGGCTGAGTTTTTGCTGTGGCGTCAGCCATAGCTGCCAGCGAGATTGTTGTCCCAGCTGCTGTAATAAAGGTAGCAGAATAAACTGGGTAACCCATGGACTCTCTTCACTGTAGACCACTTCACTGATTAACCCCTGTACGCTGTTATCAGAGAGAGACTGCGCCGGGGAGTGCGGAGTAACTGCAACATGACGAAAGTGAGTTTGAGCGTTATGTGAGTGCATAGTGAGTCCCGCCTAATGAGTTACTGTATGCATATACAGTAATGCCTGTGCGAACAAAGATCAACCGAAATTTCGGAAAGTGTCTCGCATTTTCGGTACGCAAAAGCGCTATAGATGAAATTGTCGTTGCCATTATCTTTAACCTTACTTATTTTCAGGGATTAAGAAGATGAGTAACTCAAGCAGCTATTTACCAGTTGATATATAAGGACATATTATGAAAAAGGTGACATTTATTAGAATTCATAAATCACGGGAATATCTTTCTTCACTGGGGAAAATCGGTTATCGACCGTTATTTGGCGGTTATAGTCTGACCGTCGAAGGTGTGGTCTTTGCTATGGTGTCGGAAGGTGAGCTTTACCTGCGGGCTTGTGAACAGTGTGCGGAGTATTTTATCCAAAAATCGGCACCCCCTCTGATGCACAGTAAACGCGGGCTTCCCGTCGCGCTGAATTACTACCGTGTAGATGAAGAGCTTTGGAAAAATCCTGACAAACTCCTCCAGCTCTCTTCCCTGGCGTTAAGAAGCGCCCAGCGTGAGAAAACACAAATCAAGATACGTTCTCTCCGCCTGAAGGAACTCCCCAATCTTTCTCTGAATATTGAAGTTATGCTTCGCGAGGTGGGCATCAATGATCCACAAACGCTTCAACTCTTAGGTGCCAAACGGTCATGGCTAAAATTACGCAGCACCCGAAAAACGGTAGGTATTAAAGTCTTGCTCTCGCTTGCAGGTGCTATTCGTGGTGTTCATGAGGCGGTACTGCCTGCCGATGTTCGAAAAGAATTGACGGACTGGTGGCGCCGCTATGAGCAGCGCCAGCAACATTACTCTGAGCACTGAGATATTTGCTGTTGAAGACGTGAGATCTCAGGCAGAAGAGCAATCAATAACCCAATTTGTTGCAAGACCAGGGGTTCTTTTGTTTCTGCCCGAGTCTCAAGCAGTGAAATACGCGCGGAGAGGTCTGCCAGAGCAGTCTGAACACGTTCCTCATCGACAGGCAGGTGGTGCAGTGCGTCATCCACATAGCAGACGGCGTCATCAAGTAGCAGTAACGTATCACCGTGGTTAAGTTTTTCCCTGTGTGCACCTAATGCTGAAATATAGCTATTAAAGGAGTGATTCAGGCAAAGCAGGCGAAATGCCGCTTCCCTCATCTCATCTGAGACACGAGGTTCAGATGACATATTTGAAACAACGGAGGCCAAATCAGCGTCTCTGTTATGGGCATCCCGCCGGGCAATGCGATATTGCAGCCGGTTATCACGCCCCTGGTGGTACTGCTCAAGAATCGCATCCAGATAGCGACAATTGGCGTTGAACGCCCGTTCAACGACCCTGGAAAGTCGACGGAATCGCCAGTCAGGCCAGATGAAACTCACCGCTGCCCAGGCTATTGCGCAGCCTAATAGTGTATCAATAACTCGCGGGAGAGCGACTTCAAAACCTTCTCCCAACAGGTTAAAGCACAGCAGCACTAGCAGCGTAATAAACATGGTTGCATGGGCGTATTGCACATTGCGGAAAGCGAAGAACAGCACGCCGGTAATGACGATCAGTATCAGTTGGCCTTCAATGGACGGGACAAGCCAAAGCAAGGGCAGGCCAACGGCCACCCCAACCAATGTGCCGATGATACGCAGCGCTAAGCGTCTCCGGGTCGCACTGTAGTTCGGCTGACAGACAAACAGGCTGGTTAAAAGTATCCAGTAACCGTGCTGCAAACCCGTAAATTGAATAAACGCATAGCCCACGCAGAGAACCAGTGACATACGTACCGCATGGCGAAAGAGCGCGGATTCTGGCGTGAGATTAAGCTTTAGCCGCTGCCAGATATCATCGAAGCCGGTCAGCTTGTCGTCGGCTAAACGATTCTCTGGATCGTTCTGCGGCTCAGCAATGGCCTGTTCTGACTCAATGTTTGCCAGTTGCGCGTCAATTGCCTTCAGATTTGTTATTAGAAAGCCCAATGCTTTTATCTCTGAAGCGGTTGCATGACTCGCTCGAATCCGGTCCAGAGCGGAGTCCAGATGGGTAAATGCACGTTCAAACCTTGGATCGTGCTGATAGGGGACTCGCAACAGGATAGATCGAGAGAGCTGCTGGCAGGCCTGTGATTGCATCGTTAGCAGGCGCTGAAAGCGGAACATCACGTCGCTATAGCGAAACTTATCGCGCAAAGCCTGATATTGAATATGGGATGAACTCGCTCGTTCGTGAATATCCTGGGCCACGAAATAATAGTGAAGTGTTCGACGAGTGCCTCTCTGCCCCCGATCGCCGCGAAGTCGAGTCAGTAATGAGCTTTTCGTCTGGTTTAACGTGGTCACTAATTGGCTATTAGCCATGGCCAACTGGAGCATTGGAGCCTGGCTTTCTTCTTCGATATCAGGATCAAACAGCGTGGCTTTTATTTCCAAAAAGCTCGCGAGGCTTTCATAACAGCGTGCCAGGTTGTCCTGCAGTGGGCGAATCGGGAAAATCAAATGGCCTGCTAACGTCAGTAGGTTGTACCAGACGGCGCCTGCTAAAAGGAATAGCGGTTGTTGATACCAGTGCTCATAGAGGGAAATACCGAGCATCGTGTAGATGGCGATAAGCAGCGCCCCAAAGGCAATGGTGGCATAGCGTTGCCCTAATCCTCCAAGGAGAATAAATCCGCTGGTGGATACCGTTAGACCCACTGCAAACAGCCACGGCCAGGGGAACAGTAACTCAACGGATGCTGAAGCAATGAAAAAGCTGACTAAAGTGATCAGTAAATTTCGTAGCCTACCACTTACGCGGTCGTCGAGATCGGCCAGGGCGGCGGCCACAACGCCAAGCGTGAGGGGAATCGTCAGCTTGACTTCACCGAGCCACCACGGCAGTGCCGCGGTGCCTGCAAGAGCAATAAATATGCGCAAGTTATAAAGCCAGGCGCTGTTCCATGTATAACGACGTACCAGTGGGCTTAGGGTCAGCACAACTGCTCCTTACTGGAAACGGCGACGAGCATTGGATTCGCGGGCAGCTCTTGCTACTTCAACCGGCACAACCCGGCGGCCAACGGGCCATAACGCGATGGCCGCAATCTTGAAGTTCGCAATCCCTACAGGGATGCCGATAAGGGTAATACACTGCGCAATACCTGCCATGATATGCATAATGCATAGCCACCAGCCGAAGAAGATCAGCCAAAGCACATTTAACAGGGTGCCCCCCGTATTTAGCAGCGTATTTTTACCCTGTGGGTTAAGCTCATCCACATGAACGGCTTCATTGCCGTAGGGCACAAAGGAAAGCTTGGTGATTTCCCAACAGGAACGAGTCAGCGGCAGAGTGAAAATCAGCACGATGCTGATCAGCGTGGCAAACAACCATGAGAGGGTGGTCAAGAAGCCCCCCAGCACAAAGTTCAGAACATTAAGTACGGTACGCATAGTGACGCTTCCCTGACAGAAAAATAAAGAGTGATTAACCGTAGAAATTATAACGCGTTTTTACTCTGGAGCGTCATTCCATCGGCAGTTAAACTTGAGTCATAATTCCCACATCGGATCGGGCAATGTAATGGAACTCAAATCAACTTCTCTCGGCAAGCATTTGGCACAGCACCCTTATAATCGGGTCAAACTGTTACCTGCCGGCGTTGAGGTCAAAGGCGATCGCCATGAATACCTCATCCCATTCAATCAGTTAATAGCGATTAACTGCAAGCGTGGCTTGGTTTGGGGCGAGTTGGAATTCGTTCTTCCTGAAGACAAGGTTGTGCGCCTGCACGGTACCGAATGGGCGGAAACCCAGCGTTTTTTCCACCATCTGAATTCGCTTTGGCTTAACTGGAGCACGGAGATGAGCGAGGTGGCTGCTGAAGTTTTAATCGCTCAGCGAGAAGATATAGCCAGTCGTACCCGTAAAGAGGTGTGGTTCCGACGGAGCGATATGCAGGCGTTGCAGGATAACCTTCGCGCCGCTATTGCGGCCCTTCCGATTCCCCATTCCCGGCTCGGCGAATTTGAGAACTGCCGCGAAGCGTGGGCCATATGTAAAGTCTGGCTTGAACAAGGCGAAGAGCGTCGACACCAGCGTAATAATGCTTACACCGAACGGATGCTGGAAAAATATGCCGCTTTCTTTGAGCAGGTTGAAAGCTCGCCGCTGAATCCGTCCCAGGCCCGTGCCGTGGTGAATGGAGAGGATTCTCTACTGGTGCTGGCTGGCGCTGGTAGCGGCAAAACCTCTGTTCTTGTGGCGCGTGCTGGATGGTTGTTACAGCGCGGCGAAGCAACAGAGGAGCAAATCCTGCTTTTAGCCTTTGGCCGTCAGGCCGCACAGGAAATGGATGAGCGTATAGCTAGCCGGCTTAATACTGAGGCTATTTCCGCCAGAACTTTCCACTCACTGGCGCTGCACATCATTCAGCAGGGGAGCAAGAAAGTTCCTCGAGTCAGTGAACTTGAGAGCGACACAGCGGCTCGCCATCAACTGCTCATCGACAGCTGGCGGCAGCAATGCCGGGAAAAAAAGGCGATGGCCAAAGGCTGGTGGCAGTGGCTTAGCGAAGAACTTGAGTGGGATATCCCTGAGGGTGAATACTGGCAGGATAAGCGTCTGGCAAAGCGACTTGCCAGCCGGCTTGACCGTTGGCTTGGCCTGATGCGGATGCACGGTGGTTCACAGGCAGAAATGATAGACAGCGCACCGGAAGAGGTCAGGGAACTTTTCACTAAGCGTATTAAGCTGATGGCACCATTGTTGAAAAGCTGGAAAACAGCCCTTAAAGCCGAAGAGGCAGTTGATTTCTCCGGTCTTATTCATCAGGCAATTAATGTGCTCGAAAAGGGCCGGTTTATCAGCCCGTGGAAGCATATCCTTGTCGATGAGTTTCAAGACATTTCCCCCCAGCGAGCCGCCTTACTGGCCGCGTTAAGGCGGCAGAATTCCCATACTTCGCTCTACGCCGTAGGGGACGACTGGCAGGCTATCTACCGATTTAGCGGGGCGGAAATGACGCTCACCACGGCATTCAGCCATCATTTTGGTGAAGGTGACAGCTGCGCGCTGGATACCACGTATCGCTTTAACGATCGAATCGGCGAAATTGCGAACGGTTTTGTGCAGCAAAACCCGTATCAATTGCGTAAGCCACTCAATAGCCTCTCTAAAGGGGACAAAAAAGCAGTGACTCTGCTTGCCGATGACAGGCTCGATGATTTACTCGACAAACTCAGTGGCTACGCCTTGCCCGAACAGAGAATTTTGGTGTTGGCGCGGTACCACCATTTGCGCCCGGACAGTCTGGAAAAAGCTGCGACGCGATGGCCTAAGCTCAATATCGATTTTATGACTATCCATGCCAGCAAAGGGCAACAGGCGGATTATGTGATCATTCTTGGTCTGCAGGACGGAAAAGAAGGTTTTCCTGCACCCGCACGGGAGTCAATCATGGAGCAGGCGCTCCTGCCACAGCCGGAGGATTTCCCGGATGCAGAGGAGCGGCGTTTACTTTATGTCGCGCTGACGCGAGCACGCCATCGGGTCTGGCTTATGTTCAGCAAGCAGGAACCCTCTGTCTTTGTTGAGGCACTTAAGCGTCTTGGCGTGCCAGCGGCTAATCGCCCATGATTATTTCAGGCGTTCATTCAGGTAGCGTTGGTAATCCGGAATAAGAATATCCACGCTTTCATTGAAGCCCGGTGAATGAATAATAAAATCGGCGGTAGAAAGGTTGGTGGCGACCGGGATATTCCATACGGTCGCCAGACGCAGCAGCGCCTTAACGTCAGGATCGTGAGGAACGGCATTGAGTGGATCCCAGAAGAAAATCAGGACATCAATTTTGCCTTCGGAAATTAAGGCGCCTACCTGCTGATCGCCCCCCATTGGGCCACTGAGCATCGCATTGACTTCAAGACCTGTTGCTCGCTGAATTAAATTACCTGTTGTCCCGGTGGCATAGAGAGTGTGGTTGGCAAGCGTTGCTTTGTGGCGTTGCACCCATTTCAAAAGTGCATCCTTACAGTGATCGTGGGCAACCAGTGCGATATGTTTTTTTACCGCAAGGGTACGGGTCGTTAGTTCCATTCTCTGTTTCCTGGGTAGTTTTAGGCTGCTAACAGATTACTAAAAGCACCCGGGGCTGCAAGAGTAGAACGTCAAAAAAGCGAGGCATCTCGAGGCATTGCTATGGATTGGCTGTCTCATTTGCCCAGCGTAAAAAACGTGCCCGTGTCGGCTTATCTGCCTGACTGAACCAGTATCTCAACCGTTGTTCTGTGAGTGCTTCAGATTGTGCAGGTGGAAAGTCGGGAATCGCCAGGGCAAATTGCTGAACGCTTTCGTTGATTTTGATATTCGCGAATCCAGGCATTGACGCTTTTCTTCCTGATTTATTATAGCGCTGAGTTTCTTCTTCATAATCCGTTCCGGTTGGATCGGATTTTATCTCCAAAATGTCTGTTCGGGTGGGAATTGGGTGAGCCTGGCCATCCAGCAGCTTAATTTGAAAAGCGGCTACAGAATGATTGAGTTCTTTTAGCGGCAGAACAATATTGACCTGGTCTATCTCTTTGGTATCAAAACTAATCACCATCGGTGGGGATATCCCGGAAGGTCGATTACGTGTGCTGGATAATTTTTTTTCAATACGCAGAACCAACTGATGCGGCCCATTATCTATCTCAATGCTGTCAGCCCCTTTAAGGAGCGAACTGGAAACCCTTTTACCGTCCAGGACCAGTAAATCCACGTCGGCAGAAAGGCGCAGCGTGGTTCCCCATACCAGGGTTGGTATCATCAATATTAGCCCTGCAAGTGGCAGACCTGCTCTCATTTCACTCTCCCTGGTGAACATGCTGAGTGGATGTTTCAAAGTTTTTCCTGAGACCCACCTATTAACATATAGACATATTTTCAGAAATTGCGCGTCTGAGTTTCCAGTAGAAAGATGGCTGGGTGTCGGGCTTTGGCATACACTTCAGACAACATCTTAGGGGGCGCTATGAAACCAAATGATATCGAAAATATCCTGAAAACTACCCGTACCATTGCGCTGGTGGGGGCCAGCGACAAGCCCGATCGCCCGAGTTATCGGGTGATGGATTACCTGATTAAACAAGGCTATGAGGTTATTCCCGTGTCACCGAAGGTCGCGGGTAAAACGCTGTTAGGGCAGCAGGGCTATGCAACGCTTGCGGACGTACCGAAGAAAATTGATATGGTCGATGTGTTCCGTAATTCTGAGGCAGCCTGGGGTGTGGCGCAGGAAGCCATTGCCGTGGGAGCGAAAACACTCTGGATGCAGCTTGGCGTGATTAATGAGCAGGCTGCGGTGTTGGCGCAGAATGCGGGATTAAACGTTGTGATGGATAAATGCCCGGCGATTGAAATACCTCGTCTTGGGCTGGCGAAATAAGAAAAAACCCCGCTTCGGCGGGGTTTTTTTATCAGTTACGCAAGCGTGGGGCCTGAAGCTGTTGGCGTATCGAGGCGGCCAGTTCGTCCATTGACGGCTGTTCAGGGTGCTCGTCGTCATCTTCAGAACTGAGCTGAGCTTCGGCGAGATAGGTGTGAATCGCCTGGCCATCCTCATCTTCCATGACGACGTGGTACCACGGCGCCGCGCGGAGTGCGCTATTGTCGGCCAGATCATCTTCCTGCGGCTCATCGAGCGAATACTCGGGGTCGATGTCGACCACTACGCCCAGATAGCCCAGTAAAGAATGGCGAACCTGCTGGCCAATACCGTATTTGCTGGCAATCATAGTCACCTCCCGGGAACATTACTCTGCATACGAATATGCGGGCAATTTCCGCCTTTTCAAGCTACATGACTCGACAGGCAAACCCTTTCAGATACAGCCCTTCCGGGTAGGTTGCGATCACTGGGTGATCGGCCGCCTGACGGAACTGCTCTATAAATTGTACATCACGCCCGGCATCTACGGCGGCATCGGCGATGATTTTCTGGAATAAATCTGTGGTCATCAGTCCGGAGCAAGAGAAGGTCATCAAAACGCCGCCTGGATTCAGCAACTGAATCGCTAACATGTTGATGTCTTTATAGCCGCGACAGGCACCCGCCAACTGATTTTTGTTTTCAACAAATTTAGGCGGATCCATTACGATGACGTCGAACTTCTCGCCCTGGTCGCGATATTTGCGCAGCAGTTTGAACACGTCATCACGAAGAAACTCGGCTTTGCTGAGGTCAAGTTTGTTCAGCTCTACGTTTTTTCTGGCGATATCTAATGCGTCCTGGGAGGTATCCACGCTGACCACCTGACTGCAGTTACCCATCAACGCAGAAACCGCAAAACCGCCGGTGTAGGAGAAGCAGTTCAGTACGCGTTTATTATCCACGTAGCGGCGAGTGGCGAAACGGCTGTCTCGCTGATCGAGGTAATACCCTGTTTTATGCCCACCCTGAATATCAACCAACAGCTTCATGCCGTGCTCTTCAATCGGCAGCAGGGCAGGTGGCAGTTCACCGCTCACCGGCCCCTGAGTCAAATCCATGCCCTCTTTCTTACGTACCGTCACGTCAGAGCGATCGTAAATAGAACACTCTGGATAGAGAGACTGCAGGGCCGCAACCAGTGCCGGGCGCTGGTACTCTGCGCCTGCAGACAGCAGTTGCAGAACCAGGAACTTGCCAAAACGATCGATGGTCACGCCAGGCAAACCGTCAGATTCACCGGCAATCAGGCGATAGCTGTCCAGCCCATCACGCTTAGCTAGCCAGTCTCTCCACTGCTGCGCCTGCTGCAGACGGCGGGTGAAAAAGGCGATATCGATGCTTTCATCCTGATTGAAGGTCCAGACGCGGGCGCGGATTTGTGACTCAGGAGAGAAGGCGGCGCGGGCGAGCCACTTGCCCTGGCTGTCCACTACATCAACCGTTTCACCGAGACTGGCCTTGCCTTCCAGGCGTGCAACGGCGCCGGAGAATACCCATGGATGACGGCGCAATAACGACTTCTCGCGCCCTTTGGCTAACACTAAACGTACGCTCATAATTTATTTGCTGCTTCGCTAAGAAATGGGCGCCATTTTCCGGTTTAGGGCCGCTAATTGCAATTTATTCACGTGAAAGCCTCACGACGTAGGCTGTGACCAAAGAAAAAACGGCGTCGCCTGTTAGACTTAGAGCTGTTTTGAGTGTTCAGGCGGAGGCAATAATGAGTTCAAAAAAACAGTGCGTGAAGTGTTGGATACACGGCATGGTACAGGGCGTGGGCTTTCGTTACAGCACGCAGCGTGAGGGGGAAAAGCTAGGCTTAACCGGGTACGCCCGTAACCTGGATGATGGCAGCGTGGAAGTGGTGGCCTGCGGAGAGGCTGAGCAGGTTGAAAAGCTGCTGGCGTGGCTAAAAGCCGGCGGGCCTCGCAGTGCCAGGGTTGATAAGGTCCTGACCGAACCTCATCAACCCGAGCGCGAATGGGTCAATTTTGGTATCCGCTACTAGATACACTTCACCGGTTTTGGCAGGCCCGCAATCTTAGTGGCCTGTTTGGCCGGACCCTTCGGGAAGAGGCGATAAAGGTAACGGCTGTTGCCTTTCTCTTCGCCGAACTTGTTTGCCATGGCTTTAACCAGCATGCGAATGGCCGGAGAGGTATTAAACTCCAGATAAAACTCACGCACAAAGCGAACCACTTCCCAGTGCTCTACCGCAAGGGTAATGCCTTCTCTAGCGGCAATTACTTCCGCCAGCGGCTCGCTCCACTCATGGCTATTTTTCAGGTAGCCATCCGCGTCTGTCTCTATTTCTCTGCCTTCAAAGGTCAACATAGTTACCCGCTATTTACGTCAAATCGGCCGAAGTGTAGCAAATTTTCTCCGTGGGCTTAAGGATGGAATGCGGCAGGATGGAGGGCAAAAAAAAGAGAATGCACAGGGCATTCTCTTTTCTGGTAAAGCCGTATTAGTTAGTCGCGGCTGGCAAAACCAAGGATGCTCAGCAGGCTAACGAAGATGTTATAAAGAGAAACATACAGGCTTACGGTCGCGCGGATGTAGTTGGTTTCACCGCCGCGAATAATGTTGCTGGTCTCAAACAGGATGGCACCTGAAGAAATCAGGATAAACACCGCGCTAATCGCCAGATGCAGAGCAGGCAGCTGCAGGAAGATGTTAGCCACCATACCAATCAGCACCACCACCACGCCCGCCATCAGCATACCGCCGAGGAAGGACATGTCTTTGCGGGTCGTCAGCACATACGCCGAGCAGCTAAAGAACACCAGCGCGGTACCGCCCAGCGCCATGCCAATAACGTCGCCCATGCCGGCGGACAGATAGGCATTCAGCATTGGCCCCAGGATATAGCCCAGGAAGCCGGTAAAGGCGAATGCAGACAGAATGCCCACCGGTTTATCTGCGGTTTTATAGGTCAGGAACATCAGACCGTACATACCAACCAGCGTCAGAATTAACCCTGGAGAAGGTAGCATCAATACGGTGCTGGCGGTTGCCGTCAACGCTGAAAACGCCAGCGTTAAACTCAGCAGGAAATAGGTATTACGTAGCACTTTGTGGGTGCTGAGCAGTGACGAACGGTCACGCGAGGAGGTAATAATGCGATCCATTCTAAAACTCTCTCTTTTACAGGTGTTTTATGGTCATGAGCATAATGCCCACCTTTATTAGACAAAAGCCTTTTTACCCATCTTTACCTCGTGCACTTTATCACATTGTACAAAATTAATGCCATAACACCCACTTATAGGTGGCTGAAAAATATTGCTTTATTACCTAAAGCCGACTAAGAGTGTTAGCCGTACCGTCGTTAAATAACATCAATAAGGCGTAGGTCATGAAAGCAAACAACAACACATTTTCAAAATCATTGGTTGCTCTGGGTCTGCTCAGCGCGATTTCTAGCGTATGGGCAGCAGATGTTCCGCCAGGAACCGAGCTTGCAGCCAAACAGGAGCTGGTACGTAACAACGGCAGTGAACCGGCATCGTTGGATCCTCATAAAGTGGAGAGCGACGTTGAGGCTAATATCATTGGTGACTTCTTTGACGGCCTGATTCGCGTCAAAAACGATGGCACCATCGAACCGCATCTGGCGGCAAAATGGGACAATCAGGACAACAAAGTTTGGACGTTCCATCTGCGCCCTGGCCTCAAATGGTCCAACGGCGAGCCGATTACCGCGCAGGACGTGGTCTGGAGCTGGAAGCGCTTAGTGGACCCTAAAACGGGTTCCCCTTATGCCACTTATCCGGGCACTATGCATATAGAAAATGCCAATGACATTGCCGAAGGCAAAAAGCCGGTTGATAGCCTGGGCGTGAAGGCATTGGATGCCAACACCGTGCAGGTAACGCTCGATCAGCCAACCTCGGCCTTCCTGCTGATGCTCGGCCACACCTCGATGGTGCCTGTGAGCGAAGCGGCCGTAGAAAAATTTGGCGATAAATGGACCCAGCCGGCCAACTTCGTGAGCAGTGGCCCGTATAAGCTGTCGCAGTGGGTAGTCAATGAGAAAGTGGTCGGCGAGCGTAATAAAGAGTACTGGGACGACGCTCACACGGTGATTAATAAGGTGACTTATCTGCCGGTCACGTCTGGTACATCGGATATCAACCGCTACAAGGCGGGTGAGATTGATATCACCTATACCGTGCCGGAAACGCTCTTTGCCTCACTTAAAAAATCTATTCCGGATCAGGTTCATATCACACCTTACCTTTCCACTTACTATTACGAATTCAATACCACCAAAGCGCCGTTTAATGACCCGCGCGTTCGCCTGGCGCTGAATCTGGCACTGGATAAAGATATCATCGCCGGTAAGGTGTTAGGGCAGGGGCAAAAGCCTGCGTGGCTGGTCAGCCAGCCTAAAATTGGCGGGATAACGCTTAAGCCTGCGGAGTACGGCAGCTGGAGCCACGATAAGCGTGTCGCTGAGGCGAAGAAATTGCTGGCAGAGGCGGGCTTTAACGAATCTCACCCGCTGCAGTTCAACCTGCTTTATAACACCTCGGAATCTCACCAGCGTATTGCCATTGCTGCTAGTTCCATGTGGAAGAAAAACGTTGGCGTCGAGGCTAAGCTGCAAAACCAGGAATGGAAGACCATGCTGGATACCAAACGCACCGGTAACTACGACCTGGTGCGCTACGGTTGGATTGCCGACTACGATGATGCGGCGACCTACCTGAACAACTTCCGCACTGGGGACAGCCAGAACAGTTCCAAATACAGCAATCCTGCTTACGATGAGATTATCGCCAAAGCTTCACAGGCCACTACCCAGGAAGAACGCGCCAAATACTATCAGCAGGCCGAAGACATTCTTGCGAAAGATGTCCCGACTATCCCTATCTACCACTATGTGAAGGTTCAACTGGTGAAACCTTACGTGGGAGGTTATGCCCCGAGCACCTTGGGTAAATATCTAACTCAGGATCTCTACATCAAAAAACACTAATGTCGATGCTGCCCTTCAGATGGAGGGCAGCAAAAGCGGCTTGAAACTGAGCATGTTGCTGCTGTTTCAGGCAAATAACACAAATATGATGAAATTTCAGGCGATTGAACAAAATCGTGCTTTACATGAAGTATGGGTATGTTTATAGTTCGCCTCGTTGGAAGTGTGGCCGAGCGGTTGAAGGCACCGGTCTTGAAAACCGGCGACCCGAAAGGGTTCCAGAGTTCGAATCTCTGCGCTTCCGCCATTTTTATGGCAAAATCAATAACTTACAGAATGTTTTTGGTTATGTCCTGCATAAAGTACTGCATAAAAAGCTCGTGTAAACGGGCTTTTTTTGTATCTGAAATCTCCCGTATAGGGTGTGAAAAAAGATCCCATCATCTGTCGTATCCCTCATAAATAATCTCTTTCTGTCGAATCTGCTGTAAACATAGCAGCATAAGTGCACTGCTTGCGTTCTGTTAATTTCACATATGTAAAGACAACTTCCCATCCAGTGCATTTATGCGATTTCCACAGGCAGTGAGAACTGTTCTGGATTTTACGATTGTGCTAATAATCTGATTCCTTTTCAGTTTTCGTCCGGGCGAAAACAATGAACAAGAAAGGCATATAGATGAAAGCAAGCGAAGTCATGAAGGCGGTAAAAACGTGGTTTAAGGTGAGCAACTATGATGCTTTGCAGGAGATCACGATTGAAGACCTGAAGAGGGAAGCGTTTGCCCGATTTAGGTTAGCTAAACATGATTTTGATGGAGAGTTGAATGACGACGATGACCGTAAGATTCGCCAGCGTTATCTGGACTATGAAGCTAACATTTTGGCGGGAAAGCCTTTATTAGTCAGCCCAAGCAAAGATCCAGCCCCTACCTATGGAAAAGACTATCCACTCAGACAGGCAGTAGAAAACCCTCTCCAGAACGCGAAAATATATATTAAGCACATTACCGTGGCGGATGCTGCGAAATATGAGCGTCAATTAAGAGAGATAAAAATACTCCGGCGTATGGGGCTTAAAGAAGAGGGCGTAACCATGCCAGCCTCAGAAGAGATTGGTCGGTGGCGGTTGACTGATATCGAGATGCTTCATCCCCATAAGCCACTTTATCTGGAACTTAACATCAGAAGGCTTACTGACGAAGAAGTCATCGAGCATATGAAGCGTATGCTTCCAGAATGGCGCAGGACGCATGGTATCCCGGAACCGTTAACGGGAACATTCAGGTTCGGGCTTAGCACGATCAAGAGGCTAATTAACTTCAGGATCATCCCTCTGCTGGATCTGCTGTTCTGGGCCAAGAGAAACAACGAAAAAATTTCCTATGAACAGCTTGGCAGGCTTCTTTATCCCAATGATTCTGAGGACATAAGAGGTGGCTCTCAAATCAAAGACACGGACAAACCATTGGCTGACAAAGTGCTTACCCATGAGTTTGATAGGATGTTTAACATCTACCTGAGCAAAAATGACAGCATGATACACACCAAGGTTGCAGAGGCTATGAAGATGAACGAAAAAGAAGAAGAGAAAAAGTAGTGGTATCAAGCGATAACGATAGGTTTATTTGTATTAGTTCAAACTTGATAAGACATTTATCTCTGGCAACGCACAAGCAAATCTGACAGTCGGCTTTTAACGAGGAACAGACATACCATACGAATGAGGGTTGTTAATAATATTGCATCTTATGACAGGGCATGGTGTTCTGTATCTTAATTAGTGTTAGGTTAAGTATCGTTCCCCTTTGCTGTACAGGAGGTAGTTAATGAAGGGTAGTATTGTTCAAAATATCGCCCACAAGCTTTTTTTGGCAAGATCTGATACGCTAGAGTATGAACCAGATAAACATGAATTATCTTTATTACTTAAAGAAAAGTCAGATGGTTATTGTTTGAAGAATAATAAATTAATCTTTTCATCTTATGATGACAGAGACTATTATGTCGCCTATCACTATTTTTCAGAAATGGCTGATAAGAGTGTCAATTCAGATAGTTCAATATTATTGACTGCCTTTAGCATATGGGAACAAACTTTGCGTGGAGACAGTGCAATCGCTGGATTATTCCTCAGCTTATATGAAGATGAGCTTGATGTATGGCAATCATTACTTATGTCTGAACGTAATCCTTATGAAATTACATCGCTAGCGGATCAATTCATAAAATACGTAAAAAATATAGATATACAAAAACTCTTTAATTTCTTTTTCTCTATTTATAAAGAAAAAAATCAGTACGCAGGTCATTACTCATCATTACAGGAACGGTTGTCTAATACCCCACAGAAATGCCATGAAATAATCAAAAAGTTTCATTCGGATATACAGCCAGATACTATTCATCTCTACAATATTGCTTTATTCTCATTAAAAAAACAAGAGTACACTAAAGTCATTGATATTTTGATTGATGACATAGAAAAAAGCAATAGCGTACTTTCTCCTCAGTCCTTGTGGATTCTTGGTAGGGTTATAGAAAAAAGCGATAATAAATATAAGTATAGAAAAATACTTGAAGTTATTAAAAGTGCTATTTCGTCGCCTGTGTCTCTGATCTCTAATGCGGGAATGCAAGCGGCAGTTGATACTATAGGAAAAATACCTGAAATTCGTTTTGTTATTAGTGAGCTTTTCGAATCAAATAATCAGAAAATAATAGAGTTACTTTCCAATAAATTATCTATCACAAAACAATTAACTTCCCACGCTGATTTTCAATTTTGGTTAACGTGTATTTGTAAAGCTTCAATGAACAATGATGCTTTGAACAATGTTATTTTCCACATCTTTGCATCTTTAGCTAAGGATGAATCAAAGTATGGGTTATTAGCTGATTGTATATTTATCATGATACGAAATAATTCAATATCAGAAGAAAATAAAAGTATTGAAGTGTTTCTCCATGAGATAGTAAAGCATCAAGATTTGCTTAATAAATTATTTACATTAACATTAATTGATGAAAATCTCGAAGCAACCATTTTTTCTCGCTTGGTAGCAACCCACCTGTTTGTGCACGAAAACAAACATGTATTAGAGTGCTGTCTTGACACCATTAACAGTTTTACACAAAAGAACTTTATTTTCTTAGTACGAAGAATACTGGGTTTCATCTCAAACGAAACCCAGTTAACATCTTTGATACTGTCTTTATTAAAGGTGAAAAACCCAGAAAAAAGAACATATGCTCTTGTTAAGTCAGTGATAATACATGAAATAGCGATGGATTACCCCGGTTATGTACAAGATGAAATTAAAAGGCGAAAAGATAATATCAAAAATCAGCGAGGAAATATGGCAAAGTTATATGGAGAGATGCTAGCTGAAATAGATAAATACATTTCATCTTTTGCAATTTTACCTCGAATAAAAGAATTAGAACCACCTTCATTGCTTGTTAATAATTTTCAAAAAGAAAGAACCAAAGTAGAAGCAAGAAAAAATGATCTTCATGAAGAAAGTTCAATTATATTTAACATTGCATCTAAAATAATATTAAAGGCAGGTATTGGTTCATTTTACTACAATAATTTCAATAAAAAAGGTTATAGCGAACCATCATATTTGCACGAGTTTTCTAGTAGCTACTCTTTGCCTAGGAGATATGTTATGGACAATATTGGATATGAAATCAATATGGTTCAATTCAGATGTGCAAAAAAGGATATGGAATGAAAGTGTTAATTTCACAATATATCAGAACATTAAAGGAAAGAAATGAGCTTGACAGACTACTACCAAATTTATTGCTGTCAATGAATATTGTTCCTTTGTTCACGACACAAACTGGTACCAGACAGTACGGTGTTGATATTGCCGCAATCGGTAGAGATCCAGAAGATAATGTAAAAAAAATTTTTCTCTTTGTCATAAAGCAAAAAGATTTAGGGCGAACGGAATGGGATTCCGGTAAAAACTCGATCAGGCCTAGCTTAAATGAAATTTTTGATGTTTATATCAAGAACCATTTATTGCCTGAGCATAAAATACTACCAAAAAAAATTATACTTTCTACCAGCGGGGACATGAAAGAGGAACTCAGCCAGAGCTGGTCTGGTTATATTGATGACCATAAGTCGTATGAGTTTGATTTTTGGGGAGCTTCCAAGTTAGCAACCCTTATAGAAACTCACATGCTAAATGAGCATATTTTTAGTGATGATGATAGAAGCGATTTGAGAAAGGCATTATCTTTAATTTGTGAGAATGATTATTCTAAAGATGATTTTTATCATTTATTACTTCGGACACTTCAACTTGATATTAAAGGAAGAAAAATTAAAGAATTAACAAGTTCGGAACTTGAAAAATCAATACGAACTTGTTACCTTGCTACAAATATTCTCGCCTATTGGGCAATACAAGATGGAAATTCTAAACAAGCACTATATGTATCGGAACGATGCTTATTGTGGGTATGGCATCGTATTAATCTCGAAAAAAAACCACATCGATATTTTTCTACTATTGAAACTTTATGGCAAAGTTATATCAACATTTCTAATGAATATTTCTCAAAGCTTCAACCATACTTTTATGAAAAATATATCATATCGTCATATTCTACAGAGAGTTCATTAATCAATCTAACTATATTCGAGCAAATAGGTATACTTGCTAGCATTGGACTAAATAACTTTTTCGCGGCACTACGATGTGAAGATGAAGAACGGGCGGTCAGATTTACCAATGCAAACGTCGTTGCTGAAAGCTTATGCGCGCTTATCCGTAATAATCCTGCATCGGGTTCACCTCGTCTTGATGAAAACGCAATAGACATTACTTTGGCTTTCATATTCCTACTGCTTATGGGAAAAATTGATAGTGCTGAAAAATGGCTTAGGGAACTGATTGTAAGGCTTGATTTTGTGTTCAAGGTTGGCCGGAATCATCCTGTATCAACAGATTCCCTTGATGATCTCATTTGCCTAGATTGCAATAATGATGATACCTACCTGAGAGAAAAAACAACGAGTACATCTTGGATTATCCCTACTTTGATAGGATTGACTGTTATTCTGAAAAAAGAAGAAGGATATAATGTACTGATTAAAGGAATAAAAGAAGTTTATCCAAAGATGTGTTCTCAATTATGGCACCCTACAAATGATCTTTATCATCATTTGTATTTTCACCAAGCTCAATATGCCACAGGAGAGACAGAAGCCCCAATTACATTTCCGGATAGTATGAATGACTATCAAGACAGAATGAATGAATTGAGCGGAATGGATAGATACAATTTTTTCAAAGAATCAAGTGCCGTCAAGGCTGGCTTATCAGCTTTGGACTTTATAGCTTATCGGCATTTCAGAACACCAGTTCCTCCCGTTCTTTGGTATGGTTTGCAAAAAAATAATGCTCGTTAAACTTTATTTATGTTGTCATTCTTAAACCACCTCCTATGGAGGTGGTGATTATTTTTCACCAGTGACCTTTAATTATCTGTTAATTACTTGTAGTGTGCTGTTTGATTTGTTGCCATAGCCAGAAAACGTCCGCTTCTGGCACAAAGTTGCCTGTCAACTTAGGTTAAACATTGTACTGTAAGAGTGACAGATCAGGTTTGAGCTAACACAACTGATTTTTTCAAATATCCAGTGATATTTCTGAACACTACCGAGCAGGATTGCTAACCAATCAGAACCCTAGCTTTTGCTCTGATGATTTCTAACTCATCGGCTGTTACTTTGCCTTTCTTTGTTGCCTTACGGTTGCGCCAGTCAACACAAGTAACCTGATCGGCGAGAGCCACACTTTCACGGTCTCCAGATAATTCGACTTCAAATTTATATCCTTTGCTCTGGGTCGTGCAGGGAACACATAAGCAAAGTCCGGTAAGGTTATTGTAGGGGAAGGGGCTAAGAACAACAGCGGGGCGGTGTCCTCCCTGTTCATGCCCCACTACAGGATCAAAATCCAGCCAGATTAAGTCGCCAGAATCAGGAACAAAACGAGAAACCATTAAAGCAGCTCCTTACCGACTGGAGCGCCAAAATCGACTTTCTCATGAACGTTATCGGCGGTCATCCCTTCCAGCAACTCATCCAGCGTGAACTGATACTTTGGCTTTTTCTTGGGGATCAGCGCTATTTCCGTTTCCCTGATTTCCATGTCAAAGCTATCGTTATAGGTCATATCAAACGCTTGCATAACAGATGAGGAAAGGCGTATTGCAGGCGAGTTCCCCCATTTTTTAACCGGGACATCAATCATAAAAAATCCTCACTTAAATAAATGTATCTACAATGTAGCGCATGGAGAGCTGTCTGTCAATCTACATTGTAGATACATACCAATACGCTGCCGCAACTGGTTTTGTTCAAAACCAGCGAAATCCGCAAACTTCCATTTTCCCCTAAAATCACTTCTTGCCACTTTCTCATAAAAATCTTGTTTGCCAATGTCTGCATCTTGCGATCTCAAATTTCCTTAGTATGGCTCCTGTCGAAACAACGGAGGAAAAGACAATGAAAAACAACAACGAGCAAAGCTCTATGAGAAATGAAAAAGCAGTTAAACGATTTATCCGGGTACCAGAAGTGCTCAATCGGGTGGGGTTCAGTCGTACCACATTGTATGAGCGTATTAAAGATGGCAGCTTTCCTGACAGAGTAAAAATAGGGCTAAGGTCGATAGCTTTTATTGAAAGTGAAGTGGACGAATGGATTGAAAAAACAATCCAGAACACACGATATGATTTTTCAAAAAATAACATGGCAAATAATGAGGTGGTTTTATGATATTAGAAGTAAAAACAACAAAGCATTTTAATGAAGTGGCAGAAAGGCTATTCAATGAAAATATTAATAAGCTCAAAAGAGAAATGCCATCGTATCATAAGGAGCTTATGGTAAATAAAAAGGAAATGAAAAGGTTCATTGATATTATTATCGACACTACAAAGGAATATTTCTATGAAGGTCATGATGAGAAGAGTGGATATTGTCTGTTCAGAAATGTTAATCAGATAAGGGCAAGAGAACATTTACAGTCATTAGCTTTTACGCACAGTTATTTGTATAAGCTCATGCAGTAAGTCTGCACAAATAATCCTGACAGAAAACTAATAAACACATTTCAGACATCATCTGACGATGAAGGATACGTGTGTCTGGAATATACATTAAATACATAATAAGAGATAAATATGGAAACTATTTTTGTAAACGAAGAAAATGAATCAACTGCATTTATGATTACACTTGGTCTGGACATTTATTGTCATCTTATACATGGGAAAGCGAAATCAGACAAGGCAGGCGCGTTAAAATACGTGACAGAGATTAAGTATATCAGTGACGCATTTGATTACGTCATTGCTCATATCTGTGAACATTTTGATGCCTACAGTAAAAGTAATGGCAATGGTAAGGAAAATTTAGAAGAAGCTGATTTTGAAAAAGCAAAAAAGACGATGATGTACCTGCATGAGCAATATCTGGCGCAGTATTTGGTCAGGGATATACATCAAAACAGACTTTTCTTGAATAAGTGAAAATAGCATGAAAAATAATCTTAAATAAGAGGGTGTATTATGAGTAAGCAAACATTAAAAGATAAAAAAGAAATAAACAGACATATCGCGTGGCTGATGATGAACCAGTATAGTCAGATGGCATATAATCTTGTGAAAAGCAATGAAGTGGATCTTCCCTTCATGTTATCAGGGGATACGCCGCATATGATGTATACCATCTGCCAGAATAATATTAAAGCCGACTTTGCTAACTTTAAAGCAGAGCAGAATATTGAGTGCGAAAAACTGAGCCGGGCCGATACAAAGGCCATCATCAACATGACGCTTTATTTTCATGAAAGATTTGTTGTTCCTCATATACTGAGGATACTTTCTGATGATGATACATACTGGAAGCTGAAGATTGACTGGGAAGCGCGTTAAGTTGTAAGTGTTAGCACGAGCTTGAGTTGGCATGATCACAACACAGAGTTCAACCTGTTCTGACAAGCAGCTCTGTGCCAAAAGCGGTTGTCATTACAGTGGTTAGTTTTAGGTGGCCAAACATCCATTTGAATAACATTATGGTGTTAATCAACGGAAAACAGGTCACTGTCATCAGGTAATGTGGAGTTAATGACTTTCATGTGGTAAACGTATCTTCATTAGAACCATCCATTTCCTGTCTAAAAGATAAAGTTATGAATAGGTCAAACGAAGAAGATATTGAAAAAGCCAAATCACTAATTTCGACAGGCGCAGAGATAGCTGGCGCTGCAGTTGGCGGCGCAATTGGCTTTTTCGCAGCTGGCCCTGCGGGAGCTGCTGGGGCTGGTTCGGTAGGGGTGATTGTCGCGAAAGCTGGTGCAAAACTTCTCGGTGATGTGGCAGATCGTGCGATGTCTGCACGCGAAAAAGTCCGTGTTGGGGCTGCTGCTGCAGTTGCATTCAATAAAATTGAAAAGGCTGCTCAGTCAGGTAATGAACCCAGAAAAGATGGTTTCTTTAACTCTGAAGAAGGAAAACGCAGTAATGCAGAAGAAATCCTAGAGGGAACGTTAAGAAGGGCGCGTGAAGAGCATGAGGAAAAGAAGATTCTACTTCTCGGGAATTTTTACGCAAATATGGTCTACTCCCCGGGAGTCAGTACCGAAGAAGCTAATTATTATCTCCGGTTGTTCGATTCACTGACGTACCGGCAACTCTGTATTATGAGTTTGATCATGATGAAACCACATTATTCTGACTTTCAAAATCTTAGAAAGCATGACTACCGAACCAAAAATGCCAACATGCAGGCAAGTACTGTCGCACTGCTCCAAGAAATTTATGCCCTGTATAATTTGGGATTAGTCTGCGCTAGGAGTGCTGGCGGAAATAGCTACGTATCTTTGCTGGCATGGCATGACATCATCCCTTTCGGATTAGAATTCACAGGATTAGGTGAAAGGTTTTACAAGCTTTTTATGGGTGGTGGAAGCATTTCACTTTCTGATATTTCTACAACCGCAGAAGCTTTGCGCTAAGAATGAACATTTTGATTCAAAGCCTCCAGACCAGTCCCGTTCATTAACATAGGGTATTGTTAGAAGCTAGTCCTCGGTGATAACAATCATGAGCTTCCGTTCCTATGGCGCCTAATGAAAGAAAATTGATATGGATTTCGCTACGCGATATTGTATTCGCGACTTAGATTAACAGAGAAAGTGCACATTACTCACCTTCTGTATAAGGCTGAACTAATAAATCGGGAAGTGCATTGACTGCATTAGAGGCTTTTTCGATATGTTTTTTTTGTTTGGCTGGGATTTTTCCGGCAATTTTCATAATGCCATCATCGCGAAGCACAGACCGACGAATAAAATCCTCTGTTATTGTTAAAAGAGATTTAAACTCGCTTTTTGTCGGTGACCAAGCGCGATGCGCAGCGGCATTACCTGCATCTGTGACTATAAGCAACTGACTTTTTTCAGTTTCACCGATATAACCATCCTCTGCGAGTTTTTCGACTTTTTTCCCTAAAGGTAATGTAGGTAATATGTTCAGAACCTCTGAAGTGCGGTCAAAGGCGGTTCTTAAACCAATGGAAGCTAAAATATAAGATTCATTATAATAGGCCTGATACACTTCATTAAGTAAGATAGAGAGTTGATAGTCAATGGCTGCTAAATTTTCAATCCATTGCGGCGGTCGATGTTCAAGTGATCTCGGATAGGTTTCATATCTATAGTTAGGGGTGATAACAGTCTGACCTGCATCATCATAATCGTAATCCAAATCTTCGCTGTCCCATGATTTTGAATGATAAAACACCGTATCACATCCTTTACATTGTAACAGGCGATATTCTGTAACCCATTGCATAGAGTTTCGCCTGTCCCCACTCTCCCAACTCCGCTTTGTTTCTCCGATAACTATACAGTTTCTTTCTCCCAAGCATTCAGGACACTCAGCACGGAACGTTGCTTTATCCGTCATTCTATCACCTCAAGCGGGTTACCATTTTTATGGACTAAACTATATAAAATAGCATTACAGGATCTGTTAAACTGCGTTCTGGCGATTATATTTCTCTTGTAACCCCTAGATCATTTATGTGTTAGAAAGTAGCAGCTTTGATGGACCTATTCAACCTTTCAAGGTCCGTTCCTCACTCAAAGCAGACTGTCAGATCTGATAGTGTTCTGTCCGGGTAAACTGTCAGCGCCAAGTCTGAGCTAAAACGGTTTTATAAGTATCAGCACTACTATGGGGCCGATAAGTTCGGGTCATAAGTTCGGGTCATAATCTAAATCTTCGGTGAGGTGTGTTTTCATGTGCCGTATTGAAGGTTGACGTGATTTCGGAAAGTTGAGCAAGACTGTGCTCAATATCACTCTGAAACTCAAGCAAAGCCTCAGTTCTCTGCTTTAACAACATTGAGATGATTTCTTCATCACTTTTCTCACGGATAAATGTTCTGGCTAAGGAACGACGCATGATGCTCTCAGGTGTCTTTTCCTTTATTACCGGATTAAGTTCAGAAATAAATGTGCTCAATAATTCATTTATTTTTTATCAAGGCGACGCAGTTCTTTATGGGCAGAATAGAACTGATTAGTTTTACCAATGGGAGCATCTTCTCTTAATCGTCTATACTCCTGCCAGAAAGATTTTATATCGGGATATTTTTTTAGTTCCTGCGTGGTGTTCAGATAATCAATAATATCACTGTTGTCTGTTTTTGTTTTTTTCATAAAAGCCTCATTAATATAATAGGGTATATTTATATTTTACGAGGCATGATAAAAGTGTCAAATTAGCACGGAATGTATCTGCTCTTTTTCTTTTAATGTGTAGTGAAAATGTTCTTCATCTGACTTATTAACTTCCGGGTTTGGTTTTTCAGGATACTGTAGAGAAATATTTTCATCGGAATCAGAAACATAAACTGGTTCGTTTTTTGTTTCATGCTGATTATCTGCATCAGTATGGAAAGTATATACATTCTCAAAGGTGAGCTGGTCATTAACCTCAAAGCGTTGAGCCTTTTTAACGTTAGGGCGTTGCTTTTCATTAATGGTATGCGCCTGTCCTTTCAGAAATATATTTGAGTTCATAAAAAGATCTCCGTCTTTATCGATGATAATCCCTTTTCTTTTTAATTTTGTAAAGACAAGAGACATATTGGATTTCTTGATATCCAAATCACGGCACAGCTTTGCCTGTGAGATATGAAAGCAGTTCCCGAACTCCATGATGTTCAGGATTCTGGCTATCACCTTAAGTTCATTTTTAGAAATATTAAGCTCAGCCAGTTTCTGGAAGTTCTGTGTGAACATATGAACGTAATCAACATCTTTTTTAATCGATTTTATATTTTCCTTGCGGGTGTAGATATTGGTTGTGTCTTTATGCGTGCTGTAATAGTGCTCAAATATCTGCAATTTCTGTTCACTGCTGAAATCGTGGTCATCAATATAAAGTTTTAACTCAAAGGGAGACAGAGTGTTAAGTGAGGTAAAATCTATTGTTGTCATTGTATTTTCCTTTTATTATTGTTCTTTTTAATACATAACAGATTAAATACTATGGTCAATAACAAAGTCAAAAATAAATGGAAAAAGTTTTAATATTATGGAGAGCTATCCAGATAATCTAATACAGGCAAATGATAAGCACCGAACTATTGGAATAAGTTTAGTCAGACTGGAAACCCCGCCACTGTTCAGATAATGGTTTCAGGGTGAAACTAGGGTTATAGTTTTTGCTAACCTTAGTTATAGCTTTCGATAACCCGAGTTATAGATATCGATAACCATAGTTATAGGAAACTATAACTTTTTTTCTGTAATCTGTTGTTTTATATAGAGAATAACATCCGTAATATAGTAATAAGTTTAATATAGTAAAAGGGGATGTGTGCCGGATAAATGGCACCTGCTGTTTTTATGTTAATGTATGAGTTTTTCAGGGGGGAAATGATGTTAAGTTTTCAGCCTTTACCGTAGTGTTTTTTATCTGTTGTCGGGAACGCTTTACTTTAAATTTAATCAGTGCCATTCAGATTAAGGCACCTGACAATTTTCAGTATTATATTCCTGTCTATCTTATTACAGCGAAGTGATTGTTTTATACAATCACGACGCGCTGCGGATACTCTCAGCAGGTAATTTTTTTTCTTTTATTTTACAGGCGGCTGTTGCCGCTATTTTTATGGATAAATCCATCATTAACAGGGATGAACCCTGTTCCAGCGATGTGATTGTTTTGAACAATCACCAAATGCTGCGGTTGTAAAACAGTATCCTTTTTTTGATTCAGAGGATAAATTTAACTCAGGAAGATTCTTTTTCATGAAAAACTAAAGTTCATGATTTCATTTAATACCGGGTTTTAATCAGCGTCAGTGCGTAAGCACATGAGCGCCAGCTCATAAGATAAATATCTTTTCAAAAAAAGATTACAATAGAAAGTAATATGTCATTTTTCCGGTTTTAAATTTGATCTTTCCGATAAAAACAGTGTATTAAAAAATAATAAAACAAGATAAGGAAAACACAAAATGAACAACATTAAAACCATTATCCTATTTAATGCGCATGAAAAAACACCATTTCTCACCTGCGTAGTAAAAGAAATGGAAGAAGACGAATACGGAATAAAACTTACTCTCGAAAACGGTAATAACATCTATGTTAAAGATTACGATTTTTTCTTCCTGTCAGAACCAGCAAATGATAGTGATAAGGAACGAATGATAAATGTTTATGGAAGATTGATCTCCGAACTTAGCCAAGTCAGCGAAGAAACAATAAGATCGCTGATGTAGAAGCTGAAACCTACAGCAAGACCGCAAAACAGACTTACCTACTTTGCCCCCAGCTTCCGTTCTCCACCTGAAAACCATCCTATGGGTATCTGCCCACTTTGCTGGGACAAAATCCATCAACAAAAATGATCGGTAAAACAGATCGATAATTGATTATCGATAGATTTTGACGATTAAAATGGCTTTATTGATCGGTATTTTAATTGCCTAAAACGATCAATATGTAATTAATGATAGTTTTAAGCTATCAATTGTTTTGCATTCGATCGATACAAACGATATGACGAACAACAAAATTAATTGAATCATATCAATTGATTAAATGTTCAATACAGCCCTGTAATCCCAAAAATACGGGTAAGGGCTGTTGTTGGCTCTACTTTCCACATTTTGGGGATAGTTATGAAAGTAAGAACAGCAATGCCACTGTTGTTAGCTTCTGTGTTTCTGTCGGGATGCCAGCAGCTCAATGATGGCGTGAATAAAGTTAATGGGGCAATCAGTTCGTCCTTGTCATCATTAAACAATGCTGTTGATAAAACACTGGGTGGCTCCACCTCCAGCCAAAACTCAGGCCCGGCATCAGCAGTGTCTGGTCTTGGCACTGTTTGCAAAGACTATGAAGAAAACGCGATGGCTGCGGAGAAGAAATGGACCGGAAAGCGGATCTCAATTGCTAATGCCACTGTACTGGAAGTTACGAAGGGCAGAAGTGCCAGCGATATGATGACAGGTATGCCAAAAGCAGCCCATGCGAACTATTACCTGTTGTTTAAGACCTCAGATACCAACTACTGCGGTGGGATGGTCTGGATTGATTACTACTCCGGGCTTGATGATGCTGTTCTGACGTATAAGAAAGGCCAGAAGGTCAGTATTGCCGGGACCGTAAACAACTTCGAAGTCCGTGGATTCGCTACAGTCAATAACGCCGATATGCCAGTTCGTCTGGTGGTATTAAGAAACGGCACCATCAACCATTAATTCAGGGTTAATACTATGCGTAAATTTTTAGTCGCAGGGAGTCTTGCTGTTCTGTTATCCGGCTGTGGTGAAAAAGGCGACTTCGAAAAAGCGATTAACACAAAGATTAGTCAATCGAAGTCCTGTTTCTCACTGAGAAACAATAATGTCAGTTTCCCTGTCCAGCTATCTAAACCACGATTTGATGAGACTGGCACCGGAACGGGTTCTGTGATCCTCGATGGTCTCGTAGAGCAGGT